>JBGSMW010000051.1:0-136165 GCA_041739985.1 Draconibacterium sp. | reverse complement strand
ATTCGTTTTGTTGCCCAGTTAATGTCCTTAGGTCGTTGACCTAAGGTTATGAAAATAAGACACCTTCGGTGTTAGGTCATAAAACGTATAATCATTTTGTTTTTTCAACAAAAAAGGGACGATTGAAAATCATCCCCTTCGTATTTATAATCTCTTACATTCAATTTATTCGTTTTGTTGCCCAGTTAATGGCATTTGTAATATGTTCGATAATCAATTTGTCCTGGAAAGCTTCATGGGTGTGGCCAAAACCAGTATAAAACGAACGGATTCCATCTTTCTCACTCCACCAGATAATTGGGTGGTCGCCCATCCTGAAATTGTCGTTATCGAATTTTTTAATCGTACTTTCATCCAACGTGGCTAGAACATTCATATTTGTGCGTGGATTTTCCTTAAATGTGTACCATTCGTCCCAGGTAGTGTAAGATTTCATTCCATTGAACGGTTTCATTGCCGGATGGTCTGATTTTTCGAAAACAACTGTTGCTTCCTGTTGTTCGGGATGTGTTTTAAAATATCCGCCAACAAGTTTCCCGTAAAACGGCCATTCATATTCGCAGTCGGCAGCGGCATGGATACCTACAAAACCTTTTCCGCTTTTCATAAATTTTTCAAAAGCCGCCTGTCCAGTTGCATCAACCGCATCTCCTGTAGGATTAAGAAATACGACAACCTCGAAATTGGAAAGAAAGGCATCATTAAAAAGTCCGGCATCTTCGGTGGCTGTAATTACCCAGTTTTGCTTTTTACTTTGGTCATAAAGCATTTTTAAACCCGACGAAATGGATTCATGCCTGAATCCCATCGTTTTACTAAAAACCAAAACATTTACAGGTTTGTCAAACGCGGGCTTATCATTTTGTGCAAAGCAAGCCAGCACCATAAATAAAAATGTGGTAATTGTCAGAAATAAATTTTTCATGATTTATTGATTTAGGTATGAATACTAAATACAAGGTTAATAAAAAGAAGAGAGGTAATAAACTGTTTTCTGTAGTAATTTTTCCACAATACGAAATTTATACTTTTAAAAAACTGTTTTATGACGTTTTGCAGGGAAATAAGGTTTAATTCCGTGTGGTGGTAATTTTCTGCTAAGTTTAAAAACCGTGAATAAGGTTTTTAAAGGATTAAAGAACCCATATTACAGACTTAAAGGTTCTATAACGTTGGGTATGGGTATTATAAAGCAAGCATTTTTAGGTGCGGAGCACCGTTGATATTTGTAGTATATATAGCACAAGACATGCAAAAGGTGCGGAGCACCGAAATATAGCCACCTTTATTTGTATAATTTCGGTGCGCTGCACCTTTCCAGTCTTTTATCATTTCTTTACTACAAATATTTTGCGGCTCTGCCGCTTTCTGTTAGTTAAGGATCCAATAGTGGTTCTTTTTGCAATTAATAT
Source organism: Draconibacterium sp. (assembly GCA_041739985.1). GTDB lineage: Bacteria > Bacteroidota > Bacteroidia > Bacteroidales > Prolixibacteraceae > Draconibacterium. The sequence continues at coordinate 134,753 of JBGSMW010000051.1, read as the reverse complement.
CAGCAACCCACACTATCCGTTACAGAGTCAAAAAAAAATAACCTTCAATTGAATAAACCATGTCAAGTGGAAAATTAGTCTTCCTTCTGCTCATCTTCTTCCCATTCCGAATTGTACAGGTAATCGTTGTATGGAAAACGTTTCGAGTGAATATCATTTACCAGATCGTATAAATGTGTTTTAAAATCCTCAAGATTCTCTTTGTATTTGGCCGAAATAAAAAGTGAAGGTGTGTTGTGCTTTGCCATCCATGAACTTTTCCATTCTTCGAGTGAAAAGTTTTCTTTTGTGCGCAAACTCAAGTCATCATCATCCTTCTGCACATATGAAAATGCATCGATCTTATTAAATACATAAATTGTCGGTTTGTCCCCGGCTTTTATTTCTTCAAGTGTAGAATTTACTGTTTCAATCTGTTCTTCAAAACCTGAATGCGAAATATCGACAATGTGTAATAAAACATCCGATTCACGCACTTCATCAAGTGTCGATTTGAAAGATTCCACCAACCCATGCGGTAATTTCCGGATAAATCCAACAGTGTCAGCCAGTAAGAAAGGAAGATTGCCAATTACTACTTTGCGAACTGTTGTATCTAATGTGGCAAACAATTTATTTTCTGCAAAAACCTCTGATTTGGCAAGCATATTCATAATTGTTGATTTGCCAACGTTTGTATATCCTACCAATGCGATCCGTACCAATTTTCCTCGGTTTTTACGCTGAATTGACTTTTGCATGTCAATTTTCTTGAGCCTTTCCTTTAACAAAGCTATTTTGTCAAGGATGATCCTCCGGTCGGTTTCAATCTGTGTTTCACCCGGACCACGCATCCCTATACCACCCTGTTGCCGTTCGAGGTGAGTCCACATTCGTGTTAACCGAGGCAACATATACTGGTATTGCGCCAATTCAACCTGGGTTTTTGCATTTGCCGTTTGAGCACGTTTTGCAAAAATATCGAGTATCAGGTTGGTGCGATCCAAAACTTTACATTCCAAAATGCGCTCAATATTGCGAAGTTGTGTTGGTGACAGTTCATCATCAAAAATTACAGTATCGGCTTCCACCATTTTAATGTAAGTCCCAATCTCCTCTAATTTACCTGAACCGACAAATGTAGCTGTATTGGGTGAATCAAGCTTTTGAGTGAACTTTTTTAATACTATGGCACCGGCAGTATCTGCAAGAAATTCCAATTCATCCAAATATTCCTTTGCCTGTTTTTCATCCTGCGAATTGCTTATTAGTCCTACAAGCACTGCCTTTTCTGTTATTGGCGCTGTTTCAATCATTTTTCTGTTTTAACTAAATAAAAACTCCCGACCCATAAATGGATCGGGAGTGCAAAACTATTGTTTTTAATTTCTTATTGCAACTGGAAATTAATTGGTACTGTATAAGAAACATTAACCGGTTTCCCGCGTTGTTTCCCTGGTTTCCATTTTGGAAGCGTATTTATAACACGCAACGCTTCTTTATCAATCGAAGGATCGACCCCCCTTGCAATACTTGCATTACTCACCGAACCATCTTTTCCAACAACAAAAGTCACATACACTTTACCCTGAATTCCATTTTCCTGTGCAATTACCGGATATTTGATTGCATTTGCAATGTAGGTGCGCAATGCCATTTCCCCCCCGGGAAATTCAGGCATGTCCTCAACAATAAAGAAAACCTGAGCTTCTTCTTCCTCTTCTTCTTCTTTTGCAGAAATAACAGGAGCAACATTTATTAATGTTTGATCATCAGCTTCAGAATCCTCAATCATCAGATCATCATCAATTATGGCCTTGTCATCAACAATGTTTAAGACTTCGACAACTTTTGGTGGTGGTGGTGGTGGTGGTGGTTTAATTTCCTGTTCACGTGTAATCGGGATAATTTCCTCTTCAACGTTAGCAGCGTTTACTTCTCCCAGAGAATCAGCTTTGGTTGGTTTGGCTGTCCATTCAAAAGCCAAAAGCATAATTCCCAATGAAACAACAAGACCGATCATGAAGTATGTATTTCTATTACTTTCCAGATCAACCTTTGGTGATTTCTTCACTTCCATTTTTGTTATTTTTATTAGTTTATATTCGATTTTTTACCTTAAATACAGGGTCTAAAGATAAAAAATAATTATCAATTGCAAATCAAAATAATTTCCATTTTCATTTTCTATTGCAATTCAAAGTGAATTGGTACGCTAAAGCGCACTTTTACAGGTTTCCCGCCTTGCTTTCCCGGCTTCCATTTTGGCAGCGCCCGAACTACACGCAGTGCTTCATTGTCAATGGAAATATCTACTCCACGGAGTAAATCCACGCTGGCTATATTTCCCGTTTCATCAATTACAAAACTCACATACACTTTCCCCTGGATATTATTTTCCAGCGCAATAGCCGGATATTTTACCGCATTGGCAAGGTATTGCCTTAAGGCTGCATCGCCTCCCGGAAATTCAGGCATCTGCTCAACAAACAGAAAAATTTCTTCTTCCTTGTCGTTTTGATTTTCTTTTGGTTTAAAAACCAACTGGTTAAAATCGATAATGGATTCTTCAGGTTCTGTGTTGAACACATTTAAATCCATTTCTGTTTCTGAATTGTTATCAACCAATTTAAAAATCTCAGGAACAACAACTTTTGGTGGCATTGGTTTTTCGTAGTTTGTTGTTGGCGGAATGTACACAACATCGGGTTCAACATAACTCAAAGTACCCAATTCCACCGGCTTTGGCGGCGGCTGCTTCCATTCAAAAGCCAGTAAAACTGTACCCAAAGAAATCAACAAGCCAATAAGGAAAAAGTAACCTTTTTTGTTTTCGAGATTTGCCTTTTCGCTTTTTTTAGTTTTCATAACTTTTTTAAATTAAAGAGTGGAACAATAAAAAAAGAACGCCGGCTAAAACTGTTTTCTGCAGAACATAATTGGTGTTACAAAAACTTTACCAGATTCTTTGAAAAAGAGATTATTTGATAAATATTTTACAAATAAAAAATCTTTGCAAAATGACATTTCAATAAATACCATTGAAATCAATTTTCGAAAGAGAATCATTACTGAGGATAAAAAATATTTTTATATTTGCACGCTCAAAAGGGGGGATTAGCTCAGTTGGCTAGAGCGTTTGACTGGCAGTCAAAAGGTCATCGGTTCGATTCCGATATTCTCCACAATATGAAAGAGTTACAATGATGTGTAGCTCTTTTTTTTTAATCTAAGCTCGGTTGGCTAGAGCGTCCTGATGATAATCGGGAAGGTCATCGGTTCTCCCGATAGCTATCGGGACCCATATTCTCCACCTGATAATCAAAGAGTTACAAGGATTAAATTTGTAGCTCTTTTTTTTATCTAAGCTAGGTTGGCTAGAGCGTCCCGATGATAATCGGGAAGGTCATGGGTTCTCCCGATAGCTATCGGGACCCGATATTCTCCACAACATGAAATAGTTACAATTATTTGTAACTCTTTTTTTGTTATCATTTTTCTTAATTGAATTAGGCGAATGGTAAATAATTTAAGTGATGGGGTTAAAACCCCCAATTCATGGACATTTACTAAATCCGTTCACTAACGTGAACGGCAATAAATACATATTAATTTCAAATTTGTAGCTATTTATTGCCGTCTGCTTTAGCTGACGGTTAAATTATATTTCTAACTAACAAGGCTTTAGCCACATTTGAGTAACATTTATTAAGTGATTAATTCAATATCTTGATAATCTTAGCACATCCCGATTGATGCAAAGAGTTTGAGCGTCCAGATGATAATCGGGAAGGTCATCGGTTCTCCCGATAGCTATCGGGACCCATATTCTCCACCTGAATATCTAAGAGTTACAAAGATTAAATTTGTAGCTCTTTTTTTTTTTAATCTAAGCTCGGTTGGCTAGAGCGTCCCGATGATAATTGGGAAGGTCATCGGTTCTCCCGATAGTTATCGGGACCAATATTCTCCACAATATGAAATAGTTACAATTATTTGTAACTCTTTTTTTGTTATCATTTTTCTAAATTGAATTAGGCGAATGGTAAATTATTTAAGTGATGGGGTTAAAACCCCCAATTCATGTACATTAACTAAATCCGTTCACTAAAGTGAACGGCAATAAATACATATTAATTTCAAATTTGTAGTTATTAATTGCCGTCGTTGAAGAGTGATTTAAATATAACGGCATAAAATTTGACACTAATAACAAATATGATATACGATAAGAAAATTGTTACATTCAAATCGCCCGATTTGGAAAAATTACAAGCAGTTGTTATTAATTCAAGAACAAGAATTTATATAGCAGTTGGCGCTGATACTGAAGAAGCTAAGAAACGTTATTTTGCACGATTGGAGGAAAAAAAATCATAATAGTGTTCCAAAATGTATAAGATTCATTGAAAGATGGTTTACTGAATTTAATAGTCTTTCAAGAAAATTCAATTCCTTTTACTGACAATTTTAAAAAGTTGAGTGGTATTTTCTTGCTTCTAATCGAAAAATAAAAAACCACACCCTTTCGTGAGTGATTTTAATTACTCGTTTTCTTCAAACAGAATTCTGAGTATCGGTATAAAACAGGCACTGCTTCCAACAGATTCTTCAACTGCTATAGCAAGAATAGCCTCATACTAAAACCAATCTTCTTCCATGTATTCCTGACTTTCAGAAAATGGAACCAAAACATAAGTTTCCATATGAATAAAAATTAATTATGTTATTTAATTGCAGATTAGTTAAGATCAAGAAGCCTTTCCAAAAGGTTCAGTTCTTTAGATTATTCTATATTTTCCGTGATTATCTTTCACCTACAGCAGCAGAAAAACAGTCTCAAAAAACATATAAAAATCAACATAAAACTTGTGTAATTTAATGAATAGCTGCACAAATTTTATTTTGATTGTCAATGAATTAATTCATATCTTGAAAAACAATATTACCTAACATTATGAAAACTAAATCCATCCTTTTAGTATTGATTTTAAGTGTATTCTTTTCGTGTTCAGATAAAAAGAATAATGAATTGGAGACAGAAATAAATGCCATTGAAAACAATTTGATGACAGGAATCCAAATTAAAGGTGAACCAGTTAATAATTATTCAATTGCTGAAAGAATGGAACATTATAAAGTTCCCGGTGTCAGTATTGCAGTTGTAAAGATGGGGAAATACGTTGGGCAAAAAGTTATGGAATTGCCAATATCAATGACAGTTCACAAGTAACTATTAATACTTTATTTCAGGCTGGTTCCATAAGCAAACCAATTGCTGCACTTGCTGCCTTAAAACTGGTTCAGGAAGGAAAGATTGACCTTGATGAAGATGTAAATACTTATTTAAAGGATTGGAAAGTTCAAGACAATAAATTTACGGAAACAGAAAAAGTTACATTAAGGAGATTATTGACACATACAGCAGGAATGACAGTTCATGGATTTCCGGGTTATCAGCAAAAAGATACTTTCCCATCTATTGAAACAGTTCTTAATGGTAAAGGTAATACACCAGCCATTGTAGTAGATACTTTTCCCGGAAGCATTTGGAGGTATTCAGGTGGTGGTTTTACTGTGATGGAAAAATTGGTTGAGGATATAACCGGATTACCTCTTGAAAAATATATGGCAGAGAACATTCTGCCTCAAATGGGAATGCCTAACAGTACTTTTGACCAACCTTTGCCGGAAACACTATTATTCCAAAGCAAGTGCAGCTTACAATGGTAAGGGCGAAATTGTTGAAGGTCTCTGGCACAATTATCCGGAACAGGCAGCAGCTGGATTATGGACAACACCATCTGAATTAGCAAATTATTGCATCAATGTTCAGAAAATACTATCAGGAAAAGAAAAAGGAGTCCTGTCAAAAGAAATATTTGAGCAAATGTTGACCAAACATAAAAATGACTGGGGACTTGGTGTATCAATTAAGGGTGATGGGGATTCATTAATTTTCTCTCATGGTGGTAAAAATGAAGGATTTACCAACAATCTAATATCATTTGCAAAACAAGATGATGCTGTTATAATTATGACAAATGCTGACAATGGCGGAGCATTGATAAATGAGATTTTACGCTCAATTTCAAATTACTATGGTTGGGGAATAAGTAATCAAAAAGTGATTGAAGTAATCAAAATACCTGTAGAACAATTGTATAAATTAACTGGAAAATATAAACTAAATTTTCAAATACCTGAAATTGGTGATTATTTTATTGAAATGAGTATTAAGGATAGTAGTCTGATAGTAAATGACTTAATTACTAAAGAGGTTAGTAAGTTGTATCCCTTACAGGAATTAAAATTTATTGATATTGAAAGTGGAGAAGAAATACAATTTCAAATATCCGGGGATTCAGATAAAATTGGTTTGCTTTGGAATAACCAGTATCCTTTTTCAAAAATTGATTGAAAACCTTGATTGAATACAGTTTAAATATTTTAAATAGAAAAGGAAACTATTATGGCTATGGCATAATAATTTGCAATGACACTTTTGAAAATCTCCAGCTGTCCATAAACTGTCAAGATAAAAACCGTCCCGATAGCAATCGGGAAGGTCATCGGTTCGATTCCAATATTATCAACCTGAATGACAGAGTGTTACACGATTTATTTTTTGTTGCTCTTTTTTGTTTACTAACAACAGAACTTGTTGAACCTCTTATTTTCAAACCAAATTACCGATCTGAGGATTTAAGGTAATAATTAATACTTTTATGATTTACAGTATGATGATAAAATCTAATTATAGCACTTGTGAAAAAGAATCCATCTAAAAAAAGTTATCAAAAAGAAGTTGTCATAAAAAACAACATAGAAAGGCCGTTTTTAGGCAATTTATATAATTCAGTTGAAACCAGGGGACTTGTACTGCTGTACACTTTGGTTATAATTATTTCATTAGTAGTATTTAAGGATTTTATATTTCTTAAAAAACTATACTTATTTACAGATATTGGCAGTGATACAATAAATACATACTGGCCGACTTATGCATTAATTTCTGATTATTTTAGTATTGGGGAATTCCCTGGCTGGTCCTTTCAAACTGGAATGGGACAGAATATTTTCCCGCAAAATTTCGGTGATCCATTCAGGTACTTTTATTATCTGTCTGATAGGGAAAATATCCCCTACATCATTTTTTACGTTGAATTATTAAAGATTTTTATTGCTACTGGTTTATTTTACGCATTCCTTAAAATTATAAGGCTTAACACAGTTAGTTCTGTTTTAGGAGCTTTGCTTTATGGATTCTCTGGTTATATGATTGTAGGGAGTGGCTGGTACATATTTTCAACAGAGGTTGTTTATGTTGCCATGCTGCTTTATTCGTTTGAGCGTTTTTACCAAAAAGGATCGTGGTTGTTATTTGCCATTTGTATAGCCTTAGTTGCCGCATCTGGTCCATTTTATCTGTATTTGCAAGGCTTATTTATTTTTGTGTATTCACTGGTTCGGCACTACAATAAATCAAGCATAAATATTAAGCAATTACTTTTAATGGAAGTAAAACTAATGATGATTGGGATAATCGGATTGGGGATTTCTGCTGTATTTTTTATGCCGGCAGTTGATTTGTATTTGCAAAGTCCACGGGTAGGCGGTGAATCCGGATTTTTTGCTAGTCTAAGTTCAGTTTCAAAATTTGCCATTTCTGATGCTACAGAGTTGTGGACAGCACTATCTCGAACATTTTCACCCGATTTACTTGGAAATGGCAGCAATTTCAAGGGTTGGAATAATTATTTGGAAGCGCCGGTATTTTATTGCGGTACTTTGGGGCTTTTACTCTTTCCACAAATATTTTTAAACGTTGACTATAAGCGAAAAATAACTTACGGTTTATTGCTGGCAGTTCTCATTCTAGTAATAATTCTACCTTATTTCAGATATTTATTCTGGTTATTCTCAGGGGATTATTATCGTACTTTTTCGTTATATGTTACTTTAATTTTGATTTTCTTTTCGGTTCGGTCTTTAAATTATTTAATAACACATCAAAAATTAAACATTTGGTTATTGCTAATAACCAGTGTGTTACTAATTAGTTTTCTACACATGATTCCTGAAAATGTTAATCAAACAACTGTTGTCGATTTGAAACTAAGATCGACCATTAATACAATAATTATTTTTTCTACAGGAATTTTAATGTTGGTTTATTTCAGTAAAACCCGATATCTGGGAACACTACTTTTACTTATGATCGTATCGGTTGAAATTATTTATATGACTTCAAATTCGGTGAATAACAGACAAGTTCTTACACCAAAAAAAATGGAAGCAAAATTGGGTTATAATGACTTTACTATTGAAGCGCTTGAGCAATTAAAAAACCGGGATAAAAGTTTTTATCGAATCAATAAAGATTATTATTCAAATTATACTGTGCATACTTCATTAAACGATGCCAAATATCAGAGGTATTTTGGAACTCCATCATATGCGTCATTTAACCAAAAGTATTACATCGAATTTTTAAATGCTTTTAATGTAATTGATGCAAAAAATGAAACAGAAACAAGATGGGCAAAAGGGTTAATGCACAGGCCATTATTACAAACGTTTGCAAGTGTTAAATACAACTTAATTACGTCAGTTAGTCCAGGATATTTAGGGTTTAATAATACACAGATTGGAACTGCTGGCAATGTGAAAATTTCACAAAGTAAAAGTTCTATTCCCCTAGGTTTTACGTACGAAACATTTATTAAAAGATCGTTATTTGACCAACTTAGCACATTACAAATGGACCTGTCGGTTTTTAAAGCGTTCATTGTTGATGATGATTCTTACACAGAATATAATGGATTTAATGAATTTCAGTTGACTGATACTACAACTGATTTGTCCATTGTTAATTTGATTCAAAAAATTGATTTATTAAAACAAGACACATTGAGCATCAGCTCGTTTTCTCAAAATAGAATTGATGGGGCAATAGATCCAAAGTCGGAAAAACTCCTGTTTCTTTCAATTCCGTACGACAGGGGTTGGAAAGCATTTTTGGATGATAAAGAAGCTGATATTCATATTGTAAATGTTGGTTTTATGGGAATAAAAATACCAAAAGGCAAGCATGAAGTTGTTCTAAAGTACTTTCCGCCTTATGTTAAAACCGGAGCTATTATTAGCGTTTTTATGTTTTTATTGGCTGCTCTGCTATTTGTTTTTAAAAGGAAAATAGTTCTGCTAAACCCGAATTCATGATACAATAAATGCAAATTATTTATTAAAACTTTTCATAAAACTACAGGCATTCTCTCCTTCGTTAAAGATCAAATCAATGATACTCAATTCGTGGACGAAAGGCGGGTGCAATTGGCTGTATTCAGGATAAGCGGAATAGTCCATCCATAAAACTTCAATATCCTCCTGTTTAAAAAGTTCAGTCTCTAAATAATTCGTTGCAGATTTTCCAGTTAAATATTGTGATGCACCAACTTGTTTACAAATTGAGACTAATTTTTCTGTTTTATTGCCCTCCAATCTGTATTGATTCGATTGACTGATTTTTGTGTTTATTCCAAGACATTTATTAACCATTTGAATAAAATGACAATTAACATCACTAAGATATTCATATTCAGTATTTAAATATGCTTCTTCAAATAATGGAGCATAAAAACTGAAATACGGAGCCTTTGAATAATTCGTTTTAATTGTGCGCCAATGTTTTTCTCTCCAGAAAGTATTTGAAATTTCAGTTTTATTAATTTTCTGAGTTTGTTTACCTTTTGTAATTACAGGGATCGTTAACCAAATTAATCCTTGCGGGCTTTTTATTAGGTTTCTGTTTCTCCAGTCCCTCTTAGTATATTGTGCATCGTCATAAATTATAAACTCATCAACATAATTTATAATATCAAAATATCCTTTCCATGTGATATAATTTGATTGAAGAATAGCAACTTTTTTATCATTCATTTCTACCATAATTTCCGTTGCCAGGTTTAAGATTTAACTTTCCCCTTAGCTCATCGGGCAACATAACTTCCCTTTCATTAGCCTGAGCCAGCAAATGAATGCGTTTTAATAATTCGCTGTTTTTAGCCAGCTTTGTCCTTCTTTTATCATAGAAAATATTATCCTCCAAACCAATCCTAACTCCTCCACCTGAAGCAATTGCAACCGAATTCATCATTAATTGATCGCTGCCAATACCAGCCAAACTCCAATAAGAATTTTCTGGCAAATCGCGAATCATTAACCCGGCATGAAGCAAGTCTGCCTGTGCGCACGCAATGTTACCAAGTAGCAAATTAAAATAATGTGGCGCTTGCAGAAGATCCCTCTTAATAAGGTATTTTGCATAATTTATCATCCCCGCATCAAATGCCTCCAATTCCGGAATTATTCTTTTCATTTTCATTTCCATTGCAAGTTTTTGAATCATTTCCGGGGAATTAATACTTTCGGTTTTATTAAAATTTAAAGAACTTAAAGTTAAACTACCCATATCCGGCTTAAGTTCGCCTTCCAGTTGAAGAGGAGCTGCTCGATGCTCGAATTCCTTTATTCCTCTGCCACTCAATGAGACACAGATTATTAACTCCTTCGAATATTTACGTATTCCTTCAATTATTCTACCATATACTTCTGCCTTGTACGTTGGCATTCCTGTTATCTCATCACGTGCGTGAATATGTACCATGGTTATTCCAATTTCAATAGCCTCATGCACATTTTCAATTATTTCTGTAACTGAAACAGGCACATGAGAAGTCATTGTTTTGGTTGGAATCATTCCTGTGGGCGTGAAGTTGATTATTAAGTTCATAGCAGAAAAATTAATTTAGTTTTTTTATAATTCTACATGGATTTCCGAAGGCCAGAACATTTGACGAAATATCCTTTGTTACCACACTCCCTCCTCCAATAATTGTGTTTTTCCCTATTTTAATTCCGCTAAAAATAGTGCATCCCGGACCAATTACTGTTCCTTTGCCTACTTCAACGGAGCTTGCAAGGTTGGACCCAAAATGAATGGAACAATAATTATCAAGAACATTATGATGACCAACAGAACAGTTTCTTCCAATGTTAACACCAAATCCAATTTTGGTATAAGGGGCGACAACAGATAATGGTTCGATTTGTAGTCCGGCTCCTTTAATAACTGTGGATGCTATTACTGAAGATGGATGAATCGATTGTACAAAATCATCAGGTTTAATTTGCCAGATTTTTTCGTAAAAATTGAATAAAAATATTTTGGTAACCGGACTGTTACCGCAAAAAATAAATCCTGTTTTAAGAGGTAGTTGAAATTCTGTGTAAAAAAATTCAGCAAATGAGATATTGGTTTTAAACGGCAATAAATCTTTTTTCTCCGACTCATTGAGGATAATATTTACATTACCCGGATAGCTATTCGCAGTAAGGTTTTCAAATATAAGTGACAGATATCCTCCCCTGTGACCAAGAATTGTTATCTCTTGTATAGATTTCATGTCTGAATTTTATTGATTTTGTTCATATAATAAAAATTACCAAATAATTGAATTTGTATTTAGTTCGTAATATAAGGGTAACCGAACTAAACAATTTTCGTAAAAATCACTATTCTTCAATTCCCTTCCATCGTGTTTGTTGTGGTAATATAAACTCTTGTGAAGACTCAGATAATGAAATACCGGATGAATATTTTTCGCATTTAAAGTTTGAATAAATTTGGTTCGATCCCCGGGATTTTTAAAAACCATGTCATACATATACGCATTGTTTGTGGTGTATTCGGGAATTAACGGTTTATCAAATTCAAACTCATTTTGCCATAATCTTTCTATATTTTCGTTATACCAATTCCAGATAATTCTTCTTTTATTCTGAATGTCATCAAGAAATTCGAGTTGTGCATATAGAAATGCCGCTGACACATCGGAAGGTAAAAAGCTGGATCCGATATCGACCCAAGTATATTTATCAATTTCACCCCTAAAAAACCTGGCCCTGTTTGTTCCTTTTTCCCAAATTATTTCGGCTCTTTCAATAAATCTTTCGTCATTTATTGCCAACAATCCGCCTTCGCCACATTGTATATTTTTTGTTTCATGAAAGGAAAAGGTTCCAAAATGGCCAATTGACCCCAAGGGTTTTTTAGTTCCATCTTTTCCGATAAAATAACTATCTATCGCGTGGGCTGCATCTTCCACAACAAAAAGATTGTACTGTTTTGCCAACTTCATAATTTTATCCATATCAGTAGCAACTCCCGCATAGTGCACAACAACAATAATTTTTGTATTTGGTGTAATCAGTTCTTCTATTTTATCTTCATCTATTCCGGGATGGTCTGGCCGACTGTCAACAAATTTTAGAACAGCACCTTGCCTAACAAAAGCAAGCGCCGTGCTAACAAAAGTATATGAGGGCAATATTACTTCATCGCCTGGTTGTATGTCGGTGAGTAATGCACACATTTCCAGTGCATCTGTGCAAGAAGTAGTCAATAGAGTCTTTTTAAAACCCCACCTTTCTTCAAAATAATTCTGACATAATTTGGTGTATTTCCCATTACCCGAAATATGACCACTTGCTACCGCATCTTGAATATAATCCAGCTCTTTGCCGGTCAAAAATGGTTTATTAAAAGGTACTTTCATTGATAGATTATCTTATTAACTAAAGTTTTGCAGTTCATAAACATGGCTTTTACAATAACGTAGCGCATCAATCTGTGCATTTCCAATTCCAGGAATTAAAATCTTTTGTTTTTTATTCCTTATCGAATCCTGTCTTACCCTTGATAACATATTGCTTTGTGTGATTAACTTCTGTAATGATACGTATTAAGTATTCACCTATTATACCAATTGAAAAAAGGATTATCCCGAAGAAAAACAACAGAAGTACAATTATGGTAGTCCAACCGGGAACAGAAATATTTCCGACAAAATATTTAATTAAATAAAATATTGCTAATCCAAATCCTGCAAAAGATGAAAGAATTCCAATATTGCTCACTACTTTTAATGGTAGTGTGGAGTAATTTAAAACTGTATTCAGAAATAATTTGATTGATTTACTCAGACTATAACCGGATTTCCCTTGTTTGCGCCAATCATGCTGAACTTCAACGTTTTTAATATTTCGGGTATAATTTAAAATTAATGAACTAATAGCTGGATTGGTAGTTTGGTTCGTTTTTATTTCGTCAACTAAATTTCTTCGCAATGCCCTGAACGAAGAAATTTTTAAATCTTTTGGTTTATTCAATATTTTCGAACTAATATGATTTAAATAATTACTGCCCATTCGTTTTACAAAAGACTGTCGAACAATTGTGGGGATACCAAATACAGCATCGATATTTTTATCCGATTCCAACAAATCTGACAACTTAGAAATTTCCTCAGGAGGATTCTGCAAATCGTCATCCATCGTAATAACTACTTCTCCACTCACATAATTTAACCCGCAAAGTATTGCCGAATGTTGTCCGAAATTTCTCATAAGGTTAATTCCCTTAACCTGGTCATGTGCTTTTGCAATATCTTGAATTACAAACCATGTATTGTCCTGACTTGCATCATTAATTAAAATGATTTCCAGCAAGTTTTCGTTTAAGGCTGAAACAATTCGACGAACCAATTCCACCAATGTATTTTCAGAATTGTAGCAAGGAATAATTACGGATATTTTCTTTTTCATCTGTTGTTCAAAGTTAATTTGAATTTTTGGCTTTCAATTGGGTCGCTTTCTCTGAATTTGTTTTAGCATATGCTTTGTCTCCCAACTTATTACATACTATTGCCAATAATTCATATGCTCTGTAATCTTTTGGTTTTATTTGAACAGCATTCTCCAAGGTATTTTTTGCTTCAGTAAATGCTTGCTTTTTTATGAATGCTACCCCCATATTTAACATTGCATCATAATTTGCAGGATTTAAAGCAAGTAACTTCTTAAAATCAGCTATTCCTTTATCATATTCATTTAATTGGTCGGTATAAATGATGCCTCTGTTAATGATTGGAACTGAATTGGTATCGCAAATTGAAATTGACGTGGTATAATCTGCTATCGCCTCTTTATATAATTTCATGCTTTTATGCGAAACCCCCCTGTTATCCCACAATTGATAGTTCTCCGGATCTATAGCAATTCCTGCATTCGCATCTGCCAAGCCCTCTTTGTATCTGCCCACTTGATTGTACCAATAACTTCTGTTGATATAAGCTATAGTTGTATTCGGATAATTATCCAGCACATCTGTCCACAATACTTCAGTATTTCTCCAAACTTTTACTCTTTGAAACGTAAGAAACAACATTATAACAATGAACGTGCTTATTCCAATTTGAATTTTCAATTGTTTTTCTTTTTGTAAACTTAAAAACCAGCCTATTAACATTATACCTAAACCTATGTACGGAATATAAGTATATCGTTCTGCAATAATTTGGTTCCCAACCGGAAGAAATTGCAATACTGGCAAAAGTGTGCCTATATAAAATAACAGGCCTAAAATAATTAGTTTATGTTTTTTGTATTTTACTATGATAAGTAAAGAAACTCCCGTCACTATTAAGGGAGCTATATACATAATTGCCGGAAGTGCATCCGACTTTGTAAAAAAATAGGGGTGGAAACAGGAAAGATTTATGGGTAAAATAAACATAATAGTATATTTCATCAATCCATAAAAGCCGGTTAATATACTTTGCCATCCATACAAACTGATTTGCCCGCCACCCATGCCAAATTTTTGCGCTTGTATTGCCAATAAACCAAATCCAATACTTAAAATTAAGAATGGTATTTTTTCTGATATAGCTTTTTTTGTCAACCACCTTCCGTTATACCAATCTATCAATATTATTACACCGGTTAATGTTACAGCTTGCCCTTTTGACAATAAAGCGGTAATAAAAAATAATAATGAAAGTAAATAGAACTTTAATTTATAGTCTTTTGAGTATATCAAGTAAGTATAAAATGCAGCTAAATACCAAAATGTATGTAATACATCTTTTCTTTCTGAAATCCATGCAACCGATTCTACATGTGCCGGATGTACAGCAAACAATAAGGCTAATAACAAAGCAGCAATATTATTTTTAAAGATTTCCTTTCCAATAAAAAATAAAAAGAAAACTGATCCAATGTTCAGCAATAAATTATGGATTAAAAAAACATTGGCATTTTTCCCTCCTATCCAATTATCAATACATAAACTTAATAACGTAAAAGGGTGATAATTACCCATAAAGAATTTAGTAAATAATACTTTCCAGCTAAAATCATTGAATAAAGGATTGGTTAAAATATAGATAGGATCGTCCCAATTAACAAAATCGTGTTTAAAAACCGGATTCGCAGATAATAATTCCTGATATCCGATAACAGTTATAACAAATAGAATAAATAAATAAATACTATTTTCTTTGTTTTTCATCACATTACAATTTTTTGTATTTAGTTGTATTCGATGGAACTCCCAATTGTACTCTGGTGTAAATAAAATTTATTCATGGTCGTTTCATATTTGAAATATTTTCAACTAAAATATAATAAATATTTATTCTTAAATCACTCAAGTAACTTAGATGCTACTCCCAAAGATATGATTTTCATTATTAGCACGATTACCAATTAGTTTTGGTGACCTGTTCTGCCCCATTTTGCAGTTTTGGTTTGATGGAGCAAAAAGATGACCTCTTCATTTGGTAAACAGGTTGTTTTGAGTTTGTAATTTTAGCTCAGTTAAAACGAAATTGCAGGTTGTTATTTTTGTTGTAAAATAGTAGTTTTGGCAATATATTTTGCTGCATTTTGAAGATTAAGTAACAACGTCATACTGGCAAAAGATTATGATTTTAATTATAATCGGTTTTAATTATATTGGTTTTGTATTTGGTACAAATGGAATTTTGAAAAAAATAAACACCAACATATTTAATTGTCTTTTGTAATTTCTGTTTAGTTTTTTCAAGTTAAACATTTAGTCAATTTTCAAAACTACTTTTTTCAGTTGGAGCATACTTACTGACTATAATCTGGCAATTTTAACTCTGTTTGTGAGAATAAAAATAAATATGATACAGGAGAAAACTCTTTTTTTAATAGCTTAGGCCACCTTTGGTCTTTTGGAGTAATTTTTAGTCAAATTCTATGAAGAAAAAAATATTTATCCCGAACTATCCGCCGGCAAGGTTTGTAAAAAGCTTTGAATATATTAGATTCTTTTTAACTCAGCTGGCGCGTAAATTCACTGTTCCCAATATGGTTATTATGGAAATGATACAGGGGTTTTATGTATCGAAGGCTATTGGTATAGCGGCAGAACTGAATTTAGCTGAACACCTTAAAGATGGGGATAAAAATATTGCAGAACTGGCTAAACTAACACATACACACGAAAACTCACTGTATAGATTAATGAGGATGTTGGTTAGTCAGGGAGTATTTAAGGAAAACAGCAACAGGGTATTCTCCCAAAACAGGCTATCGAAAGCTTTGTTAAATAAACAGGAATCTATGCGTTATATGGCATTTCATATGGTAAATGGAGTAAATTGGAATTTATTTAATGAGTTAAAAAATGTGGTTGAAACCGGAGAAAATGCGGCAATAAAAGTTTTGAATACGGATGTATTCTCATATCTGGAAGCAAATCCTGAAAAGAATGAGATATACAATCGTGCGATGAGCAATTCTTCAGTTTTGTTAAGTCAGGCTGTTGTGTCTGAATATAATTTTAAAAAAGCAAAAAGAATTATAGATATTGGCGGTGGACACGGAGTACTTTTATCCATAATTCTGTATAAAAACAAGCAACTGAAAGGTACAGTATTTGACTTGCCGCATGTTGTAGAAGGAGCAAATGAAAATTTTGATAAATATGAAGTTCGCAACCGAGCTGAAACTGTTTCAGGCAATTTCTCTGAGGGTGTTCCCGAAGGAGGAGATATTTATTTAATGAAAAGCATTGTGCACTTCTTGGACGATGAACAAAGCATTGCTTTACTGAAAAAAATTAAAATGGTACTTCCTGTAAAAGGTAAGGTACTTCTTATAGAAGCCATAGTAGAAAATAACAGCATGTACTCTTTTGCCAAATTACTGGATATTCAAATGATGGTTGGTACAGAAGGAGGAAAAGAACGTACCATTCAGGAATATAAATTAATTGTGGAAAGGTCAGGATTAAGAATAAAAAGAGTTGTAAAAACTGTTGCCCCTGTTTCAATTATAGAGCTTGTGCATAATTCCTAATTAGTGATTAATAAAACGTTGGCGTTGCTACATTTGAGTGGACGGTTAAGTATTTTAATAATTCGGGCATTTTAGTCAGTTCTAAAAATTATCCCAGAGGTCTGTCCGACTATCCAGTCGGGGATAAAATGTTTATAGAAAATCATTCACCTGTGTGGATATACGAACCCATCCGGGGTCGAACATCTTTCAAATCATTTTCTATAAATATGTGACCTCTCTGAGGTCAAAACGAACCTGCCTGGTTTTTAAGCAGACCCTAATTTTTATCCCCAATTTTTATTAAGTAATTAGAACTATTTATTGTCGTGTTTTTTACCCCAAACCCCTGAAGGGGCTTATGGTCTGCAACTATCTGAAATTATGACTGATGCAGGAAGTCCCCTTTAGGGGATTTAGGGGTATGTTGCAAAATGAAATACGACATTCAAGCATTTTTTGTACTTAGTGTCAATATTTGGTGGAATTTGAATTAAAGTTTGGATCTATTTCTACGAATATTTTCTAAATACCAAAGTTGAATTATGACCTCCAAATGCAAATGAATTGGAGAGCGCACAACGTATAGAAATATATCTTTTTACATTGGGAATATAATCCAACTTCAGTCGTGGGTCTGGATTGAATAAATTTATAGTTGGGTGGGCAATACCGTGAAAAATGGATTTCGCAGTTATTGCTGCCTCAATGGCACCAGCAGCACCAATTGTATGTCCAATCATTGATTTGGAAGAGGAAACTGCTACATTTCCGGCATTTACACCGAATACCTTTTCAATAGCCATTGTTTCGTACAAATCATTTAATGTTGTTGAAGTACCATGCGCATTAATATAATCAATTTCAGATATTTCAATACCAGAATCCTTTATGGCCTTTTGCATTGTTTTTGCCATTCCTTCCCCATCTGTTCTAGGCGACATAATATTAAACGCTTCGTTGGTTAATCCATAACCCGCTATTTCTGCAAATACTTTTGCATTCCTTTTTTTTGCCGATGTCTCGCTTTCCAAAATTAACACACCCGCACCTTCTCCAATTACAAAACCATCTCTGTCAGCAGAAAAAGGGCAACTTGCCTTTTCAGGATTATCATTATTTGTTGAAAGTGCAAAAAGGGAATTAAAACCGTTTATATCTTCCGGATTAATTGTAGAATCAGCCCCTCCTACTATTACAAGATCAGCCTTTCCCTGTTTTATTAAGTCATAGCCATTGGCAATAGCGTAGGCAGAAGAAGCACAAGCTGTTGATATTGTATAATTGGGGCCTTCAAAACCGTACTCAAGAGAAATCCATGCCGAAAGTGCATTGTTCATTCCTTTCACTATCGTATTCATATTGGTTGTATCCTTTTCCACACTTGTATTCCCTGTGTTAACAACTCCAAAAATTACAGCACATCTCTCCGGATCAAATTCTGTTACAGGAATATTGTTTTCCTGTATAGCAACTTTTACGGCTGTTAAACAAAACTTCGATACCCGTGTCATTTGCTTAGCCAGCCTTTTCTTTATAAACAAAGAGGAATATTCATCAAATGATTCATCTACCTGTCCGGCAATTTGAGTATTCAAGTCCGAAGCATCGAAAAGACTAATTTTCCTGATTCCACTTTTCCCATCAATTAAATTCTGCCAGTTTTCGTCTATGGTTAATCCCAACGAACTGATAATATTTAAACCGGTTATTAATACTTTCTCACTCATTTCAAATTAATATATTCCAATTTTTTATTTCGGTTGAAAGATACTCATTCAATGCCAACTCTAACTCGTCTGACGAGAATTTTGAGTTGGTTTTAGCCCAAAGCAAGGCATTATTCCAGCAAATAATGAGCAACTTTAATAAACACTGCTTTTCTTCGCCGGTAATTTTAACGTTGGGCTCATCGGTATTATAATTAATAAATCCAATACCGGTTTTGACTCCCAATCTGCTCTCAAAAATACATTCCTCCAAATAGGACATTAATGGCTGATAATCATCATCGTTTTTATCCATGCCGATATAGTTGCAAGCCGAATTATAAATCAGGTCAATGCCTATTATATCCATTGTTTCGAACACCCCGGGATAAAACATATACTCCTTTACAATACTGTCAATTTGTTTAAAAGTGTATCCCTGGCTTCGTGACAACTTAAAATACCCGAGTTGAATTTTTAGCATTATCCTGTTTAAAAGAAATGCCTCTGATGTAGTCTGGTGCAGATAATTTCTCTCTATACTTTTCAAAAAAGATTTAATTTGATTAATTGTATGGTCAGAGGTATAGTCTGAGGATATTAGCTCTACAATATTCTTCATCTCTGCAGGATAGAAGAAATGTAGCCCGGCCATTCTTTGCAGGTTTTGCTGGTTGGCAAGTAAATTAATGTTTATCGATGATGTATTGGAGGCAATAATACAGCTACTCCGTGTGAATGAAAATAGGTTTTGAATTAATTGGTTTTTCTGATTTTTATCTTCAGATATGGTTTCAATAATAAAATCACAATCTTTGAGATCTTCAATGTTCGGTGTAATTACTTGTTTCAGGGAGCAAGATTCAAATTCTTTAAGTGAAAGCAAGCCATTTTTTAATTGCCTTTTTAGTTTTCTGGAATGGAGATTTTGCGCTTTTTCCGAATTTGACCTAACATACCAGATTAAAGAAAAGTGATTGTATTTGCATAACATATTGAATATGCTTGCCCCCATTTTTCCTCCTCCTGCAATTCCAATTGTTTTCATTAAATCTTTAATAATATTTTAACGAAAAACCTGCTTGCATAAACTTACTGACTTCGGTTACAAAACTTAGTACCAAATCTCCTTTCTCAAGATTTTCCTCTTGTAAAATTTTATGTAAACAGATAAAAACCATTGGCGGGCCTGCATATCCCATACTCGACATTTTTGTATATAACGTCTCTTTGTGTATTCCCAATCTTTCACATTCCTCCATTACCAATTCAGAAATATGTTTCGACGGGAAATTTACCTGAAAGTATTTCAACTTAGTCAAATCTATATTGTATAGATCTACCATTCTTTTGAGACCATTAAAAAAAACAGAAGTTCCATTTTCATGAAAATGTTCGCCCAGTTTTTCATTATACAACTGGGCTAAATGGTGAAACCCTTTTTCGTATTCCTCTTTGGGATTCATCCAGTAGGCTGGTCTTTTGTTCGACATTGCTGCCGGTTTATTCCCTCCAACCGACTCAATATAAACATTACTAACATATAAGCCAGGAGTTGAATAATTATTCTGTGCCTGCAGAATAATTGCCCCGGCACCATCACTTAAGAAGTATCGTAAAAATAGTTCCTCTTTCTTTACAACTTCCTGATTATAGTATTCTGCACGAAGTTCGGAAGAGGATATATTTGAGGATATAACAAGGGCGGTTTTAGCCCTTCCCAAACGAATAAAATCGTATGCAACTAAAAATGCCTTATATGCCGAAGTGCAATTCGCATGGATAGATATTTCTGAGCAGTACTTAATTCCCAATTCCTCCTGAATACGGACAGAAGCAGTGGGCATTTGGTCTTGATGTGCACTGCCGTATGCAATAAAATCTATTTCTGAACTATCGATATTTGCATTTTGCAGTGCTTGCCTGGCTGCCATTACCGACATCGAGATATTGTCGTGTGTAAAAACCCTCGTTTCGGGATCAATAGCATAGTGGTAAAACTCAACTTCAAGCATTTCTTCCATAAGATTGCGCATCCTGTCTAACCAGTTTATTATTTTTTTTGGAGCTTTATCAATTCTGCCCAACACATCGTCCACCTGATGAATGTTTAACTTCCTGCCAGGTAAAAATGCTCCTGTACCAATTATTTTAACCTCATTATTTAACATAGATATTAATTATAAATAAATCTTGCAGACAGGCTCATTCTGTTTTATCAAAAATTACAATTTTTCATCCGTTATTACACAAGTAATTTTTTCGTTCGTATATTGACTCACCCTCTTCTCCCTCTCTACGCGTAGAGAGGGACGATTCGGCGGCAGACGAATCAGGGTGAGTAAAAAATATAAAACCATTCACTTTCAATCTGTTATTTCAATTTCTTATTATTACCAGTATAATTGCGGATAATCATTAAAATTACAATTGAAATGTGTAAAAAGAGTTCACACAATTTTCTCCCGCTAAAATATTCAAAATAACCAATTTTGGGTTGTCCAATGCTTCTAATATGCGATTTTAGTCAGTCTGATTATTTAAATTCGACAAATTTGATGGAATAGTTAGACTATTTTTTAATTTTAAAATTGTATTACAACTAATTAATTTTAGAATACTGTATGGGTATTACTTAATTTCACCAATAACATATGATTGAAAATCAAACAGATAATCCTTCGAATAAAAAAATGTTTAAGTTGCTATTAATAAGTCCGCATCAAAAATATGTGAATTATCAGGCGCATGTTGAACTTGCAAAAATATTTCGCAAAAAACGATTAATGACATCGCTGGCTCTTCCTTTATTGGCCGGCTTAACTCCTTCTAATTATGAAATAAAGATTGTTGATGAGGAAATCGAATCGATTCCAAAGAATTTTAAACCTGATATTGTTGGAATTACAACACTTTCGGCAACAGCAAACCGTGCTTATGAATTAGCAGACAAGTTTCGCGCTGAAGGTATTAAAGTGGTACTGGGAGGAGCTTATGCATCTTTTAACACCGAAGAAGGATTGAAACACGCCGACAGCATTGTGGTTGGAGAAGCAGAAACAGCCTGGCCAAATTGTTTAAATGATTTTGAAACGGGCAATATGAGCAGGATATATGAGGCTAAAACAAGGTGTGAGTATAAAACTTCTGTTAAACCTCGCTGGGACTTGATACCAGTAAACAAAATCTTTCAGGTGGCTGTACAAGCTACAAGAGGTTGTCCTTTTAACTGCCATTTCTGTTTGGTATCTGAACTCTTTGGAAGAAAAATGAGATATCGCGATTTGGATAATGTTGTTGAAGAAATAAAAAGCTTACCCAGTAAATGGATTTTTTTTGTTGATGACAATTTTACTATCAACAAAAAATACGCACGTGAACTGATGCTTAAAATTAAGCCGTTGGGAATTTCCTGGGCTTGCCAGTCGAGTATTGATATTGCTGACGATGAGGAACTGTTAAAAGATATGGCCGAGTCCGGATGTTATAATATCCTTATTGGTTTTGAATCTTTAAATTCAAATAGCCTGGAAGAAGCAAATAAAATGCACAATAAAAATGCAATCATATATAAAAAGGCTGTTCAAACCATTCATAAATATGGCATACACATAAACGCTTCATTTGTGGTAGGTTTCGATAATGACAAGCTTGATGAATTTGATAATATTTATGAATTCACAAAAGAAACAGGATTAGGAAATGTTAACCTGCACGTTTTGTCGGCCGTTCCCGGTACTCAGCTATACAATAATTTGAAAAAAGAAAATCGCTTACCCAATTTATCATCTGATTTAGGTGTTGGTTTTTTACCCAATCTGAACTATATGAATATGACAAGAGTTGAGCTTTTTGACAAGTACATGGAGACAATTATTAAGCTGTACAGTTGGGACACACTTAATGAAAAAGCTAAAATTTTATTTGGAACCGGAGCATTTAAAAGACAGGGGCTTGATGTTGGTTTAATATTAAAACTAAATATGATTGGGATACTGATATTTGAGTTTATATTAAGCACCAACAAAGGGAAAAGACAACTTTTTAGGACAATATTTAATTTGATGCGTAAAAAATTATTGTCGAAAGATAAAGGGTTTGGATTTTTGATGTATATGCTTGGGGTAAACCGACATATTAACATGCACAAAAAAAGACTTGATGAATACAGGTCTTTGCTGGAAAATTAAGTGTCAGAAGACTCCACCTTTTTAATACAAACCGAAAAAACCATTAGAATCCAATTCTCTTAAATACCTGGTTTTAAATTCTTTCTTATAGTTGTTGGCTATGGTAATAATGATTGCTGTTGCAACTTTTTCCAAATCATTTTTAGCTACAATTCGATCAATTAATCCAGACTCCAAAGCTTGGTGTGCATCTATCGAGTTCCCCGAAAGTACAAATTGAAGTGTTTTTGCTGTTCCAATACATTTATGGGTATTATAAATACCACCTAATCCCGGCATTATACCAAATCCGGTTTCAGGTAAACTCAGCAATAAATTTGGCGATGAAATTCTGAAGTGTGCACAAAGAGCCAATTCCAAACCTGAACCAAAACAGATATTTTTTATACAGGCAACCACAGGTATTGTAAGATTCGACAAGGTCATAAAAGCTTCATTATTGTTTTTCAGAAGCTTTGGAATACCTTGGTCTTTGCCTGAAAAAATTGATAGCAACTGAGCTGTGTTGGCACCAGAAGAAAAATGTCGGCCTTGTGCCTGGATAATTAAACCAATTAAGTTTTTGTTCGATTTAATGTCTTCCATAATATGAGAAAATTCGTGGAAGAAAAACGAATCCATTTCGTTTCCCGGTGGTGTGGCCAGGGTCAGATAACCAATATTATCAACTGTTTTCCAGTCTATTGTTTTATAAGTCATCGGTATCATTTACAAACAAAACAATTGCAATATCTTTCGAGTGCGATATTGAGAAATGTATTGTTTTTAGATTTTCCTTATCTAATTTGTTTATTGCTAAAACAGGCTTTCCCAAATCATTGTTTAAAATTTCAATGTCGGTGTATTTCAGGTTTTTGCCGATATTCTCAATAATTATATTTTTTAATAAATACCTGGCAGCAAGACTTCCCTTTTTCCTTCTCTTTCCATAAAACTCTCTTTCCATTTCAGTGAAATATTCACTGTATTTCTTTTCACCAATGGTTTTTTCGAAATCCTTGATATTTAATTTGCGTATAATTTTTTGCATAACTCCCTATTCCATTGCATTTCCTGCAAGCATACAAAAAAGTTCTGTTTCCCTTTCCAGGGCCTGTTCGTAAGGTAATTCCGATGCATTTCTAACGGCCTCAGTAACTGCTTTAATAATATCAATTTCTTTATTGCCCGTAAGAGTTTTCGCTAAACTCAATCCTTCTTCCAAGCTAGATTTGTTTTCTACCAAATAGTCAACAATCTTAAGGTCAAAGGCAGTTTCTGCATCAATAATATTTCCGGCAAGTACAATTTCAAGTGCTTTTGTTTTACCTGTTATTTTACTCAAATTCAAGGTTCCACCTAATCCGGGAATTAAATTTAAATTGGATTCAGGGAAAGCAAACATTGCCTTTTTCCCCGCAATTTTCACATCGGCGTTTAATGCTATTTCAAACCCGCCTCCAAAGCACGCCCCTTCAATACAAGCAATTATGGGTAAGTTAAAACTCCTTAACACAGACAATAGTTTTTTACCCTTATTGATCTCTTCTTTTAAAGAGCCATTTTTTGCCAATAACTGTAAATTATCAAGATTTGCCCCGGCAGAAAAATGACGGTTTCGCCCTGTAATAATTATTGCTTTGCATTTGTCCTTTGTAACAATATCGTTTAGCGTTTCTGTATCTACAAACTCAGGTTTGTCAAGATAATTGTTAGGTTTATTATCTAAACACACAAAGCAGATATGATCTTTTGACCTAATTTCATTCATTAATGCAAAGTAATAGTTCTTCAGGAATATCAACCGGAAACCTGTTTGTTTTATCAACAAAAAGGCATTTAACATATGCTTTTGCAATTTTTGTTTTGCTGGTTTTAATTCTGTGTTTAAACTCAACAAAAAACCCATTTCGGAACATTTCTGTTTCCACAAAAGCAACATCAAAAATATTTAGTTCATTCACATATTTAATTGTAGTTTCGACTACGATAAAAATGGTCTCATTATTTTTTAATAATTCCAATACTCCCAGCTTTTCGACTATCTCCCACCGGGCCTGTTCCAGATAATTCAAATACACTGCATTGTTTACATGACCAAACGAATCCAGTTCATATCCCCTTACTTGAAATTCGCAATTAAATATCCTGTTCAATTTCTTAAATTATTAAATATATTTCGGCGAAATAGCATACACTAAAATAAGTATAAATAAGACCAGCCAAATATATATTTAAATTCATATAACTAATTATGAGCATCGATTTTTCCTATATTGCCAACTCAAATTTTTTCTGTTTACGTATTTTAAGTCTTTGAAAGAGTCAGTATTAAAACATGGACAAACAAATTGTTGTGAATATCAGAAACCTAACCAAGTTTTATAAGGGAAGAGTTGATCCTGCTGTTGATGATTTAAACCTTCAGATTTGCGAAGGAGAGTTTTACGGGCTTTTGGGGCCGAATGGTGCCGGAAAAACAACAACAATTTCGATTATAAGCAGTTTGATTAAACCCACAAAAGGCGAAGTATTTATTGATGGTTATGATTTAATGAAAGATTTACCAGCAATTAAGAAGATTATTGGTGTTGTTCCACAGGAAATAGCTCTTTACGAAAAATTAACGGCTTTTGAAAATCTGTTTTATTTCGGAAGTTTGTATGGAATTAACAAATCAGACCTAAAAAGCAGAATTGATTTTTTACTTGAACGGCTTGGATTATTAAAATACAAATCTACAAAACTCAATAATTGTTCGGGGGGAATTAAAAGACGTATCAACCTGATTGCCGGGATGCTACACCAACCAAAAATATTAATTCTTGATGAACCAATGGTTGGCATTGATGTGCAATCGAGAAATGTAATAAGAGAATTTTTGAAAGAATTGAATCGGGATAATACTACAATAATTTATACCTCACATATTATGGAAGATGCCGAAAAGCTATGTTCCAAATTATCAATTCTTGATTATGGGAAATTGGTTGAACAGGGTGCCCCCAGCGAATTGATAAATAAAAATAGTGATTGCAGTTCGCTGGAAGATGTATTTTTAAAATTAACCGGCCAAAGTTTACGTGATTAATGAAAAAGTTAATAGTATCGGTTTATAAAGAGGGGTTATTGTTGTTGCGTGATATTGAAGGTGTTCTTGTTATGTTCATTATGCCTTTAATTTTATTAATAGTAATTGCATTGCTCCAGCATAAATCATTTCAGAATATTACTGAGGAAAAAATTCAGGTTATAGTTGTCGATTTTGACAGGGATGAACTAAGCCGGTCCCTGGCCGAGGGAATGACAAATTCTCATATGTTTGAAATAACTTCAGTTTCGGGAAATGATTCGACATTACTTGAAAAGGCAAAAAAGGATGTGGCAGGTGGAACTTACCAAATTGGCATTTTTATTCCTCCAAATACTACCTCTGTTGTTAAAAGTCGTGCTGTTTCACTGGTTCAACAACAAATTAATACAGCAATAAAAACAGATTTAAATGATCTCAATGCCCAGGGACAGATAGATCTCTTTTTCGACCCAATTACAAAAGAGAGTTTTCGGGATCTTGTAAAAAGCACGCTTATGCAGTTTTCGGCAACAGTGGAGAAAAGAATTATTTTTGAAGCTTATTCAAAATTTATTGATGCTCTTACAAATCAAACTTCAGATCTTGATTTCCCAACAACTCCGGCTATTCAATTTAACGAGAGCCTTGTTTCTGAATATACTTCAGGAATTGTTCCAAACTCTGTACAACATAATGTTCCGGCATGGATACTCTTTGGTATGTTTCTTATTTGTATTCCCATTGCCGGAAATATAATTAAAGAACGAAGCGAAGGAAGCCTGGCCCGGCTAAAAGCTATTCCTGTTACTTATTTGCAAATTATGACGGGCAAATTAATTGTGTTTGTAGGCATCTGTCTGATTCAAGCTTTGCTGATGATTTTAGTGGGTATTTTTATAATGCCTTTTCTTAATCTACCAAAGTTACAGGTGGGAGGCAATATAGTTGCATTATTTTCTATTTCGCTGGCAAGTGCATTGGCTGCAACTGGTTATGGCATTCTTATAGGAAGTACGGCATCCACGCAAATTCAGGCTTCGGCATTTGGCTCGGTATCAACTGTAATTATTGCCGCAATTGGCGGGGCATGGGTTCCGGTAATAATTATGCCGGCAATTATGCAAAAAATTAGTGCATTTTCTCCAATGAATTGGGGAATTCACGGTTATTACGAAGTTTTTTTGCGCAACTCCAATACCTTGCAAATTTTACCTGATATTGGTAAACTTACATTGTTTGCTGCTTTTTGTGTTGGAACAAGCCTTTTATTCAGAAAATATGCTAAAAATGATTAGTATAAAGTAAATCAAATGAAATCATTAATATTTATAAACTTTATTCTCCTCTCAATGAGCATCTTTGCTCAAAACAATTTTATACCCATTCAAAATCAGGAAAAATTTAAAAATGAGTATGCAAATTATGGAAACAATTTATTGTCGTTAACCTGTGATTTTATTCAGGAAAAACACCTTGAATACCTTTCGAGTTCAATAATTAGCGAAGGTAAATTGTGGTATAAAAAAGAAAACATGGTTAGATGGGAATATGTAAAACCATTCAAATACATTGTTATAAAAAACCAAAATAAAATAACCTTTATTGATGAAAACAGAAAGCAAGAATACAACAAGAAGCCAAATAAAGCCTTTCAATTTTTAAATGATATTTTATCAGGTTCAGTAAACGGCTCTTTATTAACAGATGACAGATTTACCTTAAATGTATCTGAAAATGATATCCAGATTTTAGTTGAACTTACCACAGTGGCAGAGGAAGACAAAAAGATTTTTGAGATTATTCAACTTTACTTTGCAAAAACTGATAAAGCAGTTTACATGATAAAAATGATAGAACCAAATAACGATTACATATCTCTTAAATTCGAAAACAGAAAAGTCAATATCAATATTGAGAATAAACTGTTTATGGATTATTGAAGTCCTGATCTTTGGTTCATCTGCAAGAAGCCAAGCAATTCCCCCTTCCCTATATTTGTCTAACCACCGTTCCTGAGTGCGGATATGTATACGGAGATGACCGGCTAACTAATGGCGGGTTTCAAATTTTGATGTCTTCAATAGGATTAAGCAATCTACCCATTTTTGTTTTAACAAAGTGGGTTGTTTTGTCCTTGATTTTTTCAGTTCCGGAAGGCTTTCTTTTATATCAATAGGTATTGGATTTTTCATACCTAAAGATTCAAATTATATGCTGCAATTCAAAGTTAAAATGTATAAAAGAAGTGTGTGTTGTAGAACTTGTTGGAACCCTAAACCCTACTGTTTTATTGAATTGAAGATAATTGACATTTGATGCTAAAGGGTATTTAACCGAAAAAAATCACTTATAAAGTTATAATATGGTTGAAATGTGTTATAAAGTTGTCTAAATTTGACTTAGTAAAATAACACAAAAGTCTATTAAATTCAGTGCTTTCCGATGTATTTTATTTGTTACAAAACACACCAAATTTGCTTTAAAAGCATCGAGACAGGCATTGGTTTGGTTCTTTCAACCACAAATCTGTATCTGTAAAGTAGATCATCGAAAAGTTGTTCCATTTTTGTTTATTTTTCATTGTAAATCAAAAGTATTGGTTTAACCTTACTGTAGGAAGCTCTCGTGCTTCCTATTTTACTTTTATTGTATTTGTTTTAAAAAGCAAAACAGCTTGTTGTTATTGATATCGGGAATAACTGTTATTTTATTTCGCTACAGTTATTTCCCAGGGAGATTCGCCAAATAAGTGAATACTTAGATATCAACACTTTAAGTTGATAAAAAGTCAAATAAAAACCCCGAAAGTACCCCCAAAAAGGGTAAATTCGGGGTAATTTCTTTTTTTTGACTATGGCTAAATTAATCAATTTAAGGGAAAATATATCAAGGCTCAACCTGTTTTTTCCTCACTACGACAAAGAACTTTATTGGAACGAATTTTTAGGGTCAAACCTGGGGCAGATTTATCAATCCATTCCATGGGATGAATTGGTCCCCCTGTTTTCCACCCGTAAGGACAAACGGGGCAGGAAAGGTTTTTTCAGCACCCAGGGAAAACTTGGACTAATGTTCTTAAAATCGTATACAAAAAGTTCGGATGAAAAACTTATCGAGCGTTTGAACACGGACTATAGCCTACAGTTGTTCTGCGGGATTTACCTTATGCCCGGACAAAGGATAAAAGACGGGAAACTCCCCAGCAAGATCCGCTGCGAACTAGCCGGAAAGCTGGACATTCATTCCTGTCAAAAAGCATTGGCTGCCCACTGGAAACCCTGGCTTGAAAATACCAATGTTTTACTTGAAGACGCAACCTGTTACGAAACCGATATGCGTTTTCCAACCAATGTAAAACTGCTTTGGGAGTGCAATGACTGGATATATAACCAGATTAAAATACTGTGCAGATACACGAAAGTCAGGCGTCCGCGTTCAAAGTTCGATGAACAAAAACAAAAATACCTGAACTACCAACGCAGCCGGAAGAAAACCCATAAAAAAGGCACACGCAGGATAAAAAGCCTGTTATATCTTTTAGAAAAGCTGTTAACCCAGCTTTCAGAAATTGAGGCGCAGGCTATTGAGAGTAAATATTCTTTCCCTTTGCGGTATTATAAACGTACTGACACAATCCGGAAAATACTTTCCCAGCAGCAGGAAATGTACGAAACAGGCAAATCTGTCCCCGACAGGATAGTCAGCATTGCCAAAGATTATATCCGTCCCATTGTCCGCGGTAAAGAAACCAAACAAGTAGAGTTTGGGCCAAAAGTAAACATGATACAGGTGGACGGAATCAATTTTATTGAACACCTGAGTTTTGATGCTTTCAATGAATGCAAACGCTTCATTCCCTCCATCAGGCTTAGCCGGGAATTGTTTGGCAAAACAACACATGCCGCTGCAGATGCTATTTATGCAACAAATGAGAACCGGAAGTATTGTACCCAGAACAATATCACCACCAGTTTTAAACGAAAAGGAAGGGCAGGAAAACATGAAGAGCAACGACAGCAAATACAAAGTATGCTCTCAACAGAAAGGGCAACCCGGATGGAAGGAAGTTTCGGGACAGAAAAACGCTATTACGGGCTCGACCGAATTAAAGCAAGAATAAAACCAACAGAAATTCTTTGGGTATTCTTTGGCGTTCATACTGCAAATGCACAAAGAATTGCCACCAAAAGAAAAGAAAAATTAAGTGGACAAAAGGCTGCTTAGCCTCATACCATTTTCAAAAAAAACCTCCTGCCGGGAAAATTATGTCCAAAAAATTGAATTTTGAGCCTCAAAATTGATGGAGTCCAAAACATAACTCAAAAACGAACCAATTATCATAAAAAATCCCTTCTCGTTTTAACCAAAAGGGATATATTTTTTATTTAGCGAAAATGCCTTCCCAATATCAAAAAATAAAATAATCAGCATTCTATTTTTCTTGAATCAAATCTAAAATTCGTATTTACTAATTGAATTTTGCTGAAATGGATATTAACCCATACTACATTTTGAGCCTATTTACTTGACGTCAACATTTTAACAGCATCTTTTTGGAAATAAACATTCCAGGGATATGTATTCCCGCCATGGTGAGGATCCTGAGCTATTACCCATTCCAAGTCATGTCTTGAAGCTACTGTGTCACCAATTAGTGCATAAAGATACTTGGCTCTTCCCCAACGATTAACGAGATACTCAGGTCCGGCTTTTATGGCTAAGTTAAATTCATCAGCTGCTCTTTTTTTACTGCCACCAAACTTCTCTGGTATTGCTATATAGTATAATCCGCGTGAGAAGTAATTACCTCCCCCCGCCCAATCAGGATTCAGCTCATCTATAAGTCCGATCATCAAATTATTTTGAATTACAATTTTGGTGTTCATTATTCTGCCCAATGGATTTAGGCATTCCTTAAAAAAATAAAACCTGGCTGTATACCAGTATCCCATAGCGTCAATTTCATTTATTGTAAGTGCTCCTGCAGCCTCGGTAATATCTTTACCATTGGTAACCAACTCAAGGAATTTTTTATTTGTACTCATAGCTTTTTCACAATACCTGATTGCTTCCCTGTAATAATACTTTTTGTCTTTTTTCTTAATCGAATATGCTGCACCCATTAACATATTATAATTACCTATCTTCCATAGTGCATAATAATTTTGAGGATCTTTTTTCACAACATCCATAAATGCCTGGATTAAGTCTGATATTTCTTCTTTTGTATCTGCATCTTTTTCAATCGTGTGTGCTTTTTGAAGCAAGATATGAACATCACTTGAAATATTTTTCACTTCTGATGTTTTCCATCCTGGCTTGAAACTTACACAGCCAGAAACAAAAAGGAATATTGACATGAAAACTAAAACGGAGATTAATTTAACGTATTTGTTCATAATTAATTAGTTTTAATAATATTATAACCAACACCATCCTTTCGTTTTTTAAAGGTATCAGTGTCTGTAAGGTCTATTATATTGCCATGAAAAAGATTATAATAAATACTTTTTATAGTTCTATTTTCTTCAGGTACTTCTCCAATAAAATATGTATGTGTTGTTCCAGTTGGCATTCTGAGTCCAACAACATCTGAAAAATTTAAATAGTAAGCATTTTCTGCTATTGGTTGTTTTACTTTTTCGCCCAGTTGTTTCCCATCTTTAGTGAAAATTCTTACACCTTTTAAATTGACATCTGACTTATTAATTGTGATATAGATTTTATTTTGAAAGGATAATTTCTCAACCCATGGCTTATGATTCTTCTGATTTACGGCCGCTGAATTAATTATTAAATTATCAAAAATAAGATTATACTCATCATTATTTTCCTTAAATGCCAGGTTTTTTATAAATAAATTACCCAAACTATGGAAGAATACTGATAGGTTATTACCATTTTTAAAAGCTTGATTATTCTCTTTAAACGAACCCATGAACCTTATTAATTCCGCAAATTGATTCCCAGAGGCTATAACATTTTTTCGGGAATTATTAAAATTCTTAATACCGTTTAATTCATAGTCTTTTGATGGCCAGCTAAATACGATCACATTTACATTATGGTAACCTTGTATTGCGTAACCACGCATAACAGCTTGCTCAAAAGTCTTACTGTCGCCATGCACAAATAATAACCAATCTGTATTTATTCCAGATATTTGCTTTAAAAAGTCAATGGAGTCAAGTTTTTCAGTAATTAATGAATCGGGTTTATAATATGTAACAGATAAATAGTCAAGGTGATTGTCTGTTCTAACCTGATTAATATAAACATGGTTATTGTTATTCATGACAACCCGGTTAGTAATGGCATAGATTTTAGTACCCGGCTTTATTTTATTTATAAAAGAAGAATCAGTATTTTGACCAAGTGTTGTAGAAATTATAAAGAATAAAATTATTGTTAAATTTTGTGGAAGAATCGTTCTAAAAAATATGCAACTATTGGCCATATAGTATAATCTATAGTTCAAAGTTAGTTGGAATTTTATGTCAAATATAGCTATTTGATTTTTATATTCAAATAATTAAATTATCTGCCCCTTAGCAATAGCTTTAAATGAAAAATCACCTTCAATAAATTTGCTGTTTTTTAATAAACTCACACCAGCACCAACCTCAATAAACTCTTTTACATGCATTTGATCAAATAAGTGCATTGTTTTCATGAAATCAAGGGGTGTAGTTATATTTAAACTTATTTCGTTTTGTAATTGATTTGCAGTTTTAAGTTCGTTTTGATTAACCATTGAAATAACATGTACTTTCGGGTCATTAAAGGTATATTTTGAAGCTATCGAATTAAAGTTTTGTTTGTGAATTTTTAATAGTTTTGAATGATAAGGGAATTTTACATTAAACTGATTTAAGTGAATTGCTCCTTCCTTTTCCAATATTTCCAATAATTGTTTTAGTTCAATTTCGGGTCCGGATATTACAAAAGAGTAGTCTCCATTTTTCACAACAGCTTCAACATTTTTAAAATCATTAATCAACAGTTTTAATTCATCCTCTTTAAATCCGATTACAGAAGCCATTGTGTAATAATTATCTTTCATTACACGCTTCACTTCGTTAAATAACTCATTAATAAGCATCAGGCCTGTTGCAAAATCAATAGATTTGGCATGATAAAAGGCTGCATATATGCCCATACTAAATCCTGAAATATAATTTGGTATTTTGCCTGTTTTGTGTAAAATATCAGAAAAAGCACAACTAAAGATATACGAGAACAACTGATTTTTTAATTCATCATCTAAAAAATTGTTTTTAACAATATCAAATCCCTTTAAATCAATACCCAGTATTTCTGAACTTTCTGAAACCACTCTTTTAAAGTCAAATCCATGTTTTTCCAGAATGTCAGGTTCATTTTTTTCGTACTTTAAAACAAAGGCGGGAAATAAATGTGCTATTTTTTTATGCATGTCAGTATAGATTCAAAGACTACAACTGAATTATCGATTGAATAGTCGTACAGAAAAGACGTATTTGTATTGTATTCACCAAGCAGTTTTTGAGCAATCCCGTTAATTCGGATATTTGTATTTTTATTCTCAGGCGGTTCGTTAAACAATAATTCAATATTGGTCCATTGAATTTTACTGTTGTTCCAGCCTACACCAAATGCTTTTAAAAAAGATTCTTTGCAACTAAAACTAACAGCGTAACATAAATGATTATTGAATTTGCGGTAATTATCCAATTCGTTTTTTGTAAACACCGAAAGAAGAAATTCAGGATTGCAGTTGGGGCTGATATATTTTAAAAACCTACTATGATTTTCAATATCAATACCTACTCCCAAAATCATATTTTACTAAATGATATAATATTATTTTCGTGTTCAATAATTAGCAATTGCATATGTATTAATTCGCCAATTGTACGAACCGGATTCTTAACGTTAAACTTACCAATTGTCTTAAGTTCAATATTCAGATTGTATTTTTTCTTAAAAATCTCTATAAGTTCAAGGAACATAAGCGAATCACCATCAAGATCATCAAAAATGTGCGTAGAATCATTGATGTCAGACATCTCGACCTCGCACTCTTCTGCAAAAAATTCTATTACTATTTGGCGAACTTCTTCTTTTATCTGATTTGTAACTATTGCCATATTAAATATAATTTTGGTCTGCAAAATTAAAAGAAATTGTCATTATCAATTCAAATAGTACAAAAATTGTTCTTTTACTTGTTTTTAAAATACTGATAAAAAAAGAGGTTGCCCGGAATTGAACAACCTCTTTGAAATAATTTGAATCAACAAGTGTATCCTATACGTCTATTTCAGTTTTTCTTCCGGAATGGCCATGTCGGGTGTTATCTTACTTGTTGCTCCGGTATTCTTCCATTTATCATTATACTTTTTAAGAATGTCGTCAATAAATCCTTTATCTTCTAACTTCTTCTGCGTTTTATCGATTGATTCCTGCCCAATTTGCATCGGCCCTTTATCGTTTATGTGATCCTTTACGCGTTGAAAACTATCATCGTTTTCAGTTATAGGTTGGAGGTCAACTCTGGCTGTAAAGCCTCCCATTTTTACATTTACAAGTGCGATATAAGTTTTTCCTGCCTCCAGATTACAATCTAAAAATGATTTATTTTCACTAGATGCCCAAATTAAATTTTCTCCGGCAGGTACTTCATATCGCAAATAAGCCAGTCCGGTAATTCGACCAAAAAATTGATCATTATGAAAAAACTCAAAAGGCATTACACCACCATAAGCAGTAACCCTAACTAAATATATAACTGCATTGCCTTCAGCCGGAGGTACGAATCCTTGAGCAAAAGTTTTTACTGAAAACAGGGATAAAAACATTACAAACAAGATAAAGATTGATTTTTTCATAATTTGAATTATTTGGTTTTTTGAATACGTTAAATATAAATAAATACTATTTCTTACACAATAAGAAATCAGTTATTTTATTAGATAACGTCTTCTCCTTTACGAATTAACCACAAATTACTAACATTTCGATAAAAGTCTTCAAGGGGTATTTTGGTTGGTAATACGCAATTAAAAAAGTTGTATTTCGACAAATCATGATCAACAATCTTGCTTTTCATTTCTTTGTAATAAACTGTTCCCGGCATTGGAGTTAGTATAGTATAACCTGCATAAGCAACCCTGTAGCTTGCCGCATACTCCCCCATTGCTTCAAAATCAGAGACTGTATAGCTATTAGGGATAACGTAATTTCCTCTCAGCATAATTTGGTTTGAATGAAAAATATCAATTGCTTTTGCCGTTAGAGAAACGGCAGAACTTTTATTGTATTTTTTTAATTCATCTTCTCTAAACGATTCAAACCCGCAAATCACAACTTTTAATCCGTTACGGGCAAGTTTTTCAATTAACCAGGGATATTTTACTGCTGTGTCTGATCGAATATCCATTATGTATTCCTTCTTAATACCTTCCTCCTCAATTCGGGTAAAAAGTTGGTCTAAAAAACCAATATTCACAATTGTATTTGCATCAGCAAAACGAACAATTTCATAATCTATGGTTTTTAATTCATAAATTATACTTTCTATTTCGCGTTGCGTGTATTTCCCATTGTGTTCTTTCCAGATGGAACAAAATGTACACTCATAGGGACACCCCAAAGAACTAAATAAATAGGTACTTGGATACAGAGAATTGCCTACATAGTAGGTTTCTTTCCATCTATTGAGTAATGCACGGTTGGGGAAAATAAAATCAGCTCCTGCTGGTTGCCAATCTTTTGGTTTTCCTTCGGTTTTTTTGGGGCCATTTTCTGTATTCAGGTATATTCCAGCTACTGATTCGAGCGGCAGTTTTTTCTCCATTGCATCAACTACAGCCTTAAATAAATGAGCAGAATGCCCCTGGCAAATTATATCAATTGCTTTGTCGGTGAAATCATTTATACAAAGTGTTGCATGAACACCTCCAATTATGGTTGTTACATTTGGATTCACGTATTTGGCAGCTTTGAGAATTTCAACACCAAAATAAAACTCAGATGTTATAACCGTGGTTCCAACCAAGTCAGGCTGATATTCTACCATTAATTTTTCCACCATCTCTGCCAAAGCAGGAGCATTTGGATTTAAGTCATATTCTCCCTTTGTATCCCAAACAACCACATCGTGCTCTGGTATTGAACCAGCAAGAGTTAGTAAACCTAATGGCGGACCAATTAATTTTTTATGGATGAATTTCCTGGCCTCATCAGATGCATATTTTAGAATACTGTTGTGCGGTGAGCGTGGAGTATTGATGAGTAAAACCTTCATGTGCTACTTTTTAAATTAAATCTTTTCCTGTTCTACAGTTTTGTTATTTCGTCAATAAATATGTCAGAAACTGATGCGCATGTTTATCATTGGGTAAAAACCCATTTTATTTGTGTCAATTATTTCACCCGTGGAAACGTCAATTCTTTCAAGATAAATGCTAGTATAATTTGTACGATATTGAAAATCGAAGGTGGTTTCCATGCTAACTGTTTTAAAATTTCTTCGTACTCCTAGTCTTAGACTGGCACGTTTGTAGTCTTTGCGATTTACCTGGTATGCCTGGCTCCAATCATATTCTGCACGACTATTTTCTACAGTTTTAACAGGGTCAAACGGAACATAGGGGCTACCTCCGGCATAAGTAAGTTTGATTCCAAAAATTAAAGAAACATATTTTTTGGGAAATGTAAGTTCATAGCCACCCAGCATATTGACTGCATATTTCCCATTGTAAGCTGTACTTCTTTTTTGTTCGTCTGTACTAGTGTAATTTGATTCGAACAATGAAGCAGTAAACAGATAAAAAAAGTTCTTATGTAAATATCTTTCCAATGTAAATTCAATGCCGTAGTTTTGTCCGTTTCCATCATTTGAAAGGCTATCTTTTCGTTCAACATAATATTCTGTTCCAAAATTAATTAAAGAATATTCGGGTTGAGGAGTTCTAACGGGAACATCAAAAAGGTATTGATAATAGGCTTCAACTTTTAACCTTAGATTTTCATTAATTAAATAATTATATCCGATAGTATTGTGAATGCTTTTTGTAAAATCCAGATTTTTATTGGTTAGCACCACCTGATTATTACTGTTCTGTGTTCGTACAAAATATACAACTTTAGGTTGTGTTTGGCTGTGTAATCCAAAACCATAAGCAATATCGCTTTTTTCATTAATTGTAAATTTAATACTCCCCCTTGGTTCAATGCTTTTGGAATTATTAAAAAGAAATACCTGAGCATGCAATCCCAGATATGATTCAATTCGGGGGCTTATTTGATATTTAAATCCCATAAAAGCCCTCAGCATACTTGCTTGTGCATTACTTGTATCGGTATAGGTTACATATTGTCTTTTTATGTACTCCATATCATGATATGAGAGAAGAAAGTGATCATAAATAATACCTGAGTTAAAATCAATTGCAGGCGATAGTTTATAATTAACTTTAGTGCTCGCACTAAATTTTATCTCCTTTGTATCTTCAACGGCCCATAAAAATAGCGATTGGTCAACTACATCAAAGGTGTCAATCAGGTTCTTTACTGTATTTTCAGTTGCCGCAAGTGTATTTGTAATTTTCATTTTTTTACCAGGATAAATTCTATTGGTAACCGCTAAAACTCCAAGTGAAGTAGAATTGTCGAGTTTTTCGCCATATGAATCAAAAGTACGTTCGTCTATACTATAACCCAACTCGTTGGTAATTATATGGCTATTTCCGCCCATTCCTATTACAGTCCAGTTTCCGGTTTTCGTTTTTGGGAAATTAAGTTTAAAAGAGAGGTCCTTATAGCTTATTTTATCTTTCAAATTGCCACCCAATCTGTCAATAATATCTGTTATAGCATGCCTGTAACTAAAAATGTAAGAGGATTTATGATTTTTCCCTAATGGGCCTTCAGCTCCAAATTCAAGTCCGTTCCATCCTGTTTGTATCCATTTCTCATGTTTGTTCGTATTTGCCGATTTCATTTTTAAATCGAAAACACCGGCAATTGCATTTCCATATTCGGCCGGAAATGCTCCATTGAAAAAATCGGATTTGGCTAAAAGGTTAGTATTTATTATTGTAATTGGGCCACCTGTTGTTCCCGATGCTCCAAAATGATTAGGATTTGGTATCTCAATATCTTCTATTCTCCATTGTAATCCGGTTGCCGAATTCCCTCTAATAATTATATCGTTCCGGTTGTCGCGAACAGGCAGCACACCGGCATAGTTCATAGCCATACGTGCCGGATCGCCGTAAGCACCTGCATATCGATTGGTTTCTTCCAGTGTAAACGAACGGGCACCTATAATAGCCATATTATTGCGGGGATCGTTTTTTCGCCCCCACGCAGATATTGAAACTTCATCAATAGCTTGTGTTTTTACGCTTAGGTTTATATCGATATTAATTGCTCTACCAGAACTTAAGTTAAGGTTATCCTGCCTGAAATTTTCGTAACCAACAAAAGTTGCCTTTATAGTGTATTTGCCAATTGGTAAATCTTTTATAATAAATTCACCTTCTGCGTTTGTTGTGGTTCCGGTTTGTAAAGAATCTTTTATCACAACAATATTAACACCTGGCAGCGGGGTTTCAGTAAAATTATCAAAAATTCTCCCCTGAATAGTTTGTATAGGATTTTGTGCTGTAACAATTTTAGTTGGGACGAGGGTGTAAAATAAGAAAAACAGCAATGCAATTGATATGGGTGTAAACCAAATTTGTAAATGGATAAAGAATTTACTCATATTCAACTGCAATTTATTTATCTCTGCTTATCTAAAAATTGTTTTTCCAAATGATTTTGATACCAAATCGTTTCTTCTTGGGCGATAAGTTCCATCAGCCATCTCCTTTTCCACAACACTCAAAATTAGTTTAAACATTTTTTCTTCCTGCGATTGCTCCTTGTAAAAAGTATCCCAGGCGTAATAATACAAATTTTGCAACTTCTCCGGGCTCATATGTTTTGGTTGAAAAACTACTTTGCCTGCGTTATAATTATTATAATCAGTATCGAAAATACGATTGGCATTATTTAAATCCTGATATGTTTTGGTATGATGGAAAGGAGTGAGCACTGTAAATTCAGCAAGATCCAGGTCTATTTCCAATAAAAAGTCAATTAATCTTTTTATATCATCTTCTGTTTGATTATCGAGTCCTAAAAGAATGGTTCCTTCTACTTTAATGCCATAATCATGATACCGTTTTATTCTGTCCCGTATATAATCAGATGTGTCGAAAACTGCCTGGTAAACATACCACGCACCTGCCTGAGCAGCAAGGTCAAGAATTTCGGGGGTATCTTCTATGGTATGGCTACACCATTTCTTTTTAAGGGGAATCATTGCTTTAAACAGTTCCTTTTCCCACTCATTATTTTGAGCCAGGGAATTATCGACAAGGAACAATCGATTGTTTTCAATCGTTTCCAGTTCTTCCAAAACCTTGTCAATCGGACGTGGTCTGAATTGTCGTCCACCCAGAAATGAAACACAACAAGGATAACAACTAAACCTGCAACCGCGTGAAGCGTGAAAAAGGTCGACCATTTGGATGCCTTTATGATAGTATTTTTCTCTGTTTAATATGTCTCTGCGTGCAGGACCCACCATCTCAATATCCGGATGAGACTGGAAAAAATCATAAACCGGCTTTAGTTTATTGTTCTCAAAATCCTTAAAGACCTGTTCCATTCTGCCTTCTGTTTCTCCAAGGAATATTGAATCGGCGTGTGGTTTTGTTTCTTCAACATGTAACATGGTAGCAATGCCCCCAAATATCACTTTTTTCCCTTTGGCCCTATAACTATCCGCTATTTGCCAGGCTTTTTTAATCTGGGCAGTTAGCATTACCGATATTCCAACAAAATCAACAGAATCATAATAAACTAATTCATCAACATTTTCATCTGTAAAAATTATCTCCACGTTTTCAGGAATTGTTGCTGCCATAACAACAGGACCGTGCGGCGGTAAATTAAAATGTGTCTGTCCCTCAAGTTTATTCCAGGAAGGGTAGATTAAATGAAATTTCATAGCAGATCGTTTTTTTTCTCAAAAGTTTTGAAATATTCTGGTATAGTATTTTCAAGAATGCTTTTTATTTCTTTTTTATCTTCATTACTAATCACATAGGAATTCTTTTTGTATGATTTTGATTTTGCACAAAACTGTATTAGCTCTTGCTCAAATTCTTGCGTAAAATCTATTTCCAATTGTGCATAAATATTTTTCATACACTCAACTGGCCTGTCAACCAGTTGTTCGTATCTAATTTCACAACATTGGTTTTTATTCATTTGCTCAAATTCACTGCGAATATTGTCAATTATCTTCTTATATAAAATTGCAATTGACTTAACATGTGGCTCAATCCATTTCCCTTTTAGTATATTTTGATTGCCCACAATATTCCACATGTGAATTGATGATGGAATTACCTCATAAGGATCACGGTAAATATGAATAAATTTGGCATCGGGATAATGTTTTTTGAGCAAACCAATACGTAGTGAATGAAATGGATTTTTAAGCAACACGCGTTTGTTTGAGTTCAAAATGAGTTTTTTCATGAATGTGTTTAATCCGCTCACAAACGAATTTGAGTCTTCAGTAATAAAGCTTTTACAATCATCAAGAAAAAATTGATCACTTTGCTGAAAAATCAGCCTTTCAAGTGGTGTATTATCAATTATTTTTAAAAGTGCGTATTCATCTTCCTGAGGTTCATCAATTCCCATTTTCACATTATCCATGGGGCGCTTATCGTCTAAAAACTTAGACATTACAGGGATATAATATTTTTTAGAAACAAGAAAATGATCGGGATTTGCAACCTGAAAAACTGTTGGTGTACAAAACTGCTTGTCTAAAGAAAAAAGCTGATGCAAAAAGGTTGTTCCTGTACGCCAATTCCCAATAATAAAAAGAGGAGGTTCAAATTTGAACTCTGTACTTAATTCTGATCGGTATTTTTTGTTTTGAACTTTTGAAAAAATAGCAGACCAAATGCCGGCATTTAATAAAAACAGGACCCTGAAAATATATTTTACTGAAAACCCTTTATTGCGGGATATCATAGCCAATAATCGATTGGCTTTAATACCTGCTAATAAATATGAATTTTGCATGTTTAAAATGTTTTCAGGAAGAAAAACTACATTTTTATACTAATTTTTCTGTAGCATTTTCTTTTATTAAAAAATCAACAATAGTCTTAATTGAATAAAGTATTTCCTGCTTGGGTATTTCATCATTAATTCTAATTCCATATGAAAGCTGCAACGCCACCACAATTTCAATTCCATCTATTGAATCCAGCTCCAATGCATTTTCTTTACTAAACAGAGGGAATTCAATATCGACTTCGTCAGCAGTAATATGAGTTATATTGAGTTTTTCAACTAAAAGTTCTGTTACTTCCCTTTCCAATTCAGCACGGTTTCTTTGTGTCATAGTAATAAACGATATTTGTATTAAATATTAATTGCAGGGCATATTTTTAAGAATAAACTTTTTTTAAATCTGTGAAAAATATTTTCTCAGCATCACCTTGTTTTCTAATTAGTTCGCTTAGCTCTTTTATTCTATCTGATCCCAAGTCTCTGTTTTTACCCATTTTTGCCGCAAAATATGAAATATTTCGCCAATCATCACCGATGTTCATAATTCTTTCTGACATCTCGTTGAGCGATGGATTATTGACAATTTCTGCTGCCTGTTTTAGAAATGTAGCATACATAAACCTAAAACCTGCACCCCCTGTACCCTGATCTTCTAGTAAAACATTAATCTTCATAATTTCGTGTGACAGGTGTTCCATATCGCGTGTTTTTTGCGGCCAGGAGTTTATTTTGTTGGCAAAGCGGTAAATACCTTTAACCCCAATAAATGGGACAGGAAGACTTAACATGTTTCGGCATGCTTTTCTAATTCCATTTATAATTGGTTTTTTTAAATCGGGATCAGGCGTTACACTTGCCGGATAATACATATACCCCTTTGGCGCCATATATCCACCTGCCCATCTGGCTTTTACAAGTAAATCGGAACTTATCGAGGAAATTCTCGGATGATAACTGTCGCTGACTATGTAATTGTCTCCTTCTTTACTTACAATATTTATGAAGTGAACGTTATTGTGAACACGAATCCATTCAGGTAAGTAATTCATGTAAAAAAAATCAACCTGAGCCCCAACCACAATGCCATTATTTAAAAGCGAGTCAAGGGTTTCCATTCCCTTCTCCGGCTTTTTAAACTTATAACTTTTAAAATCAATTTTTAGTGATTTTGACAGTTTTTCTCTAATTTCTCCCGGACGGCTGCGTAAAACAAATGTTGGAAAAGGAAAATTTTTAGATTCAAAATATCCAAAAAATATTCCATTGCCAATACCAAACGCCATGGGTTCGGTGATTTTTAACCCGGCGTTATTTAATAAGCCCACAAGCGTACCGGTTTCGCAGTGAGCTGCCATATTATGTTTAAATTCAGTTTGTATTTCCATTATTGTTTCCGACTTATTTTTGTAATGTGAAAATATTTATTGTCAGTTGGAAGTTGTTCAATCATAATCTTTTCCGAATTTTCGTCATTTATTTCAAAAGTTTGAAACAGATTTGAGATCGGAATATTAAAAATATCGGCAAGTAATTGAAGTTTAACAACATTTAATCGATTAAAATATTCAAGTTTAAATATTCTGCGTAATTTCCTTGAGCTGATTCCCAATCTTGCTGCCAAATCTTTTGGTCCCATTTCAAGCAAAGTCATATAATAAAATACGGGGCTTATTTCGTTGTTTATCATTTGCTTCCGCAGACTTTCTTCCAATTTCCTTCGCTTAAAGTAAAAGTCGTCGAGATAGTTGGCCGATAATTGAGAACCACTAATAATTGGACCGTAAGATTTATCATTTTTCTCGACATAATAAACTGACTTCTGAGGTTCAAATTCAACGTATAAATCTTTTTCTTTCACGATCGTACTTTTTATTATATTCAGTTATATAGCCTTTTTAAAGAAACACCCGAAAAGTGCTTTTAATAAGCATTGTTCCGAATTCTCTATTTTCGAATACATTTTAAAAGGGTATGACTAACTCCAATGTTTTCATACTCTTTTTTAACCTTCATACCTGCCTTATTAATAAGCTTCAACATATCATCCCGATGATACATCTGACTACACCCATTTGCCATACAGGTAAAATACAAACTGGTGGCATGCAGGCTGTATGTTGATGCTTCGAATTTCTGATTATCCCAATAGGTTTCCAGAATATATAAAGCACCATTCTCGTTCAATGCTTCCTTTGCACGTTCTATTAATTTTACAATGTCTTCCTGTGAAAAACAATCCAAAAACTGACTCATCCAAATAAAATCCTGTCCTTTTGGGAAAGGAATTGAATGGTCTAATAAATTTAAAGGATACCCACTAATGCGATTTTCAAATCCATTCTCTTTAATATTTTCAGCTGCCATTTCCAACTGTCCTGGTAAATCGAGAATTGTAATATTAATATTTTTGTTAAACTCAGCAGCTTTAATGGAGAATTTTCCTGTATTACCTCCCACATCCATTCCTTTTAAAGGATTATCTTCGAAAATTAAGGGTAGCACTTCTGGAAATGCAATATCAGAATAATAATGATCAAAATTAAACCAGCTTTCCTTTGCCTTGGGGGGAAGCTGACTTAACCCTTCGTAAATTGTATCCCACTGGCCAAATTCCTTTAACCCTTCAGGTTTTCCATTTTTTATTGAATCTTCGAGTTTAAAAAAACCTTTGTAATTTACATCCTGGGTAAAATCCATATTTACTTTCGTAAGATTGTCGTTTATTAAAAACCAACCCGTTTTACTTATAAATATTTTACTCTCTTTTATATATAATACTTCCAGGCTCAAACCGGCCTCAACCAAAACTTTGATGCCGTAAACGCTTAAATTTAAATCTTTTGCTATGTTTTCAATTGTAGTCCCTGTTCGCTGGTTTTTTTGAATGTTATTTAAAATCCCAAGGTTTCTTAGTGAGATTGCTGCCTGAAACATTATTGGAGCAAATGCTATTTTTTGCGCATCAAATTTTGCTTGCAAAGCAGTCTTTTTATCAGTACCAAAACTGTAGGACATATGTATGATTTTATAACTATTGTAAAATTTGGTCTATTAATATTTGGCAATTCTAATTGTTATATTTCAGATATTTTATTTTTCTCGAAATATTTTTTGAAAAATAAAAGATTTTATACTTGCAATTCAAAATATTTTAGAATCGTATTACAAACCCTAAATCAGCAACAAAATAAAATTCTTCGTAGCGAGGAATGAATGTAACACCTAACCCAGCGTTAAAACCAAATCCAACTGTATCTCCCCATTCCATATCAACTCCGGAAAGTAAAGATGGTGCTATTTTTAAACCCTCATTTTCCCAATT
The DNA here is from genome assembly GCA_041739985.1 of Draconibacterium sp. Classification (GTDB taxonomy): domain Bacteria; phylum Bacteroidota; class Bacteroidia; order Bacteroidales; family Prolixibacteraceae; genus Draconibacterium. The sequence goes on along the minus strand of JBGSMW010000051.1, from coordinate 90,152 downwards.
ATAAGAATAACCACCATAATACGAATCATAACCATAGTAGTATCTATATTTCCCTAAATAACTCACTTGTGTATTGATGTAGATTCCCTTGTAAGGAAAGAACTTTAAGCCAGCTGAAGCATGTATCTCATCGTAACCAATACCGAATGGCCCCTCATACCAGGGTTCAGCATCCTGGTTATATCCAATCCCGGCATGAATCCCAAAGCCAGTAGTTCCTCCAAATCTACCCTGCACCCGCATTCCAGACCCCCCATAACTAGGGCCAATCCCTAATGCTAACATAAAATAGTTTCCATCATACGAATCTTTTTTCACCGAAACTACCGCAGGCTTTTCCTGAGGTACATGTGATTTTTCAACTACAACAGGTGTAGGTGATTCTTTGACTGTGTTAATTACTTCAATTCTGCCATTCTCATATTTAATCTTTGATACCTCGTCAAGTTCAATTATCCTATCTGGCCCTTCCTGAAAATCAAATACTTTGTACTTAATAGATTTACTGGAAATTTCAATAATTTTTGAATTTATCTCATCTCCATTTAGTTTTATGATTACGTCCTGGGCATTTATTATATTACACAATAATCCAAGAAATAGTACAATTGAAATACGTTTCATAATTTATGATTTTTAGTTAGTATTTATTTATGTTAGTAATATGCAAGTATTCCAATGTTACAATAGATAACTTGATTCATTTATATGGGAAATTTGAAAATATCCTATTGACGTAAAAATAGAAATTAATTTTTGAAAATAAAGTTAAGAATGGTTCAGTATATCCTTTCAAACTGAAGTAGCAGCTAATGATAGTAATTGGTTATAATAATCAAATGATTGGTCAATATTGTAATAAAATGTACTTTCAACTTCTGTTTATCAGTAGTATAACCGATAGCATGTAACTTAATTATACATTTTTATTTAATTCCTTCTAACCGAGAATTATTAATTGAAAATAAATTAATCCACAACTTAAAATTTAGAAATTGAAAACTATCTTTGGTTTTAAGCAAATGCTATGATGAGTAAAAAAAACTACCTGACTTTTTCTCCTGAACTTGACTTTTCGGGATTAGATCACATTATTATAGGATCGGGCATAGGTGGATTAACAGCAGCAACCTGGCTGGCAAAAGCAGGAAGAAAAGTTGCAGTTTTTGAATACCACAATAAACCCGGGGGTTTTACGCATAGCTTTAAAAGAGGGCAAAATTTTAAATGGGATGTTGGCGTTCATTATGTGGGAAATGTTTCTAAAGAAGGTTCTCTCAGAAGCCTTTTCGATTTTCTGTCTAATTACAAGCTGGATTGGGAATACATGGGAGAGGTGTATGACGTGGTACATATCAAAGAAAAAGTATATGAATTTAAAGCGGGAAAAGAGTCTTTTAGGAAACAGATGATATCCTATTTCCCGGAGGAAGAATTGGCCATTAATAACTACCTGAAATTAGTCGATAAAGCAAACAAAATGGGTAATGCGTTTTTCTTCGAAAAAGCATTCTCTCCTATTTTAAGCCATTCTATAGGTCGTATTATTCGAAAATTATATGCCCGCTATTCACAAAAGACAACACTCGAAGTATTGAGCAAACTCACCAGCAATAAACGATTGATTTCGGTATTATGTGCTCAGTGCGGCAATTATGGCCTTTCTCCAAAATACAGCAGTTTTGCGGCACATGCGTTAATTGTTGGCCATTTTATGGAAGGTGGTTATTACCCAATAGGTGGTGCAGAACAGATAGCAAACAATATATTGGAAACTATAAACAAGTTTGGAGGTAAAATATACATTAATGCTGAAGTAGATGAGATTATTACAGAAAAAAATCGCGTAAAAGGAATTAGAATAAAAGACAAATTTATTGCCTGTAACAGTGTTATAAGTAATGTTGGCGTTAATAATACTTTTAATCATTTGCTTTCAGAAAAAGCAAAACTTCGATGCCGTATTAACTTTCAACAGGTTAAGCCATCTACTGGCCACATGTGTTTATATGTAGGTCTTGACAAATCGGATATTGAATTAAACTTACCAAAACACAATATCTGGCGTTTTGAAAACGATAATTTTGACAATATAATTGAAGAGATTTCGCTTAAAAATATAGCAAAGAATTTTGCCTATATCTCTTTCCCTTCGGCTAAAGACCCGGCATGGGCAGCTAAACACCCTGGAAAAGCTACAATACAAGCGGTATCGGTTGCCCATTATGACTGGTTCTCGGAATATACTGAGCAATCATGCATGAAACGCGATAAATCGTATATGAGTATAAAACAAGAATTTCAAAACTCAATGCTAATGCAGCTCTACATATTGTTTCCACAGATAAAAGGGCATGTTATTGTTACAGAAGTATCAACTCCATTATCAACAAAACATTTTTTGAAATACCAAAATGGTGAAATATATGGATTAGCTCATACGCCAGAGCGATTTAAACTTCCTTTTCTGCGTCCTGAAACAAAAATTAAAGGACTGCGCTTGGTCGGACAAGACATTACTCTGGTTGGTGTAGCAGGTGCAATGCTTTCCGGAATGATATGTGTTATTCCCATGCTGAAATGGCGGGTATGGCATCTGTTTAGAGAAATGGCGCTAAGAGATAAGATGACAAAAAAAGTATCTGTTTGAGTATAAGATAGATTGTAAAATTCCGCTGGCAGTTAAAAGGTCAGGATCTCTACATTGGAAATAAAAGAGTTGCAATTTAAATTTACGTCTTCTTTTTTATTTCGGAATATTTATTCATTCAAATGATACTACTTTCCAGTACCGAATAACTATTTGGCCCTTCATTAAAAATCAAATCCAGAATACTGAGATTGGTGACGAAACCAAGTTTATCGGAAAAAACCTGGGTGTATTTTTGAGGTTGAAATTCCAAATCGTTTAGTGGGTGTATTTTTGGGGAGATATTTTCACGACAATTTAAAGTATTATCCGGTACTTTTTCAAAATCAATTGTCAATATAGTATTATTCTCAATTTCAATAAGTTCGCAAATTAATTCATGAATTTTCAGATTGAAATCGAACAGGAATTTATGCTTTGATTCGAAAAAAGGTTGAATATCGTCTTTATAAAATTCAAAAAAAGGGGAAGAATTGTATGCTGAAAATATAGTTCTCCAATGGTTACGTTGCCATTCAGTGTCGTACGAAATTTTGAGGTCTTTGATGAGGATTTTCCGTCCCCGCCCTTTTACAACAGGAACCACAAGTTGGATTGGCCCGTTCCCACCCAAAATAATGCATCTGTTTCGGTAAGTTTGTTTGTTGAAATGTTCAAACTGTTCAATATATACTTCCTTGTAATTCAGAAATTTTGAATAATACTGAATTGGTGCGAAATAAGCTGTACTGAGTAAAATTCTATTCATTTTACAAATCTGGCAAAAAGAGAAGTAACAGGCAAATCTGTAAAACTGTCAATAAACATCATGTAGTTATTATTAACTAAAATTCGTATGAAACACCTGTATAAAAACCAATTCTGTATGGACGAAAATCTACCATAGAACTAGTATTGATTGAATTCAGATAATAATTAAAACGTGGTTCAATTGCCACGGCAAAATGTTTGCTCAATGCATAATTCAGCCCCACCCCAACTGTTCCTGATACATTTACCGTTGAAATATCCTGGGTTTCACCAATATTTTGCAAACCATACTGGTTATCGATATATGCATTGTTGCCAACTACAATTCCCGCATTTAATCCAGTTATTAACTCAACACCAAACTTCGAATCCACTAACCTGTAACGCACAAACAAAGGGATTTCCATAAACTGGAAAACCTGGGAAAAACTTCCGTTGGGAACCATTAAATTACCAGCATCAGATTTTAAAGCATCAAAGTCGCTACTTATTTCTGCTCCTTCCGGAGTGTCGCTAAATTGAATTACACCTGCAGTACTGTTCATGGCCAAAGCATTATTCTCTACCCTCACGGCATTGCTGAAATATGAATTCTCGCCCGATTCAGGTCCATACATTGCATCCATATTATTGGCAAACAAACGTGTTGGATTCTCTGATTCCTGCCCGTTCTTGGCATAATACACCCCACTTTCAACAATCCAACGTTTGCTTGTTTTATACTGAACCGAGATTCCACCACTTACATTTGAGTTACCATCGCTGTCTGAATAGGTTATATCCTTTGAATAACTTTCGCTATGACTTGCATTATATGACGAATAACCCGGTGAAAGGTACATTCCCATTTTCCAGTTATTATCAGGTTTAGTTGATGACTTGAAGGTTTTAATATTCTCTGCAATTAATAGCTTTTCGTTTTCTGAAAGATAATTTACCGGTGCAGTCTCAGTTTTTACAGCCAATTTTTCAAAGGATAATGGTTTTTGTGTAAAACGAACATCCGCACTTTCCAATCTGGAAATAATTATGGGTTCACGGGTATAATTAATTTTGTCGTTTTCGCCTGTTTCATTAGATTTTGCATTTGCTGAAACTGGCAATGCTGCTATTAATCCCAACTTTTCAGAATCTGTTGTTTCTTTCAATTCACCCGCTGATTTGTCAATGGTTGTTTGTGAAGTTATTTCTGAAGTTAGTATATCAATTTCTGTTGGTTTTTTATCGGTTTGAATAATTTCATTTTTCACGTTCACATTCTCGTGAGGTTCTGAATTTTCATTGAAATACCAGCCTGCCAGAAACGCCAGCAAAATTGCAGCAGCTGTTGAAATCCAACCGATGTAAATTCTACGTGTTTTTCGCCGTTGTGCAGCCAGTTGTCCTTGCACATTTTTCCAAATATGCGGTGGTGGAGAAGCTGAGAAACCCTCGAGTTTCCCTCGGATAATATTGTCTATATTATTTTTGTCTTTCATTCTTTCATTTTCTGTGATTTGAAAAACTATCAAATCCAATCATCATGCTGTGTAATTTTTACTTGTATCAACCTCGCCGTATAATTCCGCAACCTTCTTTTTCAAAATTTCCCTTCCTCTTGCAAGGTTTGATTTTGAAGTACCTTCTGAAATCTGCATTTCTTCGCTGATTTCCTTGTGGTTCATACCCTCCAACACAAAAAGGTTAAAAACCATCCTGTAACGTGGAGGCAATCCCTGTATCATTTCAATTAACTCATCAGCAGTAATTTTTCCGATTATATCATTGGAGTAATTTGGTGTTTCATAAATGCCAACATCTTCCACAGGATACATAACATGTTGCTTTCTGAATTTTTCGAGCGAAACATTTACCATAATCTTTCTCACCCAACCCTCCAAAGAACCTTCATGCCGAAAATTTTTTAAATATGTAAAAACCTTAATAAATCCTTCCTGTAAATTATCCTCCGCTTCAGTACGATCTTTTGAATAGCGCAAACAAACCCCAAACATTTTTGGAGCCAACATGTTGTACAAGGTTTCCTGAGCGCGAACATTCCCCGAAACACAATCTTCAATTATATTTTTTAAATCTTCCAAATTTTGCTTACCAGTGTCCGCTCAAAATTAAGGATAATAATTACTCTAATCCAATTTCAAATTTTTCAGGCACTTGAAAATTTCAGTTCCTTATTACTTTGAAATCATGTGAAAGATGAAACCCGAATTAAAAGGGTTGCGTCAGGAATAAAAAATTTTATAACACGCAACCTGAAATATGTTTATTTCATCATTAATGTATCAGCACTTGCGGGTAGAATATTATAAATTTGAATACAGTTAACTTGAAATTATATTTTAACTTGAAAATAAAAAACTATGAAAACAACATTCACATTCATTGCTTTATTAATCCTTATTTCTGTTGTATCATGCCAACAGGAAAATAGTGATAACAACGAACCCAAAATTATTAATCTGGATGAAAAATCGGCTCAGTTAATTGAAGCGGATAATGCTTTTGGGCTTGAAATATTTCAGAAAATAAGGGAAAACAGCGCTGAAGAAAATATCATGATTTCGCCGCTTAGTATATCAGTTGCACTTGCTATGGCATACAATGGCGCTGATAACGATACAAAAACCGAGATGGAGAAAACACTAAAACTGTATGGGCTAACAGCAGAAGAAATTAATGCTTCGTACAAACATTTGATAGCGGCACTCCAGTCGGTTGATGAAAAAGTTGTTTTCGAACTGGCCAATGCTATTTTTTATAAAAACGGATTTGCAGTAAAACCCGATTTCCTGAACATTAACAAGATTAATTACAATGCTGAAGTTTCAAGTCTTGATTTTAATTCTCCTTCAGCAGTTGAAACAATAAACAACTGGGTTGCCACCAAAACCCATGATAAAATACTTTCAATTATTGACCAGTTAAACCCTGACGACAGAATGGTGCTTTTAAATGCAGTTTATTTTAACGGAATCTGGACAACTGAATTCGAAAAAGAAGGAACAAAACTTCATAATTTCACAAAAAATAATGGCAAATCAATTGAAATTCCGATGATGAACAAGGAAGATAAATTGGAATATACTTCAAATTCATTGTTTGAAGCGGTTAAACTTCCTTATGGAAATGGGCAATACAACATGTTTGTTATGCTTCCCGCCAATGATAAAAACTCGCAAAATATAATTGATGCACTTTCGGCTGAAAATCTAACAAAATGGGGAAATGAATTCAAAACCGAAGATCATTTAGTTGTAACCATGCCGCGTTTCAAGTTCTCATTCGAAGCAGGTTTAAATGGAGTTTTAATGGAAATGGGAATGCCAAAAGCATTTTCTGACCAGGCTGATTTTTCTAAAATTACTGATCAGGAGGATTTGTTTATCAGTTCAGTACGTCATAAATCATTTATTGATGTAAATGAAAATGGCACAGAAGCCGCCGCAGTTACTTCAATAACATTTACAACTACAAGTGCCGGCCCGGGAGAAACTGTTCAGAAAATATATTTCACTGTTGACAAACCTTTTGTTTTTGCCATTACAGAAAAAGATACAGGCGCCATTTTATTTATGGGAGAAGTTCAAAACCCGGAATATGAAATTTAGTCTGATTATCAGGCTGTAAAAGCATGACAGAGATAAAAGTGGTTGCAGAATAAAACACCACATTTTGCGTTATACATAAAAATTCAAAAGCCATGAAACGATTAATATTCTTATTCGCTGTGTTTGCCATCCTTTTTACCGCATGTCAAAATGATGAAGAAATTATTTTGGAAGATGTTGGAATGGTGGTTGATTATGCAAGTGCCAGCAACTGCGGATTTATTATCGAGCTTGAAAATGGGACAAAAATCCAACCTTTGTATTATCCCGAAGGCTTCACTTTTTCCCAAGGCCAGCGCGTTCATGTTCAGTATGCTGAATTGACAAATGTTGTACCCTCCTGCGACCGGGGAACTCCGGCAGAAATTATTTTTGTGGAAGAGTTGGATTGCGCTCCATTCATCAATTTGAATTCCTCCAATTCAGACAGTCTGCCCAACGACCCTATTTATTTACACAAAGCTTTTATTGATGGATGCTGCATTCAGATAAAAGTTTCATACAGCGGAGGCTGCAAAGAACACACAATTAATTTAGTACGAATACCACTCTCAGAAACTGATACTACAGACATTTCAACCTTCGAAATCAGCCACAATGCCAATGGCGATATGTGCGAAGCATATTTTACAAAAGAATTACGTTTTGATTTAAAACCTCTTATACAGGAAGGTATAAAAGAATTTGTATTAACTGCAAAACTTACGAATGGGGAGGTTTATAAAGAGGTTTTTGAGTTGGAATAAAATGAAACCATAAAAAAAGCTGCCCGTTTTGAGCAGCTTTAATATTTTTTAATTTTACCAATATTAAAATATACTGTACGATATACCAATCGCAAAACCGATGTTTTCCTTATCATAGGTTTCAGAATAACCTTCAAATTGTTTAGTGTCATCTACATAAACCGTGTAAAGCATTCCTGCATCAAAAGTTAAAGCTTTTGATACCTCCCACTGAAAACCAAAACCTCCGGTATTTGAAGAATTGCTGTAGCTGAAATCGCTTTGGTATTGTTCGCTAACCCCTGATGTAGAATGCATTCCTCCGATGCTAACCGCAAAATTATCGGTAATATTGTATTGCAAACCGAGTGAAAGTTCCCATGAATTTTTATCTATGGTTCTTTCCTGTCCATAAACATTTCCACCCCAGTTTACACCTTTGTCAAAAAAAGTATTGAGTGAAAGTTGTGCACTAAAAGCATCCGAGAATTTATTTTCAATTCCTATATTAAGCATAGAAGGTAAATCACTTCTTGATGTTTTTCCATCCTCAAACAATCCTGTACCGTCCACTTTTGTATCGTTAGTCAATTTTAAAATTGTTTTGTGTTCGTATTTAATCCCAATATTTAAATTATCATTTGGTGCAATATTAATACCGATTACAGGAGTAAAACCTGTACCTGTTTGTTCTGTTTCAACTTCCTTATCTGCAGTTGCTGCAGAATATCCAGACATTACCATTGCATTTTCGTCAAAACCTGTAGCTGCAGCAGCTAATGTACCTTGCGCCGCCTGAATGTTTATTCCTCCAATTTGGGCAGAAGTAAGTCCTGCAGCACCCAGTAATCCTTGGATTTGGCCAACCTGAGCGGCAGTAAGCCCCACATCAGTTCCATTTGAAAGTAAAACAGACCCGCCGCCACCATTAACAATAGGCTGCAACCCTGATGCATAAGAGGTAGCACCTGTCGACCATGTTTTCATAGTTAAAGCAGCATCAGAAAAGAACTGCGGTGCCGACTGAAGACTTCCTGAATATTCCGCTCCAAAAGCAGGCTGGTTTGGATTTATTTTTATATTTTTTAAATATCCATTGTATGTGTTTGTTGCAATGTTTACCCTTACTCCAGCTGAAACTGAAATCATTTCGTTAATTGCATAACTTCCGTTTAACTGAACGCCCCAGAACACACTGGTACCTTCGAAAAAAATGTCAGATGAATAATCGGTAGTTGGCAATCCACGTGCTGTCAACAAAGATGGCATTACTGCAATTTGTGATTCAAATGAAGGAAGTCCTCTGTCGTATTTTGCTCCACCGCCTCCGCCAACAGGACCAAACATAAATGATATGGCAAGTTTGTCCTTTTTCCAGGAAGCATATAAATCAGGGAATAAGGGAGCTGAAATTTTTCCTATATACTCCTCCTCGTGCAATAAGAGGTTACCACTGGTAATTGTTCGGGTTTGAAATATACTCTGATTATGAAGTCCAAAATGCAAACCATCTTCCATTTTAACCAATCCCGCAGGATTAAAATATACCGCATCCAACTGAGTTGACGCATTTCGTGAAAGCATTCTGACATATTGAGCACTTTGATTGGTATTTGTTAAAATACCCCCCGCAAGTACTACATTACAAAGGATAAACAATGATGCAAAAAGCGTTAGTTTTTTCATAGGTTTCAATAATTAATATGAATAATTATATGTAAAAAAAATTTAACATATTGTGATATAATCTTCGGTATTGGTTGATCTTTCGGTTGACAAATTTATAACTAATAATTAAACAACAAAACATTCAATTGATTTTCAATTAATTATAACTTTTCGAACAATTTCGTCCTGTTTTCTAATTTTAGAAAATAAAAAACCCGGAAAAAACTCCCGGGTTAAATAACTAAAAATGAATATTTTAAATATGGATAACTTCATCATAAGCAGCTGCTGCTGCTTCCATAATTGCTTCACTCATTGTTGGGTGAGGATGGATTGTTTTTAATAATTCATGCCCGGTAATTTCAAGTTTTTTAGCCACTACCATCTCAGCAATCATTTCAGTCACATTCCCGCCAATCATGTGTGCTCCCAGTAATTCACCGTATTTTGCATCAAAAATAAGTTTTACAAAACCATCCTTTTGTCCAGATGCACTTGCTTTTCCACTTGCTGAATAAGGGAATTTTCCGACTTTAATTTCATAACCAGCTTCTTTTGCTTTGGCTTCGGTCATACCCACCGAGGAGATTTCGGGATTTGTATAAGTACAACCCGGAATATTTCCATAATTGATTGGTTCTGGATTCAGTCCCGCAATTTTTTCGATGCACACAATACCCTCAGCTGATGCCACGTGTGCCAGTGCGGGTCCGGCAATAATATCGCCAATTGCATAAATACCCTCTACGTTGGTTCTGTAAAATTCATCAACTTTTACACGTCCGTTTTCGGTTACAACCTTCATTTCTTCCAACCCAATTCCTTCAATATTTGGAGTAATTCCAACAGCAGAAAGTACAATGTCAGCTTCAACAACTTCTTCTCCTTTTTTTGTTTTGATAGTAACCTTGCATTTATCTCCTTTTGTATCAACTTTTTCAACCGATGAATTAGTTAATACATTCATTTTCATTTTTTTGAATGATCGTTCCAACTGTTTTGCCACTTCCTCATCCTCATTTGGAACTGCTGTCGGCATAAATTCTACAAGTGTAACTTTTGTGCCAATTGTTTGATAAAAATAAGCGAATTCACTGCCGATTGCCCCTGAACCCACAACTACCATACTTTCGGGTAATTTATCAAGTGCAAGTGCTTTACGGTAACCAATAATTTTTTTCCCGTCAATGGGTAAATTTGGTAATTCGCGTGAACGGGCGCCAGTTGCAACAATAATATGTTTAGCTGAATATTTTGCTTTTTTGCCTGAATCATCGGTAACTTCAACCGTATTTTTACCTGCAAGTTTTCCAAATCCAAAAATAGATTCAACTTTATTTTTCTTGAAAAGATACTGAATACCTTTGCTCATACCATCGGCAACATCCCGGCTTCGTTTAACCATTGCTGCAAAATCAGCTTTAACTTCTCCTGAAATTGAAACTCCATAATCGGCAGCATGAACAGCATACTCAAAAGCCTGCGCACTTTTCAACAGCGATTTGGTTGGAATACAGCCCCAATTAAGGCAAATTCCGCCAAGGTTTTCTCTTTCAATAACGGCAACTTTTAATCCCAGTTGTGCAGCTCGAATGGCGGTTACATAACCCCCCGGACCGCTTCCGATTACAATTACATCGTAATTCATTTGTATATTTTTTTAATTGTTGATTTTATGCCTTTATAACGTTTGTAGCTTTGAAAGGTTTGGTACAAAGGTAATTCATTTAAACCGTTTGGCTATCCCGCTGTTTAGGGTATAACTGAATATTCCAATACTTTTTCATTTCAACCCCGAATAAATATTCAATAAACTACCCGCTGCAACAAAAGAACTCATTTTGTCTGTTAAAACATTCATTTCATACTCTTTAAGCTTTTCTTTTATTTCAGGGTTATCGTAAAAATTCCGCTTTAAAGCTTCCTGAATTGTCTCGTGCATCCAGTATGTGGCTTGTTCGTTACGTTTTAGATAAAAATATCTATTCTCCTGTGTCAATAATTTATATTTTTCAATTTGCTCCCAAACCTCAGTAATTCCGGTTTTTTCTGTTGCTGAACAGGTAAGTACATTTGGGTCCCAACCCGAATCTTTTTTGGGAAAAAGATGGAGTGCATTATTGTATTGAATTCCTGCCAATTGAGCTTTTTCAATGTTGTTACCATCTGCCTTGTTAATAGCAATTGTATCTGCCATTTCCATAATTCCGCGCTTTATCCCCTGCAACTCGTCACCAGCACCGGCAAGCATTAAAAGTAAGAAAAAGTCGGTCATTGAATGGACAGCGGTTTCACTTTGTCCCACCCCAACAGTTTCAATAAAAATATGGTCGAAACCGGCAGCTTCGCACAAAATAATTGTTTCGCGGGTCTTTCGTGCCACACCACCCAATGATCCTGCAGATGGACTTGGGCGTATATAGGCATTTTTATCCCCAGCCAATTCTTCCATTCGGGTCTTATCTCCCAAAATACTTCCTTTGGAGCGTTCGCTGCTTGGGTCGATTGCCAGAACTGCAAGTTTGCCACCCCTTTTTGTTATGATAATTCCAAGTGCCTCAATAAATGTACTTTTACCAACTCCGGGAACGCCGGTAATACCTACCCTTATTGAATTTCCACTATGGGGCAAACATTGTGTAATGATATCCTGAGCCAGTTGTTGATGTTTTGCATTGGCACTCTCAACAAGTGTAACAGCTTTGCTTAGAATTGTAATATCGCCTTTCAATATCCCTGAAACATAATCATTTACAGGTAATAAATTTCTGCTTTTATTCAGAAACCGTTTTACTGATTCATTACTAACAGAATCGGGTTGTGATATTCCTTCATTTACTTTCAATCCCTTAAAACCAGCTCCATTTTCAAAATGATGATATATTTCTTTCTTGGCCATCGTTGACAGTTATTTTTCAGCAAAAGTATTACAAATCGACAAAAATGCGAACAAAAAAAAAGGTGCCACAAAACTTTGTCTGCGACACCTATCTATGAAAAATGATTAGAAAAACTTAGCTTTCAGCATTGATATTACTAGAAATCCGTAAAGTTGAAGTTGGATTTTTTGGGTCATTTGTGATAACTGTTATAGATTTACTTTGACGACCACGTTTCCCACGGGAATCGAATGTAACTTTAATTGGAACTGTTTCTCCCGGAGATACTACCTTTTTTGAAGGGGCAACTGCAGTACATCCGCAAGAAGAGCGAACATTACGAATTTGTAAATCAGATTTACCATCATTGGTTAAATTGAATGTATAATCTTTTTTATCACCTTGTTTCATATCGCCAAAATCATATTCAAGTGCGTTAAATTTTGCAACTGGTGCACTTGCAAGTTGAGCAGGTGTCAAAGCTGAAAAATCTTCTTCAATGGTTGCACTCACGCCAACTGAATTTTTATAATCCTTGCTCCCATCAATTGACAGGTAAATTCTGTGTGAAGCAAAACCATAAGTATCGGCCTTTTTCGCATCATAAGTAACTACCATTTTCCCTCTACTTTTTGCAGGTATAGTGGCTGGTTCTACTTTTACTGTTAAATGAGAAGGAACTGTTTGTAAATCAACTTTAACAGGTTTTTCTGTGTCGTTTACCAATTCAAGTTCTTTTGTTTCTAATGCATTTTGTTTGAGTTGTGCAAAAGAAATATGATTTGTTTCTGCCCTCAGCGGACCAATTTCACGCGGATATTTTTCAGCTAACGTTTTTTCCCGTTGTTCTACTGAACCGGAGATTGTCAATACAACTGTAGAATTTTCAGCATTTGAAGTTACTGTAACAGTTTTCGTAAAAACACCGGGACGATTTGCCGGATTATAACTCACAGTAATTTCACCACTTCCGTTAGGTGCAATAGGATCACGAGTCCATTTTGGGGTAGTACACCCGCATGAAGCTTTAACATTGTTTAAAATCAAGGGAGCAGTTCCCGTATTTTTAAACTTGAATACTGTTGTTTGAACCCCCGCTGATTCCATAAATGAGCCAAAATTGTGATCGTTTTCTTCAAAAGTTATTTTTGATTGTGCATTGGCAAAACCAACACTTATGGCAGTAACCAAACAAAAAACCGCCAATGTTTGTAGAAATCGTTTCATAAAAAGTATCTTTAAGTAGTTTAATAATTTTTTACTTTGCAACAACAAAATTAAAAATGCTTTATTCTAATAGTGTTAACCCATTTCAATCTTTTGTTAACACAATGTTAACATCATGTTTGACGTAAAAATTTAATTAGATTAGCATAAAACAAGTGGATGCAATGAAAGGAAAAACATTAAAATATATCATATTACTGGCAGCAATTTCAGTTGCCGGAGTTTTTCTTATTCAGTTCGGTTTTTTGAAAAGTTCTTACAATTTCACTGAAAAAAAATTTAAGGAAAGTACAAGTGTTGCACTCAAAGAAGTTGTGTGGCAATTATTGCTTGCCAGTGGTAACACAACAAGTTTCGACAGTATAACTCCGGTACAAATTATTTCAGGTAACTATTATATCGTTAATGTTAACATTGCCATTGATAAAGACCTTCTGAAATCGCACCTTATTGAAGAATTCAAGAAACATGAAATTTATTCAGATTTTGAGTTTGCCATTTATAATCCTGTTTTGGAACAAATGGATGAAGGTATTCTTATTCAAAACGGCAAAGAACAACCATCAAATTACAAATTTCAACCTATAGAAAATTCAAGCAATTACTTTGGGATTCATTTTACAAACCGATCATCATTTTTTGTGTCACAACTTTCAATTTGGTATTTTTTGACAGGTCTGCTGGTTATAATCGTGTTGTTTTTCGGATATACATTAACAGTAATTATTAGGCAACGCCAGCTTTCTGAAGTACAAAAGAATTTTATAAACAACTTAACCCACGAGCTTAAAACCCCAATATCATCTATTGCAATTGCATCAAGTGTTTTAAACAATGAAGACATTCTGAAAACTCCGGAGAGGCTTTTTAATTATGCCCGAATAATACAGGAACAAAACAACCGATTATCAAAAAATGTAGAAAAAGTATTAAACCTTGCATCGCTTGAAAAAAACAGAATTCATTTAAATCTTGAAGAAATTAATTTGAATGAAATAATTACTGAAATTGCTGCCCAATTTAAACAAACCGACTTTGGACAAAAAGCAGATGTAAAAATATTTACTGTTGATTTAAATATAAATATACTTGCCGACCGTTTCCATTTTTCGAATCTGATGCTAAATATTTTAGAAAACGGAGCAAAATATTGTGAACAGAAACCGTTACTTACGATCTCCGCAAATAAAAAAAAGAAAAAATTTGAACTCGCTGTAACCGATAATGGAATTGGCATTCCAAAAGATCAGCGAAAAAAAATATTTACAAAATTTTATCGGGTACCTACAGGAAATGTTCACAATGTAAAAGGTTTTGGACTGGGATTGGATTATGTCCAAAAAATTGTTTCAGCACATAAATGGAAAATAATTGTGGATGAAAATCCGGAAGGTGGAAGTATTTTTACACTCGTTATTCCAGTTTAAACATGAATAAAGAAGAAACAAAGATTTTATTGGTTGAAGACGATGATGCACTGAGATTTATCGTAAAAGACAATCTTGAGCAATATAAATATATTGTTGAAGTAGCCGAAAACGGGGAAATTGCACTTGAACTTTTTAACAAAAACAGTTACGATTTGATTCTGCTTGATGTGATGCTCCCAAAAATTGATGGTTTTCAGGTAGCACAAACCATTCGTAAAAAAAACGATCAGGTTCCGATTATTTTTCTGACTGCCCGTTCAATGACGGAAGACAGAATAACCGGGTTAACTCTGGGAGGTGACGATTACATTCCAAAACCTTTTAGTATGGAAGAATTATTGCTCAAAATAAAAATCTTCCTCAAAAGGAGTGGTTCTCAAACCATGGAAAAAACGGAAAGTTCAAAATCAATTGTAATAGGTAATTTTGATTTTTATCCTGAAGATTTAACACTTTCAATAAATGGCGACCAAAGATCTCTTACCTTGAAGGAATCGGAATTGATTAAATATTTTGCCGCTAATTCGAATAAAGTACTGAGCAGAAATGAAATATTGGAAAACATTTGGGGTTCTGATGATTATTTTCTGGGAAGAAGTTTGGATGTTTTTATTTCCCGCTTGCGAAAATATTTCAAAGATGATCCAAACATTAAAATAACAAATCTTCACGGAATTGGATTTCGTTTTTCAGTAAAAAAAGAACAATAGCACAATGAACTTATTACAGTTAATCATATTGATAATTGTTGGAATTGTTGCTGGTTTGCTTTCAGGAGCTTTTGGGATTGGCGGCGCCATTATCGTAATCCCCTCACTTGTATTCATTTTGGGGCTTAGCCAGCACGAAGCACAAGGTACTAGCCTTGCATTTATGATTCCTCCTGTTGGCATACTGGCCACCTGGAATTACTGGAAAGCCGGGCATGTAAACTGGAAAATCGCACTTGTTTTATCACTCACATTTTTAGTGGGTGCATATTTTGGTTCACAATTTTCTATTAATATTTCAGATAAAATGTTGCGCAGGCTTTTTGGCGGTTTGTTAATTATAATTGCCATTAAAATGATTTTTTCGAAATGAACTATAAAACCAAATCTCATTCAATCTCAAAATATTGTCAATTATTGTAAAAAGATGATTCATATTTTGGAAGAGATAAAAAAAGGACTATTTTTGCAGTCCGAAAAAAACAAATAGAAAATTATAAAAACAAATAGAAATGAAAAGAACATTTCAACCATCGAACAGGAAAAGAAAAAACAAACACGGTTTCAGGGAAAGAATGTCAACTGCAAACGGACGTAAAGTACTGAAAGCTCGTCGTGCAAAAGGAAGAAAAAAATTAACTGTTTCGGACGAACCGAGACATAAAAGATAGTTAAATTACATAACTCTTTTTGCGAGAAGGTAAAGAATTGTTTCTTTACCTTTTTGTGTTTATTAAAGTTGTCAAAACCGTAATTGGTAAAACCATCGTATTGAAAATTAAGGGGCAAACAAAAAATATTCTACCTTAAAGAATACTTTTTTTCAATTATTTTTGTTTTTCTGTAATACCGACAAATTTTAAAATGAGTTTAAAAAAATTTATAAGAAGCCGTGTATTTCTTAAACACTTTGTTTTATCTGTAGCAGTAGTTGTTGCAATCGTTCTACTTGTTTTACAACAATTAAAATCATACACCCACCATGGTGAATCATACCCAGTCCCTGATTTTATGGGATTAACCATTGATGAAATTAAAGAAACAGCAGAGAAAGCTCAACTTAATTATGAAATCATTGATTCAATGCATTTTGATGATGCACATCCCGGAGCAGTTGCAGAACAGGTTCCTGAGCCCGGATTTAGAGTCAAAAAAAACCGTATCGTTTTTTTAACAATTAATTCAACCGTACCTGAAATGGTTGTTTTGCCTAAATTAACCGACATATCGTTTCGTCAGGCACTGGGATTAATAGAAAACTGTGGATTAAAACCTGGCAAAATTACTTATCAACCTTCAGAATATAATAATCTGGTATTAGATATAGAACAAGAATCAAAAGTATTGAAACAAGGAGACATTATTCGAAAAGGAAGCAGCGTTGATTTGGTAATTGGCAGTAACAGTGGAATGCAAGATACGCCGCTTCCCAACCTGACCGGAATAACATACGCTGAAGCCAAATCACTACTATCATCATACATGTTAAATGCGGGTTCACTGATCTGTGATGAAACAATAATCACTTCAGAAGATACCCTCTCAGCAACAATTTGGAAACAATATCCGGGTAATAATATTAAAACAGTAAGTTTGGGAACTTCAGTGGATTTATGGTTGACACTGGATTCTATTAAAATTTCGCAACCCACACAAAAGGAACAAGAATAAATTTATGGAAGATTATAACGAAGAAATCGAAGAACAGGAAGATGGTGGGTTGTTTGAACATTACCGGTTAAAAGTTGACCCAGGTCAATCGGCACTGCGTGTTGACAAATTTCTTTCGAACCAACTCAAAAATACATCACGAAGCCGGTTGCAGGCAGCAGCCGATGCAGGATGTATATTGGTAAACCAGATTGCAGTAAAATCGAATTACAAAGTAAAACCCAATGACGAAGTTGTTATTGTGTTGGACTACCCGAGGCGCGAATTAAAGATTATCCCCGAAGATATTCCTATTGATATTGTTTATGAAGACGACCAGGTTATTGTTGTAAATAAACCTCCCGGAATGGTGGTTCATCCGGGACATGGGAATTACACAGGAACACTTGTAAACGCGCTGGCATGGTATTTCAAGGATTTGCCATTGTTCAACAGTGAAGATCCGCGGCCCGGACTGGTACACCGCATCGACAAAGATACTTCGGGGCTTTTGGTAGTAGCAAAAACCGAAATTGCCAAAACCAAACTGGGGATGCAATTTTTCGATAAAGTTACCGAACGCACTTATCAGGCTTTGGTTTGGGGAAGTGTGAAAGATGATGAAGGTACAATTGAAGGAAACATTGGCCGCAGCCTAAAAAACAGGCAGGTTTTTACTGTTTTTCCAGAAGGCGATTTTGGAAAACCTGCCGTAACACACTATAAAGTTATTCGCCGAATAGGTTATGTTACTCATGTTGAATGCCGCCTTGAAACAGGACGTACACACCAAATAAGGGTCCACATGAAACATATCAACCACACACTTTTCAACGATTCAAATTATGGTGGAAATGAGATTTTACGAGGCACAACATTCAGCAAATACAGGCAGTTTGTGATAAACTGCTTTAAAATTATACCCCGCCAGGCACTTCATGCAAAAACACTGGGTTTTATACACCCTACAACCAACGAGAAAATGATATTCGATTCAGAATTGCCCGCAGATATGGCAAACGCAATCGAAAAATGGGAAAATTATATTTCAAACCGCAATGAATAACAAACCAAATATCGCCGTAGTTTCAGGAGGCGATTCATCAGAATTTGTAGTTTCTGTTAAAAGTGGCTCAAATGTTTACAAAGCCATCGACACAAATAAATTCAATCCGTGGCTGATTCAAATGAAAGGAAAAGAATGGATTGTTTTGCAGGATGAACAGAAAATTGCCGATGTTGATAAATCAGATTTCAGTTTTGTATTTGAAAACAAGAAAGTAAAATTTGATTTTGCTTATATTACAATTCATGGCACACCCGGAGAGGACGGAATTTTGCAAGGATATTTCGAATTGATCGGAATCCCCTACTCTACCTGCAATGTACACACTTCGTCATTGACATTTAACAAGTGGTTTTGCAACAAATTTTTGAGCAATTTTAATATTAAAATGGCGAAATCGCTTAAAATTTCAAAAGGCGAAATCATCAATCCGACAGCCATTGTCGAAAAACTTGGATTACCCATTTTTATTAAACCAAATGCGGGAGGATCGAGTTTTGGTGTTACAAAAGTCAAAAAACAGGAAGAAATTGAACCTGCCATTTTGAAAGCCTGGGAAGAAAGTAACGATGCTTTGATTGAAGAATATATCGACGGCAAAGAATTTACATGTGGTTTGGTAAAAATTAAAAACAAAAAAATTGTATTCCCTGTAACCGAAGTACTTCCTAAAAACGAGTTCTTCGATTTTGATGCAAAATATACCCCGGGAGCTACCGAGGAAATTACTCCCGCCAGATTGCCCGCACATCTCTTTGAGAAATGCCAGAGCATCAGTTCCGAAATTTACGATTTGTGCCAGTGTGCAGGAATTGTGAGGATAGATTATATATTAAAGGACGAAGTGTTTTATTTTCTTGAAGTAAACACAACGCCCGGAATGACGGCTACAAGTTTTATTCCTCAACAAATTGCGGCAATGGGGCTTACACTAGGACAGGTTATTACTCTAATTATTGAGGATAAAATCGGATAGGAAAAACTCAAACCCTTTAAGATTATTGATTTCTTATTCTTTATTCTTTATTGTGAGAACCAAAACATTGGTGGCTAACCAGATGCACCAACTAACAATTGTTTATAACCACTGTTTAAAAACTTAATCGGTTTTTAACTTTCCCTGCCTGTCAATTTTTGTAATTTTGTACTTCGTTTTTTAAAGTGTCGAATAATTTTTAAGTTTTTAAAATGGCCGAAAGGAAAAAGAATAACAATAACAACAACACTTTCAATATTGAGCAAATAAACGCGCAGTATGGCAAACTGCCACCACAGGCAATTGAGGTGGAAGAAGCGGTTCTAGGCGCTTTGATGCTCGAAAGGGATGCATATGTTACGGTTGCTGATTTTATTGATACTTACAGTTTTTACAAAGACGAGCACCAGAAAATTTTTGAGGCCATTAAAAAACTGTCGATGAACGAAAAACCTGTTGACCTTTTAATGGTAACGCAGGAACTTAAAGACCGCGACCAGTTGGAAGAAATTGGCGGCCCCGCTTATATCACGCAATTAACAAGACGTGTAGCTTCGGCTGCACATATTGAATTCCACGCCCGGATTATTGCACAAAAATTTATCCAACGCGAATTGATACGGGTTTCAACTGAAATTCAAACCAAATCATACGATGACACATTGGACGTTGATGAGCTGATAAATTTTTCGGAATCATCACTTTTCAAGATTGCACAGGGAAACATCAAAAAAGAAACAGTCCCCATAAAACCCATTTTGAATGAAGCGATCCAGCAAATTGAAAAAGCAAAAAACCAAAAAGAAGGATTAAGCGGTGTTCCGTCAGGTTTTACAGCTTTGGATCGAATAACTTCCGGCTGGCAGCGTACCGACCTTGTGATTGTTGCCGCCCGTCCATCGATGGGAAAAACCGCATTTGTGCTTTCAATGGCGCGTGAAATGGCGGTTGCACACAATAAATCTGTCGCTTTGTTCTCACTTGAAATGTCATCTATTCAGTTGGTTACACGTTTAATTGCCGCGGAAACTGAATTAGGATCACAAAAATTAAAATCAGGCCGTCTCGAAGATTGGGAATGGGAACATTTAAACCGGAAAATCTCAAGTTTAGACAAAGCCCCAATTTTTATCGATGATACTCCCGCGCTTTCCATTTTTGAATTTAGGGCAAAATGCCGCCGTTTGAAAATGCAGTATGATATTGAAGTGGTTATTGTGGATTACCTTCAGTTAATGACCGCCGGATCTGACAACCGCGGAAGCCGTGAACAGGAAGTTAGTATGATTTCCAGATCGCTAAAAGCAATTGCAAAGGAATTGAATATCCCAATTCTGGCGCTGTCACAGTTAAATCGTTCGGTTGAATCACGCGAAGGTAAACGGCCACAGCTTTCCGACCTTCGTGAATCAGGAGCAATTGAACAGGATGCCGACCTTGTTTTATTTATCCACCGACCAGAATATTACGGGATTACAGAAGACGATTCAGGAAACTCCCTGCTTGGTGTGGCTGAAATAATTATTGCCAAACACCGAAATGGTGCTACCGGCGATATACATTTATCATTTAAAAAAGAGCTGGCAAAATTCTCCGACATGGAAAATCAATTTAACCAGGGGTTTGGCCACATTCCGCAAACCTTTAGTTCAAAAATGAATGAAGAAGACGAGCTTGCCGGTGCCGGAATTTCAACAAACAGCAATTTCGAGAAACAGGGTTCCGGTAAATTCGATTCTCCATTTTAGGCCTGAACAAAAGTATTTGGTTACTTGTAGTAATTCAGTATAAGAAATAAAGAATGAAACGACCATGTTAAATTTTCTCACTCTGCAAAAAATAATCAAAAACGGGAGTTACATCTGTTACCTTTAAAATAAACAATATTAAACAGATGAAAATTAAAATAACGATACTTCTAACGGCACTTCTATTCTCATTTCAGGCTAAAAGTATTTCATTGCTGATTCCCATGGATGATTCTCAAAAAAACCATTTAAAAGCTTATGGGATAACATTCTGGGTTCTTGAAAATAATATTGAAGTTAAGTGGTTGCTAAATTACCGGGGAGGAAGTTTTTTGATGCAATCTTCGCCACAAATTGAAAATGAATGTGTTGTACGTGGTGTTACATTTGAATCGATTACAGATGCGCAAGCTTCCGCGATTTTGGATGGCATTTCACAACCCGATGTAAACCAGGATGCAGTTGCGATGAACAAAGCGCCAAAAATTGCTGTTTACTCGCCACCAAACAAACAACCCTGGGATGACGCAGTTACTCTGGTTTTAACCTATGCAGAAATACCATATGACGTTATTTATGATGAAGAAATAATCAGCGGAAAATTATCGGAATATGATTGGCTGCACCTACACCACGAAGATTTTACAGGTCAGTTTGGCAAATTCTGGCGCGTTTATCAAAATGCCCCATGGTATCAGCAGGATGTAGCAATAAATACTGAACTTGCAAAAAAGATGGGCTTTCTGAAGGTTTCAGAAATGAAATCGTTTGTTACCCGCGAAATTGAAAAATATGTACTCAACGGCGGTTTTTTGTTTGCCATGTGTGCCGCCACGGATACATATGATATTTCACTCGCTGCGGTTGGAATTGATATTTGCGAAAGTATGTTTGACGGAGATCCGGCAGATAAACAAGCCCAGCAGAAACTGGATTTCTCGCACACTTTTGCTTTTAAAAATTTCGAACTTAATATCGACCCCTATGCTTATGAATTTTCAAATATTGATGTAACCGACACCCGGAAAGTGTTGCGCGACAACGATTATTTTACCCTTTTTGATTTTTCGGCAAAATGGGATCCGATACCAACTATGCTTTGCCAAAACCACCGTAACCTGATAAAAGGTTTTATGGGACAAACAACAGCTTACCGCAAAGATGTTCTGAAACCAAGTAGTTTGGTTATGGGTGAAAACAAATCGGCCAGCGAAGCCCGTTATATACATGGGGAGAAAGGAAAAGGTTTCTGGACTTTTTATGGTGGTCACGATCCCGAAGATTACCGCCATTTGGTTGGCGACCCACCCACCGATTTAAGTTTGTTCCCAAATTCTCCGGGATACCGTCTAATATTGAACAATGTACTTTTCCCTGCGGCAAAAAAGAAGAAGAGGAAAACTTAATTGAAATTTGTTTACTGATACAATCTCACCCAATCAACCACCATATTTATTGGCAATTCCTCAGAATTTGTAATTTTCCCCGGCCAACTACCTTCCAACTGTTGGTCAATAAAAATGTAAAAAGGTTGGTCGAAAGGCCACTGATACGTGCCCGCTCCCGGAACTTTTGGATATTCATATGACTTAACTCCATTTATCGCATAAACCAACTTGTCGGGATACCAACTTACACTGTAAACATTATAATCTTCCGGATTGATTTTGGCAGTTGCATATTTGGGTGGTACTTCCTGTTTTAGTGTTATTGTATAATGGTTATGTGTTGTTTGATAAGCAAAATCATCATGATTCAAACGTTCCATTATATCCATTTCACCGTTGTGTTGGTTGGGGTAAATGTCCTTTTCCGACATCATCCAAATGGCAGGCCAGGCGCCAAATGCGGGATCAAGTTTTGCCCGTATTTCGATTCGCCCATACTGAAATGCAAATTTTCCCCATGTATAAATACCACCCGTTAAATATGGACGTGGATCGCCATTAATTGTATCCTCATTAACAATTCCCCGCAGGAAAATATTTTCTTCGTCGAACTGAACTACTCTGTTATCAGTTGCAGAAATATATCTGAAACAACCGGTGTGCTCCTGCCAGCGTTCTACAGGTAATTTCCATTGGGGCGAAGTAAAAAGCCCTATTCGGGTCCAGTGAGTAGTATCCAAAAAACCCTGGTTGAAATTGTCTTCCCAAACTAACTGCCATTCGGTTGAATCGTTTCGGCGTTCTTCGTTTTGGACAAACATATAATTATCAGCAATTTTGTAAGGTAGTTTTTCCTGTTTGCAGGCAATAAGAAATCCAAATGCAAAAAGCCAAACGATATAAATTTTCATCTTTTTCATAAACGGCAATTATTGTTTCAATTACTAAATCAGTTGTTTTTATCTGAACTCCCTCGCAACCCGAATCATTGTCCGAAGATTTTCTTCCGGGGTGTTGGACGGAATGGCACAACCTGCATTCAGAATAAATCGGTTTGTTTTTGAATATATTTCAAGCAGCTCATTTGTTTTCTTTGCGACTAAATCTGTATTTCCCATTGCTATTACTCCGCTGGGGTCGATATTTCCAATAAAACAGGCTTTATCATGTGTTGCGTCAAATGCTTTTTGTACGTCAGTTTTATAATCAAGTTCAACAGCATCGGTGCCGGTTTTCAGCATTAAATCAAGAATTGTTTCGGTGTTACCGCAAATGTGCAAAGTATAAGGCAAATTGCATTTGTGGGCTTCATTAACAACAATTTTTTCCCAGGGCATCGCAAACATTTCATACATTTCAGGCGAAACCATTTCGGGACCGGCAGGACTGTCACCATTGGAAACCATATCGCAACCGGTTTGCGACATCAGCCGGATAAACTGACAGGTTATTTCAGTGCAATACGCAAGCAATTCAGTAACAAGTTCAGGTTCTCCCATTATCAGATCAAGCATCCACTCCTGGCTTCCACGCATCATACTGGCCAATGAAAATGGTGCCTGATCGCAATTGCCACGAACATAAATTTCATTTTTAAAATGCTGCTTTATGATACGTGTTGCTTCCAGCCAGTTTTGAACATACCTGTAGTTTTCGATATTTACCTTTTTGAGGTTTTTTACCTCATCCAGCGAAATCAAACTCCCTTTATGTGAACGTGCCGGTTCATTTTCAGGAAAATCGACAGGAACACCAACAGCTCCGGCAAGTGTTACAGTATCTAAATCAACAAGTATTCCGTCAAATTCATATTTCTCTACCGATTTAATAAACACTTCGGCCATAACTTTCGGATTGTCTCTGAACTGTGCCATACTCGTACCTGCTTCTTTTGCCGCCACCATAAAGTTGTGCAGCATTACCGGGATCTTATCCGGTTTTTCATTTTTCATTGCTGCCTGAATTCTTTCGTATCCGTTCATAATTTAAAAATTTTGTTACAAGTTCCTGAAAGTGAGTTTAAAGTTTAGAGTTCAAAGTTTCAGGATTTTCTAACTAAGTGCTTCCTTCTTTCTTCAATCTCCCTAACTCCCTAATTTCTCAGCGTCTCTTTTTCCAGTTCCTCAAGCGATTTTCCTTTTGTTTCGACTATATATTTTTTGAAAAAGAAAAAGCTGACTATTGTAAATCCGGCGAAAACGGCGAAGATGTAGCCTATTCCGCTATTGTCAGCAAATGATTTTTGAATGACAGGAAATAAAAACAATAACAATGCATAAAATACCCAGTGCGAAAATGAACCGATCGCAACTCCCCTCGACCGAATATTGTTGGGAAACATCTCCGAAAAAAGCACCCAAACAACCGCTCCCTGCGAAAAGGCAAAACAAGCTACAAAACTGATCATAAATACCAATGGCATAAATCCGCCAATATTGAAAAGGAAAATATAGGAGAATGCACCCAGGAAAATACTCATTCCCACTGAGCCAATCAACAGCATAATTTTACGGCCAACCCTGTCGATAAAAGCCATAGCCAGAATTGTGAAAACAAGGTTTGTAAACCCTACAATTACAGTTTGCCAAATAGCAGATTCAGTTCCAAATCCTGCGGCCCTGAAAATATCACTCGAATAAATCATTACGACCGCAATGCCAGTAAACTGATTAAACATTCCGATCAATAGCCCGATTATTACAAGCCGTAAAAATGGCTTTTTGAAAAGATATTTAAAATGTTCCACCACTTCATTATCGATTGAATTACGAATCTCTTCAAGTAACTTATCAACGTTCAGCCCGGAGTTTGTTTTGGAAAGTACCAACCGTGCTTCTTCGTACAAGCCCTTTTTAACAAGCCAGCGCGGACTTCTGCCAACAAAAAACAGCAGGAAAATGAAAATCAAAGCAGGTAAAGCTTCTGAAAGAAACATCCACCGCCAGTTATTTATTCCAGTGTTTATCAACGCTAAATCGGTGGCAAATGCAGCCAGAATACCAATTACAAGTGACAATTGAAAAAGAATTGTAAACCTTCCCCTGTATTTTGCGGGCGCCACTTCAGAAATATAAATGGGAGACAATACTGATGCTCCCCCAACAGCCAGTCCGCCAACGATACGAAATATTATAAACATGGTAACATCGGTTGCTAGTCCTGTTCCAAGCGCTGAAACAAAAAACAGAAAACCCATAATTTTGAGCATGTAACGCCTGCCATATTTATCACCTAACCGACCAACACCAATAGCTCCGGCAATACAACCAAAAATTGCTGAACTCATTGCCCATCCTTCCATTACCTTATCCAACTGAAAATGATCTCTGAAAAAAGGTAGTGCTCCGTTTATTACCGCGGTGTCGAAACCAAAAAGAAAGCCGCCAAGTGCAGCTACAATAGTGTATAAAAATAAATTTCGTGGCATAATTTTACCTGCTTGTATTTGTTTTAGCTTTTTTGACAACAGATTCAATATTAATTGAAATCCCGCCTTGTAATTTACTCTCTTCAGCAGCCTGCATAAAAGCAAATATTTCAAGGGTTTCTTCCATTGAAACAGGAATTATCCCAGTATCAAAGAACTCCGCTATTTTTATAAGTAAGGGATTGTAACCATTATATTTATCGAGAACAGAAATTCCCTTTTCTCCAAACACAGTTACTCCATAACCACCCTGTCCTTTGCGAATACCACGATAAGTGCCGATACGGTTGTCATCCCAAACGCCGACCACTACATCTGTGTCTTCGGTAAAAGTTCGTTTCACGCTTTTGCATCCGGTTCCCATTATTGTAAAAAGTATTTCAACTCCATGAACGCCGTACCAGAACAAATCGGGGTGGTGTTCTTCTATATGTGCCGGACTGTATGCATCAGCTCCGATAACTTTTCCCAATTTTCCGTCGGCAATTTCGTCTGCTCCTTCAATGTATCTCAACGAAGAAGAAGAAAACACCGGAACATTATATTGTTTTGCCGCTTCAGCAATTGCATACGCATCGGACAAAGAACCGGCAAATGGTTTATCTATAAATACCGGCAAGCCTGCTTTGAAAACAGGTAAAACCTGTTCCAGGTGTTTGTTTCCGTCAATGCAGGAAAGAATAACAACATCAACTTTGTTCAACATTTCTTCAATCGAATGCACTATTTCAACACCTTGATTTTGAACTTCTTCAGTAAACTCAGGAATCCGATTTTTCCATTCCAAAATATTGTCGGTGCCCTCCGGAACTGCCGCAACCACTTTGTAACCCCGATAAGTATCCCCGGCATTTGGATCATTGAGTGATTTTGTAAAAGCAACACTGTGTCCGGTGTCCAGCCCAATCATACCTATTCTTTTTCCTTTTCCGACATTTTTCGAAAATCCCAATACGTTTCCAGCCAGTCCGATTCCAACTCCAGCAATTGCTGTTCTTTTTATAAAATTCCTACGATTGTCATTTCCCATAATTGATTTAATTCATTTGTTACAAATATTCTGTCGGAAATTTCCAAGGAGCCCGGTATTCAGGAATTGCCAGTCTGGCAGCTTCATCATCGCCAACAATTTTTTCTGTTTTCGGATCGAATTTTATCGAACGCCCCAACTTCATTGATAACACACTTAATTCTATTGGCACATCCACTTTCACATGATATTCAGGATTACAGGAGGGTTGTTTGCGCGATTTGATGCTTTCAACCCACTCCAGTTCATGCCCGGGAGAAGGTGGAATTGACATTGATGGAGTTTCCATTCCTTTCATTCTGTCACCTTCGGGCAATAACTGGTAGGTAGAATAATCGGTTAGCAAAGTACCATTAACACCATGAAAATATATTCCCAATCTGCGCTGACTTTTTTGTTCACGTAAAAAATCGAACCCATAACTATTTGTCAATGAACTCATCCATGTCATTGTAAGTTTTGGGTAACGCCAGATAACTTCATGATTATCGTAAGCATCACCGTCATCTTTTGTGATATATCGCCCACCGGTTGCGCTGATTTCTGTTGGGTAATCCAAATTAAGCGCCCAAATTGGCAAATCGGTAATATGCGGCGCCATTCCGGGTGTCCATCCACCGCTGAAATCCATCCATGAACCGTGGTAAAATGCATCTTTTACCAAATTTGGGTTAAAAGGCTGCATCCGGGCCGGGCCAACCCACATATCCCAATCCATTCCTTTCGGAATTTTTTCTGTATTAAAACCAAGTCCAACACCATTTGGAGCTTCATTCATAACGAAAAAAGTGCGAACAGTAGCAATATCACCCAAATTTCCGGAGCGAACCAATTCAACCATTCGACGGTAGTGTTCGCTTGCATGAATCTGCGTTCCTATCTGGCACATTACCTTATGTTTTCTTACGGCATTGCGGACGGCCAGACTTTCACCGAGGTGCATTGTCATTGGTTTTTGCAGATAAATATCCAATCCGGCTTTGGCAGCTTCAATGGCTTGTATTGCATGCCAGTGTGCCGGCGTTGCAATAATTACAGCGTCAAGTCCTTTGTGTTGAATCAGTTCCCTAAAATCGGTGTAACCCCTACAAGTTTCCTTGTACTTCTCAACAACGGGGTCCAACCTTTCCTTCCAAACGTCGCAAGCCGCAACAACCACAACATCAGGATGGGCTGCAGAAGCAAAAAGATTTTGTTTTCCCAGTCCACCGCATCCAATTATACCCAGATTTATTTTATCACTTGCAGCTGTTTTTCCGCTTAAAAGAGAAGATTTCAGAATTAGTGGCGCTCCAATTGCTGCGACAGAAGTTGTTTTAACAAAATTCCTTCTTGATAGTGGTGAATTGTTTTTCATGATGATATCATTTAATTATTTTCTAAAATTTCCATCAGTTTGTAATTCAGATATAGTTTTTCTTTGCCAACCATAGTTGATTTCAAATATCCTTTTTCTTCCAATAATCTAAGATAATTGCCAACTGTTTTGGGAGTTCCAAGTCCTGCATCAATCAAAAACTGTCTTTTTGTATAAGGCAGATTAAATATTATTTCAATTAAATCTTTTGAATAAACTTTTGGCAGATCGGTTTTGATTTTTTCCGCAGTCGTTTCCATCAGAGCAATAATATTCTCTAATTGAATTAACCCTTTTTTGGCAGTTGATTCAACCATATCAAGCATATAAAGAATAAAGCTTTCCCACTCGTTGTTTTCCGTAACATTCCTGAGATTTTTGTAATATTCATTCTTATTGGCAATAATGTATTCACTAAGATAAATGGCAGGAATATTTAACAATTTTTCCAATTTTAAATACAAGAGTAAAAGAATTCTCCCCGTTCTTCCGTTACCATCAGCAAATGGATGAATTGCTTCAAACTGATAGTGCATTAAAGCCATTTTTATCAATGGATCCAATGATTCATCCTGATTAATGAATATTTCAAGATTAGCCAATTTATCACGAATTATGTCTTCTCCTGAAGGAGGAGTATATATAACTTCGCCCCTTGAATTTGAAAGCGTTGTTCCTGGAGTAACCCTGATTCCAGCCTTGTTCTGTTTTATACAGTGAACAATTTCAATACAAAGATTTGTTGTAATGAAGGGTCTTGAATCTAATCTTTCTAGCCCTAACCACAATGCTTCTTTATAACTTAATACCTCTTTCGTAGCAGGATTTGTAAAATTTTTCTCGGCAACAACAGATTTATATAAGTCGTCGCTGGAGGTTATTATATTTTCGATTTCGGAACTTGCCTTAGCCTCCTGCAAATGAATGGTATCGAGGAATAACCTGGGATTTGGTAAATTGATTATTGCTCCGTTTAGCTGAGCCAAGGCTCTGCTTGCAGAAATCGTTTTGCGCAGTACTTTTTTTGTCTCCAACTCCATTTTAGGTGGAAGTAGAGGCAGATCGTTAAATGGTATTTCTTTATTAAAAGTATTCATATTAAAAAGGTAAATTTTACTCTCGTTGTTGCAACAAGTGTAAATTTAGCAAATATTTACTCTCGTTGTTTCTTTCTGAAAACATTTTACACTCGTTTCTATTTCCTGCGATAAAAAACGTGTTTCAATAAATTCCTTTTTCCAAATTACTAATATTTAAATCGGTGCTTTTGCAGAATTATAAGCATCCCAATACATCTTTGAAATTTCTTCCGCAGATTTTCCTCCGGTATAAATAATCAACCTGTAACGCAATGTCAAAGGAACTTCCTTACTTAACGGAAATCTTGTATTGGGAGTTGGGAAAGTGGGCTGAACCCAGGCTAAATCAGGATAATCGCGCCATTCACCAGGATATTCAGGGTTGTTTTTGTTTTGTAAAACCATCATTCCTGAAACTGAACTATTCCCTTCAAAAATTCCGTTAAAATCAGACTAGGCACGTAACGGATTTGAACCTTTTTCATCAGTAAAAAATGAAATTTCCTGATTCTCCGGAGTTTGCATCCTGATATTTAAACCACCGTAGCTATTTGTAAAACGTGTTGCAATGGTAACGCTGTCTTTTAACGCCAGTAATTTGATTGTTAAATCTATAACTCTGCTGTTATTTGCAGAATGATAAACCCTGATAACTGCATGTTCATTTACAATTGGTTCTGTATCTTCCCACATCCACAAATTTTCGGCATTGATTTGGGCAAATACAGAACCGCCAGTGAATTCAATATTTCCGGTTGGCCTGGCAAAAACCCTTTGCAAAGCGTAAATATCGCCGCGTTCGGTTCCATATTCCACTTCGGGCCAGGCCCAGAAAATTCCGCGGTGGTGTGGATGACCGCCATCGGGCCAGTCGTTTGTGAGCATTTCGCCTTCCAAACCATATAAGGGATGGATATAATCACTTCGCGGAACCGAATATATGCTGCCCGTTACAACAGTATCTTTTTTATACTCAGGGTGCGATTTTAAATACTCCTCAAAATAAACACCCGACATTTCAGGAAAAACAAGCGGTTCATTTTTATCGCCTGCCCTTCGAATAACATCTTTTTCGTAAACTGTTTGATAATTATACTGAAGTACTTTTTTACCATCTTCTTTAATTATAATTTGTCCGCTGGCTGAATCAACCGAAGCTGTTACTGCTGAATTAAAAAGTGATTTACTTTCGACAAGTATAAACTCGTTTGTTTCAGAAATTTTTTCAGGAAACATAAAAATCACACCTGTATTTTCACCATATTCTGAACTTCCCAATTGAACCGGAAACGAACTTTTATTTTTCGGATCGATTAATGCAAGCCGTCCATCCTTTCCGGCAGTAATTTCATTTTCATTTAAATTTACCTGCACAAATACAGGTGCATTTGTTTTGTGAAGTACGCCATTTTCATCTTGAACTGATATTGTTTTTTGATTGCAGGAATACAAAAAAAGAGAAAATGAGAAGAGCAAAATGAGGTTTCCGGCAAAACGTTCAATTCGTTTCATTTTCAGAATTCAATTTTAATGGTTTCAATTGCGTGATGCCCCAGTTCAAGCTGAATTCCCTGCTGAATAACTTTTAGCGATTTATCACCTTCCTCAATCAAATTGGTTAAATCGGCCTGGCCTGCTTTTTTGAAGCTTTCTAAAGTTACGGTTTTATCTTTTCCTTCCAAATCGGTAATTCGTAAAATCACATCGTTACTAACTTCAGCTTTTTTTACTGTTGAAATAAAAACAAGCGACTTGTCGGTTTTGAAAAAACTCATGGATTCGGGTAAAGCGGCAGTAGTATAACTATTTTCAGCCCAGGCAGTTTTTAATGTTTCGTTTGCTTGCCGCCCAAAATTTGCCCCATTTTCCCAACCCGGTTTGTGTGAAGTAATTGAAAATTTAAAATAGTGATCGCCGGTCTGCAGGTATTCGTTTCCTTCCCAATGGCAACTGCGGCGGGAAGCCAGCAAAATTGGTTGCAACACTTGATTTGGAACGGGATTGTCTGTCGGGTCAATCCAATCGGCAACTGCAACTGTTGAACTCATGGTTACCCCAAATTCAGAATTAGAAGAACTTATCCAGTTTTCAATTCCACGCGGATGAAAATCTTTGCAAGGCGTTGTATATCGTTCTCCGGCAGCGCCTTCCATTTCATCCTTACTTACTTCCACCACGCCAAACGGAACTTCGTAAGCCACCTGTCCATTAGTCATGTTGAGCGGAAGCGCCATTCTGAATTCGCGATACAATAAACCTTCCCAGTTCAGTAAAGCTGTTTCAAAGTCGATTTGCTTTTTATTGTGCCAGAGTTTTATGCGCTGCTCAACAACTGCATTTCTTATTTTTTGCCTGTATTTAAAGGTTGTAAAAACCGGTCCATTTTCCTCAATTTCCCACTCGGTTTTGTAATTGCCCGTTTTATCAAAACCTTCCATATCGGGTTGCTGGATATCGGCAAATTCACCGGCGCCGTTTCCTACCGAACGCATTGTAAATACTTCACCTGCAGCAAATTTCCCGGAGTCAATAATCTCTTTATTCAGTTCTTTGTCGAAAATAGAAGTCAGGCCGCCATTTCCAAATTTCAACCTGTAAAACCTGTTTTCAGTTTCATTTTGAAAAGCTTTTTTAGTTTCCTGATTTGCAAGTTTCTGTCCTTTCAAATAATAGGTTTTGTAACCGATAGAAGGAATATTCTCAGCCAGAAAATTCAGTTCTGCCTTTTTAAGCGATCCATCCGGATATTTTATAATTTTCATTAACTGAACGTCAGATTTTTTTCCTTCCTGATCGGCGATCTCAATCGAAAAAGTCTGTGATTTTTTAAAATTCACTTCAACAGAAACAGGGTCGGTTCGATCCATGTTCATGCTGTTAAAAACTACAAACGGCCTGCCTTTTTTCGCATCAGTTTTTACCGAGGATGCAATTTCATTCAAATTTTTCTCCAGAATTTTTTCGGCTTCTGCTTTTGCAAATTCATATTTACTTTGAAAATAAGCATCGGTAATATCTCCGTGTTTTCCGCCCCAGCCGTGGTCGGGATAAATTTTTGCCTCCCAGGCATTTCTCAATTCAGTTTCTGGGTAATTTATAAAAGAGCCTTTTACAAGCGCATTTGCAGTGGCAAATTTTTCAGCTTGTGTAAGTAAAATATCTCCTTCACGACTTACTTTTATAGCCTTCTGGTGCGAGGGACCATGAATATATAACCAAACCGCCGGCCGCTCACCGCTGATATTTATCAGATTCGGATTTTCAGCTACAAGAGATTCAAAAAACTCAGGTGTTGAAGCAATTTTAAAATCAGGTAATTTTACAGGAACATATTCACCTTTTGAGTTTTGAAGTTCATCAATTTTTTCCCATTGTTGTATCAATTGCGAATAATCCTTTGCAGGACTCATATCCCAATCGGAAAGAAGCGGAATTACAGGCGATTTGGTTTCCTGAGTATAATATTTTTCCCAGTCCAGCGAACTTGTTGCAAGAAACTGTGCTGCTTCATGAAAATTTTTCTGTAAGGGCTGAAACGCATTTCCATAATGACCAGGAGTAAACGCCACCACTGAAGAACCATCGGGACTTGACCATCGGTACAAGCCACGTTCGTGGCGGCTCATCATCATGTATTTTGTCCCGGCTTTGCTCATCATTTGCATCATTTGCAGCGTGCGGCCCGGTACGTCTTCATTCCAGTAAACATTGGCTGTATAACCAAATTCATCTTTCAGCCATTTTGCACCGAAATAAAATTGACGGGCCAATGCTTCCCCCGAATACATTTCTTCGTAAGGTTGAATATAGGTTGACCCGCATGAAATCCGTCCATCCAGCAACATTCGTTTTACAAGCTCTTTTTTATCGGGATGGCGTTCGATAAACTCCTTGATCATCAGCGCATCCTCAACATCAAAACGGTAATTTTCATCTTTTTGGGCAAGTTCAAACAATGGTGAAAACAACATTGTATCACGCTCAACCACACATTTTTCGGGCGAATCCATCCAGGCAATATCCTGGTGGCTCGAATTCATCAAATAGATTTTCCCTTTTGCCAGATTTGATTCGGAAAGTTTTAGCAAGCTGCTAACCGTTTTTGGTTTGTAATTGCGTTTTGCTGTAAGTTCAGTTTTCCCGTCAACAACCTTCGATTCGTTAAACAACACCGAATTAGCAAGCAAACGCGTGGTTTGAAATGGTTCTCCCAGCGATTTCACAACAAAAACTTCGCCTTTGGAATCGTTCAGATAAAACGGTTTGTTTTTTGCCGAAAGTGGTAAAACAAATTCTCCTTCAGCCATTCCGTTTTTTTCGTTTAACGGAATTTTTTGTGTTGAATTACCTGAAATACAAATTAATTCTTTCCCGGCAAAATAAGGAAGAGCTACAACTTTCGCTTTCAGGTTTTTGGCAGTTTCTTCAAGAGTCAGATTCATTAAAATATCGTG
The DNA here is from genome assembly GCA_041739985.1 of Draconibacterium sp. Classification (GTDB taxonomy): domain Bacteria; phylum Bacteroidota; class Bacteroidia; order Bacteroidales; family Prolixibacteraceae; genus Draconibacterium. The sequence goes on along the minus strand of JBGSMW010000051.1, from coordinate 56,330 downwards.
TTCAACCGAATTTTGAAGAAACGACAGTGCATCGGTTGCCTGATAAACAATCAGCCAGGTGTTACTTCCGGCAGCGTGCCCGTTGATTTTAATTATTTGTGATTCACCTGGTTTTAACCAGTTTTTTGGGGCAATTAAATACATATATCCATGTGCATCTCCATTTGAGTCTGTTTCAACTGTTACGAATGACAATTTGCCTCCATCCACAGTTTCAATCTCCCAGTTTTTCTTTGTTGTTGTGGGAATTTCAAACCGTTTTTCGCCATTCAGATAAAGTTCGAAAACAAACATTTCAGAAGTGAGATCAAAAGCGGCAATCCATAAAAAGCCAGCCTCGTTTTGCGACAAGTTCTCAGGTACTTTTGCAGTTTCCCATTCTATCGCCATTTTGCCGTCTGTGCAACGGGTTAACAATGATTCCGAAACATCACTTCGGAAACTTGAATACTCAAATTCATTTCCACCTATGTTCTTTTGAAATCCCTCAACCCAGTTTGCTGATTTTCCTGCCAATTCGAAAACAGGTTTTTGGTCATCGTCCTGGGCATTTACTGTAAATCCTGCAAAGAACAGGAACAATGCAATTGTTGTTAATTTTAGTTTCATAATTTATAAGTTTAAAGTTCCGGGTTCAAAGTTTAATCCCGATAGCTATCGGGACAAAGTTTAAAGTTTAAAGATCAATTATACTGCCTCCAAAATTCATGCATTCATTCATTCATTCACTCATTCACTCACGCATTCACGCATTCACGCATTCACACATTCCTCTTCTCAATCCGTGCAATCAACTCCATCATCGCCCGGCCATTGTGGTAGGGGCATTTCCAGGGATCGATTTTCCAGTCGTTGCGGTAATACGGTGACGGATCGTTTTCAGGTTCAAATAAATATGGGATACCCAACCTGTTAACCTTTGTAAACCATTCACCATTTTCGTGGTCGATAACATGTTCGTCGATAAAATTCCATGAAAGTTTTAGTTTTTCCCAATATTTTGTGTTGTCAGTCAATTCAAACCCGTTCATAAAAGCTACCAAAGTCTCAGCTTGCGGCCACCAGTGTTTATTTGTGCGCAAATGACTGCCAAAACGCGTTGATTCAAGAAACAATCCACCATCTTTGTCAACACCAACTCTGTCAACAACATCGAGCATTTTTACAGAGAGTGGTTTCATTAGGGCGATAATTTCCCTGTCGTTTAAAATTTCAGCAGCTTCCCACAACAACCACGACGCTTCAATATCATGACCAAACGAACAAATACCTTTTGAAGATTCAGCTTCATTAAAATCCTCATCAAAGAAAATCCCGAGATGCCCTGTTGAACGGATTATTTTACCCATAAAAAGTTGCATCAATTCTTTTAAACGATTTCCTGCCAATTTATTTTTTGAGACTTTGTAAAATGCAGCATATGATTCAAGGATGTGCAGGTGCGTATTCATTGAACGCGGTTCGTTGTTATCGGCCATTCGGTTTTCGCCATAAAGTTGCCATTCGCGCGTAAATGCCTCAAAATAACCGGGAATACCGGCAACTTTTGTTTTCTCCTCCAAAAAATCAAAATAACCGTTTATTAGTTTTTTAATTTCAGGAGTTGTTCTGAGTTCGTAATATTTGCTCAGGGAATACAATACAAAAACCTGAGCATAAGTATGTTTAATTGTATCGAGTGGTTGATTGTCTGAATCGATACTCATAAAATACCCGCCAAATTTTTTGTCGGCAAAATCTTCCTGCAAAACGTTAAAAGCTTTGTCCGCAATTTCAGCATAAATTTCATTTTTAAACAGAATTGCAGCTTGTGAAAATGTCCACAAAATGCGTGCGTTCAGTACACACGATTTGGGTGCGCCAAAAACCGGTTTCCCCTGCAAATCAACAGCGCCGTAAAACCCGTGCCCATTTCGCTCAATTCCATATTTCATCCAGAAAGGCAAAATGTTTTCATGTAATTCTTTGCTGAACTTTGGTTGAAAAAGCTTCAATTCGTTTGTAAATTTTTGCATGGTTTTTATTTTTCAATAAAGTAACCTTTTTGTAAAATTAAAAGATACCATTATATTGCACTGAAAGATTTTATAAAAATGCATTTTTTCTATTCAAAAACAGATCGTGATGCCAGCAGTGCCGGAATACTTGAAGAATTTGAATTTATCAATGATTTCGGGTTTGAGGAATACAAGGACATTCGCCAGAAACCGTTAGGACTTCATTACAACGAAGGCATCGAAATTTGTTACGTTACCAAAGGCCGTTACGAATGGGTGGTTGGCGACAAAAGTTACCTGCTTTTTCCGGGCGACGGATTTATAACCTGTCCGTGGCAAAAACATGGCAGCCCGCGTGAAGTGGTTGATTTGGGTGAGATTTACTGGATTGTCATCAAACCAAAAAACTTTATCAGTAAAGGAGGTTTTGAACTTGGTAACTGGACACGTTTTAAACCTACGGAAAATGAAATGATTGGAAAGGTACTATCTGAAAATTCAAATCATACACTTCAAAAAGCTTATATTCTCAAAACCCTTTTTATAGCGCTTAAAAATGAAATCGATAACAAAGAGTTTGGCTATTATCAACGCATCTGCAATCTCGTTGAAGAGTTTTTGCTTGAATCAGTAAGAATTATTCAAAGCCGTGAAAGTCAAATTATCAGAAATCAAAACTGGTTTTCGAAATTTGAAGCGTTATTAACAGGAAATCTTTCGAAAAAATGGACGCTGGAAGAAATGGCAAAAAGAAATAAGGTAGGAATCACCACATTAACCCAGCTGGTCAAAGAAAATACAGGCTATACTCCAGCCAATTACCTTATTTACCTTCGACTTGAAAAGGCAAAACAACTACTTTTGGATTCAGATAAAAAACTAACCGAAATCGCCTTTGATTGCGGATTTTATTCATCGCAACATTTTTCATCCACATTTTCGAAATGGGTGGGGAAAACGCCATTTTTATATCGTACACTTTTAAAAACAAAATAAAAATGAAATCAATAATTACTGCATTCTTTGTTTTATTCAGTTTGATAGCCTTTTCTCAAAATGAAAACAAAAAGCCCAATATCATTTTCTTTTTGGTTGACGATATGGGATGGCAGGAAACTTCAGTTCCGTTTTGGACCGAAAAAACCGAGTTGAACAAGCGTTATAAAACTCCCGCCATGGAAACGCTGGCGGCAAAAGGCATGAAATTCACGCAGGCATACGCTTGTCCGCTTTGTTCGCCCACACGCGTGAGTTTAATGACCGGAATGAATGCCGCCCGTCACGCAGTAACCAACTGGACTTTGCGCAAAAATGTTTCACCCGATAACCAACACAAAACTCTTGAAATTCCGGAATGGAATGTAAACGGACTTAGTCCGGTTGATGGAGTTGAAAATACATATGTTGCCAAAACATTGCCCATGTTTTTACGTGAAGCAGGTTACAAAACCATACATGCCGGCAAAGCACATTGGGGAGCAAAAAATACACCGGGCGAAAATCCGCTAAACCTTGGATTTGATGTAAACATTGCCGGACATTGTGCTGGTGGGCCAGGTTCTTACTGGGGATTAAAAAATTTCAGCGCAGAATGGCGAAACGGAGATACAATCTGGAATGTACCCGGACTTGAAAAATACCTCGGGAAAGACATTTACCTGACCGAGGCGCTGACAATTGAAGCACTTGCAGAAATGGAAAAAGCAGTTGCCGAAACAAAACCATTTTATTTATACATGTCACATTACGGCATTCATGCTCCGTGGGAAAAAGATGACAGATTTTACCAAAAATATATCGAAAGCGGGTTAACGGAATTTGAAGCTACTTATGCTTCGATGATTGAAGGAATGGATAAATCGCTGGGTGATATTGTGGAAAAAGTCAAAGAGTTGGGAATCGAAAAAAATACAATTATCATTTTTATGTCCGACAACGGTTCGCCATCACAATGCCCGCAAAATTATCCGTTGCGTGGCCATAAAATCAGTCCTTACGAAGGTGGAATACGCGACCCGATGATTGTTTACTGGCCGGGAGTTACAGCAGCCGGAAGCACAAACGGAGAACCTCTGATTATTGAAGATTTTTTTCCTTCAATCCTTGAAATGGCAGGAGCAAAAAGTACAGGAAAGATTGATGGAAAGAGTTTTACACCTCATTTGAAGGGTGAAAATATTGATAATTCGGAACGTGAGTTTTTCTGGCACTTTCCACATAATTACAGTTTTGAACCTTATAGTGTAATTCGCAAAGGTGACTGGAAACTGATTTATTGGTACAAAGACGGTAAAAAAGAGTTGTACAATATTCCAGATGACATTGGTGAGAAAAATGATTTGTCTTCAGTAAAACCCGAAATTGTGAAAGACCTTTCAATCCGTCTTGGAAAATACCTGAAATCAGTGGGAACAAAAGCTCCTGTTGAAAAAGAAACGGGAAAGGCACGACCGTTTCCGGATGAGGTGTAAAAAAAAATATCCGCCAATTGGTATGAAAACGATTGGCGGATAATTCAATTATTCGAAGCTGTCTATTGTTTTGCTGCTGCGGCCATTTTTGGATCTAAAAGATCGTAAAACTGGTTGAGTTTTGGGAGGATAATTATTCTTGTTCTGCGGTTTGTTGCTTTTCCTTCATCAGTTTCATTGCTCGCCAAGGCATTGTATTCGCCCCTTCCTGCTGCAATTAAGCGATTTGGATCAATATTAAAATCCTCTTGTAAAACCCTAACTACCGAAGTTGCTCTTTTCACACTTAAATCCCAGTTATCTTGAATACCAGGTGATTTAATTGGCACATTATCGGTATAACCTTCAACCATTACTTCAAATTCAGGTCGTGATTCAACAATACGGGCAATTTTCTCAAGCACTTCATGTGCTCTGTTTGTCAATTTGAAACTTCCGCTTTCGTAAAGCATTTTATCCGAAAGATTGATGAAAACCACAGTTTTATCCACTTTAATTTCAACATCTTTATCATCAATTCCTTCTTGTAAAACACTTTTCAGATTAATAGCAAGAGCAAGATTTATTGAATCAGCTTTTGATTTTGCAGCTTGTATTAAATGTATGTATTTGTCTTTTTGCTGTAACTGATTTAAGGTTTCTTTGATATTATCGTTAGCCGATTGTGAAAGAACAGCTAAATCCCCAACTTGAGTTACTTGCTTGTCTCTTTGCGCTCTAACGTCGGCAAGTTGTTCCCTTAAATCGCCAATTTGCTCTTCCCTCAGATTTAAAGTTGTTTTGCTTGTTGACAACTGTTTTATGTAATCATTCAGATTGTCGTTACAATCTTTTAATTGCGAATTGGTTGCTGCAAGATCCTGTTCAAGACTGCGCTGCATACTTGCATATTTTTTTGTACTCACACAAGAACTTGTTCCAAATACGACAATAATCATAAGCATTAAAAGTGATTTCAGTTTCATAATAAATCGTTTTAGTGAATTATTTTAGTAAAAATTATTTCAAAATCCAAAGTCAATAATTATGCCATTCAATAAATTAAACAATTATGGCAGAGTTCATTAAGACTATACATGTTTATACCCAAGTATAATACTTTGCAAAGCTGATTCTGGCATACATTTTTCGGGTTTCGTTTTGTTTTTCAGACATTCAACAAAATAATCCAATTCTCCTGAATAACCATTCATTGCATCTCCGGCTGGAATTTTAATGATTTCTGTATCTGTAGCTACAATTATATTTTCGGGATTAGTACTGCTGTACAGGATACTTGCTTTTTCAAAACTGGCGGAAAATCCGGCCTGAAAAGGGAATGTGGTATGAAAAATGTTACCACCTTCAATTTTCACGTTTATTCCTGAACTGTATTTCCATTTGGCATTTAAGTAATCATGCCGGCTTAATTTTCCGGGTAAAACGTTCGATTCAATGGAATCAGGAATTCCTACAGCCCACTGTACAAAATCGATATCGTGGATTACCAGATCGAAAAGTGCGCCGCCCGAAGATCCAAAATCCTTTTGTTTTTCCAACCACTGTCCCCATGCCGGAACTCCTGAAAACCTCGTCATCGACAAGAAATTCAGGTTACCAAATTCACCGGAATCAATCCAGTTTTTCAACTTTTGATAGGCGGGCATAAAACGCACAACATGTGCCACCATCAGCAAAAGACCATTATTGGCGGCAAGCTCAATCAACTCTTCCCCTTCTGAAATATTGAGGCAAAACGGTTTTTCAAGAAGTACATTTATTCCGGCTTCAAATGCAAGTTTTGTGAGTTTGTAATGAAAATCGGTGTGAACCGCAATAACACAGGCATCTAATTGTTCTGCTGCAATGCAATCTTCAAACGATGAATAAATCTTTATGTTTACTATATCTTTTTGTGAAATACCACCTGTTGAGAAATTTCCAATCTGTTCGTTTATATTTTTCCTGATGTTTTCAGGATTCTTATCCACGATTGCCACCAATTCCAAACCTGGATTTTTCAGGATATTCATTGTGTGTGTTATTCCCATGAACCCAAAACCAACAACAGCGATTCTAATTTTTCCCATTTTTTTCAGTTTAAACTCATTTTACAGGTTTGGAAAGATATTCAAATTCACACAATTTTACTAACGCTGTCGGTTACATTGATGTTTACAGGTATTCTCTACAACTTAAAAAGCTGTTTGTGTGCAATGATTACCAATCGTGTGGTTGGCAGATTTTATTGACTTTCGCAACTTCAACCCTAAATTTTATTTTTGTATTTTTAAACTGTTTCGATTTGTTTTCGATATTCGGTAAAATAAAAATGCTTACAATCCAGTTAAAAGAAAAGGATAAACATTGTATGAAAAAAGGACTCAAAATATTCGGTTTTACCATTTTATCAATTGTTCTGATAATCATTGCTCTGGTTATTGTTGCAAGTTTAACGCAAAAAAAAATAGTTGATATTACGCTGAAAAAAATAAGTAAAACCATAAATGCACCAATCGAGATTGAAAATGCATCTTTTACTTTAATTAAACAGTTTCCCCATGCAACAGTTGAACTTTCCGGGGTTCGACTCGGGACGAAAAACGCAGATAATTTTAGCGAAATGAGCTTGTCGGAAGAGGATATTTTTAATATTAAAAGGGTTTACATTTCAGTAAAAACAATTCCGTTAATTAAAGGTGAATATGAAATAAATATCATTGAAATAGATGATGCAACGGTGAATTACGAAGTAGATTCATTGGGAAACAGCAATTTCGACTTTTTAATGAATTTGAATAACGATGCTGCAAGTTCAGATTCAATTGGTTCTGCTTCAAACGGATTACTCAATTTGGATCTCAAAAAAGTAAAACTGAAAAATACTTTGGTACATTATATTGATGATTCAGTAAAAATGGCTGCCAATGTGTTTTTCACAGTTCTTGATATTGAAGGAAAAATGGCAAATGAAAAAATCAAGGGTACTTTAGCGGGTGAGGTTCAAATTACAAATTGCAAATTTGGCAGTACAAATTTGAATAGAATGGAAGAGGCTTCTGCAACTTTTAAATTAGATTACGAATCTGACACATTGAAAATCAGAAAATTGGAAGTAGAAACTGAAGGAGCAAAACTGGAGATTATTGGAAAAATGGCTTTTTCAGATACTCTTTTTGCAGATTTAAGTGTTGAATTGAAAGATTTGGAATTGGGAAATTTTTATAAATATGTACCTGAAGAATTATTGACTGATTATGGCATTGAAGTGTTTACCGGAAATATGGATTTATCTGGTTCAGTTGTAGGTTTTGTGTCCGACACAATCATGCCATCCATCGATTTTGAGATCAACCTAAATAAAGGTTTTATAAAATCGAAAGACTATACGACTGTTAAAAGATTAGATTTTGAAGGGAAAATTTCAAATGGCAGCCAGCGAAACAACAAAACTGCAAGCGCCAGTTTTAAGACATTTCATGCTGAAACAGAAACAAGCACGGCTGACTTGACTTTTTCAATAGTCAATTTGGAAAAACCAATTTACAACATTCAATCAAAACTAAAAATCAACATTGAGGAGTTCAGGGATTTTATTCCCGATTCAATCATTCAAAATATTTCCGGTGATTTAATTGCTGAAATTTCAACTAATGGGCAAATGCCTGATTCCATCGATGACAACTTTATCAACCACATTATAAGAAATACTTCGGCAAAAGCTGATTTTTCAAATCTTCAGATAGAAATAGATTCGTTGCATATAAATGATCTTTCGGGTTCACTGAACTATACTCCAAAACAATTGGCAGTAGCAAATCTGAACGTAAAGATTCCTGAATGGGAACTTCAATTAATGAATTCTTCAATCAAAACCGAATTTACCGGCGAAGTAACCAAGCCGCAGGAACTTGTGATTCACCTGAAATCATTTTACACAGAATCTCCGCAAGGTAGTTTCTGGGGTTCGGCAAAAATTGTGAACCCTGAACATCCTGAATTTATTGCTGATGCCGGTGCAAAAATTAATTTAGCTGAATTAAAACCTTTTTTACCCGATACATTAATAAAAAATCTCTCCGGAAATCTTGATGCAGAAATCAGCACACACGGAAAATTAAATTTAGATTCAATTGCCGAACAAATAAATGATATTGTTTTTAATCAAAGCACAATTAAACTTACTGCCAATAACATTTCGATTACAATGCCTGATACACTTCAAAAAATTACAGGATTAAACGGTGAAGGAAAGATGGAAAACGGTACAATCAGCATTTCAAATATGAACGGTATGGCAGCAGGCATTGATTTTTCAGTTGATTCCGCTATAATTTCAAATGTTTATGAGGCTTTTATCAAAGATGAAAATGAAACTGTGAGGGCACAGGGAAATCTGGAATTTGGAGCTATCGATTACGCAGTTTTAGCTCCATTTTTTCCTTCTGACTCAACTGAAAACACGGACAATTTAACGGGCAACCAGAATTCAGTTACAAACAAAGTACAATCCGAAGAAACCCCGAACGACAGTACCTCGCGAAAATTTTTGTTTGAGTTTAAAGGTAAAATTGCTGCAAAAAGCTTCAAATACGATAAAATATTCATGGAAGATATTTCAGCCAAATTCAATTTAACCGATAGTGTTTACATTATCGATCAATTCAAAACAAATGCTTTCGATGGGAGCACCAACAGCTCGTTACGCTGCTCGCTGACACAAAACAACCGACAAATAATTAATGTAAAAAACCATGTTGAAAATATGGATATTTATAAGTTATTGTTTGCTTTCGACAATTTTGGGTATGACAGTTTGATTTCATATAAAAATATAAATGGAATTTTTTCTGCGGATTTGAATGGCAAATTTGTGTTTGAAGCAGATACTTTGGTAAGCAACGACATGCGGGTTTTGGGTAACTTCAAATTAAAAAATGGAAAATTAATCAATTATGAACCGGCAATGGAAGTTTCAAAATTTACAGGAATTAAAGAGTTGGATAATATAGATATGAAAACTTTGGAGTGTAATATTTTCATGTTTAAAAATAAAATATACGTTCCGATAACCAATATTATAAGCAGTTCGATGGATTTATCGACATTTGGAATGCAAAGTATGGCAGATGATTATGAATACCATATTCAAATGAAACTGAGCGAAATACTAAAGGGGAAATCACAAAAATTGTTTGAAAGACAAAACAGCAGTGGTGATGAAATAACGGAAAATGATATAGACCGAAACACAATAAAACTTATATATGGTTACGTTGATGGAAAGAAAAAAGTAGGTTTCGCTACAAAAAAAGCGCAAAGACAGATGGCGCTTAAAATACAGGTTCAGCAAAAAATGCTGGAATTGATTTTCCATCCAATACTTGTATCTTATGAAACCGGAGTTAGATAGAACTTTTATATTATTGCATTTTGTAACTAACATATTTATTTAAACATTTGTTTTTTTATTAAAAATTTAAAATACAAAACGATGAAAAGAGCAGCATTTTATTTACCAGCTATATTGTTGGGAATATTTTTAGTTTTTATTTCAGGTTGTTCAACAACACCCGAAGAAACCTGTGAACAGGATGAAATTTGTACTGGAAAAACAGTAACTGCCTGTTGTAATGAAGTAGAATGCTATTATGAATTTAACGGCGTGAGATATGGCGATGACGCAGAATCAATGACAAGTTTAGCCGTAGCTTTGGGTTGCGCACAAGCCAGTACACCAAATTTTAACGAAGAAATTGGCGATTTAATACTTCGCTTGCAGGCACTTGGCGAAATAGCAAAAACGACTCAAAGAAGTGTTGGAGAATAATTCCTTACTCAAATAGACTTTTGGGATTTTCAAATGAAAATCCCAAAAGTTAATTCCTGTAAAACGCAAGTTTAGCATTTCTGCTGTCGGAATAAGGAATGATAATTTCCCATCTCCCTTTGTCCTCCTGTATGACTTCCAATTTTATTTCACTCTCATTTTTCGAAACCACTTTTGCTTCAATTTTCGGTGCTTCTTTTTCTGAAGATAAGAGCAACCACACAAAAGTTGCATCGGCGACAATTTGGGTTGAATAAATTGTGGCTGTGTTGGGTTCGAATTTGTTGTATTCAGGACTGTACCAGCCTTGAATTTCAGGTTTTTCCTGGCCTTTTACAAAATCCACTTTCCAATCCGATTTCCCGATCGGAATAATTTGGAGATTCCCCCTTTCATTATTTGTTGCAGTAACTCCACCAAATCTTTGATATACTTCGCAATCCGGATGCCAATGCCAGAGTGTTTCGATTTTTCGTGGGCTATCGGTTTCCAAATTGTCAACCACCACCCAAAATTCACCGCGAACATAAAACAAACTCCGCTTGTGTTTTACATTTTCCAAATCGAAGTATTTATCGAATGAATTCCACGCATAATCAAACTCAGAAGTGATTTTATAATGATTTTCTTCAAGAGATTTGTCGGTAACAAGAATATCAGGTTCCTGACCCTTTCCATCAATTAGCACAGAGTTGTGACCTTGTGTACCTTTTGCATAAAATCTGAATTTTTCAGCAACTTCGCCTGTGTAGGCAAACCTACCAGCATCAACAAGCAAATCTCTTCCGAAAGCCGAAATTGAAATGTGTAATTTGTCATTGTGTTGGTGCCCACTCCCCCATGGTCCAACATCAAAAAACGACCACTGTGCATCGGCATCAAAACCGCTGCGTGAAATTAACTGCCCCGCCCAGGGAAAGAAATACGAAGGCCCTGTCCGTGGTTTGAGCCCCGATTTACCATTGGTTGCAATAAATTCCCAATTGGGACGATTGAACTTTTTAGCACTCATTATTATTAAGTCGCGATCAGATCCCAAATCGCCATCATTGTTTAAAATCCGATTTCCGTTTGGCCGAACCGCATGAGCAATGTAACTATACATGTTCTCAATTGTCTTGTTAAAAAAATCAGGCAGAGGTTTATTTGCCCTGTCACAAATTTCTTTAAACAGTTCAAAATTTGCCAGAGCAACATTGTGGTAATGCGAAGTCAACTCGGTTTGAACGCCATCAGGATAAACCTGCCCCTTCATACTTTCGCTTATCGTTATTACGGAGTAGTCCAACCATTCCGGTGCGTTTTTGTATTCAGGGAAATTTGTGGCTGCAGTAGCAAGCGCCGATATCTCCATTGTCAGCCAGTTGTTTCCCGCATGGAAATTACGGTTGTAATGTGCATGGTCAGGCAAACTACTCAACATTAAAAGTTGTGTTGCTGGCGATATATTTTCGTTATTCAACAACCCGTAAAAAATTTGAGACCATACTTTTACACGGGCAGCAACCTCCAAACCGCGCCAGATCGATTCGCTGCCTTTTTCGGCTGGATAAGGCATACTTTTTATGATGAAATCACGTAAAAACAGGTCGATATATTTGGCATATTTTGGGTTTCCGGTTTCTAAATAGGTATTAAAAACTTCAAGCAACTGACTGTGACGGTTTGAAAGCCATGCCCACTCACGGTCGTTATTAGGACCTTTGTAATACCAGTCGCGATGCCCATCTGGCCCCCATGGAACCTTACCTCTGACATTCTGTACAACAAATACATTTTTTAAAATAGTATCAGCAAGAGCGCTTGTTTTCGATGAAATTGCAGGTTGAATTTTTCGCAAATATTCTGCTGTGTTGCCGGTTTTGTAATAATTCAACAATTCGGTGCAAGCCAGTTGTAAATCGTTTTTCAGATATGCCTGCTTTACCTTTTCCATGCCCTTAAAATCGAGGTTGAATTGGTCGAGCATCGTTTTCATCTGGTCAGGATATGCTTTACAAACGTCTTCTACCGTTACAATTTTTTGCCATTTGGGTTGTGACCAAAGTAAAACAGGAAAAAACAGTGTGACGATAATTAATTTTAGTTTCATTTTATTTTAATCTATTATATATGTAGTAATTAAAATTGTGTTGCTTTATTTGAATTCAATATTAGTCTTGTATTCAATAAAAAAAATGTAAATAAATTGTTTACCCAAAAATTAAAAATTACCTTATTTTACTCTAATTCAACCTTAGTAGTATCATAAACACTATCAAAAAACCTTATTACCTTATTTTTTCAAAGTTTCCTGATAATACCTTATAAATTTCTCGTACTCTTCTTCAAAAGTCATCTTTTTATGGTGTTGAGGTTGATTCAAAATGTATTTACAAACATTATCGATCTCAGATTTTGAAACTGAGAATGCAGATGCGGATTGTTGCCAAGAAAAATGGCCCTGAGAAAGTTTGTTTTGATTTATGAATTTTTCTGTACTATCCGCAATTTTTGTTGAAAGTTCTTGTTCAGAAATGTCAGGTGAGCGAGAAACAAGAATATGAACATGTTCAGGATTAGCATAAATTGCATATAATTTTGATGAATTATTATTGACAATCCCAGTAATATACTTTTCAATTCGCATTCGGTTTTCTTCCTTTATACATGGGATCCGATTAAATGTCGTTAGCACAAAATGCGTATAAAGATTATTGTACTCAATTTTCATTATGTAATAAGGTTAATAAGGTTGAATCAATATTAACAATTTATTCTACTAAGGTAAAAAAACTAAATATAAGGTTTTTTAAATTTGCAATAATATTAAGCTTTCAAATGCGCTAAAAAGCTGTTTTAAAATAGGTTAACTATTAATCATCATCCAAATAATTTTTTATTTTACTCAATTAGTTTATATCTCAAACTTTATAAATTACTCTATATCCCTTTTTCGTTTTAAAGCTTCCAAAAAATAATAATCAGCATAATTCAGCGGGACATCAACTTCTGAATTGTGTGGAATACTTCCCACAGAATGTTTCAGAATAAAATTTCCATTTTCGCCTAAAGCAGCTCTGTATTCGGCGTCTGACAATGTTTGCATAATTTTATCAGCCCATGTTTTATAATCACCGTTATTTGAAAATCCTGACAATTCATATAATGCGGAAGCCATAATTGCCGCCGCCGATGCATCACGTTTTTCGTCAGGAATATTGGGCGCGTTATAATCCCAGTATGGAACTCCGTCTGCCGGAAAATTAGGATTTGTGGCCACAAATTCGAATGCTTTTTCAGCCTGCTCCAAATATTTTGGGTCACGGGTTTCACGGTAACAAACTGTAAATCCGTAAATTGCCCATGCCTGACCGCGTGCCCACGTTGATTCGTGCGCAAAGCCCTGTGCTGTATTTCTGTTTCGCACCGAACCGTCAGCCAAACTGTAATCAATTACATGAAAAGTGCTGAAATCGGGCCTGAAATGGTTTCTAATTGTATTGTCAGCATGAGTTACTGCAATCTTCCAAAATGTTGAATCGCCAGTAAATTTTGTGGCTTCAAAAAGCAATTCGAGATTCATCATATTGTCGATGATAACCGGGCATTCCCAGCCACGTTCAGCTTGCCAGCCACCTGTAACATCCCACGACTGGATGATTCCGGCAACAGGTCGGAACCGCGTTGAAAGCGACTTTGCTGCCTGAATAATTACCTGTTTATAAGGTTCGTTTTGCAACAATCGAAATCCGTTTCCATAACTGCAGCCAATCATAAAACCAACGTCGTGGTGATTGGTTAGATATTGAACTGTATCAAGCGTTTCGGTAAATTTTACAGCCCGGTTTTTCCATTTTTCATCTCCGGTAAGTTCATATAAATACCACAAGCTCCCGGGGAAAAAGCCGGAAGTCCATTCTTCCGGATCAATGTATTTCATTTTTCCATCAATAATACTTTTAGGATTTAAGATTTCCCCTGACCCCTCAATTTTTGCGATTTGCAAATCATATTGTTCTGCTGCAAATTTTACATTTTCATCAACAAAACCGTGTTTAACTTCCCTCGGTTTGTTTGAACAGGATTGGGTAAAAACGATTGCTGCAATTGCTGCAAAATTTAATAAAATGCTTTTCATGATATTATTTTTTCAGTTTATACAAATATAGCTGACTAGGGCCTGGCCAGGGTTTCTCTGGTGCTTTGTCCCTGTTTCGCTGAATCGTTTCCCATTTCAGTAAATACCTGAATTCATTTTCCAGCCAATCACCAATATCTTCTGTGGTTTGAACAAGTAATCCGGGAAATTCACCTTCAATTTCAATTGATTCGTTAAAAGGTGCCGGTTTCAGAACCTTGCCAATATTTTCGAATTTGTTGTTGAGCAAAATGGTTCCGCTGCCGTATTTAATATGCCAGTAATCCACTTCGTAATTGCCATCAGATCTTTCTGAGAAACCCTTCAATAAAATTTCGCTGTTAATACTACCGTTGCCCGAGAAAAACCATCGGTAATCCCAATCCGTAATTTGTTTATAAACCCATTTTTTATTTTCTGTTTGGGCTGAATATAATTGCGTGTTTCCAAGCGAATCAAATTTATGATATACAAAAACAGGGTTATTATTTTCATCCAGAATTAGTTTTGCTGCCAAATTTATTATCCCACCTTCAACAGGAATCGGATCAACAATTAACTGTTTCTGATCGAGGTTTGCAGGCAGTTTCACAGGCTCGCCAAAAGCATTGAACCACTTTTTCAGGTCGGGACTTTTCATGTACGAAAGGTCGTGATTGGTTGAGCAATCGGGCGTGTCGCGCCAAACCCAAAACATGTGATACGAGCCGTCTTTCATAACTGTTGGTTGAGTTTGATAGGCATTCATTAAACCTTGTCCATCGGTTAAAGGTGTGTCAAGCAGCCTCGACCATTTTTTATCTTCAGTTGAATAAATGTTGTAAATCTCGTTGCCATTTCCACTGCCGCCATCGCGGTAATGATAAAGTAACTCTCCTTCTTTTGTCAGCATAAAATGCGGGTAAGTTGTCCTTTGTTCCTCAGTTCCTACCATTTCAAAAACCTGTTCAAGCGTTGAAATATCATTGGGCACGGTGCTTCTGAAATAGGTAAGCGGATTTACATGCACATTTCCTGAAAGGTGAATAAAACCTTCCTTGTCGATTCCAAGAGTCAGGAAATTATGACTGTCCCAACCAACAACCGTGCTTGTGCCGCCTGCAGTTTCGCGTTCAGTAGGCGGCAAAATATGCAATTGAAAGTTATCTTCATCAAGGTTTCTCTGACCGACTACTGTGTTGCGATTGGCATTGTAATAGGCAATGTATTGTCGGTTTCCATGGGTATATAAACAAAAACCAACGGGGTGGCCCGCCCAAACACTGTCAATTTTTAAGGTTTGAACAATGGTTTCTGTACTGGCAGTTTCATCGATTACAATGGGTTGAACCGTTTTTTTTTGGGTGCAGGCAAAAAGTGTCAAGGTTAGAATTGGAATGAGAAAGAATAGTTTCTTCATAAAGTTATATTTTTTTGTTTTGTGTTTAAATCATCTTTTGTTTTGCGGCTCATGCAGCTTTACCTCTTTATTCAGCGAGCTTGGATGAGCCTGGTTTTTTTTGTTTGTCGTAATCCCCGGCTTGAAAGCCGGGGTTATTCAAATTTAACTCTTTCAGAGTTTTGTTTTGCACCGGCCTTTAGGCTGGTGATATGTTGCAGAATTGATTCCAGGCTTTAGCCATTAATTCCCTATTTTTTCATTTTCATTTGTACTTTAATCATTTTTTGTTTTGCGGCTCATGCAGCTTTTCCGCTTTTTTCAGCGGGCGTGGATGAGCCTTGTTTTTGTTATTCTTCGTAATCCCCGGCTTGAAAGCCGGGGTTATTAAAATTCAACTCCTTTGGAGTTTTTTTTGCACCTGACTTTAGTCTGGTGATATTGTGCAAAATTAATTCCTGGCTTTAGCCTTTAATTCTTAATTTGTAATCCATCCTTTCCATTTTCAAATTCATACAAATATTTTTTCCCATTTCTCGAAAAAGATACCGAAAGATTTCCTGAGTTATCTTTTGTGAGTTTTTTCGAACCAGCAATTTTTTGAGCTTCCTGAAGGTTTGCAACCGGAAGAATTACAGTTGCAACAATTGTGTTTTCGGTTTGCGATTTGATTACAGTATCAAAATAATCAATCCAGAAAAAATCCTTTGTAGCATTAACATACTGCATCGCATGTTTCCCCTGAACAATATTAAATGATTGTTCGACCACCGGAATTAAAGCCATATTCCCCTTTTCACCTTTAAGAAAAACAAAATCATTTTTCATTTCAAAATTAACACCGGGATGAAACCTGACCTGGATTTCTGAACCCGGATTTGCATTTACCACATCCAGTACAACCGTAATTTCAGGTTTTTCCAATATAAGATGTCTTTTCCACTCCTTCAATTCTTTGTTTGGATAAGCTTTTGTTGGGTTCATGCGCACATAATCGCGTTTTTCTGAAGTTTGAAAATCTTCCACTTTCCCGCCAACTTCATAATTATAAGGCTGTTTCCGAAGTTTTCCGGGAATCTGTTTTTCGCCGTTCACAAAAACAACATTGTGGCCTTCACTTGATGCATGCGGATAATCCCAACGTGCATCGTCGAAAAATTTTTCATCGTAACCGCCTTCTTTTCCTTTGTCCTGAATAAAATATTCGTTTTGCCAATACACAACAAAATGCCCAATGTCGAGGTGACCATGGTGTGGATCGTCATTCATTCCGGCTTTACCGGCCACAACAACTTTTGCGGGGTCTTTAAAATCGCTGCGCATCACCCACCAGTCTATTGTGCGAAAATGTTTCGACCCGGATTTTGGCGCTTCCGGCTGAATATTTGGTTTTGCCCAGATGATATCAAAAATATCGTCGTCTTCGCCCAAAAGTTCTTTGCTGTACCATGCAGCTTCTGCATTTCCTGTTTCAGCGGCGAGTTTATTTATTAAATGCGCACTTCCAATCAAACTGCCACCACCTGAATCTTCAAAGTTGAGTGATTTATTACCCGGTAAAGAAATATACAATGGAAAGGTGGCTGGATTATTTTTCAGCCGTTCGTTTTCAAAAAGGTTGTATTTTCCTTTTGTGGCCCTTTTCAAAGCATCGGCAAAAAAGGTTGAAGTATGCACACCGTAATTCCAGTAACCGCCGCCTTCCTGCCAGCCACCATCAACGCCAAGTTCGCTAAACATATTATTTATCCGGTTGTACGATTCGGCAACAATATCAGTCAGTTGCGGATTTTCAGTTAAAAGTGCCAGACCTGTCAAACCCACTCCTGAATTACAAACCCCGCACCAGTTGCAACGGTAAGCAGTTGCCCACCAATGAAATTCATAGTCGCCTCGAACACGTGTTACTACTTTTTCAAGCAAAGCCCCGCGGATTCGGTCGCGTTGCGCCTCATTCAATCCGTTGTACAACCAGTCGTAAACAGCTGCCATCATCCGTCCTGCATCGCCATTGTAATGGTCGAAATTGAAATTTACCTGGTCATCGGAAACATTCCATGGCATAATCCGCGAGTAAATAATTGGGAATTCGTGGGCACGCTGAGTCCAGGTTGTGAGTTCGCAAAAAGCATCGGCAAATTCAAAAGCTTTGTCGGCATATTTTTGCTCACCGGTTAACTGATACAAAAAAGCAAGGTAAAAAGCGTTGTTAATGTTTGTGCTGTAATACTTTGAGTATTTGCTGCTGTTATCAGTATCCGACCAGCCGGCGCGGGTATTTTTACCCTGAACAGGAATGTTATTATCAACAGGCATTGCAAGCCACATATTTGCCTGGGCTTTCAATTTTTCAAAAACATTGTTGCACTCGGGTTGTGTTTTGATTCTTTCCAAAAAAATGGGTTTATCTTCTTCTGAAAAATATAAATATGGATGTTTAAGCTGGGAAATTTCTATTGCCTTGTCGATGTCGGATTTTGTAACCTGGGCGAATGCTGGAATTGTTGTTAAAAGTGTGATAAACAAAAGAAGGTGGTTCAGTTTCATATTATTTTGATTTAGTTGTTTATTTCAATCGTTTTAAATATTGCGGCTCATGCAACTTTTCAGCTTTATCTTTCGGCGTGGATGAGCCTTTTATTTTTACTATTTTTCATAATCCCCGGCTTGAAAGCCGGGGTTATTCACATTTAACTCCTTTGGAGTTTTGTTTTACACCTGACTTTAGTCAGGTGACATGGTGCAAAATTGATTCCCGGCTTTAGCCTTTAATTCCCTTTTATTTCATTTTCATTTGTGCTTTAATCATCTTTGGTTTTGCGGCTCATGCAACTTTTCATCTTTTTTTTAGCTGGCGTGTATGAGCCCTATTTTTTTGTATTTCGTAATCCCCGGCTTGAAAGCCGGGGTTATTCACATTTAACTCTTTTGGAGTTTTTATCACAATTTAATTGTCACACTTTGTCCGGCGAAATTGCCATGTGGTAAATCAATTTTAACTTCACTCATATTTTCCATTTCCATCCATTCGATCCGAAAATTTTCGCCTTGTTTTTGAATTTCAGTCGAAACTGAGAAATAAAATCGCCCTAATTCCCGGTTCGGATCGGAAACAGAAAT
Source organism: Draconibacterium sp. (assembly GCA_041739985.1). Classification (GTDB taxonomy): domain Bacteria; phylum Bacteroidota; class Bacteroidia; order Bacteroidales; family Prolixibacteraceae; genus Draconibacterium. The sequence continues at coordinate 37,435 of JBGSMW010000051.1, read as the reverse complement.
CTCAGTAATCTTTTTCCCATCCGTTTTCAACATTATTATTCCCGGGTTATCGGAAACCAATGTCAGATCGTCTGAAATTTGAATATGCCCGGATTTATAAAAAACTACCTGGCAAATATTCAATGCCGTGTTTTTAACAGCCTGAATTTCCGGCGTATTCGACAAAATAACAACATTGTTTTTTGAAATGTTTTGTTCCATTTTTTCGGTTGAAGTTGCCGGAATAACAATATATTCATACGATGCATCGGATGGTCTTTCGCCATGGTTAAGCCAGAGTTTAAAAACGTCCATTTTAACTTCGTCTTTTGGCGAATCGTTTTGTTTGTTTATTTTCCACCACGAACCGGTGGTTTCCATATTTCGGATATTTACCGAAGCAGGATTTGGGAATGCATACCCGATTCCATCCTGAAAAACCCAATCCACATTTTCATATTCTTCTTCGCCCCTTGTAATTACGGTTGTTTTGTTTGATGCAGAAACTTTTACGTCACTTTTCAACAAACACTGGTTAAGTGTAGTAACAACAGGCAACTCACTTCGGGCTGAAATTCCGGCGCCCAGACAAACATATTCGTCATCGAAAAAAAACCAGGCTTTTCTGGCACAAAGCGGGTCGTGCGGACTTTTAAAATCTAAAGCAGCTGCACCATAAAAGCCATCGGTTACGGCGCCAACAAAATCTGTTAATCCAAGTTTTTGAATTTCTTCAGGAGCCGGCAAAGCAGGTTTTTGCATGATGGTTGTTCCGGGAATTTTCTGATAATCGAAAACCGGGGCAATATCGTAATATTCCATTCCTGTCAGTGAAATGTGATTTGTACCGTCGCCGCGGTGATGGTTTAACAAACCCTCGCTGTTGTATGGCACTTCCATGTTGTAATTGCGGGTTGAATACATTCTCACCGAAGCAAACCATTCAGGCCGCTGAAACGAAAAATGTTCGGTATTCCAGTAAAATGTTGCGTGTGAAAGTGTTGGTTTTCTGTTTTTGTCAATAATATCCGCTATTTCCTGAATTTCGGGGTTCCTGTAATTTGTTGATATTAATAGGTTTTCGGCCATTTTAGCATTATAAGCGCGTAAGGCACCTGCACGACTGATGCTGCGATTCTTCGCCCCAAAATCGGGATATTTTCCGTAAACCGACATTTTGCAAATTCCGTCGAGAAAATAGTCAACTAGCTGTTCCTTTTTTTCATCGGAAAAGGCAAATTGAGTACCGGAAGTATAAACAGCCCATTCTATAAAAGCTTCGGCATAACCCGTTCCATAAGAAAGTGTGTTATTAACGCCATCAATCCGGTGGTGAAAACTTTTGTCGAACTGAATTCCACGGCCTTCGTATTTTTTAGTACCCAGTCCACTTTCCATTTTGAAATAACTGTAACCGTATTTTGCCCCAATCCAATCAACTGATTTTATTTCACCTTCAATCACTTTCAATACTTCTGTAAATTGCGTGTAATCTCCAATAAACAGAAGATTTTTTGCTAAAATCCCTGCAATTTTTATACGGTCGCCACTGGGCCGGGCACCAGAAGCATTCATGTTGGCACGGCCAATAATCGGTTGCGCTTTTTCAACCAAATCTTTGGGAAGTTCATCTCCAACCATTAACATTACCGACACCAAACTTCCAGTTGTGCCAATTTGGTTTGGATGCCAGTTTTCGCAAAAATAGTCGTGGTCAACCCAGTTTTTAAGCGCTGATTCGATGATTGTTTTTACTTTTTTGTTTATGTAGAATTTTGATGATTTGGTTTTATAAGCCCGTGCAAGCGCAACCATATTCTGCAAATGCTCACTGTGTTGAAAACCTTCGCGCGAAACGTCAACATAATCAATTCCCGGCCAGGTTCCGTCAGGTTTTAAAGAGTTAATCAATGATTCAACTTTTGCATCGTCAACTGCAGGTTTCATAACCTCACTTACCACCCGCTTTTTTATGATATCGATATCAGTGTCAGCACAAAAACCTGGCATTGAAAATACCAGCAACAAAATTAAAATCATTTGTTTTATTAAAGTATTCATTTCTATTGGTTTATGATTAAAACAAATTTATTAAAAACAACATTAAAGGCTAAAGCCAGACTTCCATAAATTCATTTTTTTCACCGGGCTAAAGCCACGGTGCAAAATTTAATTTTTAATCCCCCATATTTGTTCAGACAAATTGTTAGTTAAGATCATTAAACAATCATACTATTGTCCCGATAATCTTACTTTCAATGTCCCTTTTCCGTTTTCCAAAGTCCAGGCGGGGATTCGTATTTCGATTCGTTTTAAATTTTCGATTTGTCTGTCGAGTTCCATTGGTCCTGGATATAACGATACAACAGAAATTGCCAGTTCAGGCAGGGTTAAATTTTCAAGTTTCAGGGTTTTGCCGTCCTGTTTCAGAATTGCGCCATCTTTAACGATTTCAACATCAGCAGTTGTCATCATTTGCCAGGTTATCAGTTTTGTATTTTCGTTTGTTTCGAAATTATCTTCAATCACGATTGAAGTTGGGCTGTCCTTTAAAAATTTACGTTTGGCACTTTTTATTTTATCGCGATAAACCGCTGTTAAATCGAAGGTTGCTTCCGGACTATTTCCATCTTTAAAATTGAGAAGAGGAGCAAAACCGTTATTGAAAAACAAAGAATCGTTTACAGTTACTGTGCTGTGACCGTAATTGTTTTTGGTGAGTAAAGTCCAGCGTTGACAAGACTGACAGCTTCCCCACAAATCAAAACCGGTTTTTTCAAGGTCGTGATAACCCTGGTTTCCGGGATCGATACTCCAGCGAACACCATTCAATTCAAAAATAAACGAACCTGCATCCATATTTCCATGGCTTGTTGTGGCACGTCCACCTTTCCCGCCGAAATAGTAATTGTGCTGATCGTTTTCTTCACCTTTAAAAACTACAATCGGATTTGAACCATCTCCTTTCCAGACAGTAGGCATTTTTATATCAGCTTTTTCCTCAAATTGTGAAACCCAAACCAATCCGGCGCCTGCCAACCTCGAAAGTTCATCGTCGTTATTTGCAGGACTTAAAAAGCGTTCTTTTTCGAAGAACTCTTTGTTCCCGGTTTTTGTGGCAAACCAGGCAAGAATTACATCACCGCTTTCGCTGCGTTTGTCGCCACAATCGGCAAAATTAAAGTACCAGCCCGATGGCGTATTCATTAAATAGCGGTAAATCGCGCTCTTTTTAAATGCGGGGTAGTCTGCTATTCCAAAATCGGTTCCGAAAGCGCTTTCAAGCATGGCAGAAGTTACAACCGAAAAACTTGTTCCGTAACCCCAGTATGTTGAACCTTCAGGATAAACGCCATCGGGACTGTATTGAATTAAAGCGGAAGTCATTCCATCCAAAGCGCGGCTGATTGTTTTAGCAGCCAGTTCCGGATCTTTTTCGGCAATGGCGATGGATGCGGCAATCATTCCTCCGTTACAAACCTGGTTCCAGTTGTTATGGCCGAAAGCCCACCCGGGTTGAGTTCCGTTTTCGGGCCAGCTGGGTTTAATACCCTTTTCGATTAACGCAGTTTTTGCCAGTTCGATGGTTGCTTTTGGTAGCTTGCCGGCAGTCCAGTCGAGCGCAAAAGCCACTGCCATTGACATTTCAGCAACATCGAGATAATGCGAAGGATTCCAGTCGGAAAAATTACAAACCGCTAGAACTTCATCGTTTATGCGGGCCAGAATTTTTGGGTCCTTTTCAATCCGGTAAACCATTCCCAAAATATTTATGCGATAAAGCATTTCGCGCGAAACGCCCAACAAACGACGGCCTTCGAGTTTTCGTTCGAGCAATGGTTCTTTTTGAATTTCAACAGAATTTGCAAGAATGGCTTTGTACAGGTTTTGCGTAACCGCATCGGTTTGTAGTTTCTTTTTCAATCCTTTTTCAATGGTTGAATTGAGAACTAATCTTGGTTGAGATTTCAAAAGATTCTTTTTCAGATATTGCACTGAAATTGGGTTTTCGAGCTTTGGGATTTCATTTTCCTGTGCCTTTGCCGGAAACAGAATTACCAAACAAAGCAGACTGATGATTAAACTAATTTTTGTTTTCATTTTAGATGGATTTAGATTATTTACAACACATATTCTATAACTTTTTTTACATTATCTTCATTTATTTCAAGTTGAAGTTTTGAAGAACCAGGTTCTTGATTTTCAATAACTTCAACATTAATATTGGGATGTTTGCCCTGGTATGGAACCACAATTGTTACAAACCTTACATTAGCATTTTCTTTTTCCTTTTTTAGACGAAAACAAAAAGCCGGACGCGGTTCTTTCTTTGTATATTCAAATGAAACCTGTCCTTTTTCCTCAATCAATTCCAATCCTTTTTGCTTTTGGGTTTGAACAAAAACATTCCAACCTTCTTTAAAATTGGACTGAACGGAAAACGATTCGTGGTTAAAAACCGCGTCACCCGGTGCCAACTGAAAATGAATATCAATATCGCCGATGTCAGTTCCCTTTGCTTCATCAACAATTACAAAATATCTTTTATCGACAAAAAACACCGAACGACGATGCGCCAGGTTTTTATAGCTTTGGTTTTCAACAACCAGTAAATCCAGATTTTCGCCGGGTTGCCAGAGCAGTAACTTTGGTGCATACACAAGGTTTTCGCCATTTAAAGTAAGCGTTTGATGTACTTTTGTCTGGCGGAACCATGCCCGGTTTTCAGGATCGCCACTATAAATATAGCTACCTGCATCGGGCATTAAATTGCGACCACCGGCATATAATTCAAAAGTTCCGTTGTCGGGCTGGCAATGTCCTCCACCATCGGGACCACATTTTAAAACCAGAGAAATGGCATTTTTATCCCAACCACTTTTCATGGAATACAACCCACTTTGTGGTAAAGCAAATGCCGATGAGTCGGGTTTTTTCCCTTCCTTTCCATCAGTTGCAAGAAAAAGAAAATCTTCTCTGTTGAATTTTTCAGACCATTCCAAAAATCTATCGGAATACTGTCCCGGCAAACCTTCCCACGAATCACCAAACTGGGCGTTTGTTCCATCGGGATGACACAATTTCATTGGCACTTCGCACATCTTCTCAATTGTTTCGAGATATGATTTGGGGAATGAACTTTCCATGTTATTCATTTTTGCCAGTTCGTAGGTTCTCAAAAACCAGTTGATGCAACCCATGTGATATCCCATTGCAAGTTCACGTTGTTGCCCATCAGGATAAACCTGAATATTTATTTCGTTGTTTAAACGCCTGAAAGATTCGTTCCTCCATTTTTCGGCATCCTTAAATTCGGGAAAAGTAATTGCGATAAAAGCCATTCCTTCAGCTTCCATTAATCCCCAGTTGCTGCGGGTTGTATATTTTGTCATCAAAAAATCAGCATGATTGAACATGCTGTTTAAAAATGCGACAAGAACTTCAGAGTTAAAATGTGGCGAATTTACGAACTGGCAGAAAAGTGTTGTCCAACTGTAACCCCGAATTCCTGTTTCAATAGATCGCCAGGCATATTTATGATTTTCGTCGTTTGGATTTTTTCGGGTCCAGTCGATGATTTGGCTGCACCATTTTTCTGCATACTTTTCTTCGTTGGTTTGAGCGTAAATTTTTCCCATAGCATTCCAGAAATACATTCTGTTAAGTTGCCAAACCCACTCGTTATCTGGGACCGGGCGAAAACTCCAGTCGATATCATTGCCACAAAATTGGGATGGATAGGCAGGTTGACCAACAAAAATATGCTCCAATGCATCATTGGCCCATTTTAAATCTTTTTCGGTTATAGTTTCATTTTCGCTCTGTTGATTGGCCGGATGGTTAACATTTGTGCGGGTTTTGAAGTAGTTAAGAAGCTCTTTGGCTGCGACTTCCGGATTGTTTTGCGATTGTTTTACTTTTACAAGTCCTGTAGAATTCAAATCAATTTTGGACAATAGTTTTTCTATTTCAGAGACTTTGTTTGTTTGCTGTGCAACTCCATTTTCATTTATAAAAAATGAAAGTATAACAAGCAAAAGAAATGTTTTTCCGGCTATTAATTTCATTATTAGGTTGGAGTTGGTTTTCATTATTAATTCAAATAGAGTCAATCAGTACGATTGGTTTAGTCTTATTATAATTGTTCTTGCTCCATTTTCCTTCGGTTAAAGTTTTAGCTATATCCATAATGCAAGCTAATAAGAGAAAACAAAGCCGTAATTAACTGAATAATTACGGCTTTGAAATAGGTTCAAAAACGATATTTATTCGTTATCGTTTTTCAGAATTGAATTTAATTTCACCAGCCTGGGTTTTGTCCTAAAGCCGGATTTTGTGAAATTGAATTAATTGGAATTGGCCACAAATAGTGTTTAGCCTCATCAAACTTAGGATTACCATAATCAGTTCCCTGATAAGGATCTAAATAAGGCACACCGTTAACCATTGTAGTTTTCACAGTAGCTTTTTTCTGTGGGTCAAATCTGGTTTGATTAGCTTCATCCCAGCGCATACCCAAGTCCTTTTGCTCCAGCTTTTTACCCAGCTTCCAGCGTCTCAAATCGTCATAACGGAAACCTTCCATAAACAATTCTATACGACGTTCACGGCGTATTTCAACCAATGTTGAAGAAATCCCCAAACTCGCATAACGTGGATCCATTGGAGGATTCAACATCAGATGTGGCATTCCTACGCGGTCACGTAGTTTATTGATTGTCATATCCAAATCATTCTGCGTAATGGTACCCAACTCAGCAACAGCTTCAGCATAAATCAACATTGCCTCGGCTAAACGTAGAGTTATGGCTGGAGAAGTTGATACGTTATAAGCAGCAGAAGCTGCAACATTTTCATATACTTTTATTATATGATAACCTGTTGCTGTGTTTCTGCCTCCCGCTGTACCTTTAATCCTTGGATAGGTATAATCACTAAATGCATGGTTACCATAAGCATAATACGGCTGATCGGCAGGATAAAGTATGGTTTGTCTTAATCTTGGATCACGATCAACGAAGATATCTTCATAAACCGCATCACCTTTGTAAAGCGGAGAAAGCGAAATAGGAAGACCATCAGTACAAAGATAATCTTCAACTGCATCCTTTGTTGCCCCTCCGTTATAGCCTGCATGATAACTCTGAAAATGGTTTACTTCAACACCAGTTGCATATTTACGCCAGTAAATTACTTCTGGATTACCGGAAAGATCTAATGCACGATGTGTAAAATTATATGCATGTGCCAAATCGGTACTTGTATATAATTTATAAGGACCTGTCTCAATAAGTAACTTTGCGGCGGCTGCGGCTTCTGTCAGCCATTTGCCAGAATCAGTGCCACCATGGTATTTGCGCCAGGTACCTTCGAAAAGGCAAACCCTTGCTTTAACGGCTAATGCAACCCACTTGTTGAAGCGACCGGGATCTCCTTCTACTTTCTGAGCAGAAGGTAAATTATCGCAGGCAAAATTCAAATCAGCCAGTACTTTTTCCATTACCTCTGCCCGAGGTGTGCGTGGTGCATTCAATTCTTCTGATTCAGTTGTTAATTCATGTTCCACCCAGGTTACATCGCCAAATTTTTGCACCTTATCGGCATAAAACCAGCCACGAAACAAACGTGCTTCTGCAATGTATTTATTCACAGTTGCCTGAGCTACTCCCTTTTCTACTGCTTTACCATAATTATCCATACCTACGTTAATTGCACGTAAAAAATTCCAGCCACGCCAGCCAAAATCCTGAGCATTATTGGGAATAGTATGAATTCCAGCCCTAACGTCAGCAAACCTGAGACCTCGAGGTTCAATTGGTGCTGTATTGTCTGAGTAACCATCAAGATATTCGTAACCTGCCCACTGGCTGTCGAAACCATTGTGATGCCCCATCATTATGGTAACATTAATATCATCTTTGGCCATATTGTACAACCCGTTGTTATATACTTTCAGGTCGTTTTCCGTATTCCAGAACGTTTCGTTGCTAATGGAGTCCAGTGGTATCCTTTCCAGGTATTCATTGTTGCAACTTACCATAACGATGGTTGCAATAACTATAAAACTGATTTTTAAAATATTCTTTTTCATTGTATTTTCCATTTTAATTAATTAGAATGATACTTTCACACCCAACGAAAATGTACGCTGGAAATAATACTCTTGTGTCAAATCATTTCGCTCCTGACCTGTAGCATTATTATATTCAACTTCCGGGTCAAGTGGTTTATGCATTTTTGTCGCTTCCCAAAGATTCTGACCGGCAAAATAAACCGATGCACTGCTTAAACCAATTTTGCTAATCAAATCAGTTGGCAGATTATAATTTAAAGTCAGGTTTTTAAGTCTGATATAAGCGCCGTTTTGCACGTAACGTGATTGTGGCTGTATATTCTTTTTTGTATTTGTACCCATTGTTGGAGCAGCAAAATATGCATCGCGATTGTCTTCGCTCCACGATTCCGTAATATAGTATTTCTCAACATGCCCTGCATTGTATGGATAAAATGCTTTCCAGTTACCATTTTCAGGAAGGTAATCACGGAACAAACCCTGGAAGAAAACGTTCAAAGTCCAGTTTTTATAACTTAAATCAGGGTTGATACCGTAAGAAAAATGCGGATTACTGTAACCTATTATCTGGCGGTCGCCCGGATTATCCAGCGTATTGCTTCCAGCATTAATTTTGCCATCGTTGTTTAAATCCTTGTACATAATATCACCTGCACGCCAGTTTGCACCAAGTTGTGCCTGGTCTGCGTGTGCGGCAACTTCACTGTCTTCCTGGAAAATACCTTCAGTAACATAACCCCAGATTTCACCCAGGATTTGCCCTTCATAAAATTCACCTAAAGAACCAGTTGGATTATTGTATTTGGTAATTTTTGATTCGTTATCAGATAAGGCAAAGTTAAGACCATATCTCCAGTCTGTCCCAATATTATCATGCCAGGTTGCTGAAAGTTCCCATCCTGCTGTACGCAAATCTGCTGCATTGTCTTTTGGAGCTGTTGTTCCAAGCAGTTCAGGTAATGTGACATTTGTAAGCATATCCTTTGTATCCCTGGTAAATGCATCAAATGAAAAATCGAGCCTTTGTTTTAACAACGTAATGTCGATACCAATATTTCTTGATACAACAGTTTCCCAGGTCAGACTTGGACTAACCAATCCGGCAGGAGATACGTAGGGCGTTTTGCTGGCACCACTCATAATATATCCTGACTGGCCAATACCCATGGTGGCAATATATGGATAGTAATTTTGACTTCCGTTGCTGTTGTATATAGTCTGGTTGCCTAATTCACCATAAGAAGCGCGTAATTTAAGGTTATCAAGCCAACTGCTTGTTCCGGCCATAAAGCTTTCATTTGAAACCCTCCATCCAACTGATACAGATGGGAAAAATCCAAAACGGCTATCGGTTGGAAAACGAGAAGTTCCATCATAACGACCATTGGCTTCCAACAGATATTTATCTCTGAATGAATAATTTAAACGATAAAATACACCCCTTAATGAAACGTGATTTTTTCCACCGGAAACGTTTTGCGCACCAACAGTGGCATTAAGGTCGGTAACCAAAGGAGTAACCAAAGCTCTTGCCTGAGCCAGAACACTCATATTCATACCCCATTCCTGGTTAAAACCAACCATTGCTTTAATATAATGATCAGGAATCTGATCAACCGTGTATTCTGCATAAGTATTAAATGCATAATATTGTTGACGGTCAATGTCATTTATAATCCAGTCATCTCCACTCAAGCCGTTGTTTACAGGATTGGCCTCTTTAAGATTTTGGGTAAACAAAACATTAACTTTTGATGCCACATCCTGTCTTTCGCGCCAGTATGTTCTGTATGAGAAATCACCTTTGATTAAAAGACCTTTTAAAGGAGTTAAATTAACACCTTGTGTAAACCATGTGTCATTTGTAGTAAAAGTTTCACGTCCACCTTGTTCAAGGTATGGAAGAAAACTAACTGCACCATAACCCATTCCAATATACTGGGCAAATTTATCGTGATCTCCAGGTTCAAGATAATATGGTAAATCAGGGAAATAAAGCGGTTCAATTGGTTTTTTACGGGCCGAAGTATTTATGTTTACGTCCCAGTTGTAAAAGTGAGGTTTGTCGCTTACCTGCGAGTTAAATATTATTTTTTCCTCTAAAGTCAACCAATTGTTGATTTTGAAATCAGCTTTCATCAACACATTGAACCTTTCATATTTTTCATTTTTAGCTTCATTTTTAAGATAGCCGTCTTTGTTTAGATAACCAAAAGAAACATAATAGTTTGCCTTTTCCGAAGAACCTGAAATGTTCATGTCGTACTTTTGCTGTGGTGCAAAATCCGTAATCAATTCATTCTGATAATCGTTAAAACCGTAGAAACGAAGTTCACCATTGTAAACTCCCCATGCATTTTCCTGGGTTGGATTTTCGCTCCACTTTTTTGTCCCTTCAACATAATTATCGTCATAAGAATTGGATCCACTTGTCCTGAAATTGGCTTTGTTCCATTCGGTTACAAAAGTGTAAGGGTCTGTTACAGGGTCAATCAAAAAAATAGGTTTCGAAATTGATTGTTCTGTACTAAAAGTTACATTCACCTTTCCGGTTTTACCTTTTTTGGTTTCAACCAAAATAACTCCAAAAGCTGCCCTTGCACCGTAAACAGCTCCTGCAGCAGCATCTTTTAAAACTGTAACACTGGCAATATCACCGGGATTCAGCCTTTCCAAATCCATTGGAACACCATCAACCAAAATTAATGGGCTACCACCGTTAATTGACTCAAAACCACGGACGTTAAAGTTGGCTGAGCTTGTTGGGTCACCGTTCTGAAATGTAATGTTCAGATTGGGAATCACACCTTGCAAACCCTGTCCTGCAGAAACAATCGGACGGTTTTCCAATCGTTCAGAAGTTGCCAACCCTACAGCACCTGTAAGGTTTGCTTTCTTTTGTGTACCGTAACCAATTGCTACAACTTCATCTAATCCAATTGATGAAGGAACCAAAGTTACATTGAAACTTGCGTGATTTTCAACAGCTATTTCCTGAGGTTCAAATCCTACAAAAGAAAATAACAGTACTGTTTCAGAAGTCACACCAGACAATGTGAAGTCCCCGTCGATTCCTGTGGCGACTCCCGTAGTTGTACCTTTAATAATAACAGATACACCGGGAAGTGGAATCCCTCCATCGTCTTTAACTATTCCCGTTACTGTTTTTTGGGCATAAGCTCCAAAACTAACTGCAACGAAAAAGAAACACATCATAAAAAAGCGGGTTGCTTTTTTAATTCCATTTTTGTTTTTCATAAAAAAATAGTTTTAGGTAAATAATTAAATAATAAATGTTTAGTAATAAAAGTATAGTTGGTATAGATGATTTTAGTTCATTCTTTTTTCTCCATATTTTTTCTTTTAATGATTGACTCCAAATAATAATAATCAGCATAAACTATCGGAACATCTATTTCCGAATTATGTGGTAAATGCCCGGTTGAGTGCTTTAATAAAAATCCTTTGTTTTCTCCAACAGTTGCAAGGAAATCGGGTGATGACATAGTATCAAGCAAGCGATTGGCAACATCTTTGTATTCTTTCCCATTCACGGAAAAACCACTTAGTTCGTAAAATGCTGCGGCTATGATTGCAGCTGCCGAAGCATCGTATGGTTCGTTGGGAATATTAGGTGCGTTAAAATCCCAGTAAGGAATTTTTCCTTCTTTTATTCCCTCTTGTTTTAAAATAAATGTTGCAATATTCTCTGCCTGTGTTAAAAATTCTTCCATGCCTGTTTCACGATACATCATTGTAAATCCGTATAATCCCCAGGCCTGTCCCCGTGCCCATGCGCTTTCATCAGAATATCCCTGATGGGTATTTCGGTTTTCAATTTCGCCTGTTTCAGGGTTGTAGTCTATTACATGGTAAGACGAATAATCATCGCGAAAATGATTTTTTGCAGTAGTTTGAGCATGTAAAACGGCAATTTGCTTTAGTGTGTCATTTCCGGTTTCTTTGGCTGCCCACATCAACATTTCAAGGTTCATCATATTGTCGATAATCACCGGAAAGTCCCATTTGTCGGCATTGTGATCCCATGAACGGATGCAGCCAACTTTTGGATTGAACCTTGTTGCCAGAGTTTTTGCTGATTGGATAACAACGTTTTTATAAGTTTCGTTTCCTGTAAACTGAAATGCTTTTCCAAAACTGTTGAACATTTTGAAACCAAGATCATGAGTGCCGCCATCCCATTGTTCCTGCTCAAGTGTCAAAGTATATTCAAGAGCTTTTTCTTTCCATTTTTCATCACCTGTCAAATCGTAAACCATCCATAAATTACCGGCAAAAAAACCGCTAGTCCAGTCGCGGGCACGAACCAGTTTTAATTCTCCATTTTCAATGGTTCTCGGAGCAATTAAAACACTGTCTCTTACCTGATCAGCAAGTTGAATGGCATACTCCATCTGCTGAGAAACGTGAGAAATAATATCGGGCTTTGTTTCCTGTTTATTTTGATTGGAACAACCAAAACTTAAAACTGCAATTACAATAAAAAAATGTCTAAGCATAGATAAATTAGTTTATTAGTTTTCGAAAGCTCCTGATCAAACGTTTTTTGTATCCTACGAACAGAATTAAGTTCAAATTTTAAAAACAGGATATTTAAAAGTGATAGTACATAAAACAAATTTCAAACCCAATCACTTATTTAACAGCTTCTTATCCTATTCCCAAAATAGAAGCAATCGATTGCATGAAAATAGATAAAAAATGATATATATCAAATTTTTATAGTTAAATATCAAATTTTTTATTCTTTCAGTTTAAAGCAGATTGACGTTAATAAGTTTCAATTTGAAATGTAGATTGCTAATTTACAACGATTTGATAAGGAGTTTTTTAAAATCTACGACTAAAAAAAATATATGTTCTTTTGTTGTCCGGTTATTTAAAATTCGGAAAGTTAATGCAGAAAATGATAGGTATTCAACCCAAATATTCCTTTACAACCTCTTCGCCACGGGCAACCCGGAGGGCATTCATGGCCAGTGATTCCAATTCATCTTCGCCAGAGTACGTAAAAACCGGTGCGATAAAACCTGCGGTTTTGTTAATGTACTCTTCGAGGTTTTTGTTATAAGCAAGTCCACCGGTTAACAAAATAGCATCAACTTTACCTTCAAGTACAGTTGCCATTTCTCCAATTATTTTTGCAGTTTGGTAAAAAAGACCTTCCTGAATAAAAGCTGCATTTTCATCGCCTGTTTTAGCGCGTTCTTCTACCTCTTTGGCATTGTTGGTGCCAAGGTAACTCACATAACCTCCCTCGCCCAAAACCATTCTGTCTATTTCAGCTTTCGAATATTTTCCGCTGAAACAAATATCTATTAATTGTGCCGCAGGCAAAGTTCCTGAGCGTTCGGGACTAAAAGGACCTTCACCATTCAAGGCATTGTTTACGTCAATAACCCGGCCATTTTTGTGCGCACCTACCGAAATTCCTCCGCCAAGGTGAGCAACAATCAAGCGCATTTCATCGTATTTTTTGCCCATATTTCCTGCATGTTTCCGGGCTGTGGCTTTTTGATTGAGTGCATGAAAAATTGAAAGGCGAGTGAAATGTTTATTGCCAGAAATACGTGCAATTTCTTCAAGTTCGTCGGTTACAACCGGATCGGCAATAAAAGCCCGGGCATTTGGTATTTGTAACGAAATGAAATCGGCCAGCAAAGGGCCGAGATTACTGGCATGTTGGCCCAACACCCCTTCCCGAACGTGTTTCAACATTAAATGATTTACCCGATAAACACCTGATTCAACGGGATATGTCAACCCGCCTCTGCCAATAATATATTTTAATGAATCGACTTCAATTCCTTCATCAACCAAAGCATCAATAATCAACCCTTTTCTGAAATCGAACTGATCTATTATATTTTCATAGAGGATCAAATCGTCGAGGGAATGGCGTATTGTTTTGTTCAACACACATTTTTCGTCGAAATAAACGGCAAATTTTGTTGAGGTTGATCCGGGATTTATGGCCAGAATTTTATGCATTGTTCAACTTAGCAATGAAGCAAGCGCAATCGAATTTAATTTTGTTTTTTCGCTGTCGCCGCGGGATGAAACCACAACCGGAACTTTTGCACCGGCAATTATCCCCGACATTTCGGCATTACACAATTTCGAGTTGGTTTTGTAAAAAACGTTAGCCGCATCAATATTTGGGAAAAGCAAACAATCGGCATCACCTGCAACAGGAGAAGTAAAACCTTTGATTTCGGCTGAGTTTCGATCGAGCGCCACGTCCAACGCCATCGGACCGTCAACCATTCCACCTTCAATTTGTCCGTGTTCCGCCATTTTTGCAATTGTTGCCCCGTCCATACAACTTTGTATTGAAATGATAATCTGCTCGGTTGGTGCAATTACAGCCACTTTTGGATTTTCAATTCCCAATCGTTTTGCAGCCAGAATCAAATTTTCAGTCATTAAAATTTTCTGTTTTAAATCAGGATACGGAATCACTCCGGCATCACTAAAAATTAAAAGTTTATGGTAGTTTGGATTGTCCATTACCGAAATATGACTTAGAGTTCCATTGTTTGGAACCAACTCAAATTCCTTTTTTAACAGAACACGCATAAATTTATCTGTGGTCAGCAAGCCTTTCATAATTAAATCGGCTTCGCCGGCATTTACCAGTTCAATTGCTTTTTCGGCTGCTTCTTTTGGTGATGCGGCATCAATAATCCTGTATTTCGAGGCATCAATGTTTAAACCTTTTAAAACCTCTAAAACCTGCTGTTTGTTTCCGGTTAAAATTGGGGTAACAAAACCCATTTCAACAGCCTGATTAAGCGCTTCAATTGTATGTTCGTCAACACCGTTCACAACCACCAACCGTTTTTCGGGTTGTTTTTGGGCAGCTTCAAGCAAATCGGTAAAGTTTTTTATGTTCATCGTAACTTTTTTTGCCGAAGTTAAAGTAAACTGTTTATTCAATCCACAACATTTGTCAGATAATTTTCATGTTGTAAACCATCTAATAAAATTTTGAATTTTCAGATATAAAATAATAAAGTATTTCACGTGCCGGAATCAAAGTATAACAAGAGCCGAACTTTGAATTTATAAGAGAAACCCGGGTTTAATCAAGTAACAACCCCATTCTCCGAAGAACCTCGTTTGCAGTATTATATAAAGAATCTTCTGCCAATTTATAATCGGAGCTATAAATATCAACTTCCAGTAACACATTCCATCGACTCACAAAAACTGAATTTGGGATACTTTCAGCATACCACCAAATTCCGGGCAAAGCAGTTGAAGTTCCCTGATTGATTACGGCTGCTACATTATTTCGCCTGTTTTCCATGGCTTCCACTGCATCGGCCTTTGTTTTAAAAAATGATATTTCTATGGTACGATTGTTTTCATCAAATATCCTGTAATTGTCCACATACCCGGGATGACTTTCAAACATTGTGTACGTTGAAATTGAACTTTCCAAAATTGAATTTTCACTCCAGAAACTTTCTAAATCTTCCAATTCCAACTTGTCGATGTTTTTTACATTAAAGACAGAACCCCTGCCTAAATAAGGACTTTTCTCATCGTTTATCAACTTCCCTTTCAAATCGGTGGTTATTACAAACCTATAATATTGATTATTCTGCTGTCCCACACAATGAATGGCATACTTATCTTTGTATGAAAGGATTACAAATGTTTCCCAGTCCATTGTGCTTAAATCCCAACGGTCTTTAAAAGTCTTCTGCATTTCCAGGTAAACGAGGGAATCTATGTAAGTAACGCGTGGAAATTCAAAACCTGCCCATTCTTCTTCGGGTTCAGTTACCTCATCCTTTTCGCATGCAGTAAAAACCAACAGGGTAAAAGCGAATAAGAAAAAAATGCCAGATTTGAGTTTGTATAATTTCATAAACAGGTAATATAATACTGGTTTTATGCCATTGATTTTTATTTGCACCTTCAAAATTGATGATCGGTTTATATTTCATGAGAAGTTTCAAAATATAGGAAAAAAACTTCACAAATCAATCATGTCCCAACCTGTTTATTGCAGAAATTTAAGGTGTTGTACAATATGTTTTAAAAATGCCCAAAAAACTTTTTTTATATTAAATTCAAACCCTGTTAATTTATTGTACTGGAATTTAAAAAAAATTAAAACCATCTTGTTGTACAAAAATTTACCATACCATTCCACCCCACTTCTCGATGAAAAATCCGGAGCGAAATTAAATACAAACTACTTCAATCGATTTTCAACGGCTAAAAAACTGTCGAACGGAGTTTTTTTAATGTAATAAATCCGGAAAGCTTTTTCAACAAAAGAACATTGACTTTGTCTTTATAAATGAATCATTAACTAAAACAGATTGTGATATGGTAAATAAAATTTCAAGCCTGGCTGAATATCTTCAGAAATATCAGGAAAGTGTGGCTAACCCCGAAGGATTTTGGGGCAACATTGCAGAAAGCCATTATTGGCGAAAAAAATGGGATCGTGTGCTCGACTATAAGTTCGAGGGGAAAGATGCTCCCGATATTAATTGGTTTGTTAACGGCAAACTGAACATTACCGAAAATATTTTCGAACGAAATATGTTTTTGCGTAAAGATCAGGTTGCCATTATCTGGGAACCTAACGACCCAAAGGAAGCAGAAATAAAACTTACTTATGGCGAACTTTTCGAAAAAGTAAAACAATTTGCCAATGGTCTTATAAAACTGGGAGTTAAACGTGGTGACAGGGTTGCCATTTATCTCCCAATGGTTCCGGAACTTGCTGTTGCTATGCTTGCATGTGCAAGAATCGGGGCAATCCATTCAATCGTTTTTGCAGGGTTCTCAGCAACTGCTTTGGCCGACCGTGTAAACGATGCAACCTCAAATGTAATTATCACTTCCGATGGCGGTTTCCGCGGCACAAAAAGCATCCCGCTAAAAGTCATTGTTGACGAAGCTGTAGAAAAATGTCCAACCGTGAAAAATGTAATCGTTTTGAACCGCACCGGAGAAGAAATCAATTTTGTAAAAGGCCGCGATATTTGGTGGAGCGATGTAATTAAAGATGTTTCAACTGAAAATACTGCAGCAGAAATGGATGCTGAAGATATTCTTTTTATCCTTTATACTTCGGGCTCAACAGGTAAACCCAAAGGTGTTGTACATACAACCGGTGGCTACATGGTTTACGCTGAATATACTTTTAAAAATGTATTTCAATACAGTGATGGTGATATTTACTGGTGTACCGCCGATATTGGCTGGGTAACAGGTCACTCGTATATAGTTTACGGACCATTGCTGACTGGGGCAACTACAATCATGTTCGAAGGTGTACCAACATGGCCGGATGCGGGACGGTTCTGGGAAGTGGTTGACAAATATAAAGTTACCCACTTTTATACAGCCCCAACTGCAATTCGTGCACTTGTAGCCCAGGGAAACCAGTGGGTTACAAAACACGATTTAAGTTCGTTAAAAGTACTTGGTACAGTTGGCGAACCAATCAACGAAGAAGCATGGCGCTGGTATCACGATTTGATTGGAAAAGGAAAATGCCCCATTGTGGATACATGGTGGCAAACTGAAACTGGTGGAATAATGATTACCCCGCTAGCCGGGATCACACCTACAAAACCTTCACTGGCAACGCTGCCTTTGCCCGGTGTTCAGCCTATTTTAGTTGACCCTGAAGGAAAAGAGTTAAAAGGAAATGCAGTGGAAGGGATACTTTGCATAAAATTTCCATGGCCGGGAATGTTACGTACAACATACGGAGATCATTCCCGTTGTTTTCAAACCTATTTTTCGGCGTTCCCGGGTTTGTATTTAACCGGCGATGGCGCTAAACGCGACGAAGAGGGTTACTACCGGATTATTGGTCGTATTGATGACGTTATCAACGTTTCGGGACATAGAATTGGAACTGCCGAGGTTGAAGATGCAATTAACCAGCACCCAAAAGTTATTGAGTCGGCTGTGGTTGGATATCCGCACGAAATAAAAGGGTCAGGGATTTACGCGTATGTTATTTGCGAAGACCTCACCGACAACGAATTGAAAACCATTGAAAATGAAATCAGGGAAACAGTGAATAAATTTATCGGTGCAATTGCAAAACCCGATAAAATTCAAATCGTTCACGGTTTACCAAAAACAAGGTCGGGCAAAATCATGCGCCGCATACTCCGCAAAATCGGTGAAGGTGATGCTACAAATCTTGGTGATACTTCAACCCTTCTCGATCCTGGTGTAGTTGATGAAATAATCGACGGTGCAAAAGTTGAAGTTAAAAGGTAACTAATGATAATTATAAAGGAGGGTGTCGAAAAATCATTTGACAACCTCCTTTTTCCTACAAAATCAATCTAACAAAATCAAAATCTTAAACAACATGAACAAACCAAAAGTAATGAACCGATCCTTAGTTGTCGTTGGGGCAATCCTGATTCAACTTGCCCTCGGAAACCTTTATGCATGGTCAGTTTTTACAAGTGAACTTGTGGAAGGTGGATGGTCGAAAGCACAAACACAAATAGTATTTTCAGTGGGTGTGGCAGTTTTTGCCATTGTAATGGTTATTGCCGGGCGACTGATGCCAAAATATGGCCCTCGTAAACTTACAATCGCCAGTGGGATTACCCTGGGATTGGGTTATATAATTGCCGGTTTGCTCGGTGCAGAAAACTATGTTACAACTTTAATATTTGTAGGAATCCTTGGCGGTGCGGGTATTGGAATGGGCTACGTTGTTCCTATTGCAGTTGGTATGCGCTGGTATCCTGACAAAAAAGGATTGATAACAGGGTTAGCAGTTGCAGGATTTGGATTTGGCGCTACACTTTGGATGACTCTTGCCGGAAAATTGGGTTCGTTTGGCGGGGGAGAACTTATTAAAAGCATTGGCATGTCAAATACGTTTATTGTTCTGGGTATAATATTTCTCATTATTATAATAATCGGAAGTTTGTGGATGGTATTTCCTGCTGCCGACTGGAAACCGGCAGGATGGAAACCAGCAGAATCAAAATCAACGGTTAAAACAGCCGGTTCAGTTAATTTTTCAAGCAGCCAAATGTTAAAAACAAACCAATTCTATCTGATTGTTTTAACTTATGCTTTTGGTGCGGGAGCAGGACTTTTGAGCATCGGGCTAATGAAACTCTGGCCGATGGAAGCGATGCAGGCAAACGGAATATCAAAAGAAGTTGCAGGAGCCGCCGCTACAATGGCAATGGCTGTTTTCTTTGCTTTGTTCAATGGATTGGGGCGTATTTTATGGGGTATGATTAGTGATAAAATAGGAAGAAAAACTTCCATCGCATTAATGATGGCCACTCAGGGCGTATTTGTCATCCTTTTTCAATGGATGGCAGATTTGCAGATTACTCTGTACCTTTTTGCTATGTTAATCGGATTTAATTATGGTGGACTGTTTTCACTGTTCCCTACAATAACAGCCGATATATTTGGGAATAAAAACTTCGGGCAAAACTACGGATGGGTATTTCTTGCCTATGCTATTGGAGGAATCATTTTCCCAATTCTGGGTGGAAAACTGGGCGATTTAGGAAATTTCCCGCTTGCATTTACCATTTGCGGGGTACTTTGTTTTGTTGCAGTTGTGACCATTTTATTGGTTAAACCTATTAAGGAAAAATCATAGTTTATCAATAATTATTGAAGCACAAAAAATCCGGAACTTTCCGGATTTTTTTTTCTATTTTCAATCCTCAACTATTCAAACAGGAAACATCAGGATTGTTATACAACATAAAATCCTAAATATTGTGCTGTTATTACTCTTGTAATACATTGATTTAAAACCAATTTAGAGAATATTCTTTAATTTTAACAACTAACTAAACAACTTTAATAAACTGACTTTTTTATGTGTTTTTTTTAAAAATTTCAACCAACTTTAAAACCGCTTAAAATCAATTTTTAGTTATAAAAAAATACCAAAAACATAACTCTATGGCCATCAAGAAATTAAATAGCATTTTTAAACCAAAACGAATAGCATTAATTGGAGTCTCCGACAATCCAAACAGTGTTGGAGGAATTACTTTGCGCAACTTAGTTGGCGGAGGATTCAACGGCGTAGTTTATCCGGTAAATCCAAAACGCGAGGCAGTTTTGGGAATACCTTGTTATCCTGATGTAAAAAGTCTGCCAAAGACCCCTGATTTAGCGGTTATAATGATAGCCGCCAAATTTGTTCCACAGGTTATTCGTGAATGTGGCGAAGCCGGTATTAATGGAATAATCATCATGTCGGCAGGGTTTAAAGAATCGGGAGAAGAGGGAAAAGCCCTTGAAGAACAGGCAAAGTTGGAAAAGGCAAAATTTCCCGATATGCGCATTATTGGTCCAAACTGCCTTGGTATTTTAGTTCCGGGGTTAAATATGAATGTTAGTTTTGCCGATGGAATGCCCAAGAAAGGCCATGTTGCTTTTATCTCTCAATCGGGCGCTCTTTGTACATCGGTACTCGACTGGGCCTACGAGTCAAATATTGGGTTCTCCTATTTTGTTTCCATCGGTAATTCCATGGACGTTAACTTTGGAGATTTAATAGACTATTTTGGACAGGATCCAAATACAAAATCCATTGTTTTATATGTTGAATCGCTAACCAATGCCCGTACATTTATGTCGGCAGCCCGTGCTTTCTCCCGTGAAAAACCGATTATCGTTTATAAATCAGGACGTTTCCCTGAGTCTGCTGCGGCTGCGGCATCTCACACAGGCGCAATGGCTTCTGAAGATTCGATTTACGATGCCGTTTTTCGCAGGGCCGGTTTGGCACGTGTTTTCGATTTTGGAAATATTTTCGAATTTACCGATTTGGTTGGCCGCCGCAGAATACCCAAAGGAAACCGGCTTGCAATCGTTACTAATGCCGGAGGTCCCGGTGTTATGGCCACTGACTCGCTAATTTCGATGGGAGGTAAACTGGTTGAACTTTCAGAAAAAACAATGCAGCGGCTAAATGAGTATTTACCTCCTTTCTGGTCGCACGGAAACCCAATTGACGTGCTTGGGGATGCTACTCCGGAACGATTTGCCGATGCTACGGAAATTGTTCTGGAAGATGAAAATGTAGATGCAGTTCTGGTTTTGTTAACACCACAAGCCATGACTGCCCCGACAGAAACTGCCAAAGCAATCTCACAACTGGCCGCAAAAACTACAAAATCGATTATGGCAGGTTGGTTGGGGGGTGCCAGTATGCGCGAAGGTATTCAGGTATTTAATCAGGCGGGTATTTCGAGTTTTACAGCTCCGGAACAAGCTATTCGGGCATTTATGACCCTCTCTAACTATTCGGAAAACCAGGAGTTATTGTATGAAACACCAAAAGAAGTCCCGGTTTCTTTCCAGTACGATCGGTTGGAATTGCGTAAAAAATATTTGAAAGATATCTTCCCAAAAGCAAAAATTCTGAACGAAGATGACTCAAAAATGCTGGTGAACGATTACGGGATAAATACCACTCACCCCCAACCGGCAGCAACAGAGGACGAAGCCGTTGCAATTGCACGAAAAAAAGGATATCCGGTGGTAATGAAAATCTATTCTCCCGATATAACTCATAAATCCGACGTTGGCGGCGTTGCTCTTAACATCAAAGACGATGAGATGGTAAGGGCTACTTTTCGTAATATGGTAAAAACTGCTGCCGAAAAACGCCCTGATGCACGAATTGATGGTGTTACTATTCAAATAATGGTAAACACAAAAGATGGTATTGAATTGATTGTTGGAACCAAAAAAGACCCAATATTCGGTACTGTGATGTTGGTTGGAATGGGAGGTGTAACGGCTGAATTGTTCAAAGATAAGCGTTTGGAGTTTCCACCATTAAACGAACAGTTGGCGCATCAAATGCTGAAATCGCTGACAATTTATCCACTGTTAAAAGGATATCGCGGTGATACACCGAAAAATATCGACAAATTGATTGAAGCGCTGATTCGCATGTCATACCTGGCTGCTGATTATCCCGAAATTGCAGAACTCGATATTAATCCGCTTGTTGTTACACCAACTGATGTAATTGCACTCGATGCCCGTATTGTTGTTGACGAGGAAATAATGAAAAAACCAGTTAAAGAATATTCGCACCTCATTTTGCGTCCATATCCTGAAAGTTTAATAAAAACGGCAACATTGAAAGATGGCACAGAAATAACACTTCGCCCGATAAAACCGGAAGACGAACCACTATGGCTTGAACTGCTGGCCAGTTGTTCAAAAGAGTCCATTTATCATCGGTTCAGGTACGATTTTTATTTCGATTCGCACGATGTTGCCTCACAGTTCTGTTTTATCGACTACGACCGCGAAATTGCAATTGTAGCCGAAGTTGAAGAAGAAGGCCACAAAAAAATTATTGGCGTAGGTAGGTTGATTGCCGACCCCGATGTGGAAGTAATGGAATATGCCATTTTAATTACCGATGCCTGGCAGAAAAAGGAACTTGGCTTTACTCTGACCAACTATTGCATGGAAATCGCAAAATCCAGGGGTGTTAAAATCCTGGCAGCTGAAACCACAAAAGACAACAAACCAATGATTTCGGTGTTCAGGAAACTAAACTTTAAAATCAGGTTTAATGAGGACACGACTGTTTCTGTGAGCAAAGACATTTCGGTTGAAGAATAATAGCCCCCTAACCCCCGGAGGGGGAATTATAGTAAAATATAGATGTGAAAAGTTGAAAAAAATAAGAAATATCCAATAAGAAATCAGAAAGTACATAAATACATTATTCCGTTTTAAACTTTTAGATTTCTTATTCCTTATTTCTTATTCCTTATTTTCACCAGGCATTAGGTTAAAACCCTGCCAGGAAATTACAAATATGATTTTATGGATTTAGAAAAACTGAACCAGGCTGCAAAACTTATCCGTAAAGCAAAATATGCTGTTGCTTTTACCGGTGCAGGTATTTCAGTTGACAGCGGAATCCCGCCATTCAGGGGCGAAAACGGACTTTGGAACAAGGTCGATCCCATTTTTCTTGAAATCGAATATTTTCGCAAAAAACCATTGCAATCGTGGAAAAAAATCAAGGAAATCTTTTATGATAGTTTGGGCGACACCCAACCCAATATAGCGCACGAAATTTTGGCACGAATGGAGGAACGCAGTTTTCTTGAATCCGTCATCACACAAAACATTGATCATTTACATCAAAAAGCCGGAAACCGCTATGTGTATGAACTTCACGGAACATACAAAATATTGGTTTGCACCGAGTGCAGTTCAGAGTTCGATATGAGTTTTGCCAACCTAAATTATTTGCCGCCAACTTGTTTCATCTGCAAAGGAATACTCAAACCCGACATGGTTTTTTTTAATGAACCCATTCCGCCATTTGCATTAAAACGTTCGTTCGAAGAAGCAACAAAAGCTGATGTTATGATTATTATCGGCACCAACGCAGAAGTTTTGCCCGCAGCCGAAATTCCGGTTGTAGCAAAAGAACACGGAGCAAAAATCATCGAAATCAATATTGAAAAAACGCACTTTACGAGAGAAATAACAGACATTTTTCTTCAGGGAAAAGCTTCAGAAATAATGAAAAAGATTGGGGAGTTGTTGTATTTGTAGAATTAATTCTTTAAAAATGTATATTTGTAATTAAATTGAATTCACAGATTATGACAACAGTAATAATAAATACACGCACCGCTGAAGCCAGGAAATTGGTTGAATTTCTGAAAACAACCAGTTATGCAAAAATCGTTGAAGAAAATATACCGAACGATGAAACGCTTGAAGCAATTAATGCAGTTGAAGAAGGAAAAGTAAATTCGTATTCTTCGGCAAAAGAGTTAATTTCTTCACTCAAAAAAAAGGCAGGTGTATAAAATTAAAACAACCAATCGATTCGAAAAGGATTTCATCAAATGCACTAAAAGAAATTATAATATCGATGACTTAGGTTCGGTTATTGAATTACTTGAAACCACAGGAAAACTACCACACAAATACAAATCTCATTTACTTTCCGGGAATTACAATGGATACTGGGAATGCCATATTAAACCTGACTGGTTGTTAATCTGGCGTCAAAACGAAAATGATAAAACATTAGAATTGGTTCGTACGGGAACTCATTCTGATTTATTCAAATAACCTTTTTATATGCAAAAATTTCGGGCAGCAAATCGTAGGTTGTCTTATAAACCGGTAATTCATTGTTATTTGACATTTTATGTTATGTAAGGGTGCCACGGTTTCCGAACTGTGTTCTTTAAACCGGCGGTTCAGAAATCACCGTACTCAAATCTTCACAACCGGGACGTGGACTTTCCAAGTCCACGATTCATACAAAATAAATCTTAGACTTGGGAAAGTCAAAGTCCCAACCTCGAAAACCTGACCAATTCCATTGCCCGATTCAAAAATAATTTTTACCATTGAATCCTAAAATTTTAAATCATGATAAACCATTTCAGAAAACTTTTTATGATCCTGATCGCTATCGGGATTTTCCAATCGGGAAAAGCAATCGATGATGCTCGTTTGATACGTTTCCCAGATATTAATAATAACCTTGTCGCCTTTGTTTATGCAGGTGATATTTGGACAGTAAATTCATACGGTGGCGAGGCACGGCGGCTGACTTCACACGAGGGGATGGAATTGTTCCCGAAAATTTCGCCCGATGGCAACTGGATTGCATTTTCTGCTGAATATTCAGGTACACGACAGGTTTATATTATTCCTTCAGAAGGAGGAAAGTCAAAACAGTTGACTTTTTACAATTCGGTTGGTTTGATGCCACCACGCGGGGGTTTTGACGATATTGTTCTGGACTGGACACCTGACAGCAAAAACATTTTAATCCGCGCCAATCGCACCGAATTTGGCGAACGAAACGGCAAATATTTTCTTGTAAATATTGAAGGTGGACTTGAAAAACCGTTGCAAATTGTAAACGGAGGTTTTGCGGCGCTTTCGCCCGATGCAAAAAAAATAGCTTTCACTCCGGTTGACCGCGAATTTCGATCATGGAAACGTTACAAAGGTGGTCGCGCAACTGACCTCTGGATTTATGATCTGGGAAAAAATACTTCGGAACAAATAACAGATTTTGCCGGTGCCGACCAGTGTCCGGTTTGGTACAAAAGCAAAATTTTCTTTGCCTCCGACCGCGATCTGAAACTGAACATTTACAGCTATGACACGCAGTCAAAAGCGGTGGAGCAAATCACAAAATTTACTGATTTCGATGTGTTATGGCCTTCAGGAAGTAACGGCCAACTTGCTTTTGAAAAGGGCGGTTCTTTGTATAAAACAAATCTTGAAACCGGGCTTACTGAAAAAATCACTGTCAACATTAATTTCGACAATCCCAACCTGGTTCCATATTTTAAAACCATAACAGGCAATATTCACAGCTACTCCATTTCACCAACAGGGAAACGTGCTTTATTTGATGCGCGCGGCGATATTTTTTCTGTTCCTGCCGAAAACGGAAACACTGAAAATATTACACAAACGCAGGGAATTCGTGAAGTTTACCCCAGCTGGTCGCCCAACGGAAAATATATTACTTACTATTCTGATGCCACCGGCGAGTATGAAATTTATCTGCTCGAAAATAAAAAAGGGTCAAAACCTGTGCAAATAACTACAAACTCAACAGCCTGGAAATACGATAATGAATGGTCGCCCGACAGTAAATACCTGCTCTATTCCGACCGCACCCTGCAACTTAAACTTTTAAATATTGAAACAAAAGTTGAAACTGTGGTTGACAAAGCAACTGAAAATGAGTTCCGCTCATATGTTTTTTCACCTGATTCAAAATGGATTGCCTACGTGAAACAGGCGCCAAACGGATATTCTTCGATATGGGTTTACAATATTCCTGATGCAAAAAATATTCAGCTTACCGATGACTCGTTTTCTGACAATTCTCCAGTTTTTTCAACAGATGGCTTAACAATTTTCTTCCTTTCAGACCGTGATTTTAACCTCGACTTTTCGAGTTTTGAATTTAATTATGTCTATAACAAATCGACACGCATTTTTGCAATGGCTTTAAAAGCTGACGGAGAAAAACTGTTTAAGGACAAAATTGACATTGAACCTGTAAAAATGGAGTTGAAGGAGAAAACAAAAGATAAGGAAGAGAAAAAAGAGGAATATGTAAATGTTACTATTGATGTTGAAGGAATTAACAACCGCATTATTGCCCTGCCATTAAAAGCTGGCGAATACCGTAACTTGCTTGCCGTTGAAGGAGGAGTTTTGTATATATCTGACGGTAAATTAAGCAAATACAACATTGCAGAAGAAAAGGAAGAAGTAATACTGGAAAAAGCAATTCAGGCGCAGGTTTCAGCTGATGGAAAAATGATGCTTTACCGCTCGGGAAGTGATTTTGGCATTACAAAAATTGCTCCCGGACAAAAAGCGGATGCCGGAAAACTGAAACTCGATAACCTTGAAATGAAAATCGATCCGGCAAAAGAATGGCAACAAATTTATAATGACGGATGGAGAATTTTTCGCGACTTTTTTTATGTAAACAACCTGCATGGCGTTGACTGGAAAGCGGTTAAAGAAAACTATGTACAGCTTATTCCCTTCGTTGGCCATCGCGCCGATTTGGATTTTATTCTAAGTGAAATGGTTTCAGAATCAAACACCGGCCACTCATACGTTGACTGGGGCGATTTCGAAAAACCAAAACGTATTGAAGGCGGATTACTTGGCGCAGAATTAATTGCCGATGAAAA
Organism: Draconibacterium sp.; assembly: GCA_041739985.1. GTDB lineage: Bacteria > Bacteroidota > Bacteroidia > Bacteroidales > Prolixibacteraceae > Draconibacterium. The sequence goes on along the minus strand of JBGSMW010000051.1, from coordinate 10,627 downwards.
AACAGGATATTTCAAAATTGCAAAAATTTACAAAGGCCAAAACTGGGACGAATCATTACGCTCACCGCTAACAGAGCAAGGTGTAAACGTAAAAGAAGGCGACTTTTTGATAAGTATTGATGGCCACGAAATTAAAACCACCGATAATCCTTATGAATTTCTTGAAAATACAATTGGGAAACAGGTTGAAATAGTTGTGAATTCAACTCCCGAAAAGGATTTTGCACGCACTTCGACAATAAAACCTATTAAAAGCGAATTGGATTTACTTTATTACAACTGGGTACTTGAACGCCGTGCAATGGTTGATAAACTTTCAAGCGGAAAAATCGGGTATATTCATGTGCCAAATACTGCTGTTGAAGGAAACCGGGAACTTTTCAAAGGAATGTATGCTTACAACGACAAAGACGCGCTGATTATTGATGACCGGTACAATGGCGGAGGTTTTATTCCCGATGTGATGGCTGATTTGCTTAACCGCAAAACACTGAGCTACTGGAATGTTAATGGATTGACACCAATGAAAACACCCGGAATTGCGCACAACGGACCAAAAGTTATGCTCATAAACGGTTACTCTTCATCGGGTGGCGACGCATTTCCGTACTATTTCCGCAAAAAAGGGCTTGGCCAATTAATTGGAACCCGCACCTGGGGCGGTCTGGTTGGTATTTCAGGAAATGCACGACTGGTTGATGGTGGAAATATTTCAGTTCCCCGTTTCGGGATTTTTGATGAAAACGGCGAGTGGATAATTGAAGGAATAGGCGTTTATCCTGACATTGAAGTGGTTGATCGTCCTGAGCAACTGGCAAAAGGAATTGATCCCGGAATTGAAAAAGCTGTTGAAGTTTTACTGAAAGAATTAGAGAAAAACCCGCCCAAAAAAGTAAAAGTGCCTGAACCGCCTAACCGGTCGGGGTGGAATGAACAGAAAGCCCCTTAAATCCCCCGAGGGGGACTTTGAGAAAAAGGAAAATAGATTCCTTCTGAATTAACTAAACCGGGATCAGATGGAATCTTTTATTCTTCAATCCAATAAGGATTCCATTTTTCTGTTTTAAAGCTATCTGGCGTTTTGAATGATACGATTTTCAAATTGACGTTAAAGATGGAATACATTCTTTACAGATGGAATACAAAATCAAAATCCTATTTTTGTATCAATACTTTAACTATTTCAATTATGAAAAAAAATACTCTGATTTTTTATATCCTGATCTTTATAATCAGTTCATGTTCAACCGGTAAAAAGGCGCTGGAAAAAGGCGATTATTATTCGGCAATTACAAAGTCGGTGGAAAGGTTAAAATCAGATCCCGACAATAATAAGGCAATCAAAGTTTTGGAAGATGGCTACCCGCTTGCATTGGAATGGTCGCAGGAAGAAATCGACATTGCGCTTACGTCGAACTCAGCTTTTAAATGGGAAGGCGCTATAAACCAAATGGAACAGGTAAACCGTATGTCGGAGTTGATTCGCAGCACTCCCGCTGCCCGAAAAATTGTATCAAACCCAAAATCATACACTTCGGAATTAAGTATGGCTTATGAAAAAGCCGCAGAAATGAGATACAATGCCGGATTAAACGAATTGGAGAAAAACACCCGCGAGACTGCCAGAAAGGCATTCGACAATTTTTACAGAGCCAACCAATTTGTTTCAGGTTATAAAGATGTAGCCGGCAAAATGAAAGAAGCAAAAGAAATAGCAACATTGAAAGTTATTGTTGAAGCGGCTGTTGTAAACACGCAACGATACAAATTGAGTTCGCAATTCTTTTACGATCAGGTTTTTAAATACCTCAACAACAACTATTCGAAAAACGGTTTTGTACATTTCTTTTCACCAGAACAGGCCGAAAAATTCAAAATCAACCACCCTGATTTTATTGTTCAAATGGAGTTTTTCGATTTTTCTGTGGGCAATTTAACCCGCACAGTAAATGAAGAAAATTTACTGAAAAAAGTTCCTGCAGAGCGAAAAGACAGCACACGAGTAAAAGAAATAACATACTCAGCAAAACTAAAAACCTACACCGATGAAGTTGTTTCGGCAGGTCGTTTAAACTTTCGGGTTATCGATTTCAATACCAACGATATAATGCGTAACAACTTGATTCCCGGTTCGTTTACCTGGGTAAACCGGTATGCAATTTTTGCCGGCGACAAGGAAGCGCTGAGTAAACAGCAACTCCAGCTCACACAAAAACAAGCCATGCCGCTGCCTCCTGAACAGGATTTGTTTATCGAATTCACAAAACCCATTTACGACCAGCTTGTCAACCAAATCGACCAGTTTTTCAGAAAGTATAAATAGTGTAACATGAAAAACTCTGCAAATTTGAAATAACAAATCTCAAAAGTCAAAAAACAAATAAATCTCAAAATGCCAGGTTTCAATGTTTCAAACAGTTTAAAAAGTTTGACAGTTTGAATTTGGAATTTATTTGTAATTTGGAGATAGGGGATTGGAATTTTCTTATAAACACTAAATATCAGAATACGATGGAACTTTTGCTAACCAATAATTATTACCTCATCAATCCTAAAATTCAAAAGTTGGTTGGTTATGATTCAGAAAATTATCTTGTCGAAAACGGTTCTGAAAAATTCATTGCAAAGGTTATTCCGAACGAAAAAAACAAGGTCGATTTCGCGCAGGCTGAAAACGAGGTTTTGGTTCACATTCAAAAAAATGCAAACAACAAATTTCCGGCTCCCGTTAAAAATAAAAATGATGAATTCCTAACTGCTTTTGAGTCTGAAAATTCATCAAAAACAGCGCGGCTTTTAACTTTTATTGAAGGTGAATTTCTAGCAAAAACAAAACACACCACCCAACTTTTTGAATCCTTTGGAAAGTTTTTAGCTGAAATGGATTTGGATTTAAAAGATTCTCAAAACTACACAATTGCCGCCCGGCAAAATAAATGGGATTTGCAGTATTTTTTACAGAACGAAAAATACATTCAGTACATTTCAAATCCTTCTGATCGCAAAATTGTTGCATACTTTTTAATTCAATACAAACAAAATGTATTACCAAACCTGCCTTCTCTCCGCAAGCAAACCATTCACGGCGATGCCAACGACTGGAATGTTTTAACACAAAACGGGGGTGTTTCGGGAATAATAGATTTTGGTGATATTTGTTTTTCACAGCTTGTAAATGAGCTTGCCATTGCAATTACCTACGCGATAATGGAAAAAGAAAATCCTGTTGAATGGGCAGTCCCAATAATTTCTTCGTATCATAAAATCATACCACTTGAGGAAAATGAAACCGACATTTTATTCTGGCTGGTTGCTGCACGGCTTTGTACAAGCGTTTGTAATTCGGCAAACGAAAAAATAAAAAACCCGGAAAATAAATACACGCAAATCAGTGAAAAACCAGCGTGGGATTTGTTAAAAAAATGGGGGCAAATCAATCCGGTTTTTGCCCGAAATGAATTCAGAAAAGCCGCTGGTTTTGAAATTCCAACTGAAAAATCAGTTGAAGAAAAAACGTCAGAACGATTCAAATCGTTAAGTTCCATTTTTTCAATCAGCTATAAAAACCCGATTTACATGAACAGTGCGGCTTTCCAGTTCATGTTCGACAAATATGGAAACCGCTACCTGGATGCTTACAATAACATTCCACATGTTGGCCATTCACACCCAAAAGTAGTGGAAGCCGGGATGAAACAAATGGCAAAACTCAATACCAATACACGTTATTTGTATGATTCGTTAAATGAATATTCGGCCAGTTTATTGAAGAAATTCCCCACCCCGCTAAAAAAAGTCTTTTTTGTGAACTCGGGAAGCGCCGCCACCGATCTGGCTTTGCGTCTGGCAAGAAATTTCACTGGAAAAAATATTGTTGCAGTTGTTGAACACGGCTACCACGGCAACACGCAGGCCGGAATTGAAATCAGCCATTATAAATTTGGAGGGAAAGGAGGAAAGGGAATTTCTGAAAACATAATTTGTTTGCCTGTTCCCGATGCCTACCGAGGAGAATTCAGATTTGAAAATGCCGGAGTTTCGTATGCAAAAAATGCCATTCAGCAAATGCATGGATTTGCAGGAGAAATTGCAGCATTTATTGCCGAACCCATTGTGGGCTGTGGCGGACAGGTTCCGCTTGCCAAAGGTTATTTAAATGAAATTTATACCGAAATCCGCAGGCAGGGCGGAGTTTGCATCTCCGATGAAGTGCAAACCGGATTTGGCCGGTTGGGCGATTTTTTCTGGGGTTACGAAGCACAGGAAGTAGTTCCCGATATTGTAATTCTTGGTAAACCTATGGGAAATGGCCACCCGATTGGCGCGGTTGTTTGCACCAATGAGATTGCCGCAGCATTTAACAACGGCATGGAGTTTTTTAGTTCGTTTGGCGGAAACCCCGTTTCATGTGCTATCGGACAGGCAGTTTTGGACGTAATTGAAGAAGAACAATTGCAGCAAAATGCAAAAACTGTTGGCGATTATTATTTGCAGGAATTACGCAAACTACAGCAAAATTACGAATGTATTGGAGATGTGCGTGGTTCAGGACTTTTTATTGGTTTTGAGTTTGTAAAAAACCGAATCACATTAGAGCCTGACACAGAACTGGCACAAAAAGTTAAAAATGAACTTCGGGAAAACTATATTCTCGTCAGTACCGACGGCCCTTTCGACAATGTAATCAAATCGAAACCCCCGCTTTGTTTTTCGAAAGGGAATGTGGATGAGGTGATTGAGAAGTTGGAAGGGATTTTTCAATACAATTGGTAATCCATCTAATTATGGGAACAATCTCAATTTTCAAAAATCCCCTCCAATAATCGAAACCTTTTTTATTGGTTCCCAAAAAAGTAATGACAAAAATCTGTTCCGGTTTTCACGAAAACCTATGGATTAAAGTAGAGGTTGCATTGGAACACGACATAGATTTTTTTTAGAATAATTACTTTTTACCTTTAACCAATGTAAGCACTCCGGTACCAAAAAAATCTGTATGCCAGTTTTCAGGAACCGGATCATTATGTACAAAAGCGTTTGTCATTGCTTCGCCTGATGCACCTTCGAAACGACCAGTTCCACCTGTAAAAAACATTTTATCATTAAAGTAAGTTTGGTAATAATCTGAGTTTTCGTCATCGTTAGGTAAAATCTGTCCCGTAGGAATTGTTGCGTAAAGCTCATCCCCATTTGCCGCAACAAACTTGCAATTTGTATCCCAATATGAACCGTTTGATGTATTGCAACAAAAAGTAAATTCTGTTGTAATTTTTCCCATGTGGTTTATATTCCCTCTTCCTTTCATGGTTAATGTAAAAATAGGTGGTTCGCCACAATTTCGATCAGTATAATCCGTAAAATTCCAAACAGTAAAATCGGCTTTAAACGGAACCGAAACTTCATGTGGTTGAGCACTTTTTAACTCAATAGAATCATTTTCGAAAAATTCATCGGTTTTGTTGCATCCTGCAACAAGGCTGATTACAGCCATCAAAAAGAAAATTTTTACAAGTGTTTTCATAATCGTAATTTTTTAAGTTTTTAAAATCGAATTTTAAAATTGATTAAATCCCACTACAATTTCCGATAAAACCAATATCAGTGCATATCAACTATGTTGCTGAAACTTTCAATTATGTTGTAATTGATGCAATTATGTTGCACTGATAAAAAAAAATTGAGCCTCTTAATTTTTTCGCGCTTGAAGTCAGTTTTTGACGGGAATTTCATTTAAATCTGCTTTGCTTTTTTGTACAGATAAACAGATAATTTCAATCATACAGCCCAACTTTCATTGAACTTTCCGAAACTAATTGTTCAAAATATGAGTCATTTCAGCATAACCTTGAAAATCGACCAATTTGTTGATGTATTCCGTTGCATCATATCTGCCGATTTCATTTACTCTTTTCCAATCGGCACGGGCACCATCCATATCGCCCAGTTCATACTTGCAAAGTCCTCGAACCAACAATGATGATACATCATACGGAAGGTATTTAATTGTTTGGTCATAATTTCGCAACGCTTTCTTTAAATTATGCTTTTCTAGAAATAAATTATTTGCTTTAGTAAAATAATTTCTGGCCTGATTTGTAAAATATGATTTCGGGTTGCTTTTGTATTGCTGTTTGGCAACAAACATCATCGAAACCTCTTTTTCCATATCAACAGGTTTCATATTATTTAAGCCTGGTTTCCACATACCGCTGGTGGTTTCAAGCACTCTGATAAATTCATTGTCGATGACTGGACATACACTGTTGATTACATTAAAATTGGTAAGTTCACCGTTAGCAGTTATTACAAACTGTACAATTACGGTTCCTTCTATATAACATGCCTCTTCAGAATATTGAAAATTTTCAAACAGATATTTACCAATATCTTTCATAGAACTGTTGTTAAAAAGTTTGTTAACACTAGTAATTCCGGTAAATTCAGGAGGAGTTACTTCAACTTTAGGCAAAGTATCTCTTTCAGTACTGTTTTTTTGTCCCCAAACAAAAATGGGCATACAAACAATTGCAAATAATAAAATTTTAGTTTTCATGGCATTGAGACTTTAAATTGTTAATCGTTTTTGAAAATTATAATTGAAAAATTTTTCATGAATAAAATTACAACTCACAAACAGACAGAGCATATCAACTATGTTGCATTCAGTTAAAGCATGGTTGAAATATTTAAATATTGTTGCAGGGATATAAATGCGGTTACTACAGGAGAAATTTTAATCTGAAGGCAGGTTCATTTTTTTTAATAAAGTATTAAATCTTGGATTGCCATGTAGAAACTTAAAATCATAGCTGTATTTTATCCTGTCCAGAGTAACAGATTGACCCTGTTTGTATTCCAATTCGAGGTGAGCCAAAGCCGAATCTCTTTTTCCCAGCATTCCGTAATATCTGGCAATACCAAAATGGTTAACCGAATCCGGAACATATTCTCTGAATTCCTGGGGTATTTCACGAGTTTTTATTATCCAGTTTATCACTTCATTTATCCCATTTTCTGAATATATTTTTAAAATCTCATTGCTGTAATCTTTATACGGTGTGTCAATTTCCTGGAATTTCAAGTATGCTTCAATTGCTTTGTCATATTCGCCCAGATGATAATAAATTCTGAACTTCTGAATATATCCCCATCTGTAATCAGGTTTTATTTCCAAAGCCTTTTCATTTTCCTTCAAGGCATTTAAAAAATCCCCTTCATTATAATACATTTCTGAACTTTGGAAATAACTTTTATAAGTAACAGGTTCCAGAACAATAGCTTTATCCAATAAACTTCTTGCTTCCATATTTCGACCCATTAAATAAAGGAATGAAGAATAATAAGCTAATGCTGCAGCATAATTTGGATTTATTTCAATGGCTTTGCGCAATTCCTTTTCTGCTTTTTCCCAATTCCGGTTTATCCAACCCTCTATCCTGCCAATTGTCAGATGAGCCTCAGCTAAATCAGGATTCATTTCCAGTGCCTTTTCTGCAAATTCCTGTGCTTTGCCAAAACCTTCTTCCCAAGGATATAATTTGTAATCTGTTAAACCATAATACGAACTTGCAAGACCTGACAATGCCTGGCTAAACGAGGAATCCAACCGGAGTGCCTGACTATAATATTTTATTCCTGAATTAAAATCACCTCTGTGATGAAAATAATTGGCTTTTAGGAACAGACTATATGCAGAAGTATCAACTTTATATACTTCATTTAACCTCCTCGATTCATCAGAAGAAAGTAAAATCTGCAATTTACCTGCAATTTTTTCTGAAACATTGGATACTAAAACTAGAATTCCGTGTAAATCCTCCTCAAAGTTGTCGTCCCAAATCAGATTATCTTGCGTGACATCCACCAATTGAAAATATATTCTAACTTTTTTCCCTTCTTTTAGTAACGTGCCTCTTAATACATACGAAACGCCAAGTTCCTTTGCTATGAGTTTTGTTTTCTTTGTTGAGTTGCGGTAGATTTCAGCTGAATTACGCGATTTTACAGTAAGCCCGACAAGACCCGACAACCTGTTCATAATCTCTTCCATTATACCGTCGGCAAGAATTTTAATATCTTGCTCATCACCGATATACTCTAAAGGAAGTATCACTATTGAATTTTCACCCGGATTTTGAGTTTCTCTGATATTCCGGTTTTGAAAGATGAGATAAATGATTGCAACTGCAGAAATAAAAACTGTTAAGGAAAAAATCAATTTTAAAAATTTTCCTTTTTTTACTACTTCAGGTGTGTTTGAAGAAGTATTTTCATTATAAACCGGTTTTTCCTGTTTTCCCGAATCTTCTGAAGCATATTTCAAATATTCTCCTGGCGGATAACCAAAATAATCGTGAAAACTCTTGATAAAATAGGAAGGACTGCCAAAACCCACTTTATAAGCAATTTCTGAAACTGTAAAATTCTCTTTTCCCAAAAATTCTTTGGCTTTTTCCAGCCTTACTTCCCGTATGAACTGGCTGACTGACTTGTTTGAAAAGGATTTTAATTTTCGATGAATATTAGAGCGACTCATACCCATTTCCTTCGCCAAATCAGAAACCCCAAACTGTTCGTTCTTTATGTTGGATTCTGTAATTTCGGTTAAACGGGACAAAAAAGCTTGTTCTTCGAAAGAAAGGCCACTCATAATATATTAACACGCTGATTAATAGCAATTTTAATATTACAAGTTACAAATAAACAAAGTGAAATACAAACATTTTACACAGGCCATTTTGACTTAAATGCCATGACATAAAACCTTGTTTAGATACAGGAATGTATAAAGCAATTACCAATTTGAATTAGCCACAATAATATTTTTGATTCAAAGGATAGAATGGTTTTGAGTTATAAAAAGCCCGATACAACTGGAAACGAGTTTTAGATTACGAACTGGTTCATAATGCAAGTAACTAAAGGAAGATTTTATTCTGATCAGCACCGACGGGTCTTTCTACCATGTATCAAATCGAAACCACCGCTTTGTTTTACGAGGGAGAATGTGGATGGGGTGATTTTTTCTTTGCAAATTGTTCTCATTAATTCAGGCAGATAAATTTATCCTGAAGTTTTGAAATTCAATAAAGGAAGTTAAAACAACTTAATATTCTATTGAATTCTTTTTACCTCAATGTTTTTGATTTGGCAACTCTTTTTTGTCCAGGACTCCTCATTTGTTTTAGTTTATTGGAATTTTATATCTTCATCGCATTTAATTTTAAAAAGTAACTGATGTTTCATTTTTATCTTACGCTTGCTTATGTTATTCCGAATATTTATGTTTTCATAAGAATAAATCAGTTATTCATTGGTAAAGGATACAAAATATGGTACACCTGTATTTACATGGTATTCTTTGCAGTTTACCCTTTATCAAGGTATTTAGGTGATCAAAGTGAAAACCCTTTAATTCAATTATTATCAGTTTTTGCAGGTTACCTTTTACCTTTCTATTTATACCTGTTTTTATCCATTCTCTTATTCGATTTGTTCCTATTATTCAACCTTTTTCTCAGGTTTCTTTCAGTGGAAAAAAGAAAGAGTTATAGATTTCGGGTGAACACATTTTCCGCAATTATTTTGGTTTCTGTTTTGGTGGTAATCGGTGGTGCAATAAATCTGAATACCATTCGTGTTTCAAGTTACCAAATTAGTGTTCCAAAAAGGGATTCGAAAATTGAAACACTCCGGGTAGCTTTTGTGGCTGATATTCATATTCTTGAAAGTACAAGACTACGTTACATAGAGCAATTTGTTGATAAGGTGAATTTGCTAAAACCTGATATTGTGCTGTTTGGAGGGGATATTGTAGAAGGAGACAGTGAGAATGAAACCTCTGTTGATATTGAAAAGGCATTCAGAAATATTCAATCAAAATACGGATCATTCGGAGTTGTTGGTAATCATGAATTTTATGGTGGACAGGAATATAGCACTTTTTTTATGAAATCCGGAATAACGATGCTGTACGACACAGTAATCAATGTTGACAATTCGTTTTACATCGGTGGCAGATACGATGAGCGCCTCAAAAACCGTAAAACCATTGAACAAATTATGGAAACCTTTACTGCTGACTTACCGGTTATTTTTTTAGATCACCGCCCCACACAATTAAAGGAGGTAGGTCAAACTAAGGTGGATGTTCAATTTTCGGGACATACACACAACGGACAGCTTTTCCCCATCAATTTTATAATTCAGCAAATGTATGAACTGAGTTGGGGATACAGGAAGATTGGGAACACGCATTTTTTTGTTACAAGTGGTTTGCGTTTGTGGGGACCACCGGTCAAAACGGCCGGGAAATCGGAGATAATTTTAGTTGATTTTATGTTTGAGTAAATTTGAACAAACTGATTTATGAATTGTGTTATAACATGAAAAATAAACAATTTCAGCATTGATGGGTATCGCAATGACGAAATCATAAAAAAACAACCCACAGATTTCACTAATGGACACAGTTAATAAGTTCTTTTTTAGATATAATAGACAAAAATAGTTGGTAAAAAGCTCTGGGATGCCAGTGTTTTGAACCAAAAGGAGGAAGTTAATTGAAATACGTTTCAATTAACTTTTTTTGTTGTCAAAAAGATGAAGAAAAACGTCATGTTGGGCC
>JBGSMW010000069.1:0-61934 GCA_041739985.1 Draconibacterium sp. | reverse complement strand
GCCCAACATGACGTTTTTCTTCATCTTTTTGACAACAAAAAAAGTTAATTGAAACGTATTTCAATTAACTTCCTCCTTTTGGTTCAAAACACTGGCATCCCAGAGCTTTTTACCAACTATTTTTGTCTATTATATCTAAATTATCCCCTACTCTGCCAATCCAATAATTGCTGAGGTTTCATGGATTTCACCCGGAGCAAGTTTTATTATATTGTTGAATGCGTTCACTGCTTCAATGCAAACAAAAGTGTGGTATGAATCATCAGGCAAATCATCTATTTTTTTGCAGGTTTCTTCCCACGGATTCCAAACTGTTGTTATTTTGCTGCCCGATTTGTCAACACTGATTCTCCTTCCAAATACCGGATCGTTGATTACACAGGCAGTTTCAGTGTCATAATAATGCCTTGTTTCGGCTTTATGAATTTCAAGTTTCTCAGTTTCCTGAATAAAATCGCCCGGTTCAAGTTGGTTGTAATATTTTGTGTTTTGCAAACCTTCAATACTGATTTCTTCAATTGACGATAAACTAAAATAGGAATGCAGTGCACTGGAATACTCAAATTCTGACGATGAAGTATTTGTAACTTTTAATGTTACAGTAAGTGTCTTGCCAACAACCACACTCAATTCAGCACAAAAATCATATTCCCAATATTTTTTTGTTTCAGGCGATGAGCATAGTTGCAACTTAACCAAAGTTTCTCCAGATTTCTGAGAAGAAGTTTCAATAACATCCCAGTACATTAACCGACCAAAACCGTGCTGAGGTTTTGAAGAATCGCTTTTATGCGGGCCAAACCAAGGGAAACAAATTGGAATCCCGCCACGAATAGGGCTGCCCTCAACAAATTTACTATCAGGACTCATCCATAATATTTCCATTTTATTATAGGGTTTGAAGTTTGTAATATGCGCACCATACAAACATATATCTGCATCGGCAAATTTGTTCGAAACAGTTATAAATGCCAGATCTTCCTCTAATTCCGCAAACCCAACTTCTCCTTCAATACTGAATTTTTCTTCTAATTCGTCCATGTCGATCTTCATACCCAATTTTCTAATTTTTAATAATTAATATCAAAATTTGATTTATCCTGATTGATAAAAAATCAACAAAACCAATCAGCACGCAAGTTAACAATCATTTTTATGAACTAAAACCAAAAAGAACTAACCGGCAAAAATTAAGAATCTATGCTACAAAGTCAAAACAATCGCACTTATATTCAGTATTTTACCTTTAAAAAATTTGATGATTTTTGATTTTAATGTTCAAAACTACATAATCCCGAACTAAACAAAACCAATTCAAAAATGTTATTTTTAGCGTTTAAATGACAAAAAAGTCGGAAATAGTAAAGCATGTCGTTAGTAAAAACAGAATCGATTACAACTACCATAATTTCTGCTAAAGAAGCCCTTGAAGATTATTATATTGTTTGTCTGAGCCGCCAATTAAGTTTGCTCGGCCGACGGGAAGTACACAATGGCAGGGCACATTTTGGTATTTTTGGGGATGGTAAGGAAGTGGCACAAGTTGCCTACGCTAAATCATTTCAAAAGGGAGACTGGCGTTCGGGCTACTACCGTGACCAGACTTTTATGCTTGCTTTGGGATTGCTTCAACCCGAAGAATTTTTTTCTATGATTTATGGCGAAACTAATGATGAACTTAACCCATCAACTGTTGGCCGCAACTTCAACAACCATTTCAGTACTCAAAATATTGATGAAAATGGGGAAATTAAAGACCTTTTGACCACATACAATTCTGCTTCTGATATTTCTTCGACAGGTGGGCAAATGCCTCGTTTACTTGGACTTGCACAGGCATCTAAGATAGTCCGTAAAAAGCCCGAACTTAAAAAATATTTAAAAAACAATGTTTCTGGAAATGAAGTTGCATTTGGGATGATAGGTGATGCAAGTACATCAGAAGGTGTTTTTTGGGAAACCATAAATGCTGCCGGAGTGATGCAAGTTCCTGTGGTTGTTGCCGTTTATGATGATGGATTTGGTATTAGCGTTCCTGTTGAATTACAAACAACAAAATCAAGTATTTCAGAATCACTCAAAGGATTTCAGAAAGAAAAAGGTACAAATGGAATTGATATTTATACAGGTAAAGGTTGGGATTATGAAGAATTAGTGAAAATGTTCAAATCCGGAATTGCAAAAACCCGGAAAACACACATTCCGGCAGTTTTTCATATTAATGAAGTTACTCAACCGCAGGGACACTCAACTTCCGGTTCGCACGAACGATATAAAACCAAAGAAAGATTAACGTGGGAAGTTGATTTTGATTGCAAAAGGCTCATGAAAAATTGGATTCTGGATAATGGTTTAGCCGACATCGAATTACTTACAGAAATTGAAAATAAGGCAAGTAAAAGAGCCAAAGAAGCTCGCAAAAAGGCATGGGCGAATTTTGTTGACGGATACAAAAGGGAGCAAAATGAATTAAGGGAAATTGTTATTAAAATTGAAAACAAAACCACCTTACAAAGCTATCGTTTAATAGATTTTGATAAAATAACACAAAAAATATTTCTCACCCGACGCTCGCATTTGAGTTTTGCAAAAGGCCTATCACTGAAAATCCACCTGAGAAAGGAAGTTCAAAATGAACGGACTGAATTGAAAGATTGGATAAAACGGTTTGAGGAAAAAAGTGCCGCAGCATATAACAAACAACTTTACCGAACCGGTTTAGACTCAACCTTAAAAGTAGCTGGAATCCCGGTGGAATATAACAATGACGCGCCAGAAGTAAACGGTTCAGAAATCATTAGCAAGAATTTTGAGAAACTATTTGAGAAATATCCAACTCTTGTAACTTTTGGTCAGGACACCGGAAAACTTGGAGATGTTAACCAGGGAATGAAAGGTATTCAAAAAAAATATGGCATCGAAAGAGTTTCGGATGCAGGAATCCGCGAGGCAACAATTATCGGGCAAGGAATTGGATTGGCTTTACGCGGTTTTCGACCAATTGCCGAAATACAATATCTGGACTACGTTATTTATGCACTTTCGCAGTTAAGTGATGATATTTCAACGTTGCAATACCGAACCAAAGGCAAACAGGCTGCTCCTCTTATTGTGCGCACGCGAGGACACCAGTTACAGGGAATCTGGCATGCCGGTTCGCCTATGCAAATGTTACTGGGTTCAATACGGGGAATGTATTTGTGTGTGCCTCGAAATATGACACAGGCTGCAGGGTTTTACAACACTTTATTGGAGGGTAATGATCCGGCGTTGATTATTGAACCATTGAAAGGATACAACGTAAAAGAAAAAATGCCGTCAAATATAGGCGAATACAAAATTCCTTTAGGTGTACCAGAAGTCCTTCGCGAAGGAAACGACGTAACAATTGTAACTTATGGCTGGAATTCGCATCATGCAATAAAAGCCGCCCGTTTGTTGGCAAGGTTTAAAGGCATTTCAGTGGAAGTTATCGATGTTCAAACGCTTTTACCTTTCGATATAAACCACACCATTTTAGAGTCGGTTAAGAAAACAGGAAAAGTAATTTTCATGGATGAAGATGTCCCCGGAGGAGCCACAGCCTACATGATGCAAAAAGTGATTGATGAACAAAAAGCATTCAATTACCTTGACACAGCACCTAGAACCCTTTCGGCAATGGAACACCGCCCCGCTTATGGAATTGATGGCGAATATTTCTCTAAACCCAATGTTGAAAGGCTTTTTAGAAATGTTTATGAAATGATGCGGGAAGTAGATGAAAAGAATTTCCCTGAGATGTAGAGGAACAAATTATAAAAGCCATTATTATTATCTGAGAAAAATGAGTTTTTTTTTTTACAAGCATAAATCCCGCTCAACCTAAAAAGAAAAGGCTTGCTGTATGCAAGCCTTAACTCAATCAAACTAAACTATATAAACTTTAACCAAAACTACCTGTTTCCACCCCCCTGTCTTGCAGCACGTCTTTCTTCAAGATATTTTTCATATTTTACGTACTGATCAGCTGTTAAAATCTTTTTCATTTCCTTGTTTTGTTCTTCGCGCATTTTTGCCATTTTATCACGCATAGCATCCCTATCGCCACCCTGCATTTCTTCGCGCATTTTTGCCATTTTTTTGCCCGATTCGATGTTCAAATCATACACTTTTTTCTCTTGTGCTTTGTCAAGTCCGCATTTTTCTTTTATCTGATCTGTTTGGCGTTTTGCCATTTCTTCAGGTGTCGAGTTTTGCCAGTTTTGAGCTGTTCCAACCAATGTTCCCATAATCAGGGCAATCAAAAGAAATCCGATTTTTTTCATTTTTATTAATTTTAAAATTTAACTATTCAAAAGATTTACGAGCTTTTGGACACGCTGAATTTCAAAAGGTTTAAAGTTGAACTCAAAAGATTTTTTTTATAGTTGAAACCCATATTCAATTCAACTGTATCAGAAGTTCCCCAGTTTTCTGTAAACTTATATTTTTCGAGGGCATATATAATTTCAGCATGAAATGTTGATGTTAAATTATAGACAAACCTCCGTAAAACCTGATCAGATAGAATTCAACTTCATTTAACTTAAAAAATGATTCTTTGGAGGTGTAAAAATTTTCCAAATTAACAACCTTCTTTCCATTTATCCGAAAGTTGTAACTGCAAAAAGACAGTAACCAAATATGATGCAAAATTTAATCATTGAAACAAAAAAAAGGATTACAAATCTTGTAATCCTTATCAATAAGTGTTTAAATACTATTTTTTCTTAGCCGGTAATTTTGCCCCTCTCTGTTTTGCCAAATCTTCCAACCGTTTTTGGAAATTTGATTTCTGTACCGGTTTCTTTTTATTAGCCTGTAACTGTAAATGTATTTTATCTTCATCAACAAAATACCTGATTAAATAGGTTTGACCGATCGTAATTACGTTGGCAAGGAAATAATAATAACTCAAACCCGATGAATAACTGTTCAAAATGAACAGGAACATTACAGGCATCAAATACATCATTGTTTTCATTCCCGGCATCGAGTTACTGCTCATTGCCTGCTGATTCATGCTTGTTGAAATGATGGTTGTTATTGTCATCAAAAGACAGAATAAACTTACGTGTGCGCCGTAATAGGGTATCCTGAAAGGCAGTTCTAGTATTGAATCGTAAGTCGATAAGTCGGTTGCCCAAAGGAAACTTTCCTGCCGCAACTCAATTGAAGTTGGGAAGAAAAAGAACATGGCAATCAAAATCGGAAATTGCAGCAACATTGGCAAACAACCGCCCATTGGGTTTACCCCGGCTTTTTTGTACAAAGCCATTGTTGCCTGTTGTTTTTCCATCATTTTATCAGGGCCGTATTTTGCGCTTAACTCATCAATTTCAGGCTTTAAAACACGCATTTTTGCCTGCGACATGTATGACTTGTAAGTAAATGGAAATAACACGGTTTTGATGAAGATTGTAAGCAACAAAATGATGATCCCAAAATTATCAATATACTTCCGTAAAAAATTGAAAATTGGGATAATTACAAACCTGTTAACTTCACGAACAACCGGATAACCTAAGTAAACAAGGCTTTCCAAACTGATATCATACTGCTTTAAAGTTTGATAATGATTCGGCCCAAAATAGAATTGCATTCCAACTGTTTCGCTGGGTTTTCCTTCATACGGAAGTGAAATATCAGCAGAGAAATTGGCCAGATATTTGGGATCATCCTCTGTCTTATTTTGACGGATTTGTGCATTTGCAAAGGATTCATCTGAAATAATCGTAGAATTAAAAAATAACTGTTTAAACCCGATCCATTTTATTTTTGTTGTCAGATTTTCTTCATCTGATTTATTTTTTGCCAGGTTATCAACTTCGTCTTCAAAAAATTTGTACGTGATATTTGTGTAAGAATCTTCCCCAAATTGTGATTTCCGTTCCTGGCGCGGCACATCATATGCCCAATTGAAATTGAGGTAGGATTGATTTGTAGCAACATATTGGTTCATCCCTTTCATTTGCACGTCGAAATCGACAAGAAAGGAGTTGTATTCAAGCGTGTAATCGTATTCTATAAAACTACCGGGCGCAACTTCCAATCGAAACGAAACAGTTTCTTTTCCACCCGGATTTTCTTTATTGAACTTAATTTTTCCTTCACTACCTATTTTTATTTCCGGACCGGTTACAACAGTTGATTTTCTATCCACAACCGACGAAAAATAAAGTTCCTGAGTTTTTATACTTCTGTTTTGAGCAAAGAAATTCAATCCAAACTGAGTTTTCGGGCCATCGAATAAAATAAGTGGCAGCGAGTCGTTTGTTTGGTAATTTTTTAATTCTACTGAATAAATCCTTCCCCCCTTATTTGAGAAAGTAATCTTCATTAAATTGTTTTCGAGCGTATAAAACTCCTCTGTACCAATTGCCGCAGCTCCAAAAACACCAAGTTGTTCGGTGTTTTTTAGTAATTGATTCTCTGTATTTACTGAATCAGATTCTACTGCTAAATTTTCAAGTGCTGCTTGTTGTTCGATTTGTTGCTGCAACAACAATTCATTTTGTTTTTCAACAAGTGCCAGCGAATCTCTTCGGTTTTTGGTAGCTTCAATTTCTTCTTTCGAAGGTTGATTTATGATCGAAAAAACAACTAAAATCGCGAAGATAAGGACAATTCCAATTATCGATTTTTTATCCATTTTTATTTATTCAACTAACGAGTTTTTAATAAAATCTACAAACAGAGGGTGAGGATTTAATACTGTGCTTCGGTATTCAGGATGAAATTGTACGCCCACAAACCACTTATGGTCAGGTATTTCAATGATTTCTACCAAATCGGTTTCTGGATTTACGCCAACAGGAACCATTCCTGCAGCAATGAAACTTTCCCTAAACGCATCATTGAACTCGTAACGATGGCGATGGCGTTCATGGATTGTGAGTTTATTATAAGCTTTACAAACTTTTGAGTCATTATCAATAATCCGGCATTCATAAGATCCCAATCTCATTGTTCCGCCATAATCAGTAATGCCTTTTTGTTGTTCCATTAAATCAATAACCGGATATGGAGTTTTTGGCGACATTTCGGTAGAATCCGCGTCTTCCAGATTTAAGACATTTCGGGCAAATTCAATTACTGCCACCTGCATTCCAAGACAAATCCCGAGGTATGGCACATTGTTTTCGCGGGCATATTTTGCTGCCAGAATTTTTCCTTTCATTCCACGGTGGCCAAACCCGGGAGCAACAATAATTCCGTTCAAATTTGAAAGCATTTCAATGTAATTGCCACTATTAATGTTTTCAGAATGTATCCAGTTGATATTTACCTTACACTGGTTTTCAGATCCTGCATGAACAATAGCTTCTGCTATTGATTTATAAGCATCACGCAATTCAACATATTTGCCGATTAATCCAATTTCAATGGTTTGGGTTGGGTTTTTAAGCCTGGTAAGGAAATCGTTCCATGAGGAAAGATCAATCTCATCATTTATTGGAAGGCCAAGTTTTTTAAGCACCGTAATGTCTAGTTTTTCTTCGAGCATTTTCAACGGCACTTCATAAATAGTAGGTACATTAATCGACTGGACAACAGCTTCTATGGCCACGTTACAAAATAATGCTACCTTCTCACGAACTGATAAATCAATGTCATATTCAGTTCTCAATACCAAAATATCAGGTTGAACCCCTTCTTCGAGCAATTGCTTAACAGAGTGCTGGGTAGGTTTTGTTTTTAATTCGCCGGTTGCAGCCAGATATGGCACTAAAGTAAGGTGAATTACCAAAGCTTTTGAACCAAGTTCCCATTTCAACTGACGGACAGTTTCAATGTAAGGCAAAGATTCAATATCGCCAACCGTACCACCAATTTCAGTAATTACGATATCATAATTCCCTTTTGAACCGAGAATTTTTATCCGTCGCTTTATTTCATCAGTAATATGCGGAATAATCTGAACTGTTTTACCCAAATAATCACCTTTTCGTTCTTTGCTGATTACTGATTGGTAAATTCTACCTGTTGTAACATTGTTGGCTTGCGAAGTTGCTTCATTCAAAAACCTTTCGTAGTGGCCTAAATCAAGGTCAGTTTCCGCTCCATCCTCTGTAACAAAACATTCACCATGTTCATAAGGATTTAAAGTTCCCGGATCAATATTTATATATGGATCAAGTTTTTGGATTGTAACGTTAAAACCCCGTGATTGTAATAATTTGGCTAATGAAGAAGCTAAAATTCCTTTCCCCAGCGATGAAGTAACTCCACCGGTAACGAATATGTATCTTGTTTCCGACAATTTTCTCAATTTTTTTTGATTTTAAGGCACAAAATTAATCAATAAAACTTATCTGAAAACTAAACATAGCTATAATTGACCTATAATATTGATTAAATAATAACCACGCGTTGTAATTATGGTAATCCACATACTATTACAATTTAATTTTCCACCAACACATAAATTAGTTTTCCTTTCAATATTTACAACTAAAAATATTTTTCTCGAAAATATTGAATTTTCACAAGTGAAATGAATGAATACTTTAATTAGGGTTCTTAATAAATATCGTGCGCCATTATGGCAGTTACATATGTAATGCTTTTAATTTCAATTGCACACATATGTATAATCAATTATATATCAGTGTCTTAAAATCAAATAATTTGTATTTTGAATTCATTTTAAATGAATTGTATATGAATAATTTTTGCTTATTCCTTGTTGATTTGTTTCTTTTGATTGATTTACCAATTCATAATTTACTAAGTTTTCAGGAGGAAGTTGAAATTTTATCTTGAACCGTTTTTTTGTTTTCAGTCGAACACCTTTATTTTTAACAGCTCCAAACTGAACATTATTTATTAACCGTATTGCTTCTTCATTACACCCAAAGCCAAGACCATGCAAAATTTCAACATTAATTACATTTCCATTATCATCAATCTCTGAATTTAAATGAACAATACCTTCAACTCGTTTTTCTATGGCTTCCACAGGATAAACCATATTATCTGCTATGTATTTTTTAAATGCTTCGTTTCCTCCGATTACCTGAGGAAGTTGAAAAAATCTTTTTTTCCGGTTCTTCATAATTTGCAGGTATGATCTTTCAAATTTAGCAAAGTAGATGAAACAAGAAAGGTTGCTCCCAACAGGAACAACCTTTCTTTTAAAAATGAATTGGAAAGAGGTTTTTATTTAATTTCTTTCTTTAACTGAGTTACCCATTTTGTAACCCTTTCATTGGTAAGTCTTCCCTGGTTTTCCTGGTCAAGCGGCAACCCAACAAAAATATCGCCACGTTGTGCTTTTGAAGATTCAAAGGTATAACCTTCAGCGGGTATTTTTCCTATTATTTTTGCTCCGCAATTTTCAAGAATTTCAACTAATATTCCAATGGCATCACAAAAGTTTTCGGGATAACCTTTTTGATCTCCAAGCCCGAAAACAGCGAAAGTTTTGTTTTTAAGATCCATTTCTTCGAGTTCCGGAACAAATTCGTCCCAATAATTGGGTAATTCTCCGTCAAACCAAGTTGGTGCGCTTAGTATGAAATTTTTGTTTTCTTCGAAATCCTTTGCAGTAAGTTCTTCTGCATTAATTGCTTTGATATCATCTTTGCCAAAAATTTCAATTACTTTTTCAGCAACTTTTTTAGATTTTTGGGTATGAAAACTATAAATAATAACTGTTTTGCTCATTATGATTTTGTTAATTTAATATTCCAATAATTCCTTTGCTGCTGTGTAAATCCGTTCGGCATTTGGTAAAATTGCTCTTTCCAAAATGCGGTTAAATCCTACCGGTGTAAAGGGCGAACCTACTCTTCTTATTGGGGCATCAAGCCATTTGAAAGCTTTTTCGGTAATAATAGCGCTTAATTCGCCGCCAAACCCACCAAAAACTTTGTCTTCATGCACTATCAACACTTTGTTTGTTTTTTGAATGGATTTAAGTATCGTTTCTTCGTCCAACGGAATCAAACTTCTTAAATCAATAACTTCCACACTTCCCCCTTCTTTTTCGATACGGTTAGCGGCTTCAATACTTAAATGGGTAGTATTTCCGTATGTAATCAAAGTTAAATCACTGCCTTCCTTTCTGATTCTTGCTTTTCCGAATGGTACTTCAAAATCATCAGGGATAACTGTAGCAGCTTTCGGATCCTGGTACAATGCCTTTGGTTCCATAAACATTGTCAAACCTCTTGAACGTATCGCTGTGCGTAATAATCCTGCAGCATCATCGGCAAACGATGGATAAACAATTCGAACCCCGGGAATGGCAGCCAATGAACCTTCAATATTTTG
Source organism: Draconibacterium sp. (assembly GCA_041739985.1). GTDB lineage: Bacteria > Bacteroidota > Bacteroidia > Bacteroidales > Prolixibacteraceae > Draconibacterium. Next base: position 51,635 of record JBGSMW010000069.1, on the reverse strand, counting down.
AGAATGGTACATCCCTCCGCCAATATAACCACCAGATGCAAGACGAATAACAATGTTTGGAGAGAACTTACCATTTGAACGCCAGTAATCGTGGCTGGTATCGACATATTGTTCCATTGCCGGCCAAAAATAATCGGCAAACTCAGCTCCCTCAACAACAACGCGTATTTTATCGTTATATCTCGACATGCCGTTTGCAGTTCCCATGATAAAATCTTCAGCAATTGGAGCATTGAACACACGTTTTTTTCCAAATTCCTGCTGTAATCCTTTAGAAACGTTGAAAATCCCACCTTTATCTTTGTTAGCCATATCCTGTCCCCAAATAAAAGTATCGGGATTATGCCTAAACTCTGCCTTCAAAGTTTCATTCAATCCGGTAATCAACTTTTTCTTTTCTCCTTCCTCATTATGCAAACCTTCAGGATATTTTTCAGATTGGTAAGCATCGGGAAGAACAAAATCATAGATAGATTCGGGAGTAGGATCCGGTGCACTTAATGCAGCTTTGTGTGCTATTTTTAATTCAGCTTTTGCACTATCTTCTATTTCGAGCAATTCTTCTTCAGTAAAACGACCATATTTTACAAGCATCCTCCCGAATTTTGCAAGTGGATCATAATCCATCACATAATTTCTTTCCAATTGATTCCTATAGAGAAGGTGGTCGTCGGAATTTGAATGGGAGTGCATTCTCACACAATTGGCTTGCAATAGGACAGGTTTTGATTCTTCCATAGCAAAACGTTTGGCTTCAGCCATGGCATTCATCGAATCAAAAACATCTTTACCGTTACAATGAATAATTCTTGTGTTTTTAAACCCTGAAAAATTATTTGCCACTTTTCGGTTGGCAGTTTGGTCTTTTTTAGGAACCGAAATCCCATAACCATTATCCTGAATCACAAATATTACTGGAAGTTGTTCTTTATCAGCACCATTAAATGCTTCATAAACATAACCCTCACTTACAGAAGACTCACCCTGACCGCTGATTGCTACAGCTTTTTCACCATAGTATTTAATTGCCCTTGCAACTCCAACTGCATGAAGCGTGTGATTTCCAGTTGACGATGAAACTGTATGGATATTCCATTCGGGCTTTGCAAAATGGTTCGACATGTGACGACCACCCCCCGAAGGTTCCGTGGCTTTTGAAATACCATTAAGTATAATCTCCTCAGCGGTTAACCCACATGACATTGCCGTTAACATTTCGCGGTAATACAGGAAAATATGGTCTTTCTTCTTCTCAAAATGCTGGCCAACAGCCAACTGAATTCCATCATGACCTGCATAGGGAGCATGGTAAGACCATCCGATGGCTTGTTTTAAATAATTTGGGGCCTTATCATCAATCAAACGGCCAAGGGTCATTAAATAAAACCATTTTCTTAAAGTTTCCTTGTCGGTCTTTTTAATGGAATAAATCTTGGGTATTTCCAATTCAATCATATTATACTTTTTTCTAATTTTTAAACTAACCGATTTATGTCAAAATGTTCAAGGTTGTCGGCAATCTTGCGTAAAAATGCACCACCCAATGCTCCGTCAACAATTCGATGGTCATAGGATAATGAAAGGAACATTAAATGACGGATTGCAATAACATCGCCAGTTGGTGTTTCCAAAACTGCTGGTTTTTTCTCGATGCTTCCTGTTGCAAGTATTGCCACTTGTGGCTGGTTGATTATTGGCGTTCCGATTATATTGCGAAATGAACCGAAATTTGTGATGGTAAAAGTACCCCCTTGTATTTCTTCGATTGCCAATTTATTGGTACGTGCTGCATTTGCTAATCGGTTCAAATCTTTTGTTATTCCGACTAAGTTCTTTTGTTCAGCATTTTTTATTACCGGAACAATCAGGTTTCCATCAGGTTTGGCAACTGCGATACCAATATTTATATCTTTTTTAAGAATAATTCTGTCGCCATCAACAGAAGAATTCAACATTGGGAATTCAGCAAGCGCAGCAGCAACTGCTTCTGTGAAAATAGGCATGAACGTAATCTTTTCGCCATATTTCTTTTCGAATTCCTCCTTATTTTTATTTCTCCAGATGACCAACTCTGTGACATCTGCCTCAACAACTGCAGTAACATGCGGAGAAACCTGTTTAGACATAACCATGTGGTCGGCAATTAGCTTGCGAACCCTGTCCATTTCAATAATCTGGTCACCCGCCCCAACTGAAACCGAAGGTGGGTTCAAGGTTTTCCGGGTTGTAGTTGTACTTTCTGTTTTAGTTACAGGGATTGATTTTCCGCTTTTCCTGTTTTGAATATAGTCAAGGATATCATTTTTTTGTACCCTGTCATTTGCTCCTGAACCTTTAATAGTTTCAAGTTCTTCCAATGAGATATTTTCTTGTTTTGCAATGTTCCTTACTAAAGGAGAATAAAAACGTGTTGAAGATTCACGAGTGATTTCAGGTTTACTTTCTTTCGCCGAATCCGAAGTTGGCATTTTTACCTCTTCTTTCTTTTTGTCTGCGGATGTTTCCTCAGAAGTTTTTTCTTCTTCAACCCTATTTTTTGTTGAATTTTCAGAAGTTTCTTCTTTTGAACTTTCCTCCCCTCCCATATTAATAATAGCCAAAACTTCTCCTACCGGCACTAAACTATTTTCGGGGAACATTATTTTTGAAATTACTCCGTCAACTGGCGAGGGTATTTCAGAATCTACTTTATCGGTTGCAACTTCAAAAAGAATTGTATCTTCTTCTACAGTATCTCCTTCTTTAACAAACCATTTGGTTATCGTGCCTTCCTGGATACTTTCGCCAAGCTTAGGCATTACAATTTGAAAATTTGACATGATATCGATATGTTTTTTAAATTAATTGTAATTTACGCATTATATAACAAGCCCAAAATTGAAATGTTCACATTACAATTTTGCTTTCTTTTATATTCTGTTTTTAGAGTATTCGTTATTCTGCATTTCAATTTATGAAATATTTTTATCTATTTTAATATATGTATTCTCGTTTTATTATTATTATTTATTTAAATAAACCAACCAAAATACATTAATTACATTTGTAAACAGCCAATTAAATCGTTAACTGATTGCAATTTATGACGAATCAAATAATCTTCAATACCATCAATTATTTGAATTGGAATAAATGGATCTTTAAAAATAGCAGTCCCCACCTGAACAGCAGAAGCACCGGCAAGTATAAATTCTATGGCATCGGTTGCGTTCATAATACCGCCCATACCAATAACCGGAATTTTTACAGCATTATAAACTTGCCAAACCATCCTTAAAGCAATTGGTTTAATTGCAGGTCCCGATAAACCACCGGTAACTGTTGATAATAAAGGAATTCTTTTTTCTGCATCAATCGCCATTCCTAAAAAAGTATTTACCAGTGAAACACTGTCAGCACCTTGCCCTTCCACAGCTTTTGCAATTTCAGTAATATCTGTAACATTAGGTGAAAGTTTAACTATTAATGGTTTTGAGCAAACTTTTCTGACTTCGCGGGTTACTGCTTCAGCGCTGGGACAACTTATGCCAAATGACATTCCACCTTCTTTAACATTCGGACATGAAATATTCAACTCAATTGCAGTTATTTTGCTTAATTCATTAACTTTTTCAGTAAGTTCGATATATTCTTCAACTGTTGAGCCATTGACATTTGCTATCAAATGTGTACCATAATCTTTAATACGTGGATAAATATTTTGAATAAAATAATCGATCCCTTTGTTTTGCAAACCAACAGCGTTTAACATTCCCGAGGCTGTTTCGGCCATTCGGGGGTATGCATTTCCATCGCGGTTTTTTAATGTCAAGCCTTTTAATAATACTGCCCCCAATATAGATACGTCATAAAAATCGTTTAGTTCTTCAGCAAAACCAGATGTTCCCGAGGCAGTCATTACCGGATTTTTAAACTCCAGTCCTTTTATATTTACTTTTAAATCTACCATTTCAAATCGTTGATATTAAAAACAGGTCCTTCGGTACACACACATAAATTACCTTTAACCGTTGGTTCAATACAACACAAACAAACTCCAAACCCACAAGCCATAAGGTTTTCGAGCGATACCTCGCAAAATACATTTGCTTTTTTAGCTTCCCTTGCAATTGCCTTCATCATTGCATCCGGACCACATGCATATATTTTATCATAATTCGTAAGATTATTTTGAAAAACAGAATGTTGGGTAACAAATCCTTTTTCGCCTAAAGAACCATTCTCTGTTGTAAAATACAGGTTTCCATATTGCGCATACTCATCCACATTTACATGATCTTCGATTGATTTAGCCCCCAATAGTAAATTAACATTTTCTTTAATTAAACCTGATTCTTTTGCGAGAAACAACATTGGAGCAACACCACTACCACCACCTATAAGCAAAACCTTATCTTCGCTTTTGGGAAATGTAAATCCCTTCCCTAAAGGAAAAATAATGCTTAAAGATTCACCTATCCGTATTTCTGTTAACTTTTTAGAACCTCTTCCCAGTATTTTAACTATTATAGAGAATGTGTTTTTCGCATAATCAGCATCAAAAACTGAAAATGGACGTCTAAGAAAAATCTCATTTGAATCCTTTATTTCAATATTGACAAATTGACCTGGTAACAAAGTTGGTAAAGGTTCAGTAGAACTTAATCTGATTAAAAAATTAGTAGTGTTTAATGCGGTATTTTCTACAACTACTAAATTTCTAACTTCCTTTTTATTCATAAACAAATAATTTGCGTGCAAAGATAAAAATTACTGTTTAGTAATTTGTTCTCTGTTTTTAATAATGAAAAACAATTTAGATAATTTGATAAATTCTACTTTTGAATTGTTTGAATTCCAGTTTACATTTTATAAATACATCAATCAAATTGAATAACACATATATAAACTTACATGTTTACAATTTATCACATATGTAATTTACTTAGATAAACAGTTATTAGAAAAAAAAAATGCCCCTATAAAGCCTACTTTAAATGCTGAATTAGAATATTTTATGTAATAATTAAGATTAAAATAAAATAATTCGTACATAAACAATTAATTATAAAAAGTTAAAGTAAGCCTATATCAAAGGTCTTTGAATTAGATCAATTTAATAACTGATATTTTTTACATTTTGATGAATAATATAAAAGGAAAAGGCCGTTATTTCTAACGACCTAGCGTAACTCTGTATTAACAGCGAATAACTTAAATTGGGTTTGTAAATCTTTTCGCCTTACTTCTATTTGTCCAATAGTCTTTGTTGTCTTATCACACCACAAATGTAATATTATATTTCGAATAAACAATACATTTGTAAATTTATTACTACAAAATATCAATACATATGTAATTTATCTTGATTCTAAATTAAACATATATACATGCAAATGATTTTCAAGCACATAGCTTATTTTATTTTAGTTCAGTCTGAAAACTTCATTATTTTTTCTTAAGTAAGAATCATTTAAAGGGCATATTACGAACAAATACAATCATTTAATCAAAATTGTACTACGGTTCAAAGATTTATATTCTCTAGATATAACAACCATAAAATATTGGAGGAAATATAAACTCAATATTTCAATGAATGTGATATAGGTGTTTAGCGAACATATTGTATCAGGAAGTATTATAGATTAAAGAAAGAAATTAAAATAAAAAAGGGGCGCTGCAAATAGCAACAACCCCAGTTTTATCACAACTCCTTAAATTGAATGTGGAGTTTATAAGTCATCAATCACACATTTTTCATTTTTTTTCATAATCAACAAAGGTACCATCCGAAAACAAGAGAAGTACTTTATTTATTGGTTTATCAATTGTTGTAACCTTGCTCTTGTTATTGTTTTGTACTACATTCTGAGGAACAAATTGATCGTTTGCAGATGATGGCACTTTTGCTATTAATTCTTCAACTTCTGCAGTCATTTCCCCAACCCCGGTTAAAAGCCATCTTGCATTTAGATCTGGAAAACTAATAAGTAATTTTTCTATAAAAGAAGCGCCTGGCATATTTCTTCCATTCAATACATGGGATATATTGGAACGCTGAACCTCTAGTAAATTGGCCAATTCACCGGCGGAGATTTCTTTGTAATCCATATATTTTTTTATCCTATCTTTCATATAATGATGTAATTCCCAGTAAACTCAAAAGCAAAATAAAACGTAATGTTCATTTATAAAATAAAGTGTACGAATGTAATATATATTTTTTACATATTACAATTGTTGATATATATATTTTTGTTTAAATTATTAATAATTACTAAAAAACAGATTAAATATAGCTTCAATAGAATCATTTATATAACTGATAAACAATTATTTAAAAAAATAAATTTAATATAATGCAGGATAATTTTAAAAAGATAGTTCTAAATCTAAAGTATAGGTGCAGTTATAATCCTTATATAATTGATTTAATGACATATAAAACATTAAAATATCATATTTAAATTTGTGTTTTATGTATTAATGTTGTAAAATACAATTGTATTACTAAACAGGGATTAAGTATTGATTGTTTATAATTATAAAAATTACGAAGTAAATCTGGTCTACATTTACATTAAGACATTTGTAATAATAATTTATATATGTTACACTAATTAACTTATGTTATTAAAGTCTAATTAATATAGTCACATTTGTATCTTACAATTTCAGAAATAGAAATCTACAATATTTACAATTGTACTTTCAATTCAATAAACTTACTATAACATTGGTTAGATATGGTTTCAATTGTAATAAATTGACTTTGCATTCTTCAAATCAATCAATAGATGAATATTTATGTATTGTATGATGCAAATTATTATTTATCAAATTCTCAAAAGCTTTAAAAGTACTCCAAACAAACTTAACTTATTGATAATTAATATTATTTGCTAATAAACTAAAATGTTACTTTTACCAACAGATAATTAAATTTTTAAATAATGAAGGATGAGAACCTTTGATTTGTTGTTTTTATTGATTTTTCTTGTTTTTTATTCATTAATTTCCATAGCGGCATTAGCCAGTCTTCTTAAATTAACTTCTTCAGCAAATAAGAAAATAGTTCGATGGTTAATATTTGTTTCTTCAGCATTTATTCTGATCAGTTTCGTTTTGCTTTACATTTGGCCATTGACAGCCCGGAGTGCAAAGGATTACACATTTCATCTTATTTTTAATGCCTTGTTATCTGTCGATTTTGTTTTTAAATTCACGCTGGCTTTCTCTTTTATAGTTGGCATTTTATTCGCCCCTAAAAATAAAGCTGTAATTTATTCAATGGGGTTAATACTTTCTATAAGTATTAGCAGTAGCATAATTTATGGTTTTTCATTTGGTACAAAAAGCTTGATTTTAAATAAATTAGAACTGGAATTTCCCAATTTACCCCAGAATTACGACGGATTAAAAGTGATGCAAATCTCAGATATACATCTTGGAAACTTTTTGCATTCACAAAAATTAATGACCAGGGTTAAAAATGAAACTATAAAAAATGATCCTGATATAATTTTATTTACGGGCGATTTAGTTGACAATTTTTCGAACGAATTAATTGGTTGGGATAGTGTATTCAAAGAAATTACCCGGAATAAGCAATGTTTTTCTATTTTGGGTAATCATGATTATGGAAATTACTCAGACTGGAAAAGTGAAACTGAAAAAATTAAGAATTTTGTTGAAATTAATAAGGGCAATGAAACTTTTGGATTTCGGTTGTTGAACAATGAACATGTTAAACTTAAATTAGAAACCGACTCTATTTATATCGTTGGCGTTGAGAATTGGGGGCATCCTCCTTTTCCGCAATACGCAAATATTGATAAAGCCATTGCTGGTATTCCTAAAAATGCTTTTAGAATTTTAATGACACACGATCCGGCACATTGGGATGAGGTTATTAAATACAGAGGCGATTTTGGGTTGACTTTATCGGGCCACACACACGGTATGCAGTGGGGAATCTTAAGGGCAGGAATTACTTTTAGCCTTATCTATTTAACGCGACACAATTGGGGTGGTTTGTACAAATTTAACGATTCGTATTTATATGTTAATACCGGTTTAGGAACAGTTGGTATTCCATGGCGAATAAATATGCCAGCGGAAATAACAGTTATTACTTTAAAGCGACTTGAAGTTGATTGAGAACAGGAAATCTAAATATATGTTTTTTGTTTCAGGTAAATATGAAGACCTGAATCCTATTTCAACAGGAGCATAAAATCGTAGAAAATTGGCATCACCTGTCAATTCAATACCATACGATGAAATATTGGTTTTAAAAATCCCAGTGACTTCTCCGTTTTTGTATATATTTCCGTTCAAATGTCCGTAATCAGCAAATATTGATGCATTTACACGTTTCAAATAAACTAGGCCACCAACACTCCATTCAGGATAAAAAACCGGAAATTTATAGTCGGATGCAAGGCTAACCATTTGATTTGTATTGATTTTACCCCAACCACGCGGATAACGTATTGCTTCAGAGAAACCCACTCCTCCTGTATTGTTTTTATTCTGGCTACTTGCATAAATACGGATTCCATGATTAGGTTTAAACCCCGGAAAATAAATTGTTGTTTGTGCCAATCTTAACATACCTAAATCTGTATTACCTGTTGGAGTGTGCCTGTAAATTCCATCCAAAACAAAGCCAAAATTTGGGTAAACGTCCTGAGCACTTCTACGTAAAAATTGTTGAAAATAAAGACGATAGGTAAACGATTGGAAATTACCTTCAAAAAAACCATCCGGGGTTGAAGAATTGTGTTTATACCATGTATATTCATATTTTACTTCAGGTTGTAAAAGGCGGCTATATTTTCCTCTCGAAAAATTAAAAGGAATTCTTACATCTGCTCCAACATTTGTATTAACCCATGTAAACCGTTTAAAAACAGTATCTTGCTTCACAATTTCACCAAAAGAATTTTTTGTTCTTTCTATAACAGCAAATTCTGAAGCATTTCTCCCTGTATTTATATCAAAGTCAAAAATCGGATACCAACCCTTGTAAGAATACTTGCCAAAAAAATTTCCGGTTTTTTCTGTTGTATTCCATTCATAACCAAGATTTAAATGGGCAGTACCTAATTTATTTTGCGACATAACACTTAAACCTGGGGTAATTTCATACGAAACTTCATCGACTGCTGCAGGCGCCCAACTGTGAAAATTGAAAAGATGGGCAACTTTTCTGTATTTTCCTGATTGATATTGACTTGTATCAGTATTAGTAAAATCCAAAACCCCCGATTCCTGTTTTGCCAAACTTTCGGCAAGTAAATATTTTTGTTTTGGGAGGTTTGTAATTTCCTCTTCATTTAAGTTATTCTGCTGAATTTTAATCAACCGAAATCCATCCGAAGTATAATCGCTTAAAACCAGGCTTTTGCCGTCAGAGGAAAATGCTGGTGATTCTAAACCAAACCGGGGTTCGTAAACCTGAAAAACCGTCTTATTAACCAAATCAAATCTGTACAAAGCGTCTTTTCCTGAATGACTTCCTACAAAATAAATGCTTCTATTTATTATTCTCAGGTTTTTCAATTCCCCATAATCTTTATCCAATAAAATCTCAAACTGTTTACTCTCCAAATTAAGTTTTGCTATTCGTTTTCCTTGCGGGAGAAGCACAATTACTGCTATTTCCTTTTCATTCAACCACTCAGGTGAAAATAAATAATTGTTGTGTTCGGTTTGAAATCGATTTAATAATTTTCCATTCGGAACTTGATAAACCGATAAAAAAAAGTCATTCGAAAAATTAGATTCTACTACAGCAATACTATTAAAATCGGGAGAAATCGATGGTGCAAAGGCTGTAAATTCGGGGAAAAATGATAAATTATGTTTGTTTTCGACATTCAGCAGATTGATTAATGATTTACCACTGTGCTCCCAGCGAGCGTCCGCTATTTGTTCCGACCAAACCAACCATTCGCCGCGACAATTAACTGATTCATTAAAAATAATTCCCGGAGTGATTATCCTTTTCTCATTTCCATTCAAATTTATTTTAACAAATGATGGAGTTTCGTTTAAAGCTGTTTTGAAAGTTACTAACGTTGTATCATTTAACCAGTGATTGTATCGATAACTTGAATAGGTATTGTTTACAGGCGAAATAACTTCAAAATTTACAGGTCTGAAAGTTTTATCTTCTTCTATCCATTTATTTCTCAAATCTTCAAAAATGCTATCATACAACTGAACTTTATTTAATCCGGTTTTTTGCTTTAGCACTTTGTTGAGAGGGTTCAATGATAACGGCTTCTTTCCTACCCGATCCAAAACAGAATTCCACAACTCGGCACCATATCTTTCACGTGTCGCTCCAACCATATAATAACCAAGCTGATAATGATCAGGCACATAATTTTTGTATGAATCATTGTAGGCTTTGTCATATTTATAATTTCCTTTTTCAACAGCAAGTGCTTTGTGTTCCATCAAAAACGACGGAAATCTACCCCGCCCCGAATTACTCAAAGCTGTTTCAATTACAACTGCATCACCTTCGATAAACCACCACGGAACATAAACACCAAAAAACAGCGCCGTTCCCTGTTCGCCAAATATCGCTTTTAAAATTTTGGGTAATTCGCTGTTTACTTTGTCAATTTGAACCACATGCCTAAACTCATGTATAGCCAGCTGTTCAACCCAGTTTTGTGCGTAAATCCCTTGATGTGGTATTGTATATAATTCAACACGTTTGGGTGCCCAGGCAACCAATCCATTCGATTTAACAGTTTGTGTATGAAGTATAATTGATATTTTTTTTGGCTTATAATTTAAAGTTTTCCCTCCAACGAGATAAACTTTTTCCATAACCACAGCAAGCTTTTGTGCCTGGGTTTCGTAATAATCCGGAAAAATTATCTGGAAATTTTTGGTATTTATTTGCCTCCATTTCAGGTATGCCGGATCTTGCCCGGTTTGAAAATACTGAGCTTTAGAAACAACTAAAAACCCAGTAAATAAAATGAAAAGAAACAGTTTCTTCATCCCTGTTAATTAAGTTTTCCAAAATACGCAAAGATGAGTATATACAAACAAAAAGCCCGGAAAAATTTCCAGGCTTTCAATATTTTAAATTTTTTATCTGACCTCGTTTACACCGAGAATTGGGATTGGATTTTCATCGTCGTTCGCATTTAAAACCGATTGGTAAAAGGTTGCAAATGCTGCATGTATCCACATAATCGATATAATTATCCCAACAATAAATACAAGCAAACCACCTATAGCCAGGAAGAAAGAAATTATTGCCATTCCAAAAATCGTCCAGCCGTGGCCTTTGGTCATTTGCCAGCTTTTTTCAACAGCTTTCATGGCTTCCATGTTTTTGTCCATTACCAGGTACGAAACAAAAGCCAAACGGCATGCAATAATAATTCCAGGAATAATTAGCATCACAAATCCAATTATTACCAAAGCAGTGACAATTAAATTGGCCAGAATAATATTTAGATACTGATTTTTAAAACCTTCGAATATCGTTTTTATTTCGGCTTCATCATCCCTCATTGCTTTTAGGAACATGTATTGTTCGCCATATTTAATTACCGGCATAAACAAAAAAACATAAGCCAATCCGAATAATACCACAGGGAAAAAGAACACCCATGGAAAATGGTCATTTCCATCCAGTTCCCATCGTGAACCAGCACCCGGACCATTTAAAAGACCAACAATAATCACAGCCAGTAACAAAGGTAGAAATGCTTTTTCAAACATTTTGCGCCAGGCAAAACTAAAACTTCCTCCAGCCGAAGGAACCAAATTTCGATAATTCATATTTTCCATTTTTCTGAGTTTTAAATTGTTTTTTTTTGAACTTTGTTGAACCAAAAGTAAATGAAATCAAAAAAAAATCCTTACTACTTTGGTAGCGTTTTCAATATTTACTACTTTGGTAGGTATCTCAAATTCAACACTCTTTGTATAATTGCATATCACTACTAAAGTTGAAAATTTAATGTGGATTGAAACAGGTTTATTTATTTTAACTTTTATTATTTCCGCAGCGCTGGCTGTTATCGGGATAATGATTACTTATCAGTTATATCATACCCACCAGAAACCTGTTTTACAGATTTTACTTTACCAGCAAATTTTCCTGATTTCGTTTTTTATTTATGGTATTTGGGGAAATATCGCGCTTCACGAAATACTGGCCGATTTAAACCTGAACCAACAACTGGAAACAAAAATCGCAATTTTCATTCCCATATTAGGAATTCCTTTTTTGATTGTAAGCTGGTTTATGCTTTTGCAGTTTGCATTTGCATTAAATGGATTTAAGGAATCGAAAAAGTTTCCCTGGATCTATTTTCCATCGCTATTTATCGTGGTTTTTGTGTTTTCAATATTCATTGTAAAAGGAATTATCAATGTTAATTCAAATCCCGATCTCTTTATTGTGAGGTCAATTGCAGCAATAAATTTAGTTATTCACATATTTTTTCTTGGCCCTTTTATTTTTGGAAAAAAGAACAAACCTTTAACAAAGGAGGTGGTTTTTATGAAAAATCATGTCTTTTTCTATTTCATTGGAGTTGTTATTTATTCAATGGTTTTATTCTTCTTTGATATTTTGGGGCCGATTTCTGAGTGCATTTCAATCCTGCTTTTATTTGCTGTAAGTATTTCAATGCCATTAATAATAAAACTGAACGAAAAAACACAACTTTTACCGGAAACATCTTCTAACATTAACTTTAACCAGTTTTGCGAACTTTATGAAATTTCGAAACGCGAAGCTGAAATAATATTGGAAATATGCACAGGAAAAACAAACAAAGCCATTTCCGAGAAATTGTTTATCACATTACAAACCGTGAAAGACCACAATTATAGAATTTTTTCAAAATTAGGTGTAAAATCGAGGGTTCAACTTACCAATTTGGTGAGAGAAAAAACAGAAAACTCCCTCTGATCACACGGGAGGCGGTTTTAAGAAGATTCAAATATCATAAAACACTGTTATTCAGTTTTTAATTCTTGTTCCTCCCTTTAGGTGTGGTCAGGTGGGACTTCTTTATTCCTCAAAAAACATTTCTTCCTTTATCCTTGATATCCGTGTAAGTGCGTAGTTCACATTATTACCACCTTCGCCGGCTTCTTTTAAATACAAACGATAGTAATTGAGTGCCAAGGTTTTATTTGAGTTATACTCTTCATAAGTTGTTGCAATTTCAAATAAAATTTCGGCATTTGCTGGGTCGAGTTTATTTGCTTTTTGGAGGGCGTCAATGGATTCAGCAAACTTTCGTTGCTGACCATAAATTTGCCCCAAATGGTGATACATTTCCGGTAAATAGGCTGGTGTGGCAGCTTCAATTGCAGCATTCATATAATCCTCAGAAACCTCTAAATCATTCAACTTTTTATGACATAAACTAAGGTAAAACAATACATACGGGTCGTTTGCGGTTTGACTTAAACAGATTTCCAAAATTGACATCGCCTTTTCATAGTATAATGCAAAATAATTGGAGATTCCATAATTCATCAAAACAGGATACAACGAATCGCCGCCGGCAACGAAATACATTTCATAATCATTTTTTGCCGGCACATAACCTTTTATATCAAAAAAATATTTGGCTCGCTCACCATAAAATTCAGCATCTCCCGGGAAATTATTCAAGCCGGTTTCCAGCAAACGCATTATTTTTCCTGCCTCTTTTTCTTTATCATAAATACGAATTAGGTTGAAATAGGAAGAATAATCGCGGGGATTTTGGTCGAGTACTTTTTCATATAAAATTTTAGACTCGTTTTTCTTCCCTATCCTGAATGCACTGTAAGCCAATTGTTTGTTCCAGTACACATTCATTGAATCTATTTCATAAATTGCTTCAAAACATTTGTAAGCACGTTTATAATCCTTCAAACTGATATAATTTCTACCCAATTTTGCCGCAAGCGATAAATTTTCGGGTTGAAGTTTTGTCGCCTTTAAGAAGTAGGAAGATGCATCCTGATAATTTCCTAATACTGCCAGACTTTCAGCCAATTCCAACAGAATTTCAGGATTTTCAGGCTCATATTTCAATGCTTCTGAAAATGCTTTTACAGCATCCTGGTAGTTCTGAAAACCATTAAAAACCAATCCCTTTTTGAAAAACAATTGTGCTGAAGGATTTTGATTAATTTGCTGTTCTATTAGCGAGATTGCTTCCTTGTAATTCTTGTTCAGAATTAATAAATCAATTTCTTCCTGCGAAAATAGAGTTACAGAAATTAATAAAAAGGATGTAATTAAGAGAAAGCATTTTGCGGTTTTCATGGTTTGAGTATTTCAATTTTTAATCAGTTAAATGAATCGAACTTTAAAGCTTATTGATTTTTTAAAAGGTGAAAAATTAAACGCTGATGATACTGATTAAAAATGATTTAACTTCGAAGATTTGTTTGATCAGCATTCTCAGCGTTCAATTAAAAATATTTAACCTTTGTCAAACCATTGGATTTATTCCAGCTTAAAATTAATTGGCACAGTGTAACTTACATTAACCATTTCTCCCCTCTGTTTTCCGGGCTGCCACTTTGGAAGATTTTTAACCACGCGCAAAGCTTCGGAATCCAACGATGGATCAACTCCTCTTGCAATTGAAGTATTTTTTACGAAACCATCTTTACCCACTACGAAAGTTACATATACTTTTCCCTGAATTCCATTCTTTTGGGCTATTTCCGGGTATTTTATCGAATTTGCAATGTATGTACGCAAAGCCTTTTCTCCTCCCGGAAATTCAGGCATTTCTTCAACTATAAAAAATACCTGCTCATCACTGTTGAGTGTTTTTGAAACATCAGCAGCTTTTTTCATTAATAACACATTTCCCAAACTATCAGTAACTATTTCGAAACCTGAGTTTTCAGAAAACATACTTTTTAGCTTTTGAATATCATCAGCAGTTCCATCAATTTTTAATTTTTCGCCTTGTATGGTTAATTTAACTACCTGTTCTTCTGGAGCAACTGTATCAACAGACTCTTTTTGTTCGCAGGCAAATGCAATTACAAGTGCCGCTGCAACTAAAACGCCAAATACTATTTTTGAAATGGCATATTTTGGTGATTTTATTTTTGACATCATTTTAATTCGATTTTTGATGATTGAAGTATTGAAATTGTTGGCAATAACCAACTGGCCACCAACAAACTGATCTAGTAATAATTTTTTATAATATCCACGGTTTACACCGGTTGTTAGTACTGCCTGATCGGCAAGGTATTCATGATTTTCGCGGATTGCATGTCGTAACATCCACATAAAAGGATTAAACCATTGAAAAACAGTTAGTATTTCCAATATTATTACATCAAGAGAATGCCCCTGTTTTACATGTTCCAATTCATGTGAAATCATTTTGTCATAACCTTTGTTTTGCAGAAGTGTCTGACTAACAAATACATAATTTAAAAATGAAAATGGACTCATTTCTTTTTTAAGTATTACCATTTTAAAACCATCAGCAAACTGAAGTTCATTTCTCCTGATTATCAACAAAATTTGGATTATGCGGAATAAAAATCTTCCAAAGAAATAAGTAACTCCTGCCAAATAAATATAAATCAATAAATTAGTCGAAATTATTGCCGTTTCAACACTTCCTGAAAAACCATGACTGTAAACTGTGATTGCTTCAAGTAAATTCCGGTAAGGTGTAACTGTGACTTCGGCCAACATTACTGGTTTTGGATTGAAAACCCTGAATTTCAAAATTGGCAGAACAACTGAAAAAAGAACCGATCCAAGTAAAAACCATCTGTTGATTTTAAAGAAAGTCTCCTTCCTCAAAAACAAAACATAAATTACCGAAAGTAGCGCTAGGCTTACTCCCGATTCAATAATGAAATTTACCGTGCTATTCATTTTCGTCTGGATTTTCAGTTTGCAAATCACGTTTCACGTCTTCCATCATTTCATCCAAATCCGTTAAACTCATGTTATCTTCTTTGGCGAAAAACGACACCATTTCCTGAAAAGAACCGCTAAAATAGTTGCGCATAAAATTCTTCATAAAACTGCGTGTGTAATCTTTCCGCGAAACCAATGGAAAATATTCGTGAGTTTTACCATAAGCTTTGTAACCAACAAAACCTTTCTTTTCCAAAATCCTGATTATCGTGGAAACAGTATTATACGCAGGTTTAGGCTCAGGAATTTGTTCAACTATATCTTTTACAAACGCTTTTTCCTGCTCCCAAAGCAACTGCATAATTTGTTCTTCTGCTTTTGTCAATTCTTTCATTCTTTTTGATTTAAAGTCCCGACAACTTTCGGGATTAGACTCGGGTATCAAGACATCAAGAATTATACCTAAGTAATTAGTTTTGCAACTATTTTCTTAGGTATTTTAAAGTTTTTACTTTTTTTCATCTGGCTTGCCATCCAACGCATAATTGATTGGCACCGTGTAAGAAACTTTTACGGCTTTGCCTTTTTCTTTTCCGGGACTCCAGGCTTTTAACTCTTTTATGACTCGTAATGATTCTTTGTCAAGCGAAGGATCAACGCCCCTTGCAATTTTTGCGTTTGTTACATTACCATGTTCATCAACAACAAAAGTTACATATACCTTTCCCTGAATACCTGCCTTTTTAGCTTCTTCGGGGTACTTAATATTTGCAGCCAGATCTTTTCTCAATGCCTCGTCCCCACCCGGGTAAACAGGCATTTCCTCAACGACAAAATATACTCCTTCCTTACTTTTATTTTCCTTGGCTTGTGCCTGGCACAATACCGCGGTAAATAAGAATGTAATTGAAATAAACAGTTTGATTGTTTTCATGATTTTTAATTTTTAAATTAATCTTTGAACTCTGTTGGATATCCGGTTCAAATATATAACTATGTTTTTAGTTTTCAAACTAAATTCTTAGTTAATTTTTAAAAATTATATTAACTACCTTTATTACTGATAATTATATAACTAAATGTATAGTTTGAAGGTAATTAGACGAATAATATTTTAATTGGAATTGAAGAAAAAAAAACGTTTCACCGGATTTAAATCTAATGAAACGGTTTTTACGAAATCATTCAAACTGGATTTCACATTAACTCATAATTGTAATCTCAAATATTAGATTGCATTTATAAGAATTAAAAACAAAAATATAAATTCCTTAAATTATTCATTTATAAGAACTTGAAACTCATCCCGATCCTCCAAAAGCGGAAAACTTTTCCGGTAATCATGAAGTTCAGAATATGATAATTCGAATGTTTTGACAGATTCATCTTCTCCAATAAATTCAGTAACACCTTTGGGAGATATCATACAAGAATCGCCTGAATAATTCAATCCTGTCCCATCAATTCCAGTGCGATTGACGCCAATACAATATGATTGATTCTCGACTGCGCGCGCTACCAGCAAGGATTTCCAGTGAAGATGCCGGGGTGCAGGCCAATTGGCAACATACAGTAACACATCATAGTTTTCTGCATTTCTTGCCCACACCGGAAACCGCAAATCATAACAAATTAGCGGACAAAATCTCCAACCTTTATATTCAACAACTATTTTTTCATTTCCCGGAGAATAAAAAAGTGGCTCCTGCCCCATTGTAAACAAATGGTGTTTGTCATATTTTTCAATCTTCCCGTCAGGATAAACCCAAACCGCACGATTGAAAATTTTATCGCCATCTTCTATTATAAGACTACCAATTACTGCTGCCTTTTTTTCGGCTGCAACTTTTTTCATCCAGTTTACTGCAACTCCATCCATTTTTTCTTTTAGTATAATTGGTTGCATCGAAAAACCGGTTGTAAACATTTCAGGAAAAACAATAATATCGGTCGCATCTATTTCAGAAATCATTTCTGTATATTTTTTCAGATTGGCTCCCGGATTTTCCCAAATCATATCGGGTTGAATGATTGTAATTTTAAGTTTTTCCATATTCCCAAAATTAAAATTTATTAATAACAGTAACACCAACATTTTCAAACTTGTCCATTTCCATCATAGCTTTGGGTGCCTCTTCCAATGAAATAGTTTTACCTACCAACAATTTGGGTTTTAGTTTTCCTGTTTTTATCATTTCAAACATTTCGGAATACCGGAAAGCCTGCATTCCATGGCTTCCAATAATTTCAAGTTCATTTGAAACAACTTTGTCCATTGGTATTTTAGGGTGTTTATGGTCGCCGGTCATTAAACCAACCTGAATGTGTTTCCCCCTTTTCCGCAAACATGAAACCGAATTAAAACAGGTTTCCTGGCTGCCCAGCGCATCAATAGAAAGGTGTGCTCCGCGAGCAGTAATATTTTTTATTTCTTCAGATACTAAACCAACTTTTTTTGCATTGATTATAACATTAGCTCCAACCTTTTTGGCAAGCTGAAGTTTTTCATCATCGATATCAACTGCAATAACATTTGCACCGGCAGCGGCTGCAATCATAATTGCAGAAAGCCCCACTCCTCCGCAACCGTGCACTGCAACCCATTGTCCGGCAGTAACTTTACCCTGATCGACAACTGCACGAAACGAAGTAATGAACCTGCAACCTAAACCGGCAGCAGTAACAAAATCAATTTCTTCAGGAAGTTTAACAAGATTTATATCGGCATATTTTATTTCAACATATTCGGCAAACGAACCCCAGGCTGTAAAACCAGGTTGAAACTGGTAGTCGCAAATCTGATGGTTGCCTGAAACGCACTCAGAACAATTTCCGCAGCCACTCACAAACGGTACTGTTACACGATCGCCAATTTTAAAGTTTTTAATTTCTGAACCGATTTCACTAATTACTCCGGCAAGTTCATGTCCCGGAACATGTGGCAAAATAATATCCGCATCATGCCCCATCCAACCGTGCCAGTCACTTCTGCAAAGTCCGGTTGCTTCAACCTTTACAATAACAGAATCGTTGGAAACCTCAGGATTCGGAATGTTCCTTACTTCAACGGATCCCTGAAAATGTTCGTAATAAACAGCTTTCATTAATTTTATAATTCCTTAAAAAAGTCGTTCCCTTTATCATCAACAATAATAAATGCAGGGAAATTTTCAACTTTAATTTTACGGACAGCTTCCATTCCAAGGTTTTCAAAATCAACAATTTCAACTGATTTAATACTGTTTTTAGCAAGTATAGCTGCCGGACCGCCAATTGAGCCCAAATAAAATCCACCATATTTTTTACAAGCATCTGTTACTTGTTGCGAACGGTTTCCTTTTGCCAGCATAATCATTGAACCGCCGTGGCTCATAAATTCATCCACATACACATCCATTCTTCCTGCTGTAGTTGGGCCAAAACTTCCACTGGCCATTCCTTTTGGTGTTTTTGCCGGGCCTGCATAATAAACCGGGTGGTTTTTAAAATATTCCGGCATCGGTTTGCCTTCATCAAGCATTTGCTTAATTTGTGCATGTGCGATATCACGGGCCACAATTAAAGTTCCATTCAGATTTAACCTGGTTTTTGTCGGGTATTTCGATAATTCTTTTAACACTTCTTCCATTGGACGATCCAAATCAATATCAACTGCCGGTGAAATTGATGGCGCTTTTGAAGGCAAAAAACGGGCAGGATTTTTCTCCAGTTCTTCAAGGAAAATACCATCTTTTGTAATTTTTGCTTTAATATTGCGGTCGGCACTGCAACTAACTCCCAATCCAACCGGACATGAAGCTGCGTGGCGTGGTAAACGGATTACACGAACATCGTGCACAAAATATTTTCCGCCAAACTGGGCGCCAACTCCACTTTCATGGCAAATTTTTTCAACTTTCACTTCCCATTCCAAATCGCGGAAAGCCTGACCACCTTCGTTTCCTTCGTTTGGCAGATTGTCATAATAACCTGCTGATGCTTTTTTTACAGTTGCCAGGGTTGCTTCGGCTGAGGTTCCGCCAATAACAAGCGCCAAATGGTAAGGAGGACAAGCGGAAGTCCCCAAATCCATAATTTTATCCTTAACAAATTTGGTAAGCCCTTCTTCAGTTAAAAGTGATTTGGTTTGCTGATATAAATAGGTTTTATTACCCGAACCGCCACCTTTTGTAATAAACAGAAATTCGTATTTATCACCTTCTTCAGCATAAATATCAATTTGAGCAGGCAGGTTGGTTCCAGTATTTTTTTCATCAAGCATTGTAAGCGGAACAACCTGTGAATAACGTAAATTCCTTTCATGATATGTGTCGTAAATTCCTTTCGACAAATGTTTGGCATCATTTACGCCTGTAAAAACATTTTCTCCTTTTTTTCCTATTGCGATCGCCGTACCAGTATCCTGACAAGTTGGAAGTTCGCCCTCTGCTGACACAGCTTGATTCATTAACATGGTATGCGCAACAAAACGGTCGTTATCGGTAGCTTCCGGATCTTCGAGAATTTTTACCAATTTTTCAAGGTGGGCTGTACGAAGGTAAAATGAAACATCTGTAAACGCCTGTTTTGCAAGAATTTCAAGGCCTTCCGGCTCAACTTTTAGTATTTCACGACCATCAACTTTTATGGTTGATACAAAATCTTTTGTAAGTAACTTGTAGTTTGTGTCGTCTTTTAAAATCGGAAATGGTTTTTGGTATTTAAATGTCATTTCAATATGGTTTTATGTGATAATTTCAGATGAACAAAGATATAAAACTTCATTATTTTAATTTTTGAAATACCTATTTGAATTGAAATAATAACTTTTTAAGTTCAGGTTAATTTGCTGAGAATTTATTCAGATGTTTGTTATTTTTGAAGAAATAATAAGATAAATGAAAAAAGCCATATACTTTTTCTTGATAATCTGCAATTTATGTAGTTTAACTGCAGAAGCTCAATCAAGTTCTCTTAAAGTTGTCGCAAGGGTTTCAAAGGAAATTTCAAATAATTTTCACCTAAAAGGAAGGATTTTTTTATTTGTGAGCGAAAGTAATAACCGCGAACCCCGTATGAATACCTGGCCCAACAAATCAAACATGATCTTTGCTGTTAATATTGAAAATTGGGAAGCAGGAAAATCATTTACATTTGATAATTCAGTGCCTTTAGTAAAATCGGTTGATTTGTCGCTGAACAAAATTCCAAACGGTAAATATAAAATCCAGGTTTTGTGGGACCAGGATACAAATGAATCAAACATAAATGCCCCCGGAAATTTATACAGTGAAGCAGTTTCTATCGATTTAAATGAAAATCAAAACCTTGAACTTCAGCTTACTAAAATAATTCAACCTACTAAATTAGCAGAACATAAACTTTTAAAAGAGGTTGATATCAAAAGCGAAATCCTTTCAAAATGGTGGGGAAAAGAAATGCGGTTAAAAGCCGCTGTTATTTTACCAAAAAATTATTTCGAAAATCCAAACCAAAAATATGCAGTGAGATACAACATTGCCGGATATGGTGGGCGTTACACGCGTGCCAACCGATTTTTAGGTAACATGGATTGGTGGACTTCGGAGGAAGCCCCCGAAATTTTGAACGTTTACCTTGACGGCGAAGGTCCGTTTGGCGACTGCTACCAACTCGATTCTGAAAACAGCGGACCATATGGAACAGCATTAATTAAAGAATTGATTCCCTTTATCGAAAAAGTGTTCCGCGGAAAAGCAACTCCGGAATCGCGTTTTGTTGAAGGTTGCAGCACCGGAGGCTGGGTTTCGCTGGCTTTGCAACTTTTTTATCCCGATTTTTTTGGTGGCTGTTTTTCTTACAGTCCTGACCAGGTTGATTTCGAAAACTGCCAGCTAATTAATATTTATAAAGATAAAAACGCCTTTTACAACGAATATGACTATTTGCGTCCAATAGTTCGTGAGGTTTCCGGCGAACCAATTTTATCGCAAAAAGATTTCATTCAGTTTGAAAATGTTTTGGGCAGATCAGATACTTATGTTACTTCCGGTGGGCAATTCAGCGCATTTACAGCGCTTTTCAGCCCAAAAGGAAATGACGGTTTACCAAAACCGATGTTCGATCCAATAACCGGAGAAATCGACCATGAAGTTGCAGAATTCTGGCGAAAACACGACCTGAAACATTATGTTGAAACCAATTGGGAAACACTCGGGCCTAAAATACAGGGGAAGGTTTGGATATGGGCCGGAGACATGGATAACTTTTACCTCAACCCCGCAACCCGCGCTTTTGATGAAATGTTGAAAACGACGGAAAATCCAAAGTCGGATGTTTCAGTCAGTTTTACTCCCATGAAAGGGCATTGTGCTGAGTATAATGAATTAAAAGTTATTGAGCAGATTGTTGAAAAATTAGAAATTGAAAATTAGAAATACCATGAATAGATTTATTCAAATTATAATATTGATGCTGATTACTTTAACAGTGTCTGCACAAAATTATGTGCAGGTTTGGGGCGATGAATTTAATACTCCAGGTTTGCCTGACAGCACAAAATGGGGTTATGAAATTGGTAAAATCCGAAACGCTGAATTGCAATATTATACTTCAAAACGAATGGAAAATGCGCGAATTGCAGATTCTGTATTGATAATTGAAGCTCGCAAAGAAAAGTACAGCGGAGCTGATTATACATCGGCAAGCATAATTTCGAAAGGAATTGGCGACTGGAAATATGGAAAAGTTGAAATCAGCGCCAAAGTACCCACAGGCAAAGGAACATGGCCTGCACTTTGGATGATGCCAACATACAATGAATATGGAAGCTGGCCCCGAAGTGGCGAAATCGATATTATGGAATACATTGGTGTTGAACCGCAAAAACTGCATTATACTTGCCATTTTGAGGGAACCGACGGAACCGGGCATCAATCAAGCGGAACCGGAAGTACATTAATTGCCAATCCGTTTAATCAGTTTATAAAATATACAATGATTTGGACTCCCGATAAGATTGAATGGTTTGCCAACGACCGAAAATTTCATGAATATAGTAAACAATCAACTTTTGATTATCGCAGATGGCCTTTTGACAAGGAATTTTACCTGATACTGAATCTGGCTTACGGCGGAAGTTGGGGCGGTTATGCAGGAGTTGACGATACAAAACTCCCACATAAATTTTTGATTGACTATGTTCGAGTTTACCAGTTGCAGGATACTGAAAGTCCTTTTAACCTTGATATTCAACCTTCTCCTCACGGCAAAGTGGAAGTTTCGCCAAAACTCGATTTTTATCCTGAAAATACTGAAGTTACATTGACGGCAATTCCAGATTCAGGATACAGTTTCAGAGCCTGGACACACTTAAGCGGAGCCAATCCTTACAAGTTTATCATCGGTAAAAACACAACAGTTACTCCTGTTTTTTATAATCAAAATGAACTTCTCTCGAACGGTGAATTCGATAAAAGCTTTAATCCGTGGTCGTTTTATGTTGAAAACAGTCAAAATTTAAGTTATACTCCTTCAATTGTTGACAGCACTTTTGTCATCGATATAACCAAAACTACCGGCACCGACTGGCATCTCGGTTTCCAGCAGTCAGGTCTTTCGCTGAAAAAAGCAGAATACAAATTAACTTTCGATGCCTGGGCTGAACAGCAAAAACAATTGCATATCACAGTTTCGAAAAATTATGCCGACTGGGGTGCACATATCGTGAAAAATATTGGCATTACTTCCACAAGAAAAAAATATGAACTTACCCTGAATATGCTTGTAAATGATGAAAATGTAAGGCTGTATTTTGGTATTGGAAGATTTCTTGGAAAATTCTCTATCGATAATATTAGTTTAACTCAGATTGAGGAAGTAACTTCAAATGGTGATCAGGAAATTGATTCAAATAAAGATTCGTTTTCTGTGTATCCAAACCCGGCAAACGGCGTGTTTAAAGTTTTTCTTTCTAATTTTTCAGAAATGAAATTGCAAAAACTGGAAATTTTATCGCCCGATGGTAAATTACTTTATCAAACTAAATTATTAAAACCTGAAACCGAAATCATTACAGGTAATATAAAACCAGGTTTCTATTTTGTAAAGGTAAGTTCTGACAAGTCGGTTCAGGCAAAAAAAATTCTGATTTTATAGAATTGATTTTTTGTTTTTTCAACACATAATTATTAAACCAATTAAACTATAATTCAATGAAAACATTAAAAACCATCTTAATTCTTACTGGAATTTTCTTATTTTCCTTCATTTCAACAAATGCCGAAGTAAAACTTCCGCGGATTTTCAGTTCAAACATGGTTCTACAAAAAGGCATCGAAATTCCTGTGTGGGGCTGGGCAAACAAGGGCGAACAAATTACTGTAAATTTCAACAACCAATCTGTTCGGACCATAACTGACAAAAATGGAAAGTGGTCAATCAAACTTCCGGCGCAGGAATATGGCGGTCCATTTAAATTAACAGTAAAAGGAAAAAATACTGTTGTTTTCGACAATATTTTAATTGGCGAAGTTTGGGTTTGCTCCGGTCAATCGAACATGGAATGGCAGGTTGCAAATTCAGTAAATGGCGAAAGTGAAATTGCCGCGGCCAATTTTCCAAAAATCCGGTTATTCACGGTTCCCAAAACTGTGGCTCAATTCCCGAATGAAGATATTACATCGGGTGAGTGGGTTGAATGTTCACCTGAAACTGTTGGTAGTTTTTCAGCAGTTGGATATTTCTTTGGGCGCGATATTTTCAAAGAACTGAATGTTCCGATTGGTTTGATTCATACTTCATGGGGCGGAACTGTTGCAGAAACCTGGTCGAGTGCCGAAACCATTTCGAAAGACCCTGATTTAAAAGGAGATCTCGCTGAATTACAACAAATGGATATGAGCAAATACAAAGAGGAAAAAATGGCTCAAATTAAAAAAATGCTCGGAGGAGAAATTCCTGAAAAAGATTTGGGAATGGAAAATGGCAATCCGGTTTGGTCAGCAGTTAATTTTAATGATGGTAACTGGAAAACTATAAAAGCTCCTAATTACTGGGAACCGCAGGGATACATGGATATCGATGGAATTGGCTGGTACCGTAAGGAAATTCGGTTAACCGAACAGCAATCGAATGCAGATGCAACATTGCATTTGGGAAAAGTTGACGATTCAGATATTACTTTCATGAACGGGATTGAAATTGGAAAAACTGAGACATATGATAAAGAAAGAGTTTATACCATTGATAAAAAATACCTGAACCCCGGAAAAAATATGATTGTTGTCCGAGTGAACGACACCGGTGGAAATGGCGGAATTTGGGGCGATCCAAAAGATCAGTTCCTTGCAATTGGAAACGAAAAGGTTGACATTTCGGGTGACTGGAAGTTCAAAATTTCAAAAGCAACTGTTGGTGCAGTAAACATTGGTCCAAACTCCTACCCAACTTTGTTGTTCAATGGTATGATAAACCCAATTCTTCCATATGGAATAAAGGGTGCAATTTGGTATCAGGGCGAATCAAATGCCGGACGAGCCAAACAATACCAGCGTATTTTTCCTGAAATGATTACCGACTGGCGCACTCATTGGAATCAGGGAGATTTCCCATTCCTTTTTGTTTCATTGGCCAATTTTAATCCGCCTGCTGAAACTCCCGGCGAAAGTGACTGGGCTGAATTACGCGAAGCTCAAACCAAAACACTTTCGTTGCCAAACACAGGAATGGCATTGACAATTGATATTGGTGAAGCTCTGGACATTCATCCAAAGAACAAACAGGATGTTGGCAAACGACTGGCATTAAACGCATTGAAAGTTGCATACAACAAAGACATAGTTTATTCGGGGCCAATGTACAAATCAGTGGAATTTAAAGATGGAAAGGCATTTATTACTTTTTCAGAAACAGGTTCGGGATTAAAAGCAAAAGACAAATACGGCTATTTAAAAGGTTTTACTATTGCCGGTGCCGATAAAAAATTCAAATGGGCAAAAGCTGAAATAGTTGACAGTCAAACTGTAGTTGTTTTTTCTGAGGAAATTAAAGATCCAAAATCAGTTCGGTACGGCTGGGCAAATAATCCGGATGATGTGAATTTGTACAATGTTGAAGGTTTGCCTGCAAACCCATTCAGAACTGATGACTGGCCTGGGATTACAAAATAAAAAAGCCCCCTCCAACTCCCCCGGAGGGGGAGAGTTAAGAACTACAAACTTTTATAATCAAATAAAACCACAAATTACAAAAGTTTTTCTGGTTGAAATTAAACCAAAGATTACTTTTGTTGACTTAATTTTTCAAAACCAATATTATGAAATTCGGATACTTCGACGACGATAACAGGGAATATGTAATTACCAACCCGAAAACACCCTGGCCATGGATTAACTATCTTGGAAATGAAGACTTCTTTTCTCTTATTTCGAATACTGCCGGTGGCTATTCTTTTAATAAAGATGCCAAATTCCGACGTCTCACACGTTACCGTTACAACAATGTACCCATGGACAGTGGCGGCAAATACTTCTATATAAAAGATGGTGAATCAACATGGTCACCGGGATGGAAACCGGTAAAAACTCCGCTTGACAGTTACGAATGCCGGCACGGTATGAATTACACAAAAATTAAAGGTGAAAAAGACGGCCTCAGTGCCGAAGTACTTTATTTCGTGCCTTTGAAAACACATGCGGAAATTCAGAAACTAACGTTGACAAATCATTCGAAAGAAACAAAAACTATAAAACTTTTTTCGTTTGTAGAATGGGCACTTTGGAATGCCGCTTCCGACATGGAAAACTTTCAACGCAATTTCTCAACAGGCGAAGTTGAAATTGAAGATTCAGTAATTTACCATAAAACAGAATATAAAGAGCGCCGTGATCATTATGCATATTACTCTGTAAATGTGCCGATTCAGGGTTATGATACTGACCGTGAGTCGTTTTTTGGTTTGTATAACGGATTTGATGAACCGCAGGTTGTAGCTGAAGGAAAACCAGGAATGACAGAAGCACATGGTTGGTCGCCAATTGCATCTCATTACATCGAAATCGAACTAAAACCCGGAGAATCAAAGGATTTCATTTTTGTTCTTGGGTATATTGAAAACAAGGAAGATGAAAAATGGGAATCAAAAGGAGTCATCAATAAAACCAAAGCAAAAGAGATCATTTTTAAGTTTAATAACGTTAAAAAAGTTGATGCAGCCTGGGTTGAATTAAAAGAATACTGGGATGATTTACTAAGTATTTACGTGCTTGATTCAGGCGATGAAAAACTGGACAGAATGGTAAATATCTGGAACCAATATCAATGTATGATTACATTTAATTTCTCGCGTTCGGCTTCTTTTTTCGAAAGTGGAATTGGACGAGGAATGGGATTCCGCGATTCGAACCAGGATTTACTTGGTTTCGTGCATCAAATACCGGAACGAGCCAGGGAAAGGATTATCGATATTGCATCAACACAGTTTCCCGATGGTGGTTGCTATCACCAGTACCAACCACTTACAAAACAAGGGAACAATGATATTGGCGGTGGTTTTAACGACGACCCGCTGTGGTTAATTGCCGGAACTGTCAGCTATATTAAGGAATCCGGGGATTTTGATATTCTTAACGAAATGGTGCCCTTCGATAACGACATTAGTGTTGCCCGTTCTTTGTTTGATCATTTAACTGTTTCTTTTGATCACGTAATCAATAATTTAGGACCGAATAATTTGCCTTTGATTGGCCGTGCTGATTGGAATGACTGTTTAAACCTCAACTGTTTTTCAAACGACCCCAACGAATCTTTCCAGACAACTGAAAACAAAACTGAAGGTTCAAAAGCTGAATCGCTGATGATTGCCGGGTTATTTGTTGTTTACGGTAGAGATTATATTGAATTATGCCGGGTACTTGGTAAAAATGAGGAAGCAAACCGTGCCCAAAAACATGTTGATGAAATGGTTGAAGCAATTAAAAAGCATGGCTGGGATGGAGAATGGTTTATCCGTGCTTATGATTATTATGGCAAAAAAATAGGTTCGAAAGAAAACGAAGAAGGGAAAATTTTCATTGAATCAAACGGTTGGTGCGGAATGGCTGGAATTGGCAAAGAAGAAGGAATGGTTGAAAAAGCCATGAATTCGGTTAAAAAGCACCTCGATTGCGAACATGGCATCGTTTTAAATAATCCAGCTTTTACAAAATATTATATTGAATATGGTGAAATATCCAGTTATCCGGCCGGATACAAGGAAAATGCGGGGATTTTCTGTCACAATAATCCCTGGATTATGATTGCCGAAACTGAAATTGGACGAGGTGAAATGGCCTGGGAATATTACAAAAAAATTTGTCCATCGTACCTTGAAGAAATCAGTGAATTGCACAAAACTGAACCCTATGTTTATTCGCAAATGATTGCCGGAAAAGATGCATTTAAACCGGGAGAAGCAAAAAACTCGTGGTTAACCGGAACTGCAGCCTGGAACTTTTATGCAATCTCTCAATACATTCTGGGAATACAACCAACTTATGACGGTTTGATTGTAAATCCATGTATTCCAAAAGCCTGGAATGGATTTAAAATTACCCGGAAATTCAGGGGAACAACTTATCAAATTGAAATCCAAAATCCAAATCATATTTCTAAAGGAGTAAAGGAGTTGTGGGTTGATGGAATTAAAATCGATGGAAATAAAATTCCTGTTCAGACCAAAAAAGATTGCGAAGTGAAAGTTGTGATGGGATAACAGGACTTCGATTTTCACAAGTCGAAGAAAATGAAATAGAAATCACGGACTTGTGAAAGTCCGTGTCCCGAAAGTTTTCAGAAAAAATTAACCCAGCACAATTTATTTATCAATATAAAGTTGATTATAAAACTCGTTTGTTAGATTTGCGCCATCTATGAAAATAGCTTTACTTATAACCACATTTTTAATTGTTTTTGCCCTTGCAGGTTCGGCACAGAGCAACAATGCCACGTTAAAAGGTGTAATTACCGACCAAAATGGGAAACCTCTGGACATGGTTAATATCGCCTTAAAAGATTATGCTTTGGGAACCAGTTCTAAACGTGATGGTACATTTCTGTTACGGGTTCCGGCACAAAAAAATGTTGTTATTGTTTTCTCTTCATTGGGCTATTCAACAGTTAGGGACTCTATTTTTGCCAATTCTGAGGAAAATATCACACTTAAAATCACAATGCCCGAATCGAATTTGAAATTGGCGGAAGTTACCATTTCACAAAATCGCAGGGAAGGCGGAAATGTTACCCGCATCGATCCGAAAATGCTCGACCAGATTGCAGGTTCGTCAACGGGTGCTGTTGAATCGTTAATTAAAACACTTCCGGGAGTTTCATCAAACAACGAACTTAGCTCACAATACACAGTGCGAGGTGGAAATTTCGATGAAAACATGGTTTATATCAACGATATTGAAGTATATCGCCCAATGCTGGTTAGATCAGGACAACAGGAAGGAATGAGTATTATTAACAGCGATATGGTTTCAACTATAGAATTTTCTGCCGGAGGTTTCGATGCAAAATACGACGATAAAATGTCATCGGTGCTCGATATAAAATATCGCAAACCCAGCGAATTACATGGCTCTGCTACAGCAAGTTTACTGGGTGCAACCGCCCATTTCGAAGACGCGGCTTTGAATGGAAAACTGGCGCACATTTCAGGAATCAGGTACAAAACCAGCAAATATTTATTGGGAAGTTTGGATGAACAGGGAGAGTATAACCCCGAGTTTCTTGATTTTCAGACTTATATTACCTATTCAGTAAATGACAAATTCGACATTTCATTTTTGGGTAATATTGCACAAAACCAGTACAATTTTAAACCTGAAACTCGTCGTACCACTTTTGGAACCTGGGATGCACCGCTAAATACTACCATTTATTTCGACGGGCAGGAAGTTGATGATTTCCAAACATACCTGGGGGCTTTTTCAGCCAACTACCACCCAAACAATGCATTAAATCTGAAATTTATTGCTTCGGCATATTATGCTGAAGAAAATGTTACCTATGATATTCTTGGTGATTATTATTTGAACCAGCTCGAAAGAGATATGTCGTCGGAGGAATATGGCGACAGTGTTTTAAATCTTGGTGTAGGTTCGTTTATCAATCATGCACGCAATTATCTAAATTCAACTGTATATAATTTCACACACCGTGGCGCATTTAATTCCGAAAACCATTTGATAAACTGGGGTGTGAAATTCCAGCATGAAGCAATTGAAAATAAAATTAACGAATGGATTTTCCGGGATTCTACAGGCTATTCAATACCTTATTCCGATTCTGAAGTTAAACTGTATTATACACTCAACAGTAAAAATTCGATTAACTCAAATCGTTTTACAGGTTTTATACAGGATACGTGGAGTGTACCAATCAGCAGGGGCGATTTGTATGTAAATGCCGGTGTTCGTTTTAATTACTGGGATTTCAACAATGAATTTCTTATCAGTCCGCGGGGTACAATAAACTTTTACCCCGATTGGAAAAATAAAATATCATTCCGGCTTTCGGGAGGAATGTATTATCAATCGCCATTCTTCAAAGAATTGCTTTTTACTGATGGCACAATTAATTACAATACGCGTGCACAACGCTCCTACCAGGTTGTTGCGGGTTCTGATCTGATTTTCACTGCCTGGGATCGTCCGTTTCGGTTTACTTCTGAAGCCTATTACAAATACATGAACAGGTTAATTCCGTATGAAGTAGATAATGTACGGATCAAGTATCTGCCCGAACATGAATCAGTTGGATACGCCGCTGGTGTGGATATGAAAATAAATGGAGAGTTTGTTAGCGGGGTGCAATCGTGGGCCAGCTTGTCATTTATGCAAACCAAAGAAGACATTTTTATGGATGGGTATAGTTACATACCGCGCCCTTCAGACCAATGGGTGAATTTCAGCCTGTTTTTTCAGGATTACCTGCCCGGGAACCCAACTTATAAAATGCAACTTTCGGGCTTTTATGGAGCAGGCCTGCCCACCGGTCCACCCAATGGCGAACGCTACCAGAGTGTTTACAGAATGCCGTCATACCGCCGCATCGACCTCGGATTTTCAAAGGTTTTTATCAGTGAGGCAAAACCTGTTGATCGCGCAGTTCTGCGTCATTTCTCTGATATGTGGCTCAGTCTTGAAGTTTTCAATCTGCTAAATCTCAACAATACAATTTCCTATTTCTGGGTTTCAAGCCTGCAGGGCGACCAGTTTGGTGTACCCAATTACCTAACCGGCAGAAGGATAAATTTAAAGTTGACGGTGAAGTTTTAGAAGAAAATCATAACTTTGTTTCAAACAATAAGGAAATGACTACAGTAATAATAAATGAGAAAACAGTAAAAGGGAAGAAACTACTGGAATTTCTGAAAAGTTTTTCTGGAGAAAATTTTGTTAAAATAAAAAATGAACCCAACGATATAACAAAAAAAGCTATTCAGGAATCAAGAGAAGGAAAATTGACAAAAGCAAAAAATGTTGATGATTTAATGGAGCTTCTCAACTCATGAAATATACCCTTTCGTTTAGTAATCAGTTTAAGTACGATTTTAAAACCATCCAAAAAAGAGGATATAATGTTATTCGAATACAAAAAGTTTTTGAATTACTGGAATCAGGGGTAAAACTACCTATCAATTTAAAAGCCCATAAACTATCAGGAAATTACTCAGATTGCTGGGAATGTCATATAAAAACCGACTGGCTTTTAATCTGGAGACAAAACGAACAAAATAATACTATCGAGTTAGTGCGTACCGGCACACATTCAGATTTATTTTAACTGGTTATGGACTGATAATAATAGTTTTATACTTTCAAAATAAACTTAATATGAAACTTTCTATTTACCAGATTGATGCTTTTGCCGAAAAGGTTTTTGAAGGAAATCCGGCAGCTGTAGTTCCTTTGGAAAACTGGTTACAAGATGAAATCATGCAAAAAATTGCCTCTGAAAACAACCTTTCTGAAACTGCATTTTTTGTTCCCATTGAAAACGGGTTTCATATCCGCTGGTTTACACCTCTGGCTGAAGTAAATCTTTGCGGACATGCAACTTTAGCATCGGCACACGTATTGTTTGATCATTTAAATTATTCTGAAAAGGAAATTCATTTTAAATCACACAGTGGAATACTGAAAGTTAAAAAAGAGAAAAGCATGATAGTTCTCGATTTTCCTGCCTCAACATTATCTAAAATTGAAATACCGGCAGAAGTTGCAAAAGCTTTTCATATTCTGCCGCTTGCCTGTTTTAAAGGTCGGGATGATTATATGCTTGTTTTTGAAAATGAAAATGCGGTTTCACAGTTAAAACCCGATTATCAGCAGTTGGTAAAAGCTAAAACAAGAGGCGTAATTTGTACTTCGAAATCAGAAAAGTACGATTTTGTATCGCGCTTTTTTGCTCCTGCAGTGGGTGTAAACGAAGACCCGGTTACAGGTTCGGCGCATACAATGCTGATTCCATATTGGTCAAAAGAACTGGATAAAATAGAAATGTCTGCAAAACAAATCTCTGCGCGTGGCGGAGTTTTGCATTGCAAAAATTTAGGAGAACGGGTTGAAATTGGTGGAAAAGCAGTAACTTTTCTGGAGGGTGAAATAAATATCTAATTTCCTTAGCAATGGAAACCATAATTTTTGACGAGAAAATTATTGAAAATTATATTGAATCAATACGTCCGCCTGTTGAAATACGTAACCAAGTTGATATCGGTTATTCCTTTAAAAACAACGAAGTGATAATTTTCGAAATTTTCCCTCAATGGAATGATGAATCAAAAAAACACGAGAGTCCATTTGTCAAGGCAAAATTTGTAAAGTCCCAAAAAATCTGGAAAATATACTGGATGAGAGCCAATGGAAAATGGGAACTTTATCAGCCAAATCCATCTGTGCGCAATATTCAATCTTTTATTGACATTGTGGAAGAGGATGAACATGGTTGTTTTAGGGGCTAATATTTAGGTTTTAACTACTCTCCCACTTTATACACCATCAAAGCATCACCGTGTCTCACAAATAATTTTCCATCACCTATCACCAATCGCGCCCAGTGTTGGTCAGTTCCCAGCGGAACTTTAAACCGGCTGACAACCTCAAAATTTGCCGGAGAAGCCTTTGCAAGTGCCACTTCCCCATCGTTTTCGGCATAACAATAAAACATTCCATCAGCATAAATTATTGAACCTCCACCCAAATCTTTATTCTGATCGATCATTTCTCCCGTGTTCCAGTTGATAACCTGCCAGTCGTTTTTTAAATAAGCGGAACCATAAATACAGGTATCAATTCGCACCAATCCACCCATCAAATTGATAAATTTTTTATTCCGCCAAATTACTTCTGCACTTTTCCCGTTTTCTGAGAGTTGCACTTGTACCAATCCAGAAGTATTCTCGCGTCCGGCACTTGAAACCACCAATTTTCCATCGAAATAAAGTGGCGTGTTGGCATGAATTTTATTTTGCTGGGTTTGCTCAACTCTCCAGTACATTTCCCCTGTGTTGGCGTCAATTCCCATAATCGAACCCGCTGACATGGCAACTACCAAACGCTGCCCGTTTCTATCAATAAGAATTGGAGAATTGTAGGTTGCAGGTTCTTCAAAACCTTTTGAATTCCAAATTTTCTTACCCGTAAAACGATTAAGTGCCACCACATTATTTTCTTTACCTCCCGGAACACAAATCAATTTATCGCCATCAATTAAAACAGATTCAGCATAACCAAATTGAATTACTGAATCGACACCCAAATCATTTATAAAATCAACCGACCAAATCTTGTTACCGGTTTCGGCATTTAAACAATAAATGGCGCCCATTCCGCTTTCGATATAAATTAAATCGTCAACAACTACTGGAGTTGAGCGCGTTCCGTGAAAA
This sequence comes from Draconibacterium sp., assembly GCA_041739985.1. Lineage (GTDB taxonomy): Bacteria > Bacteroidota > Bacteroidia > Bacteroidales > Prolixibacteraceae > Draconibacterium. The sequence goes on along the minus strand of JBGSMW010000069.1, from coordinate 17,865 downwards.
TTCAGGCTAAAATCTTTGCCATATTCCTTTTGCCAAAGTAGTTTTCCGTTTAAATCGAAGGTATAAAGTGTTCCAGCTGAAACGATTGTATCTTTTACGCCGGTAACATAAACTTTTGCGTTCGCCACTGCCACACTGCTGTGACCAAAACCCAATCTCTCAAATGACCAAAGTAATTCGGGTCCGTTTTCCGGCCATTGTTTTAACAGGTTTTTTTCGGTAAAAATGCCATCGCGGTTTGGACCACGCCAATCTGAAATTTCAGTTTTTTGTTGAGTGACAGAAAAAACTGGTGCAAAAATGAGGGCAAGAAAGCAGTAATGAATTAATTTCATTTGATTTTCGGTTTTAATGAGGCCAAAAATAGGAAAAAATAAGTTTTAACTTCGCACAAAATTAAAAGCATGAACGACCCATTTGGAGAAGCTATTCAGGATTATTTTGAAAAAGGGAAAGCACCCGATTTGATTGTAAACAGCAACTATACAGAGGATGAAATAATTCCGGTTTCCTGGTTGTTCAGGACATTGAAGGAAATGCCGGTAATTGAACGCACCGCTTTGCAATATTGTAAAGGTAGAATTCTTGACATTGGCGCTGCTGCCGGTTGCCATTCAGTAATTTTACAGGGAAAAGGTTTTGATATCACAGCACTTGAGAAATCGGAAAAAGCTTGTGAAGTATTGAGAAAGAGAGAAATTCACAAAGTTGTCTGTGCTGATATTTACGAATATTCAGAAACCAAATTTGACACTCTTTTACTTTTGATGAATGGCGCCGGAATTGGTGAATCACTGGCCGGATTAAAGAAACTTTTTATTCATCTTAAAAACCTGCTTTCCGAAAATGGGCAGATTTTGATTGATTCAAGCGATATAAAATATCTTTTCGAAGAAGAAGACGGTTCTCTTTGGATTGATTTGGCAAACGAATCCTACTATGGAGAAATGGAATATGAAGTGAAATACAAAAATTCAGTTTCGAAATTTAAATGGTTGTTTGTCGATTTTCAGAATTTAAAAAAAATAGCCGGAAAGTGTGGATTTGATTGTAAGTTACTTGAAAAGGGCGAACACCATGATTTTTTGGCGCAATTGAAACTAAAATCAAGTTAAAAATTAATTCCGATCGTTTTCATGCAGACAGAATATTCCATGTTAAACTATTTCTGAACATGAGATCAAAAAAAATCGAAAGAGTTTTAGTAAAATGATTATGATTTGACCTAAATTTGATTCAATCAATTCACTAAAAAAACAAAAAATATGACACTTTTAAGTTTTATTGGCCCACAGGAAATTATTGTAATTCTATTAGTTATCCCGGTTTTATTAATCGTTCCAATCATGGCATTAGTTGATATTCTCAGAAACGAATTCACCCATAACAACAAAATTATTTGGGTGCTTGTGGTTTTATTATCCTGGATTATCGGCGCAATTCTGTATTTTTCTATTGGTAGAAAACAGAAAATACAAAACTCTTAGCCTTTATAAATTATTACTGTTTTACTGTAAGTCAAATAAATGATAACAGTTTTATTTATATTTAATTCGAATTCGAATTAATAATATGCTATGCCTAAATTTTTATTTTTCTGGGTTTTATTTTGTATTTATTTGACCGGTTCAGCACAAACAAAAAAAGTTGTTGGATATCTTCCCTCCTACCGGTTTACAAATTACAACTCAATAGAATTCTGCAAGTTAACCCATTTAAACATTTGTTTTGCAAATCCCGATTCGAATGGAAGCTTAAAAATCAGTAGTTTTACATCCATAAAAAACAAGGCTAAAGAAGATAATCCTGAAATAATTGTTTCAATTTCGCTGGGCGGCGGAGTATTAAGCCCTGTGCAAATGCAAACATGGGCCAACTTTATCGACATACCAGCCAATCGTCCGGTTATGATATCAGAAATCCTTGATTTTGTTGAATTACATCAACTTGACGGTGTTGATTTTGATCTCGAATGGGATGCAGTTACTGCAGGATACAGCGATTTTGTGATTCAACTAAACGACTCGTTGAAAAAGTATGATAAACTGTTTACCGCTGCTTTGCCCGCTACCACAAGATATTCGAAAATTACAAACAAAGCATTGGAAGTTTTTGATTTCATAAATATAATGGCTTACGACAAAACAGGACCCTGGTCGCCGAATAATCCCGGTCAACACAGCTCTTTTGATTTTGCCAAACAGGCAGTCACTTATTGGAAAAATCAGGGCGTAGCTTCAAATAAATTGGTATTGGGTGTACCTTTTTATGGATATAATTTCGAAGATCCGGGAAACGTGACTGAATTTTCTTATTCAGAAATGGTAAATAAAAACATTTTAAATGCCGATTTGGATCAGGTTGGTGAAGCCTATTACAATGGGCGACCCACAATTGAGAAGAAAGTTGAACTGGCAGCAGAAAGTGTTGATGGAATTATGATTTGGGAAATTGGTCAGGATAAATACAATGAATATTCGCTGCTTTCAACAATTCACAATAAGTTTAATGCCTTGGGTTTAATAACCACAGGACTTTGCGGAAATACAGTATTTGCCGGAAATCTTAAGGAATTGAGGTTAAAAATTTACCCCAATCCGGCCTCTGAAATTCTTTATATCGAATTGAATACAGAAAAACAGTTTAAGGTATCATTATATGATATATTGGGACAGAAATTAAACTTATTTACTCAAAAACAGTTTAATAAATTAATACTGAATGTTTCCGGATTAAAAAAAGGAATTTATCTGTTAAAAGTTGAAGGAAAAGATTTTAGTCAAACAAGAAAAATAGTAATTGATAAAAATTCACAATAAAAATTATAGTTATGGAAAAAATAAATATGAACCGTCGAAAATTTGTAACTGCATTAGGATTAGGCACAGCCCATGTTTTATTTTCAAATCCACTTTTTGCTGCCAGTCCCGGACGTTTTTCATCAAATAATCCAACACAGGAAATTCAACTTGGAAAATCAGCAGTAAAAACATCGCTGCTTGGAATTGGAACCGGTGTGCATGCAGGAAACAGAACTTCGTTTCTGACAAAACAGGATAAACAAAAAAGTCTGGCACTCCTGCAACATGCCTACGACAGGGGAATTCGGAATTTTGACTGCGCTGACAGTTATGGAACACACGGTATTGTTGCCGAAGCTTTGGCAAAGAAAAACAGGAGTGATTATACATTAACTTCAAAAATATGGGTGCGAGGCGGTGGAATACCTGAGCCGGAGCGACCTGATGCCAATATTGTAGTAGATCGGTTCAGAAAAGAATTAAAAACCGATTACATCGACCTTGTGCAAATTCACTGTATGGTTGACGAAAACTGGACAGAAACCCAGAAAAAGCAAATGGATATTCTGGAAGACTTAAAAGCAAAAGGAATTATTCGTGCCCATGGCGTTTCGGTACATTCGTCGGATGCGATGAAAGATGCAATAAAAAGTCCATGGGTTGACGTACTTCATGCCCGGATAAATCCATATGGAATGGCAATGGATAAACCTGATCCAAAGGATGTTGTGGAATTAATTCAACAATTGCACAAAGCGGGCAAAGGTGTAATCGGCATGAAACTTGTTGGCGATGGAAATTTGCGAAATGACAGTAAGAAGATTGACGATTCGTTGCGTTTTGTGCTTGGCTTAGGTTGCGTTGACATGATGATTGTTGGTTTTGAAGAGACCGAACAAATAGACAATTACATTGGACGCATTGAAAAAACTTTGAAAGAAATTAATCAAGGTTAAGAATGAAACCTTCAGCAATTCTCAAAATTAAAAAGTTAGGATTTCCATGGGAAACACAGGATCCGTTTCTATTTTGTGTTCATCATCTCGATTTTTACCCTGAAGGAAACGGAAAACTTGGTCCAAAAACCTCACTTGCAGGAAGGAATATTGGAAACGATTTTGTAATTAAAGACGGCTGGCGAATGTATCATGGCGAAACAGTTCCGGGATTTCCGGCTCACCCGCACCGTGGTTTTGAAACAATAACTTTTGTTTTACAGGGAATTATTGATCATGCCGATTCGAACGGGGCTGCCGGACGTTATGGAAACGGTGACGTTCAGTGGATGACCGCAGGAAGTGGTTTGCAGCACTCTGAGATGTTTCCTTTATTAAAAGAAAATGAAAAAAATACAACAGAATTATTTCAGATTTGGCTGAACTTACCCGCAAATAGCAAGTTTGTGAAACCTGCATTCAAAATGCTTTGGGAAGATTCAATCCCAAAAATCAAATTAAAAGACATCAATCAGAAAAATATTGAAATTGAACTTGCAGCCGGTAAATACAAAAATTATTCAGCTCCCGATCCGGCTCCCGATTCATGGGCTGCAAATCCTGAAAACGAGGTAAATATCTGGCAAATTAAATTGGAAGAAAATGCAACTTGGGAAATACCGGCAACTACTGGAAAAGTAAACCGTTTGCTATACTTTTTTGAAGGAGAAAACATTGAGGCTGAATCCAACTTAATTGCTGTTAACCAGGTTTTAGAGTTGAATGCTGGCATGGAAATCAGTATAAAAAATGGCAACAAACCTGCCAGATTGCTGCTGTTGCAAGGGAAACCAATCAACGAACCGGTTGAACAATATGGTCCATTTGTGATGAATAATATGGCTGAAATTAAGGAAGCATTTGCCGATTACCGTAAAACCCAGTTTGGTGGCTGGCCCTGGCAACGATCTGATATGGTTCACGGAAATAAAACAGGAAGGTTTGCAAAATTTTCGGATGGAACAGAAATAAATAAAAACTGAATCAGATCGACATGACCTTAAACAGTGTACTTTTCCTTTTCACACTCATTTTAACAAGCATTTTTTCAAATTATTCTGAAACAGGAAATTCTGATATAATTTCTGAATTTAATAGTATTGAAACAACCCCTGAAACCCTTAATTTTTCAAACGAATTTGAAGTAAATAATACTGACGGACATCTGCAGGGAATTCAGGGGTTTGAAAATGAAAATGGAAAGTATGTTTTCATGACCGGAAGTTCTGACTCATATTCTTACTGTTCAGTGGTAAAATTGGGTAATGAAAATAAAGTGATTTCCATCAATAAATTGATGGAAAAACCATTTAAACATGCCGGAGGATTTCAGATTTTTCAAAATTATCTGGCAGTTGGGATAGAGGATAATTCAGCAAAAAACAAATCAAAAGTTTGTATTTATGACATTTCTGAACCGGAAAATCCTTTGACAAAAACAATTGCAATTTCAGAAAGAAACGGCGAACCGTTAAGAAGTACAGCAGGTTGTGTTGGAATTACAAAATACAAAAACAAAACTCTGATAGTTGTTGGCGATTGGGATTCAAAAAACCTTGATTTTTATTCAGTTGATTTTGAGAAGATAAACAATTCAACATTCAAAAAAATTAGTTCGATTGATACTGAAAGTATTTCGAAAAAAGATTGTATTAATAATGAATGGCATTCCTATCAAAATATAAACCTGTTTAATATTGATGAAAAATTGTATTTAATTGGGTTGGGACAAACAAAAAACGCAGAAAATATTGCTGATTTATACACAGTTACAGAGGTATCAAATGATATTTTTTCGCTAAAAAAAGTTGCCACCAAAACTTTTAACTGCACAAACGATTGTAGTTTTAAGGCAGGTGCGGGAATTGATTACGCAAATGAAAAATTTAAAGTATTTGCTTGTGGATACAACATTCAAAGCATTTCGTATTTGAATGTTTTTCAATCGAAATAGAATTTTTATTTCCGGCCGCCAACTTCCGACTGCCTTCTTTCCCGGCTATTTTATATATTTCTTATAAAAATCCACCTTCGACTCATCGCCAAAACGGGCATAAATATTGGCCAGATAACTTGCATATTTTTCTCCCGGTTCAATTTTCCAAAGTTTTTCAAAAAATGGAAGTGCCTTTTTAAAATCTGCAGTCGCCAAATCAAGTTCGGTTAAAAGGATTTTATATTGTTTGTTGGTTTTATTCTTATTGTATTTTTCCATTTCAAGCTGATAACGGTTTTCGCCAAGCCAGTAATATTTATTGCCATTCCATTCCAAAGCATCAATATTTGCAGGCTCTTTGTCCAATATAGCCAATGAAAGGGAATCACAAACTGCTGTATTTTCCAGAGATTTATTAATCTTGAAATACGTTTTCAGATTCGAAATTTCATTTTTTGAGTTTTCATCCATTTCTGCCCATGATACAAGCGCTTTGTCATATATTTTAATCTCGGAATAGATTTCAAACAAACGCTTATTTACCTCATTAAGGTTATCGGAAAAATTGGATTTATAATATTCCAAAGCGCTCAGTTCTTTCGAGATATTCTGCTGAGAATTGTAGATTTTGGCAAGTGTTAAATACATTTCGGCATTGGAGAAATTTTTATAACGTGCCTGATCGAACCAACTTACAGACTGTGTTTGATCGCCCGATTTAAAAGCAGTTTGAGCAGCCTGCGCAAATTCATCTCCTGTGGTTTGTTCAAGCGGAGTCTGGCTGAAATATAGTTTCCAGGAATTAACCGCCTGTGCATAATTACCTGCAGCCATTTCGTTTTCAGCAATTGTTTTATTCGAATTTAAAGGTGAAGTAGTTATTTTTGGTCCGCTACATCCTGCAAAAAAAATGATTAGAATCAATCCAGTAACTAAAGAAAACAGTTTCATATATTAAAATTTAAGCCGCCAAAGCTAATGAAAAAAAATTTGGTGAATTTGGTTTTTTTAAACCCTGGATTTTGGGCTTTGAAGAAATAGAAAATTTGAAGAGTTAAATGACAAATAGAAATTTTTGTAATTTTGAAGCAAAACGGAGAGATGCCAGAGCGGTCGATCGGGGCGGTCTCGAAAACCGTTGTCCGCCAGGCGGCGGACCGAGGGTTCGAATCCCTCTCTCTCCGCTGTTTAAATCAAAATTGACTCTCCTGTACAATTCCAAACCATGCATTTTTTAGTATTCCAAGGTTGATGTTTTCTGGAATAAAGTTGATTATACATATTTCAAATCGTATATTTTCTTTGCCTTCAACATTTGATTTATTATGGATTGAAGACATGTTAATTTGCAGATAGTTTTTATTTTAGCAAACATTTTTGAAACTTAATCATATAATGTTAATTCGTGATGAACATAAAATTCGTTAAAAAGAAAATTGGAAATTCATACCTGATTTGGTTTCAAAACAGCAACTTATATTTTTCATTGGAGGAACCGGCCTGGAATGTCTTCAGGAAAATCGTCAAACGCTGTAAAACAGAAACAATTGCAAAAGAATTTTCTGACCGATATGGATTAAGCTTTGATGAAAGCTTAAAATTCGTTGTAGAAATAAGACAAAGAATCAATGAAATGAATCAGGCAACTGAACCTGAAAAATACGTTGAGGAATCTTCTGAAGAATTCAATATGCGTGATTATCCAATTTATTCAAGACATTGCTATGACATGCGGAATAAAGTAATTGAATTTTCATTTGAATTTCCATGGCTGGAGAATTATATTCATCCCCTGATTAAACATTTGGAAACCACGGAAGATTTTACAGTCAAATCATATTTTGAATTATTTACTTACAACAAAAGGGTATATTTTCGATTAGATAAAAAAATAATTGGAAGTTGGGATAAAAATGAAAGCCCTTTAACCAAGGGTAGAATTTTTATCGAATTAATTAATGTATTACACAATAAATCAGAAGCAGATTGGCTAATGACAGTGCATGCTTCGGCAATTTCTGATGGACGGAAAACTATTCTTTTTTCAGCAGCTCCCGGCAGTGGAAAGTCAACAATTGCAGCTTTGTTGCAAACCAAAGGGTACAATATTGTTTCAGATGATTTTGTTCCAATTGAGCGATCTTCATTTAAAGCCTTTCCTTTTCCGATTGCAATGTCGGTAAAGGAAGGTTCGCTGGATTTATTGAAACCACATTATCCGGAGTTAGAGAATAATCCATTAATAACCTTAAATCCGGAAAAAAGAATAAAGTATTTACCAATTGATAACAGGATTATGAAAATGGTATTTCCGGTAAAAGAATTCATATTTATTAAATATGACAGTTCTGTTGATTTTGTTCTGGAAAAAATTGAACCTGTAAATGCTGTTAAAACACTTTTTGAAGAAGCATGGATCCCGCCACAACCCGAAAATGTGTCGGTATTCCTGGATAAAATTATAAACATTTCATTTTACTCACTTACCTATTCAAATAATAAAAAGGCATTGGAAGCCATTAGTCAACTCTTTAAAAATAATTAACTGCAGAATTTATAAAAAGTATGTATATTAAGTTGTGAACCAGTAAAAATATAACCGGTCGTTTTCAATTAATTTTTTTGACGTAATAAAAGATGAATGAAATAAACACAATCAATATTTGGGGTATTCGTATTGATGAACCAATTGTAACAATTACAGATTTGCTTGTAACAGTTGTTTGTTTCATTGCCGCTTATAAAATCCATAAGTCAGGAAAAAAGGAAAAGACATTTATTTATTTTAAAATCTATTTTTTTACAATGGCATTGGCGACATTATTTGGCGGAATAATCGGCCACGCTTTTTTGTATGCTTTTAACTTCTACTGGAAATTACCAGGTTGGATTTTGAGCATGATTTCGATAATGTTTGTTGAAAGGGCTGTTATTGAACATACCCGAATTTGGTTGAATAGTTCAGTTGTTAGGGTTCTCGGAATAATAAATATCTTCGAATTTTTAACGTTCCTGACACTTACAATAATTACGCTTAATTTTTTCTTTGTTGAATTTCATTCAGGATACGGACTAATGTTTGTCGTGCTTTCGCTCGAAGGGTTTTTGTTTCTGAAAACCAAAAATACAGCCGGAAAATATATGCTTGCAGGTGTTGGTTTTGCTGCTCTTGCTGCCTTATTCTTCATGACCAAAATTTCACCTCACCAGTGGTTTAATTATTTATGTGTAAGCCATGTTTTTATGGCTGCAGCAGCAACCCTTTTTTATTTAGGAACACAAAAAATTAATATGTCAATCGTTTCGAAAAGCTAGTTTTGAATACACAAAAGTTTATTAAATGATTATCCGTTTTAAGACCTAACACCGAAGGTGTCTTATTTTCATAATCTTAGGTCAACGACCTAAGGACATTGAATCCCATACTTGAACTGCCTGAAAGGCAGAACAAATTTATTCTTTCAGAAAATTTCGTTCATCAATATCAGTACATATTGTCCTGCCTTTCAGGCAGAATGTTGGTTCTTGTATGTTTTTCCGCAGGTCATTGACCATGCGGTTATGAATCCCGATCCCGATAGCTATCGGTATCGGGAGACTTTTCAAGTCAATAGATTTAACAGGTCTTATCCGGTTATCATTAATTATTATAAGAAACTATACATTTCAAAATTTCAGTTTTTTTCAATCATATTCATTTTCCATCATTTTATTTGTTTTTTCTTCAAAACAATGAGGATAATATGTTAAACCTCACATGTACAAATCATTGCTTAATCGATTTAAATAAGTATTCCTTGTAATTTTTTAAGCATTTAACCATTAAGTACAAGTATTTGCGCAAATAATACAAGACATTCGTATCTGCTTACCCTAATTTTGGTTTCAGTAATAAAACAAAAAATTTAGTAATTATGAAAACATCAGTCTTGACAATTCTCGCAGTAGTATTTTTAATGGGCACTACAATTGCTCAAAGCAGCTCAAAAATTCCATTGATTGGATCAACAGCTCCTTCATTTAACGCCAATTCAACACAAGGAAAACTTAATTTTCCGAATGATTTTGGAAAAAGCTGGAAAATTTTGTTTAGCCATCCTCAGGATTTTACACCCGTTTGTTCTTCTGAATTACTTGAACTTGCCAGATTACAAGGTGAATTCGATAAGTTAGATGTAAAAATTGCAATTATCTCAACTGATGATGTTGACCAACATAAAATGTGGGTTGCACATCTTGAGGAAATTGATTACAGGGGTCATGGCAAACAGGTTATAAATTTCCCGGTAATTGAAGACAGCAACAAAACTGCATCAAAACTTTACGGAATGTTGCACGAACCTGTTAGTTCAAATAAAGATATCAGAGGCGTATTTGTAGTTGACCCTGAAAATGTGGTTCGTTCGATCAATTTTTACCCCATGCAGGTTGGAAGGAATATGGATGAAATTGTGAGGCTTGTTGAAGCGCTTCAAACAGTTGACCAAACAAAAGTTTTAACACCAGCCAATTGGAAACCGGGAGAAGATGTTATGGTACCTTATTATCCTTATACAAAAGAACAACTTGCTGCAAATCCAGAACTGAAAGATGAGTATTACAACATGGGCAACAGAATGTGGTTCAAAAAGATAAATAAATAAACGTAAACAAAAGATAGTTTTTTTATAGATAGAGTTTTAGAATTAAACAGCAATTAGGGGGAACAGAGGTTCCCTCTTTTTTTGTTTAAAATAATTTCAAAAATAGAGGATATTGAAACGTACAATTTCAAATTTTATAAAGTAAATTACGCTGATAAAAAAAGAAAAATGCCAAGCTATGAATGACCGAAAATTTTCAGTTTCGCGCCGTAAGTTTATACAAACAGCGGCAACAGCAGCTCTTGCAGCTCCACTTCTTCTCGAATCATGCGCACCAAAAACTAAATTACGACATGCCTGTATTGGTGTTGGTGGAATGATGGGATTTAATGATTTGCAAAATTTCGTCTCACACCCTGATGTTGAAATAGTTGCCATTTGCGATGTGGATTCAAACTTTTTAAAAAAAGCACTCGAAATTGTACCCAATGCGCGAACTTATTCCGATTGGCGCGAAATGTTTGAAAAAGAGGCTGATAACATTGACTCAGTAAATGTTACCGTACCTGACCACAATCATTTTACCATTTCATATCACGCTATTCAAAAAGGTAAACATGTTTATTGCCAAAAACCGATGTGCCACGATGTTGCTGAAGTTCGGTTACTTACGGAAGCATCTGTAAAATATGGTGTAAAAACTCAACTTGGAACCCAGCATGCATCTTCTGCCAACGACAGACGGGCAGTACAACTGATTAAAGAAGGTGCGATTGGAAAAATCAAACACGCTTATCTCTGTTCCAATCGTCCAGGTGCAGTTGAAAATTACAGGCCAATGGGTCCGCGACCAGTTGAAGGAGAAGAACCACCTGCTACTTTAAATTGGGAAGTTTGGACCGGCACCGCGCCCATGCGGCAATATGTTCCAAAAATATACCATCCTTCGTTATGGAGAGGCTGGCTTGATTATGGCACTGGTTGGTCAGGCGATATTGGTTGTCATATTTTTGACGCCGTGTGGAAAGGACTGGGGTTGACTCCACCAAAAACCGTTATTGCAGAAGTACAAAAGTCATGGCAGGAATCCGCTGAGCGTCGGGCTGACAACTGGCCACAGGGAAACCATATTACATGGATGTTCCCGGGTAATGATCTCACTGAATCGGATGAATTGCCATTGGAATGGTTTGATGGTGAATTTTATCCGCCACAGGAAGTTCAGGATTTATTTCACGGAGAGGTTTACCCTCCCGAATCGGCAATGCTTGTTGGAACTGAAGGTGCGCTGCTTGTAGCCCATGGAAATGACCTGGTACTTTTACCTCAGAGTAAATTTAAAGACCATAAAATTCCAGACTTTAAAGATCGGAATCATTATCACCACTTTGTAGATGCATGTTTGGGTGGTGAAAATACCGAATCGCATTTTGCCCAATCAGGACCAATGACAGAGGCTATTTTACTGGGAACAGTTGCAATTCGTGTACCCGATGTGTTGCTGGAATGGGATTCTGAGAATTTGATGGTTACGAATAATCCGGATGCAAATAATTTACTTCGACGTAATTATCGTGAAGGCTGGGAGGTTGCAGAATTCTAATAAATGCAACTTTCACCTGTTGATAAAAAGTCAACGGGTGGAAGTTGTATACATTTCTTGATTAGAAGGATATCCCAATTTGAACACCGGGGTAAACGTCTTCCTAAAAAATTAAAATATTGCCTTCCCTATTCAATCTCAAAATTATTACCGGTCAGTTCAATTCTTGCTGAAACGGCATTTGAGATCTTAACATCAGGTTGTCCTCCGCCAATTGAAATGGTAAACCAACCTTTTTCAATTACTCGTTTTTCATTTGCGCCAATCATCGAAAACTGGCGCGCAGTTAATTCAAACTCAACGACTTTTGATTCGCCGGCATTCAAATGAATTCTTTTAAAACCTTCCAACTGAACTTTTGGACGAATTGTTGACGCTTCTTCATCTTTCAAATACAGCTGAACAACTTCATCGCCTGCAACTTTTCCGGCGTTTGTAACTTTCACTTTTACAGTTACATTGTCGCCAACCTTTGCCTTTTTGTCGAGGATTAAATCGTCATATTTGAATGTTGTATAACTCAATCCGTAACCAAACGGATAAAGTGGTTCACCTTTGAAGTATTTGTAGGTACGGCATTCCATATCATAATTATCAAACGAGGGCAATTGATCCACAGATTTGTAGTAAGTAACGGGTAAACGTCCTGCAGGATTATAATCGCCAAACAAAACATCGGCTACCGCATTTCCGCCTTCCTGTCCTGGGTAACCCGCTGAAATTATGGCGTCGAGGTTTTCATTTTCCCAGTTAACTGCAATTGCACTTCCGTTAAGTAAAACCAAAATAGTCGGTTTTCCTATAGCTTTTACAGCTTTTACCAAATCCTCCTGTGTTTTTGGGAGATTAATATGTGTGCGGTCACCACCGGCAAATCCATCCACCTTAATCGGCATTTCCTCACCCTCCAAACGCTGAGACAAACCCAAAACAACAATCACAGCATCTGCTTTTTTTGCAATTTCAACAGCTTCAGCCTGCATGTTTGTGTTTGGCACCGACCACAATAATTTGGCATCGCCATCGCCAAAACTGTTTTTATATTCGTACACAAATTTGTATTTAATACCGGCTTCAAGCTCTACAGCTTTTTCCTGATGAAATGCATGATGCTCAGAGTTGTGAGTAAGAATTTTATCACCTTCCAACCAGATTTCAAGAAAAGGCATTCCCCAGCAACCAATTTTATATGTCCCTGAAACAGGCGGTACGAGGTAACCTGTCCACCTGATACTAAAATTATCATCATTTAATTCAGGTGCAGGAGAACCTGATTCCCAATAAAAATTGATGTTATCATCTATTCTCGTAAATGCCGGTACTCCTTCGAGCGTTGCATTTGCAAAATATTCGCCCGTTACTCCCGGTTTACCTTCAGCTGTCATTAAATTTTTATTTGGAATAGGTTGAAGATTACTGACACCTTCTGCAAGATGTGAACCTTCAGCGTATAAAATATTTGTATTTTTTAATTTACTTTTAATTCCTTCAAGAACAGTAACTGGATGCTTTGCAATTCCATTGTAATTACCTACCAATGCTTCCCAGTTATCGGCATTTGGTCCAATCACCGCAATAGTTTTTATTTCTTTGGAAAGAGGTAAAGTTTCATTATCATTTTTGAGTAGGATGATACTTTTTTGAGCGGCCTCCAATGCAAGTGCATTATTTTCTTTTGAAGTATTTGCAGAAAAAGGAATTTGAGCATAAGCAACTTCTTTTTCAGAATCAAACATTCCCAGTTTAAATCGGGCGTTAAACAGTCGTTTTACTGATACATCAATTTCATTTTCTGTAATAATTCCACGTTTAACTGCTTCCCGCAAATGTGGATAAGATGCACCGCAGTTCAGATCAGTACCGGCTTTTACTGAAACCGCTGAAGCCTCGGCTGCATCTTTCGAAAAACCTTGAAAAGTATAATAATCGGAGATTGCCCAACAGTCTGAAACAACATAACCTTTAAATCCCCATTCGTTTCTTAGAATTCCGAGTAACTCGGTACTTGCACAACAAGGGAAACCATTAAACTGGTTGTATGCGCCCATTATGGAATAAACCCCTCCATCCGTCACCAAAGTCCTGAATGCAGGAAGATAGGTTTCCCGCAAATCGCGTTCACTGATTTGTACATTAAAATTATGTCTTGAAGACTCAGGGCCCGAATGAATTGCATAGTGTTTTGCGGTGGCTACTACTTTCAGATATTTCGGATCATTACCTTGTAACCCTTTTACGAATTGCATTCCCATTTGTCCGGTAAGAAATGGATCTTCGCCATATGTTTCATGCCCGCGTCCCCAGCGAGGATCGCGGAAAATATTGATATTGGGTGACCAGAATGTCAACCCCTGATAAATTCCTCTTTTGCCGCGACGTACAAATTCATGGTGTTTTGCTCTGGCTTCGTCGGAAACTGCAGTGCCAACCCGAAGCATTAAATCTGTATCCCATGAACCGGCTATTGTAATTGACTGTGGAAAAACAGTTGCATAACCTGCTCGTGCAACGCCATGCAAACACTCGTTCCACCAGTTATACTCAGGCACATTTAAGCGATTAATAGCCGGTGATGTAAATACCATTTGATCTATTTTTTCCTGAATTGTCATTTGCGAAACCAACAAATCAACCCGCTCTTCAATAGGCAAAGCTGAATTTAAAAACTCAAAGTTTTCGTTTTGTGCATAGGAGGATAATCCTATTGCGACCATTATTAAGTTTAATGTAATTTTTTTCATAATGATTTATTGTATCTGTTCTGGAAAGCCAAAAATATTATTTTGATTTTAAAACCAGCCGATAAAAATAGCGTATTTTGTACTCCATAATATATTATTTCCATGAAAAACAAAGAGAACAATCATTTTAAAAAGTACAGGAAATTGGTTAATGAAATTGAGCTAAGTACGAAAGTACTTGAAGATATTCACAGAAAACATATGATGTGTAAAAACGGTTGCGATTTGTGCTGTATTGATTTCAGTATTTTTCCGGTGGAATACTACTTTATTTTGAATGAATTGGAAAAGGACGAAACCAGGCTTGAATTAGAATTAAATCAAAAAGGTAATACCTGCGCATTTCTGAAAAACCATTCCTGTTCAATTTATAATCACCGGCCAATTATGTGCCGTACTCATGGGTTTCCGTTAATTTATGTCAATGATGAAGATGAGTACGAACTTTCGGCTTGTGAATTAAATTTTACTGAATTTGATTATGAGGATTTTACAATGGAAAATACACTTCCACAAGACAAATTCAACAGCAAACTATTTTTACTAAATCGTGAATTTATTGCTGGTTTTACCGACAAAAAATATGGTGAAATGGATTTAATTCCTTTAAAGGAGTTGGCTAAGCACATTAACCAAAAGAAATCTTAGTTACTATTTAAACATTTAAAAAACAGTTACAGATGAAACGTTCAACTTTTTTAATCATTGCAATTTTCGCATTTAGCGGGATATTTGCACAAAACGAAACAAAAATGGAAGATAATTCAAACAAATTGGCTGTGCTTTGGACAAGCGGCGACCCCGATTTAGCTGAAAAAATGGCATTCATGTACACTTACAATGCAAAAAAACAAGGTTGGTTTGATGAAGTTGTCCTGATCGTTTGGGGACCATCGGCAAAACTTCTTTCGGAAAACAAAATGCTCCAGGATTATGTAAAAAAGATGCAGGATGCAGGTATTAAAGTGGAAGCATGTATGGCTTGCGCGAGAATGTATGAAGTGGATGGCAAACTTCAGGAACTTGGAATTGATGTAAAAGGAATGGGGGTACCACTAAGCAACTACCTTAAAGATGGTTGGAAAACGTTAAGTCTTTAAAAGTTAAAGCTTAAATTCTTTGTCTTGGTTTTGATAACTTTATGAGTTTTCATAAATTAAATTGTCTTTATTTCAATAGCAGTTTCACATTATTAAGTTAAAATTTAAATTTCCTTTAAATTCTGCACTTGACAATAATTCGTGGGTTTTAATTCCTAATATAAAGTCTAAACTTATTGAACAACAAATAACTTGCTGGCACCGCAATTTTCACCTGAAATATTAAGGTAATACATACCTGCCGGCAAACGTTGTTTTTCGTTGATGTTTAATTGAAACAACGATCGGTTTGGATTTACATTTTTACCAAATACCTGTTTCCCATTGATATCAAAAATAACACACCTGTATTCCCCACCCCATTTATTGTGGTTGAGTTCAACATTTAAAATACCGTCGTTAACAGGGTTTGGATAAACGCTGGTTTCGATAATTTCAAATTCATTTGCTGAAGTTGAGTTTGATATTTCTATCCAGTTAATGTTAAACCCTGCCCTTCGAACCCGCCAACGAAACAAGTGCTCTCCTGCTTCCAAATCTATATCGGTTAATACATCTTTCCATATTTGCCAGCCACCTGTAACAGGTGTATCAATCGTTTTTAACAACTCATTATCAATCAGAATATCAATTTTTCCTGAACTTGCGCCTGAAACCCTCATTGCTATTGTGTAAGTTCCGCTTTTTTCAACCGAAATTTTATAATCTGCCCAATCACCCATATCAGTCCAGCCTATGTTCAAAAATCCATTCACATCAGTAGTCGGTTCACAAAATAATCCTGACATCAAATAGTATTCTTCACATTCAATTCTGCCTGGTATATTAAATTTCATTTCCGGATCATATACAGGGATATCCATATACATTTGTCCCAGTTCTGTCAACATTCCATTTGCACCATACAAATCAATAAATGGTGAAGCGGTTATTCCACCCTGCGTACGCCCTATAAACCATGAATAGCGATAAACATCGGGGTCGCGCTCCAAAAAATTAACAGTTCCGGCTAGATATTTTATTTGGTCTTCAACATTTTGAACCAGGTTGCTGTAATCCCATGATGCAAATTCGGTAACCCAGATTGGTTTATTATATTTTCTTGCCGTATTTACATAATTTACAATTGAATTTCCGCTACCATACCAATGTAAGCCAATGTAATCTACCTGGCATGTGTCGCAGGCGCTAAAAAAATCATCAAGATATTTAAATGGATTTGTGTAATAAGTACCATTTTCAAAAACCGATCCTTCAGTTGAGCAATAATTAACAGCCGGACTTACAATTTTTAAATTGTTTTTTTGTGCAGTTTTTTGGAGTGCCGGCCATGCTTTTGCTGCTTGAGTGGGGGTCATGTTTGCCTGTGCTTTAAAATTTGGTTCGTTAAATCCCAGGATATATTTAACAGTTGAATCTCTTTCAACCCAGGAATTTACACCACTTGCTCCCGATGCATTCCATGCCATTGGAGTAAAATCTACATTGTAAATATTGTAACTACTTCTGATTGACACATCAGGTTGTGTAGCCCAGTTGTACCACCATGAGATATTTGCTGATGCTTTTTGCATGTCCTGGGCTGTGTGATAACCATAAGCAACTCCCCTTTTGTAACTTTTTGATTGGGAATAAACAACAATACAGAAAACCATTAAAACACTACTTAATAATAATTTTTTCATGTCAGCAAATTTAAAAAACAGTTTGGATAACTTAAAATTACAAAAGAACACTGTAGAAAACAGTTCCGAATGTATCAATGAATTGATTTCAAAAAAAAAGCACCTGTTAAATCAACAGATGCTTCATTATTGTTTCAAAAACAATTAATACTCGTCTTCATTAAAAAAGAAATCGTCCTTGCTGGGATAATCGGGCCAAATATCCTCGATACTTTCATACATTTCGCCTTCATCCTCTAAATCCTGCAAGTTTTCGATTACTTCCAGGGGCGCACCTGAACGAATTGCAAAATCAATTAACTCGTCTTTTGTTGCTGGCCAGGGTGCATCTTCCAATTTTGATGCTAATTCAAGTGTCCAATACATATGATGATTTTTACGTGGTTAAACTCATTTTTTCAATGCCGCGAATATAGTAAAA
>JBGSMW010000047.1:0-1920 GCA_041739985.1 Draconibacterium sp. | reverse complement strand
AATTTCCTCAATTTCCGTTTCCGAAGTATTTTTTATATAAATGTCATCTTCCTGAATTACTGATTTATAGTTGTCGGCCACATCATCAGGAGTCTTTTCCCTGACAAATGCTACTCCTTCATTCTTAATTACGTATTTCATCGATTGTGTTATCTTCTTAATAAAAAGCATTTGTTCCTTGGTCGCTTCTTCCGAATCAATAAACATGCAATCGGTATTTTCATCCCAAATTTTGGGTGAATTAATAGGTGATTCTATTTTTGGTATTTGTCTGTTAATTATTTGATGGGCAAACTTAATAATGTCACTTTCCTGAGCCTGTCTAAATACCTTATTTAAATTAAAACAGGGTACTTTATTACTTTCTATTAAATCTTTTAGAACGTTTCCTGCACCCACCGAAGGCAACTGGTTTGGGTCACCAATAAATAGTACTTGTGCTGTAAGTGGTATGGCTTTTAAAAGCGATGCAGAAATCGAAATATCCAGCATCGAGCATTCGTCAACAATAACATAATCGGTAACTAAAGGCTCTTCTTTGTTCTTTTTAAACTGTCCGGTATATGGTTGCCAAACCAATAATCGGTGAATAGTTTGGGCATCCATTCCTATAACTTCACTCATACGTTGGGCAGCCCTTCCTGTTGGTGCAGTTAAAGTAACCCGTTTATTCATAGCAATCAGTAATTGAACTAATGCTTTTGTAGTAGTAGTTTTTCCGCATCCGGGGCCACCTGTTAAAATAGAAAATGATTGTTGACAAGCGTTTAATACCGAATCAAATTGCTCATCACTCAAAGGAAACTTCTGTTTTGTATTAAATAGGTTCAACCATTTCTTTACTCTTTCAGCATCAATGCTCACTGTTTTTGATAAAAAGGATTTTACAAGCTCAGCAGTACTCAATTCATCATAATAAAGTGATTTTGAGTAATAACATTTTATGGTTGCTCCGTTTTCTGTTTTTATCCTGACCTTCAAATCATTTTCCTGTTCCATCACTTTTATTTCAGTTACCAACAGGTCTGAATAATTGGCTTCAAGCAGGGTTTCAACATCTTTCAGTATATTTTCTATTTCCAAATAGCAATGACCTTGTTCTCTGCTCGCTGCTAATGCGTGACTAATGGCGGCCCGCATCCGTTTGGGACTATCTTTTTCGATACCCATACTTAGCGCAATTTTATCAGCAGAAAAAAAACCAATACCATAAATATCTTTCGATAATTGATATGGATTGTTTTGTAGGATTTTTATGGCATCATTACCATAGGTTTTAAATATTTTAACAGCAAACAAAGTACTCACTCCATATTCTTGCAGAAATAGCATTACATTTCTTATTTCACGATGCTCAGTCCACGATGATTTAATCTGATCGAGCTTTGTTTGAGCTATTCCGGTTACTTCAGTAAGACGTTCAATATCATCTTCAAAAACGTCTAACGTTTCTTTTCCGAAGTGTTTTACAATACGCTTTGCTATTTTTGGTCCCACTCCATAAATTAAACCCGAACCAATGTACTTTTCTAATGCTGATGCACTGGCAGGTTTTCTCTCAAAAGTATTTTGCGATTTAAACTGTTCACCATATTTAGCATGGTGCACCCATTCTCCTTCAAATTCCATAGTAGCGCCCGCAAAAACATTTGCCTGATGCACTGTTACGGTTTTTAACTCATGTGGTCTGTCAATTGGACTCACTTTTAGCACTGTCCAACCATTTTCTTGATTGTGATACGTTACTCGTTGTATAATTCCAGTCAGTTTTTCCATAAATGCAGAGTCGTATATTTTAGTGCAGCTATTTGGTAAAAATAACAATTGAAAAATGAAAATAATTGAAATGATTGTGCATATAATTTACTATCAATAAAATATGGATATGGAAAGTGCCCAGGAAAACAAATACGTTGACGC
>JBGSMW010000034.1:0-101555 GCA_041739985.1 Draconibacterium sp. | reverse complement strand
TTGATTAATTTAGCCATAGTCAAAAAAAAGAAATTACCCCGAATTTACCCTTTTTGGGGGTACTTTCGGGGTTTTTTATTGACTTTTTATCAACTTAATATGTTGATATCTAAAACTTTATTTAACCAGCGAATCCCCCTTCATAGAAACAGTTACAGAAATACAAAGGGCAGCTCATTGGGCCGCCCTTTGTATTTTTTTCTCTTGATTTGATTTTCTCATATTTAAAATGGTGATTAGTAACCATTTCTGTCACTAACCAATTACCACATTAATTATACGTTTTGGAACGATAATAAATTTACGTACAATTTTCCCTTCCATCCATTTTGCAGTGCGCTCGTCACTCAACACGGCATTTTCGATTTCGCTATTGGATAAATCAACTGCCAATTCCATCATAAAACGGGTTTTGCCATTGAACGAAACAGGATATTCAAAAGTATCTTCCTGCAACAGACTTTGATCAACTGCCGGCCAGGGTTCATAAGCCAGAGTTTTTTCGTTACCATACATTTGCCAAAGTTCTTCAGCTAAATGTGGCGCATAAGGTGAAAGTATTTTTGCAAAAATCCGGGCTGTTTCTTTTGTTACTTTTCCCTTTTTGTAAGCGAGGTTATTAAACACCATCAATGCTGAAATTCCGGTATTAAATTTTAAATGTTCAATATCGAATTCAACTTTTTGAATTGTTTGGTGTAGCAATTTTGCTACTTCTTTATCTTCTGTACCTTCAATAATATTTGCAGGTTCGGCAAAGAAGCGGTACACACGTGCCAGAAAATTGAATACCCCTTTTACACCATTTTCTGCCCAGGGTTTCCGTTCATCCAATGGTCCCATAAACATTTCGTACAAACGCAATGAATCAGCCCCGTATTTATCGATTACATCATCCGGGTTCACCACATTTTTCAAAGATTTTGACATTTTTGCCACTATCTGTTTCAACTCCTCACTAGTTTCAGTATGGAAGTATTTGCCATTCTTTTCTTCCACTAAATCAGAAGAAACTTTTGCTCCCGTTGCGGCTTCATAGGCAAATGCCAAAATCATTCCCTGGTTGAAAAGTTTTTGAAATGGCTCATCGGTTGAAACAATTCCCAAATCGAACAAAACTTTGTGCCAGAAACGTGAATAAAGCAAATGAAGAACTGCATGTTCCGCGCCTCCCACGTATAAATCGACGGGCATCCAATATTGTTCTTTCTTTAAGTCGAAAATATTCTCTGTATTATTTGGGTCAATGTATCTCAGATAGTACCAGCATGAACCTGCCCACTGCGGCATTGTATTTGTTTCACGACGACCTTTTCTGCCATTTTTATCGGTAACTAGCAGCCAGTCATGGGCGTTTGCCAATGGCGATTCCCCACTCTCTCCGGGAATATATTTTTCCATTTCAGGAAGCTGCAATGGCAAATCTTCATCTTCAACCAAAGTAACTTCACCATCTTCCCAATGGATTACAGGGAACGGTTCACCCCAATATCGTTGGCGGCTAAACAACCAGTCTCGTAATCTGAAATTAACAGTTGCCTCACCAATCTTTTTTGATTCGAGCCAAGCCACAGTTTTTTCAATTCCCGCAGCTTTGTTCAATCCATTAATATCCAATCCTGTTTCTGTGCTTGCTGAGTTTATGTATTCGCCATCTTCTGTCCAACATGCATTTCCCTTTAAAATTTCTTCCCGGTTTTCGGCTTGTTTTGGATCAAGAATGCAAATTACCGGAATATTGAATTGCTTTGCAAATTCAAAATCACGAGTGTCGTGTGCGGGGACAGCCATTATAGCACCTGTTCCGTAACCCGTTAAAACATAATCTGCTACCCAAATCGGGATAAGTTGATTATTGACAGGATTAACAGCATAACGGCCAGTAAAAACCCCGGTTTTTTCCTTTGCCAAATCGGTTCGGTCTAAATCTGATTTCAAAGCTGCTGCTTTTATATAATTTTCAACTGCCTCAATTTTGTCGGTTGTAACAATTTCGTTTAGCATTTTATGTTCCGGGGCAATTACCATGTACGTTGCACCAAACAAAGTGTCGGGACGAGTGGTATAAACCCGGAGTTTTTTGTTCAGTCCATCGATTTCAAAATCAACTTCAGCACCTGTTGATCTACCGATCCAGTTGCGTTGCATATCTTTTACGCCAGCCGGCCAATCTAAAGTATCCAGGCCCTGCAATAATCGTTCACCATAATGAGGGATTCGCAACAACCATTGTTTTAAATTTTTACGGATTACCTGGTTGCCACATTTTTCGTGAGCTCCGTCAGTAAGTACTTCTTCGTTTGCACAAACGGTTTTACATGAATCGCACCACCAAACCTGTGCATTGTCGTAATATGCCAGACGCTTTTTGCCAATGTAAGTTTTCATGGATTCCTCACCTTCAGTTTTTATATTTTCAGGAATTGGAAGTTCTGAAATTGGTCGTCCTTTTTGCAATTCATCATCAAACCAGGTATTGTATAACTGTTTGAAAATCCACTGTGTCCATTTAAAATATTTTGGATCGGTGGTATTTATTTCGCGATCCCAGTCGTAACTCAAACCAATGGCTTTAATTTGGCGGCGGAAATTGTCACAGTTTTTTTGTGTTGTAATGGCGGGATGCGTTCCGGTTTGCATGGCATATTGTTCGGCAGGCAAACCAAAAGCATCATAACCCATAGGATGTAAAACATTGAAACCCTTCATCCGTTTGTACCGGCTTAAAATATCGGTCGCAGTGTAACCTTCAGGATGGCCAACGTGCAATCCAGCGCCCGATGGATAAGGAAACATGTCGAGGATATAATATTTTGGTTTCGAATAATCGTCAAAGGTTTTAAACGTCTTGTTTTCTTCCCAGTATTTTTGCCATTTGGGCTCTATTTCGGCGAAATTATAATCCATTTTTTCTGAATTGAATGAGATTCTGATTTTAAAGGCGCAAAGATAGAAAAATGATTTATGCAACTCTTGTAAAAAAAGCAAAAAGGAAAAAGAAGGAAAGCATTCAAAATGACCTTTAAAAAATGCTGCAAAACTATTTGAACTAATTTATCATCGGACATCAATGTTTCAATTTTGTTAAATTATTTTAATAAAAGCTAAATGATTAGGCAACCATATTGTTACAAACAGACCTCATCTTTGCCCGCAAATTAATTGTAAATGGATAGACGAACTTATTCTGAAGAATCAAAGGTCAAAAAATTGAAATTCTGCTGTTTTCTTTTTTCAAACCAAAAAAGGAGTAATTGTGGAGAAAATAGATTGTCTGGTCAAATCAACATAATTCTCATTTTACTTTCAGAAAAGTTTGTGACCCTCTTACTAACGCTAATTAGCAAAATTTTCTTAGCTACTGAACCAAATATTCGGATCCAAAACAACCAAATGGCGTTACGAATCACCTTTGGCAACTGAAACTTATTAAAACTCAAAATATTGATAACTAATTGATTGATGTAATTGATTGCATCAAAACGGAATTAATATGCTTTAAAAATAAAAATTTTCTTAAATGCTTAAAAATCAAATTAATTGTATGAAAAAAATTCTTTTTACTATTGGATTACTGGTTTGGGCAACATTTATCTGGGCTCAAAACATTCAAATCAAAGGGAAAGTAACTGACAACTCCGGAATTCCACTTCCCGGGGTTACAGTCATGGAAAAAGGAACAACTAACGGTGGAGTGACCAACCCGGAAGGTCTCTACCAAATTGATGCCTCTTCAACCGGTACTTTATCATTTTCATTTATCGGTTATAAAATGAATGAAATTGCTGTTTCCGGTAAAAACCAAATCGATGTTATTCTGGAAGAAAGTGTTCAGGCAATCGACGAAGTAATTGTTACTGCGCTTGGTATAAGTCAGGAAAAAAAATCAATTGGTTATGCCACCCAAACCGTTGATGCCAGAGAAATTACCAGCGTGAATGCCCCTAACATGGCAAACATGCTGAGTGGCCAGGTTGCCGGATTAACAGTGAATACAAAGACCGGTATGTTTCAGGCGCCTGATATTTCGCTGCGCGGTAAATCGCCGTTAATTGTTATTGATGAAATCCCGGTGGAAACAAACTTTTTTGATGTTTCTTCCACCGATATTGAAAACATTGTAGTGTTGAAAGGCCCGACTGCTTCTTCGCTTTATGGTTCACGTGGACGAAACGGCGCTATATTGATAACTACAAAAAATGCCGATAAAGAAGGTTTGGAAATCACTGTTTCCAACAACACAATGTTTTCTGCTGGTTACACAGTCTTTCCGGAAACACAAACGGAATATGGTAACGGTTCGAACGGACAGTACGAGTTTTGGGATGGTCAGGATGGTGGTATTTCTGATGGTGATATGATTTGGGGACCAAAATTTTCTGACAATCTGAAAATTGCGCAATGGAACAGTCCGATTTATGACAATGTTTCAGGCGAAACTATTCCCTGGTGGGGTGACGTTGCAGGAACCCAGTACGATAATAAATCGCGTTATTCAAGAGTTCCGATTGCATGGGAATACAATAATAATCTGAAAGATTTTATGCGCACAGGCATAATTTCAACTACCAACTTTGCTATTGCATCGAAAAGTAAAAAAGCATCAACAAGAGTTTCCGGGTTTTATCAGTCGGAACAGGGACGGGTTCCAAATTCGGATTTAAAAACCGGCGGTTTAACTTACACTGCGCTTTACAACCTTGCGGACAACTTAACTTTCGATACAAAACTTTCCTATAACAAAGTAATATCGCCAAACTACCCGCGTTACGGATACGGTCCTAAAAACCACATGTACACCATTTTAATATGGATGGGTGACGATGTAAACGGTCAGGAGTTAAAAGAACACCTTTATATTCCGGGACAGGAAGGGTACCGGCAGGCCAACTTTAATTATGCCTGGTATAACAACGTTTATTTTGCTGCCAATGAGCTGAACCAGGAGTTCGATCAAAATACAATTAACGGGCAGGTAAAACTGAAATGGGACATTATCGAAAACCTGAGTTTGCAGGGACGAAGCTCAGCCGTTTTAAAACATATTTTCGAAGACAGGGAAAGTCCCAAGACATATCTGAATTATGGCGACCCGCGCGAAGGTGATTATAAAACATGGAATACCGACCAGGTAAACATGGACAACGATGTGTTGCTTTCGTTTAATAAAGATTTCTCCGAAAAATTCGGACTTAGTGCAAATGCAGGTGCTTCAATGTTTTATAAAAAATACCAGCAGGAATACAATGCAACTGACGGGCTGGTTGTTCCATGGGTTTACAGTTTGAATAACTCGCTCGGAAACGTAAAAGCTTCAACTTATCTCGAGGAAAGGGAAATCAGGAGTGTTTTCGGTACCTTAACCGTTGATGCGCTGAATTCATTTTTCCTCACGCTCACCGCACGAAACGACTGGTCGTCAACGCTTCCTGAATCAAACAACTCGTATTTTTACCCGTCGGTTTCGCTGAGTACACTGGTTTCCAATCTAATTCAGCTCCCCAAAGCAGTTGATTATCTGAAACTATATGGTTCATGGGCTGAAGTTTCGAGTGACCTGTCGCCCTACCAAACTTCATCGTATTACAGTAATGCCGGAATGTATGATGGTAATTCGATGGTAAGTTATCCATCGGTGATTGTGAATCCGAATATCAAACCCGAAAAATCGACATCATTTGAATTAGGCTTATCATCAGTATTCCTTAAAAACAGAATGACTTTTGATGTTACTTACTACAATATTGTTGACGAAAACCAGATTATCAATCTTCCTACTTCGCTGGCCAGTGGTTTCAATTCAAGGAAAGTAAACGGGAATCAATACACAACCAATGGTGTTGAAGTAATGCTGAATGCCAATCCGGTTAAGAAAAATAATTTTCGTTGGGATTTGGGTTTAAACTGGTCAACCAGTGTTAAAAAGTTGACTGAAATTTACGGAGGTGTAAATAAATACGGTAATTATTCGCTGAACGAACGTGTAGATAATTACTACGCAACAGGTTGGATGAAAACCGCCGATGGAGAACTGATTGTTTCTGAATCAAACGGATTGCCAACCAGAGATTCTTATGCGCAACTGCATGGTCACCTGGATCCTAACTGGAGATTTGGTTTACAAAACCACTTCAAGTATAAAAAACTGTCGCTCGATGTAAATATCGATGGAGTTGTTGGTGGCGTGATTAACTCGCTAACCGTAGAAAAAATGTGGTGGGGTGGTAAACATCCTTATTCAACTGAATACCGCGATGCTGAATACGCAGCAGGTAAACCGGTTTATGTGCCTGATGCAGTTAATGTTGTAAGCGGTACACTAACAAGGGATACCGATGGAAATGTAATTACAGATACAAGGGAATATAAAACAAACGCCACGGCGGTGAGCTGGCAAACCTGGGGTCAGAACTATCCGTACCGCGCAAAAGTAACTGAAAGTGAAAGTAAAACATTTGCCAACGTTTTCGACCGCAGTTATGTGAAACTGAGAAAAGTGGGTTTTAACTACGACCTCACCAGTTTGATAAATATTAACGCTTTCAAAAAGATTGAAACCACAGCTTACGGCTATAACCTGCTGATGTGGAAAAAAGCAGATATCATCGACCCCGATTACGGAGACGATAATAATTTACAGGACCCATCGTCGAGATATGTTGGTATGGGATTAACAGTTACATTTTAATTAAGCAATGAATCAAAAATGACTCTTATTATGAAAAAGTATATTTTAACCATATTTCTGTTTACACTGATTTTTAGCTCATGCAGCGACCTGACTGAGTTAAATATTAATCCGAATAATGTACCCGAAACACACCCTCAGCTTCTGTTAACCAACGTTGAGTGGAATGCTTTTCAGGTTGCAGGTGTATCTCCTATGTATGCTTCACGCATGGTTGTTCAAACCGATGGTGAAGATGAGAACCAGTATTACAAATGGAGCAGGGCCGATTTTGATGACTACAATCAACTTCGTAACATTACAAAAATGATACAGGAAGCGGAAAGAATCGAAAGTCCAACATATATTGCTTTGGGTAAATTCTTTCGTGCATATTATTATTTTGGGTTGGCACTTACTTTTGGCGACGTTCCGTACAGCGATGCTTTAAAAGGTGAAACCGATGAGTTTTATACACCCAAATACGATTCGCAAAAAGAAGTTTTCAAGGGTATTCTGAAGGAATTGAAGGAAGCTGATGAACTTTTGGTCAGCGATAACAGCATCATTGCCGGAGATGTTATTTACAACGGAAGTACAAGTCAGTGGCGGAAAGCTATCAATTCATTCCGTTTAAAAGTTCTCATGATGCTTTCGAAAAAAGTAACGGATTCCGATTTGAATGTAGTAGCAACTTTTGCCGAAATATTTAATAATTCTCCACTTATTGAATCGAATGCCGACAATGGACAATTAATGTTTGTTGATGAACTTGGCAGTCGCTATACTGAATACAACAGCAGTAGCTACGGCTCAGCAAGGTATATCGATTCTACATTTATTCAGCGATTGCAGGACAGGAAAGACCCCCGTTTATTTATATTCTGCGGACAAACACGCATAGCCAAGGAAACAGGCTTGGCCATTAATGATTTTGCAGCTTACGAAGGCGGCGACCCAATTGCACCTTACAACGAAGTTAACCTTAAAGCTGCTGCCGGTAAAGTTTCGAAAGTTAACCTGAGATATACCAACGACCCTACCACCGAGCCACACTTGTTTATGAGTTATTCCGAATTGCAATTGATTCTTGCAGAGGCAAGTGTTAGAGGTTGGATTAATTCTTCAGCAAAAGGACATTACGATAATGCGGTGAAAGCATCATTTGATTTTTACAATACTTATGCTGCTGAATATGCTGATTTTGTTGGCAGCGCTGCTGCCGAAGCTTATTTGGCAGAGCCGCTGGTTGACTTTTCAAAAGCCGCGGGTAACGAAGCGAAACTCGAATTGATTATGATGCAAAAATATATTCCTTCGTTTTTGCAGGGAGGTTGGAGAATGTATTTCGACCAGTTGCGGACAGGATATCCTGTATTCAGAACGCAGGCTGGAGTTACACCTCCACTTCGCTGGATGTACCCAACCAACGAATACCAGAACAACAGTGTAAATGTTACTGCTGCAATTACAAGTCAGTATGGCGAAAGCAACGATAATATCAGGGCAACACCCTGGTGGCTGCAATAAGTTTTTTTCATTTAATTAGAATTATTGGTTTGCCGGTTTTATGCCGGTAAACCTTTTTTTGTTTATAAAACGAAGGGAGATAAATCCAGAGGGGAGAACGTCATTATTAAATGATCAGAAAATTTGAAAGTTACTATTGCTCAGTTACAACACTGGAATTTATTTGATTGGCTTTCACAGCACTGAATATGAAACAAACGGTGAAATACTTTTTCGTTTGTCATAAATAAAGCTGTCCTGTATATTTTCCGAAAGGTGAAACATACATGACAGTCATTTTATATTAAATACAATGTGAAATCAGTCCTAAGTCATTCTGGAATAATGCCCCTATATTTCTTCGATTTTTTTGCCATAATAAATTACTGATTAATGTTTGTTTGAATTTTAGTAATTAAATTTCGACCATTAATCTATTAACAATAAAAATCGTTTACTCATGAACAAAGAAAATTTTATCTCAAAAGCTTCAGCATCATATAATTTTAGCGGCGAATCAATTCTAGTCGGATCTGCGGTATTTTACAACGATTACGAAACAAATGTACAGGTTAAACTTCCACTTAAAACCTTTAACCGTCATGGTTTAATAGCCGGTGCAACCGGAACGGGTAAAACCAAAACATTGCAATTGATAGCCGAAGATTTATCAAATGCAGGAGTTCCGGTTTTGGTGATGGACATAAAAGGCGATTTGAGCGGTTTAGGTGCACCTGGAACCACCAACCCGATTGTAGAAAAACGCGAAAAACTAATCGGGATGAAGTGGGAAGGTAAAGGTTTCCCTATTGAATTTTTGAGTATTTCTGACGAACCGGGAGCCAAAATGAAAGCAACCGTTTCGGAATATGGTCCGGTATTGCTGTCAAAGATTCTGAATTTAAATGAAAATCAAAGTGGAGTTTTGTCAATGATTTTTAAATACTGCGACGACAGAAACCTGCCGCTGCTGGATTTCAAAGATTTAAAAAGTGTGATAAAATTTGTTCAGGAAGAAGGCAAAGAGGATTTTAAAAAAGAATACGGATATATTCAATCTGCATCAGCCGGTGCAATTATGCGTTCAATCATTGTTCTCGAACAACAAAATGCCGATGATATTTTTGGTGAACCATCTTTTGATGTATTCGATTTGATGCAGAAAACCAGCACGGGCGAAGGCATAATCAGTGTTTTGCGCTTAACCGACATGCAAACAAAACCAGCTCTTTTCAGCACTTTTATGCTTTGTCTGCTGGCCGAAATTTTTGAAAAAATGCCCGAACTGGGCGATCCTAAAAAACCTGAACTCGTGTTGTTTATCGATGAAGCGCACCTGATTTTTAACAATGCATCGAATAGTTTACTCGACCAGTTCGAGATGACAATAAAATTAATTCGCTCGAAAGGCGTAGGTGTGTTTTTTGTCACCCAGTCGCCAACCGATATTCCGGCTGCTATTTTAGGACAGCTTGGCACAAAAATACAACACGCTTTGCGCGCTTTTACAGCCAAAGATCGAAAAGATATTAAAACAGCATCAGAAAACTATCCCTATTCAGAATATTACAAAGTTGACGAATTGATTACCCAATTGGGAATGGGTGAAGCCTTGATTTCGACACTCGACGAAAAAGGCCGTCCCACTGAGTTGGTACACACGATGATGCGTCCGCCTTTTTCCAGAATGGATGTTTTAACCGACCATGAAATCGGACAGATTCTGAAATCAGCAAGCCTCAGTAAAAAATACAATGTTGAAATCGACCGTGAAAGTGCATATGAAATTTTGCAGGAGAAAATAGCCAGGGCAAATCGACAAGCAGAGGAAGCAGGGGAAGGTGATTTTGGAAAACTTCGCAGGGCAGAAGATTATGAAAGACCGGTATCACGACGCAGAGAAGAGCCATCTAGCTTCGAAAAAATTATGAAAAGCCCTGTAACCAGGTCAATTGCAACAGAAATAACCCGGGGTATTCTGGGAGTATTGGGATTACGGAGTACTGCAAGGAGGTCTTCGACCAGGAGATATAGGTAATCTAAGAGCAATGTTCTACATTTATTATATCAAAACAAAAAGCACGGTAGTAATCCGCGCTTTTTGTCTTTAAAAGACTATTGATCAATTTAAATAAATATCATTCTTTCATGTTTACATGTCATAATCACCTGCCGCTTCAGGTTGATAAATTATTTCATCAATACGCAGTTTTGTAAGACCGGCAGGAACGATCCACTCTATTTCATCATTAATTTTATACCCAATCAGCGCAGTGGCAATCGGTGAAAAAATCGATATCTTGTTTTTCTTAATGTTTGCCTTATCGGGATAGACAATCTGAAATTGAACCTGCTTATTAGTGTTTAAAAAACTAAGCTTTACAATCGAGTTCATCGTAACTATATCCGATGGAATATTTTCAGGTTCTAAAATTCTTGCCGAATCCAATTCTTTCATTAACCTTTCGGCCTCAACTTCAGTGATTGATTTAAACTGTTTTGCATCGCTGATACATTTTCTGATACGGGCATAATCAAGCCTGTTTACAATTAATTTATTCATATCTTTTTAATTTAATTCAAACCTGCAAAGATACTCAAATTCTTAATTAAAAAGATTATAGCGTCAATATGTCTTTCATTAAGTCAATGGATTAGCACCATTATTAGAAGAATATTTTGCTGATTTATTTCATTAAATAACTATTCATTTTAAGAATAATAAACTGTTTTCACGACTGACTTGTATAATAACATTTTTAACAACTGAAAACTGACATTATAAAACCAATTATTACATGTATCTGTTTAGTTATTTTGCAATCAAATCAGAACAACCATGGAAAACAAAAAGCAGTTATCGCCCGAACAACAGAAAGAGCTAATCAGCAAATTAAAAACCCGGTTTGAAAAAAACAAGAATCGCCATGAAGAAATGGAATGGGCAGAGGTTGAAACCCGGCTTTACGAAGAGAAATCAGGTGAAAAACTTTGGTCACTGAACGAAATGGAAAAAACAGGTGGCGAACCGGATGTTGTTGGTTTAGATAAATCAACAGGTGAATATATTTTTTACGATTGCTCAGATGAAAGTCCGAAAGGCCGCAGAAGTATTTGTTACGACCATGAAGCGCTGGAATCGAGAAAAGAA
Organism: Draconibacterium sp.; assembly: GCA_041739985.1. Classification (GTDB taxonomy): domain Bacteria; phylum Bacteroidota; class Bacteroidia; order Bacteroidales; family Prolixibacteraceae; genus Draconibacterium. The sequence goes on along the minus strand of JBGSMW010000034.1, from coordinate 90,228 downwards.
TACAAGCCTGAAAACAGCGCAATTAAAATGGCCGCTGACATGGGAATTGAACTTTTAACCGAAGAAAAATACAGGGATTTGCAAAAACTGGGAAATTTCGATACAAAAACTTCGAGCTGGATCATTACACCCGCAGAAATCAGGAAACTTGGAGGCGCTCTTTTTTGCGACCGTCGTTACAACACAGTGTTTGTTTATCACAACGGGGCAGAATCGTATTATGCGGTACGAGGATTCCGGGGATGGATAAAAGTCTGATTGAACTACTGAAATCTAAATCCCTTCCCCGAAAGTATCTCCGTTATTTACATTTCCAGTTTCAAATCCTTTTTTGAACCATTTCATACGTTGTGCAGAAGTTCCATGGGTAAACGAATCAGGCACAACATAGCCCTGCGATTGTTTTTGAATTCGGTCGTCGCCCACCGCCTGCGCTGCATTCATGGCTTCTTCAATATCGCCCTCTTCAAGTATATTTTTCATTTTCTGTGCATGGTGCGCCCAGATACCTGCATAAAAATCGGCCTGTAATTCAAGTTTAACGGTTTGGGCGTTGTACTCCTTTTCATTCACCTGTCCGCGTAAACTGTGAACCTGGTCAAGCACGCCTAGCAGTTTCTGTACATGGTGTCCAACTTCGTGCGCCACAATATAGGCAACAGCAAAATCGCCCTGTGCGCCCAGCTTTTGCTGCAGTTCTTCCAGAAAATTCAGGTCGATATATACTTTTTCGTCACCGGGGCAATAAAACGGACCAGTGGCTGATTGCGCAAAACCACAGGCCGACTCTGCAGCACCACTAAACAAAACCAGCGTGGGTTCACGATATGTTAGTCCCGAATCATCAAAAAGTTTGTTCCACACATCCTCGGTGTCGGCCAGGGTAACACTTACAAATTCGGCCAGTTCCTGTTCATGCGCTGTTGGCTGGTAATCCGAAACGTTTTCGGTGGTAGCCTGCTGCGTTTCCATCATTTGTAATACCTGACTCGGGTCACCGCCCAATAACATAACTACAAGAGCTATAATCACTGTAACAATACCCCCGCCTACACCTACTTTTCGCCCGGTGCTCATTCCTCGTCTGTCTTCAACATTCGAACTTTGTCTTCTTCCTTTGTACAACATCTTTCTTACATTTTTTTATTCAACATAAACATTAAATACAATGCCTTTAAATTTGTTCAAAAAGCAAATAAAAATACTCAATAAATTGGACTATACTCATGGAGGTTTCTACATTTATTTAGTTTAAAAAACCTTCCACAACAGCTATTATAAACAAACACAATAAATGACAGGCACAATTTTTGTTAGATGTGACCGAACAATTTTACTATCAAAAAAAACCAGATCAGTGAGGGTACTTTTATTAACCTATATATTTCTTATTTATTTTTCTCAGATAAACGCACAAACCATTCAGGTAATAGATGCAAAAACCGGAAAGCCAATTGAAGGAGTACTCCTTTTTACCAATACTTTCTCGACACAAACCGACAATTTGGGAAAAGCCAAAATAGATAATTTTTCTTCTGACGACCGAATTCTTTTTAAACACTCTTCATACACCAATTTACAAACCGAAAAAGCAAAAATCATAAAACAGGGGAAAATAATTTGGTTGAACGAGGATCCAATTAAGCTTGATGAAATAGTTGTTTCAGCAAACCGCTGGGAACAATCGAAAGCTGAAATCCCAAATAAAATTACCACTATAAGTGCCGCAGAAGTGGAACATTTGAATCCACAAACTACGGCAGATTTGGTTGGAACAAGTGGCGGTGTATTTGTACAAAAAAGCCAGATGGGCGGCGGTAGCCCAATGATTCGGGGATTTTCAGCAAATCGCATCTTACTTGTAGTTGATGGACTCAGAATGAACAATGCTATTTACCGCAGTGGAAACCTCCAAAACATTATTTCGATAGATGCCAATTCAGTAGAGAATACCGAAATTATTTTTGGCCCCGGTTCGGTTATTTATGGCAGCGATGCACTTGGAGGTGTTTTGAGCTTCAATACATTAAAACCTAAACTTTCAACCGTTTCAGATACTGATTTTTCAGGAAAAATTATGAGCCGGTTTTCGAGCGCCAATTTGGAAAAAACAGTGCATGGCACATTTAACTTTGGTGGAAAAAAATGGGCCGCACTTGTAAGTTCAACCTTTTCGGGTTTTGACGATTTAAAAATGGGGTCGAATGGCAGGGATGAATACCTGCGACCGGAATTTGTTTTGCAGGGTGGTTTTGATGGAACAGATAAAATTGTAAAAAGCGCAAACCCGAAAATTCAGACTTACACGCAATACAATCAGTTCAATTTTCTTGGGAAACTGCGCATACGTCCCTCCGAAAAACTTGAAATAAATCTGAGTGGAAATCATTCTACAACATCTAATATCCCCCGTTACGACAGGCTTATTGTTTATAAAAACAACAAACTCCGTTATGGAGAATGGTATTACGGACCTCAAAAACTGACACTTTTTTCGGGACAAGTAAAATATGAACAGGAATGTGCGCTTTTCGATAAATTAAGCCTTCTTACAGGATTTCAGAAATATACAGAAAGCCGCTATGAAAGAAATCTCAACAACCCAATAAGAAACGCGCGAAAAGAAGATCTTTCCATATTTTCAGTCAACCTCGATTTGGATAAAATAATTGACAATAAAAACGAAATCTTTTATGGTTTGGAGTCATACTTAAACTATATTAATTCGGCAGGTTCAACCCTGAATTTGTTGAGCAATGAAAGCGAAACCATACCTTCAAGATATCCCGACGATTCGAAATACGGCAGTTTTGCGGGTTATTTATCGTACAAACTGAAACTGAATAAAAAAGTTGTTCTTCAGGCAGGATCGAGGTTTACTCACACATGGCTAAATGGTGATTTTAAACCCGAAGATTACAATTTTCCATTTGACGGGTTCGACATGAAGAACTCTGCAATCATCGGGAATTTGGGAATTGTTTGGCATCCAACCAATGAATGGCAGATCAGTTCAAATTTGTCATCAGGGTTTCGTTCGCCTAATATTGACGACGTTGCCAAAGTATTTGATTCAGAGCCGGGTAATGTTGTTGTTCCCAATCCCGGTTTAAAACCTGAATATGCGCGCAATATCGAAATTGGCATTATTAAAAGTTTTGACGGGAAGGCGAGCATTGAATTTACCGCTTTTTATACCCGTTTGAAAGATGCAATGGTTCGCCGCGATTTTATGTTGAACGGACAGGATTCAATAATGTATGATGGGACTTTAAGCAAAGTTGAAGCGCTTGTAAATGCTGATGCTGCTGATATTTATGGAGGAACAATTGCATTTGAATATCTTTTCACAAACACCCTCCGCACCCGAAATGATCTTACAATAACCGCGGGTGAGGATTCGGACGGATTTCCGGTAAGGCACGCTCCTCCCCTTTTTGGCAGCTCGCACCTGATTTATGAAAACCAAAAACTTTTTGCCGATTTATACGCAAATTACAATGGCAAACTCGATTTTGATGAACTTGCACCTTCTGAACAGGACAAACCGTACATGTATGCGACCGACAAAAACGGAAACCCTTTTTCTCCCGGCTGGTGGACACTGAATTTAAAAATCAACTATAAACTAATGCCGCAGGTAGTTTTGGGAGGAGGCATTGAAAATATACTCGACAAACGTTACAGAACATATTCATCGGGAATTGTTTCACCGGGGTTGAATTTCATTTTTTCGGTGAGTGCAAGGTTTTGAAGAGAACGAGGCAAAGAGCAAAGGGCAGAGAGCAAAGAGCGAAGAGCAGAGGGTAAGAAATTGGTAGCCGATAACCAGGAGCAAGCAGCTAAGCGACAAGTAAATTAATATTCGAACAACAATTAAATACTAAAACAAAAAAAGCAACGTTTTAAAGTCCTGAAGGCAAAAATTTTAATCATTTTAGTTTATTTAATTCGGTATTGCCTTCTGAAGAGGGGCGTTTAGCAAGCCCCTCTTCTTTTTTCGCAAATCAACAAATATCTTGTTTCGGCGTTGTAGAGATTGTATATATTCGCAACATGATTTATCACAAAACATTCATTCATAAAAAATCGGACACCTGGGTGGTTTTTGTGCACGGCGCAGGCGGAAGCAATGCGGTGTGGTTTAAACAGTTGCGCGATTTTAAGAAACATTTTAATGTTTTGATAATCGACTTGCGCGGCCATGGAAAATCAAAAGAAAATTATTCAAAAGAGGAAATTTACAAGTTCAACGAAATTGCTTTCGATGTTATCCAGATAATGGATCACCTTAAAATACAAAAAGCGCATTTTGTTGGCATTTCGCTGGGGTGTATCGTAATCCGCGCCATCGACAAACTTGCTCCGGGCCGGGCAGAATCAATCATTTTGGGCGGTGCTGTGATTCAATTCAACAAAAAAATAAACGGTTTGGTGGCAACTGCCAAATTACTTCAGTCAATTTTGCCTTACATGTGGTTGTACAAAATCAACGCGTGGATTTTAATCCCTTCGAAAAAACACGCACAATCGCGCAAACTTTTTATTCAGGAAGCTTTAAAATTGGGGAGCCGCGAATTTAAAAAGTGGTTGCGGATGACATCGGAAATTAAAGAAAACCTGCAGGAATTTCTGATAAAAGAAGCGTCGGCGCCGGTCCTTTACATCATGGGCGACGGCGACCACATGTTTTTGCCAATGGTAACAAACCTTGTAAAACAACACATTAATTCGAAACTCGAAATAATAAGTAACAGCGGCCATGTTTGCAACCTCGACCAGCCCGAAATTTTTAATGAACGGTCGATTCAGTTTATAAAAAGCATTTCACCATCGGTTTAAATCCTGAAAACCGTGCATGTAAAACAGTAATTTTTCGGAAAAACCTGTTTACTTCTATATCGAAAACCAGTATGAAAGTTTAATCAGAAACACATTGTGCGGTTCGACACTGAAAAGCCGGCTCATTTCGTTTCCATAGTCAAAAGTACCATCTGACGCGCTGCCGGTGCGGCCTTGCGACCACACAAAAAACATTGTAGAGCCGGGTAAATATTCCCAGCGAAGTACCAGATTCGAGTTGAACTGCCTGAAATTGAAATTCGGATTATCAAAAGAGTAATCATTAATTCCATCCCGGTTTTCATCAATGGTATATAAATTTTCAGCTCCTGAATAAGTAATTTCATTACCTGAAAAAACATGATACCGGTTTGCAAAATCATCAGCACCGGGATCAGTAATTTTTTTAAACTCAGCATACATTCCGGCTGAAACAAATGGCTGGCCGTAATATTCGAGCGATAGTTCGGGCGTAAAAGTGTAGTTCAGCCTGAAAGTAAAACTTACAATTTTCTGATCGATTGTGCCAAACAAATATCGTGGATCCTGGTTCATTTCGGTAGTTGAAACATATTGCAGGGTTTTGTTTATGCTTGTTACTTCAGGTTCAAAAGAAATAGACAAAGCATTTATGGGTTTTGCATTAAACCCTAGCCAGTAAGCCTGGCTGCGCTCAACCTGCAAATCGCCGAAACCCTGGTAACTGCCAGCAAAAAATGCAATTTTCTTTGATTGGTCGGTGGAAAGGTTTAAATTCATTTCGGTGCCGCCGGGCATTGTAAACGACGGTCCTCCACGCAACAGGTTTGTCGAAATGTTTTCACTTTCACGGGTGAAGTTTCCATTCAACCGCCAGCGGTTTTTAAACTGCGAATTAAAGTTTGTGTTTGCATAAACGCCCAGCAGATTTCCGGAGAAGTTCCAGTACATCCAGTAATTTGTGTTCAAATAAAAATTGTTGAAAATTGAAAAAGGATTGCGGACATAATATGCAAGCCAACTTCCGTGATGAATAACATCAGAATATCGCATGTAACCGATGTCGTTAAATTCGAAACCGGGCGACCGCACCGTAAAACTTGTTTCAAACTGTATTTTTTTCTGACTAAAACGGCCAAATCTGAATGTTCCTCCATAACCGGCGAGCGAAGTTCTTGTTGAATCGAATGTAATATATTCAGCATCAGGGCGCTGATAATATCTCGCGGAGGAAGTCTGGGCAGCAATCATTGCATCCTCTTTTCCTTTGATATAGCTGAATTCACCATTCCCGTTAATGTACCAGGTCCGCTCATTCCAATTGTGGTTAAAATCAATTCCACCGGTGTATGCATCTGTTGGCAGATAATCGAGTGCCGGATTTGTAATGCTTCTGTTTACTGCCGAAAAAATTCCACCCAGCACGGTTTCACCTTTATTAAAATCTTTTTGAACCCGGCTTACAAAATAATTTGTCAGTGGCTCAACCGATTCTTTTCTTCGCTGGCCATTGTTATCAATCTCTGCCATTTCGTTTGCTGTAACACTTTCAAGAATTCCGACAGACAAACCATTTTTTGTTTTCCCCGAAAGTTTAAGCGCACCCAGAATTGTTGTGGCTTCAGGAACTTCAGCATATTCGTTATCTCCAAGTTGCGGATAATTATGAGGCGAGCGACCGATTCTTCTTGAATAAAACAAATTATCTCCGCCCATATTATGAATCACAATTGTGTTTGAAGGTTGAAACTGGTAAATATTTTTTCCTTCAACAAAAAACGGCCTTCTTTCTGAGAAATAGGTTTCAAAAGCTGTCAGGTTTACTTCAGAAGGGTCGGCTTCAACCTGTCCGAAATCGGGGTTGATTGTAAAGTCAACGGTAAAATCGTTTGTAATTGCCACCTTTCCGTCAAGTCCGGCAGAAAAGGCGCTTTTTTTCCCGTCCATAAACGGGTTGCCTTCTTCTTTTTCAAATCGTTCGGTTCGTGCCACAACATAAGGCATCAACTCAATTTGCCGGTTTGGTTTTATTCCTTCAATTCCATGTAATTCACCATATAAATGAACTTCTCCCGGCGAACCTTTCGGAATAAACTGCCAGATGGAACGCTTCTCCAGCCTGAATATTCTTCTTTGAACCTGGATTCCCCAAATATGTGCTGCCTTTTTTCCAAAACGAAGCTGGCTGAATGGTATTTTCATTTCGGCACACCAACCTTCATTATCTATTGAAGTTTTCAGATACCAAATTGGATTCCAGCTTTCGTCTTCACTTTGTCCGTTCTGTGTTATCGCCTCATCTCCCTTTGTTCCTGATGCCATTGCAGTAAACGAAAAAGCTGTTTGCTGATCGTAATAACTGTCAATATTTATCGAAACCATATCTCCGTCGAAATGATCCCTTCGTGAAATCCTCCGGCTGATCTTTCCGGGTTCGTTATCAAAAGCGCGAATAAACACATAAATATTATTGTCATCGAACAGAATTTTAAAGGCGGTTTGTTGGGTCGGTGGTTTGTTTTCTTCAGGTTGAATCTGGGTAAAATTATTACCCCACTCCACAAGATTCCAACATGAATCATTCATTAATCCATCGATTTCGGGCGCTGATGTTGCAAAACCTGTTTGATAGGTTCTTTTCTCCTGAGTTTGTGAATTAGCGGTTAGATAGATATTTATCAAAAGAACTGAGCAAATACTACGCGGCAGATATTTATATAGCATAAAAAGTCAGACTTATAATTTTAACAAAAGACTATGCTTTTTTAAAACCGTTACACATAAAACTGTTTTTTGCCGATTATTTTCTAAAATAACTTTCTATCCGCTTGTTAGTGCCTAAATAAGCGAAGCAGATGCCCGCATAACCGGGAAATTTGTAATTCAGGAATTAAAAAGGAAAAAACTTCCCACGCTTTCCCGAAGCGATTTGGCGGAGTTGGACAATAATCAGTGAATTCAATGATATTAAAATGTACATTTTATGATGGTTAGACTCAGTTGATTTCCAAATTCCCAAACCTAAAAACACCCAATCCGTCGGTAAAAACTTCCAGTTCTTCTATTTCATTTTAAAACCACCCCGTCCAACCATAGCTTTGGTTCATAAAATTTGAAAAAGCTATGAAAACAACAAAAACAATTATTTTATTCAAAACAGCAATTATCCTGATTTCGCTGAATTTCCCGCTGCGGATTGTTGCCCAGGAAAACAATCGCACCCAATGGTCGCTTACCGAATGTATCGATTTTGCACACGAGCAAAATATCGAAGTGCGGAGCAGCATACTGGGTATAAAATCAAACGAAATCAGTTACAGCAATGCAAAATCGCAAAAACTGCCATCGGTAAGTGCAGCGGTTTCGCAAAATTTCAACTGGCAAAAGGGCGAGGATGCAACGGGCGCAACAACCGGTTATTCGGGAAACAGCAGCAACAACTACCAGGTAAGTTCAAGTGTTTCGGTGTACAATGGTTTCAAACTGAACAACAAAATTAAACAGGCTGAAATTGAACTTGAATATGGAAAATACAATTCTGAAACCATAAAGGAAAACGTGAGCCTGCAAATACTGAATGCCTTTTTGCAGGTTTTGTATTCCGAAGAACAGGTAAAAAATGCCGAAAAGCAGATTGAGTCAACAACAGAACAACTTCAACTTGCCGAAGAGCGGTTGAATCTGAGTATCATTTCACGGTCTGATTACCTTCAGGTAAAATCGGAACTGGCAAGCGAAAAACTCACTTTGGCAAATGCAAAAAGCAATTTCGAAATTTCAAAGATTTCGCTGATGCAGTTAATGGAACTGCCCGTGAGCAAGGATTTCGACATTGTCAGGCCCGACCTTGAAAAAGAACTGAACCAGATGCGCGAACCCGATGCACTTACAATTTACGAACAGGCTTTGGGAATAAAACCTCAAATAAAAACTGCCGAACTGAATAAGGAAAGCGCGCTTTACGATGAAAAAATTGCACGCGCCGACTTGTATCCTTCGGTTTTTGCAAATGCCGGGTTGGGAACGGGTTACTCAAGTTCTTTTTCGGGACAGAATTATTTCAGCCAGCTCAATAATTCGGTAAATCCGTCAATCGGACTTTCATTGTCAATCCCAATTTTCCAGAAAAACCAGGTTAAGAACAACGTGAAACAGGCACAAATTGTAATAGAAAATGCCGACTTAAACCAGATCAACGTTAAAAACCAGTTGCGCAAAAACATTGAACAGGCTTGTGCCGACGTAAGCTCAGCCCAAATACAATACGAAGCCGGAAAAGAAAAATTTGATGCAACAAACGAATCATACCTGCTGGCGGAAGAGAAATTCAAAAACGGGCTGATCAATTCTGTTGATTTTCTTGTGATTAAAAACACATCAATTTTGGCTGAAAGCGATTTGCTGCAATCAAAATTCAACCTCGTTTTCAGTTATAAAATCCTCGATTTTTACGCCGGGATTCCAATTACGCTTTAAAAAAACAATTAAAATCATAAAAACATGAAAAAGAAAATTATCATTATTTCCATTGTGGTTGTAGCTGTTCTTGCTACTGCATTTTATGTAATTAAACCAAAAACGGTGGATGCAAGTAAAATCAATATCGAAACCGCCACTGTTTCGATGGGTACCATCAGTAAAACAGTAACTGCCACAGGAACGCTTGAAGCAATTACAACAGTTGAAGTGGGAACACAGGTTTCGGGGATAGTTGAAAACCTTTATGTCGATTTCAATTCGTATGTAAAAAAAGGGCAGTTACTGGCGAAACTTGATACAACAAATTTAGCTGCAATGATGGACCAAAGCCGGGCAACCCTCGACAATGCCAAAGCCGAACTCGAATACCAGCAAGCCAATTACGATCGCCTTGCCCCGTTGCAGGATAAAAAAATGATTGCACAGTCCGATTTCGATCTTGTGCTTTATAACCTCAACAAAGCAAAAGCCAGTTACAACAATGCACTTGCGCAGCATAAAAAGAACAAAATCAACCTCGATTATGCTTTTATCCACTCGCCAATCGACGGGATTGTGCTAAACCGCGCGGTTGAAGAAGGACAAACTGTTGCCGCAAGTTTTAATACGCCAACGCTTTTTACAATTGCCAACGACCTTACCCAAATGCGCGTTGAAGCCAATGTTGACGAAGCCGATATTGGCGAAGTAAAACAAGGACAACGGGTTGAATTTAAAGTGGATGCTTACCCCGATTTAACTTTTGAAGGAACTGTAACCGAAGTGCGGCTCGAACCAACCGTTACGAACAATGTGGTTACCTACACAATAATTATCAGCGCACCAAACCCTGACTATAAACTGATGCCCGGAATGACTGCAGAAACAAGTATTTATGTGCTCGAAAAAAAGGATTTACTTGTAGTGCCGAGCAAAGCGCTTCGTTTTACACCCGACCAGATTTTGCTGATGAGTTACATGAAAAATCAACCAAAACCTGAAATGGCTGATGGTGCAAAAAACGATGGAATGCCGGGTGCTGGAAAAATGGATGCTCCAACTGAAATGGCCGGCAACAGCGCGGGAAAAATGGTGTGGGTAAAAAGGGATTCGGTAATTCATCCTGTCCCTGTGCAAATTGGGTTGGATGACGATATTCACACAGAAATACTTGGTGGACTGAAACAGGGCGACGAAGTAATTTTATCAATGGAACAAACGGTATCACCAACAGTTTCAAAAACCGCAGCAAGCAATCCGTTCATGCCAAAACCACCAGGAGCAAATAAAAAGTAATTGCGGGGCAAAATCTTGTACAAAATTTAAATCGAATTGAAATGAATAAAGCAATTATAAAAGTTACCGATTTACGGAAAGATTACCAGATTGGCGAAGTTACAGTTCATGCTTTGCGGAAAGTTGACATGCAGATAAATGAAGGCGATTTTGTGGCAATTATGGGCGCCAGCGGATCAGGAAAATCAACAATGTTGAATATTATTGGTTGCCTCGACAAGCCTACCGATGGAGAATACTTGCTCGATGGTGTGAATATCGGCAACCTGAACCGCAACCAACTGGCGGGTTTACGCAACAACAAACTTGGATTTATCTTCCAGTCATACAATCTTTTATCGCGCACCTCAGCTTTGGAAAATGTAGAATTGCCTCTTTATTACAATTCGAAAGTAAAAGCAAAGGAAAGACGTGAAAGAGCTTTGTTTGCGCTTGAACAGGTGGGTCTTACCGACAGGATGCACCACATGCCCAACCAGTTGTCGGGCGGACAGCAACAGCGCGTTGCCATTGCCCGTTCGCTTGTGAATGATCCGGTTGTGATTCTGGCCGACGAAGCCACAGGAAATCTCGACACGCGCACTTCATACGAAATCATGGAGCTTTTTCAAAAGCTGAATGACAACGGGAAAACTATCGTGTTTGTAACTCACGAACCTGATATTGCGCGGTTTATGAAAAGCAATATAATTTTTCGCGATGGCCGCATTCAAAAGGAATCGCTGGTTACCAACCGTTTTAATGCAAGCGAATTAATAAAAGGTTTGCCTGTCGAAATGGAAGAAATGAATTAAAAAAAGCAAAATGAATTATACAAATCTTACAAAAATTGCAACCAACGCCCTGAGGCGAAATAAATTCAGGTCGATACTCACGATGCTGGGAATTATTATCGGCGTTGGTTCTGTAATCGGGATGCTTTCCATCGGGCAGGGTTCGAAAAAAAGTATCCAGGAACAGATATCAAGCATGGGTTCGAACATGATTTTTGTTATGCCGGGTTCTCAACAGCGCGGCGGTGTAATGATGGGCAATTCAAATGCAAAAACACTTACACTTTCTGACGTTGAAAAGCTAAAAAATGAAACTTCTTATCTTTCTGCTATTTCGCCGCAGGTAAGTTCAAGCGGACAGGCAGTGAATGGCAATAAAAACTGGCCAACGAATATTACAGGAGTAAATGCCGAATATTTATCTATTCGAAAATATGAACTGGAAGACGGACGTATTTTTACTGACAAAGAGATAAACAGCCTGGCAAAAGTTTGTATTGTTGGGCAAACCGTGGTTGAAAACCTTTTTGATACGAACGTTGATCCGGTAGGACAAACCGTTCGTTTCAGTGGTATACCGTTAAAAATTATTGGGGTGCTGAAAGAAAAAGGTGAAAACTCAATGGGACAGGATCAGGATGATCTGATTCTGGCGCCCTACACTTCAGTGCAGCGCCGGATTTTGGCAATTACACATATTCAGTCAATCAGCGCTTCAGCGGTAAGTGAAGATAAATCGGAAGCGGCAATTGAAGAAATTACAACAATACTTCGCCGCGAGCACAAACTAAAAACAGGAGAAGACGATGATTTCCATGTTCGTTCGCAGGCTGAAATGATTGAAACTTTTTCATCGGTAAGCGACATGCTGACTATGTTGCTGGGAGCAATTGCAGGCATTTCGCTGCTGGTAGGCGGAATTGGGATTATGAATATCATGTTTGTATCGGTTACTGAACGCACCCGCGAAATTGGGTTGCGCATGTCGGTTGGCGGACGCGGAAACGATATTTTGATGCAGTTCCTCATCGAAGCAGTTTTGCTCAGTATTGTGGGCGGAATAATCGGGATTTTATTTGGATTGGTAATTTCATATGTTGCCACAAGTTTGCTCAGTTTCCCGTTTGTAATAATGACAAATGCCATCCTGATTTCGTTTCTGGTTTGTTCTGCAATTGGTATTTTCTTTGGGTGGTATCCTGCAAAAAAAGCGGCGAATCTCAATCCAATTGATGCATTGAGACATGAATGAAAAGGATTTAAATGCCGAAGGCATGGAATGATTATAGAATAATTTTGTGAGAGAAGTTAAAATGCCGAAGGCATGATATAAATATACCACCACTTTGCGGTTTAAGAATATCATCATACTCCAATTTCTATAATCATTTCAACCCATTGGGTTTAAAACTAATCCTCTCAATTAATGAAACATGACGGACTTCAAAAAGAAAAAAATTAAACTTCGGTTTTTGATATTTCGATTAACTTTGATTTTCAACAAAAAAATGGATTCAAGCCTGAAATAAAAATGAATACAACAACACATAAAAACCGTTCGCTACCTGTGGTTCTGCATACGTTAGCCTGGTTGCTGCTTATCATTCTGCCGCAGCTCATCATCAACCGTTACTGGGGCAGCACCAACCACGTTGCCTGGGGTTTTTATCTTGGTGCAACCTTGTACGGAATTATCTTTTATGTCAATTACCTCTGGCTTGTCCCGCGCTTTTATTTAAAACAAAAAAGGGTTATTTATTTTATTTCTGCCACAGCAGTAATTGTTGTTTCATACTTCTTTTTCATAATAGTAAATGAACAGTATTTTCATAATGCCGAACGCGAAAAACAAATAGCTGAAGCATTCGAAAAACTGATGAAAGACAATGTAATCCCAAAACCCCCGATGAAACAGTTGCAGTTGTATTATTTTTTACTGATTTCGGTTATTGTAACCGGATTTTCCATTGGGTTACGCGTGATCGAACAACACACCGCCAGCGAAAAACGCCAGAAAGAACTTGAAAAGGAAAAACTCAATTCGGAACTTGCATTTTTAAAGAATCAGGTCAGTCCACATTTCTTTTTCAATACACTCAATAATATTTACTCGCTGATTGAAATCAATACAAAAGATGCGCAGGAAGCAGTTTTAAAACTCTCAAAACTAATGCGTTATTTGTTGTACGAATCGGAACACGGTAAAACCAACCTCAGCAGCGAAATCAGTTTCATGTCACATTATGTTGATTTGATGAAACTCCGGCTATCGCAAAAAGTGGAACTAAAAGTCGATTTCCCACAAGTGGAGAATAATATTGAAATTCCGCCGCTTCTTTTTATTCCGTTTATCGAAAACGCCTTTAAACACGGTATTAGTTACCGCGAAAAATCGTTCATACATGTTTCGATGACGGTTGAAAACAACAGAATTAAATTTAGCTGCATCAACAGTTTAGGACAGACAAGCGATAAAAATTCAAACGAAAAACATTCGGGAATTGGGTTGGAAAATGTTAAAAAACGGCTGAATTTACTTTTCCCGGATAAACATACACTTTCGATTGAAAAATCGGATTTAGAGTATTTGGTTTTGCTTGAAATTGAAATAAACCAATAAAAATGATACGGACAATTGCCATTGATGACGAACCGCTCGCGCTGCAACTTGTAAGCGGCTATGTTGAAAAAACTCCGTTTCTCGAATTAAATGCAGCCTTCGACAATCCACTGGATGCCATGGAATTTATAAGCGGAAACCCGGTTGATCTTATCTTTTTAGATATTCAAATGCCCGATTTAACAGGAATTGAATTTACCCGGATACTCGAAAACCGACCCAAAATAATTTTCACAACTGCTTATGAAAAGTATGCACTTGAAGGATTTAAACTTGAGGCTGTTGATTACCTTCTCAAGCCATTTAGTTATGAAGAATTTCTGAAGGCCGCGAAAAAAGCTGAGAAATTAATAAGACTGGAAAAAGCTGAGCATCAGGAAATAATTGAAGCCAACAACGAATTCCTTTTTCTGAAATCGGAATACAAGATCCGCCGCATCAATTTCAACGAAATAAAATATATTGAAGGATTGAAAGATTATGTAAAAGTTTTTCTTCAAAACGAAGACAAACCAATCCTTTCAATCAACTCACTAAAAGCGCTTGAAGCCAAACTGCCCGAAGCCAAATTTATGCGTGTCCATCGTTCGTTTATTGTCAACCTCGAAAAAATTGACACAATTGAACGCAGCCGGATTGTTTTCGGGAAAATTTATATCCCCGTAAGCGAGCAATACAAAGAAAAATTCCAGGAGTTTTTGGATAAGAATTTTTTATAAGTAAGAAAGTTTGAACCACATAGGCACATAGAACATATAAGAAAAACTATGTGTCCTATGTGCCTATGTGGTTAAGTTTCTTTTTAATCCAAATGAAAAACCTCTTCCATATTTGCCCACCACTCACCTTCTTTTCGGTTTTCAACTGGTTGTTGCATGGGTTCCATAACTGCCCACCATTTTTGAGTGGTTTCGTCGGCGGCCATTTTTGCCATGTCGGCAGCAAAATCGGTTCCGTGATATTCAAAATACGCAAACAACTGGTTGTCTTTATGGAAAATTGAGTAGTTGCGAATGTTGCACAGCGTTATCATTTTTAACACTTCGGGCCAAACCGCTGCATGGTATTTTTTGTATTCTTCAAAATGTTCCGGTTTTACACCGATAATTTGTCCGTAACGTTTCATATTTAACTTTATTAATTTACTTAAACTTTGGTATTATTAAACTCATTTACTGCATCATACATAGCCAAAATATTTTCAGGCGGAACATCAGGCAAAATATTGTGAACGGTATTAAAAACAAAACCGCCACCTTCAGAAAAAATTTCCATTCGTTCAAAAACCTGTTCGCGAACCTGTTCCGGAGTTCCGTTATTTAGCATACCTACGTTTTCGATGCCTCCTCCCCAAAAAGTACAATCCTTGCCAAATTCCCTTTTCAGAAACTTTGGTTCCATGCGATATGCATTGGTTTGTACCGGGTTAAATATTTCGATTCCGGCCTCAATCAAATGTGGCATTAAAAGTGAAATTGAACCACAGGAGTGAATAAATGTGTGCATTTTGCTATGTGTTTTCACATAATCAAACAACATTTTATGACGGGGTTTAAATAAATCGCGGTAAATACCGGGATCCATAAAAGGTCCTGAAGTCATTCCCAAATCGTCGCCAAAACGAATAATATCAACAATATCGCCTACTGCGTTACATACTTTTTCAAGTGTTGCCAAATGGCGGATCATCAACTGATCAAGCAATTTTTCAACATTGTAGGGGTCGCACATTAAATCCATCAGAAAATTATCCATACGCCGCAAAAAAGTTCCCCATTCAAACAGATTGCATCCGCAAACCACAAGCAATGCTTTATCCGTATTTTTCCGAAGTTCGATTGTATTCTCCCTTAGTTTTTGCCAGAAATCATTTTCCCCCGCGTGGTCCCACGGACTGTGTGCATCACGCGCCCACATGATTCTGCCCATTTCAGCATCCAGATTTTCATATGAATCGGGATAACCATCAACATATGGAAAATAGGTTTGATCGAAGAAGGTAGCGCCAACCGGCATTCGTGAAAGCATAGTTTTACCGTCGTCATCGAAAGTTGCGAATGAACCGTCACTCATTTTTACCGGGTTAAACCATTTGGGGTAAAGGGCTGACGCACCATTGGACAAAGTCGTTGGATTCCAATCGGCATGTTGCGTGTTAGATGTCCTACCGATATCCAGCACATCAACACCAAACTGGTTGAGAATTGACATATCTGGCTGTGCGAGTTGCTGCACCACATCGTAAATCTGAACCGGCAAATCCTGTCTTCCGATATGTTTTACCAGGTTGCTGTATGCAATTGCTGAAATACCCGAACTGGGTGTTGCACTCAAATCAACAGGAATCCTGTCGGGTGTTTTGTGTGCGATTGCTGTTAAAATCCGATCTCTTGAAGTTACCATAGTTTCGAGTTTAAAGTTGTTACGGGTTGCAGGTTAAAGGTTACAAAATCTTGAACTTGAAACCCTGAATCCTGAAATGTTTTATTCCGAGCCGCTAATTCCAATCATAAAAGAAGAAACAATTATAATTACTAACGATAATATCATCAGGAAATAAACTTTTTTTGAAGTTCCTTTCCATTCTCCCCGAATAAGTCCCCAAACCGTTGCAAATACAATTGTCAGTGCCATTAAAATTCCCCATGAAGTAAAAGTAAAAGGACCCATTTTGCTCTTTCCCATTCCGTAAAGGATAAACTGACTAAACCAAAGTAAACCAGCCAACATTCCAAAAAGGTAATTAAATACCAGCACTTTACTATTTTCGGCTTTAACGTAATTTGAAAGTGTTTTATTCTTATTTCCAAGGAAACCACACCAGAAAATTGTAGTTACAAAAGTTCCTGAGAAGAGAACAACGAGCAGTGGCATCATTGTAAAAAGTGCATCAACACCAAACCCGGCGGCGGTAACGGTTATCGGCAACCCGCGTTCGAATCCCAGCGACATTGCCGAACCTGTAACACCAACCAACGCTGCAGCCAAAATTCCTTTTACAAGGTTGAATTCGCCAACACTTACTTTTTTGGCAGATTCTGAAACCTGTTTATCTTTAATAATACCAGACCAGGCTGAAAGAGCTATTCCTGCACAGGCAACAATAACACCCCAAATCAGTAACATACCACCCTCTTTTTGGAGCATTAATTCAAGTCTTCCATCAAGAACAGGCGGAATTAAAGTACCGATTGCCAGCATTAATCCAAGTGAAAGCGCATATCCAAGTGATAATCCCAAATAACGTAATGCAAGTCCGAAAGATAGATTCCCAACACCATAAACCATACCCAGCAGAAAAACTGAAATAATTGTTTGTGGGTCTGTTTTGCTGATTATTTCCAAAAAATTGGGAGCAAAGACAAAACATGCAAACAATGGAAAAATAATGTAGGCACCTGTGCTAAAAATCATCCAGTAGGTTTCCCATCCCCAACCTTTAATTTTTCCGAAAGGAACAGCAAAACTGCCCGATGAAAAAGCTCCTGTGGCGATCAGTAATATTCCGAAAATAATGTTAAAGTTCATGTTGAATTTTTGATTCAGTTTTAGGTCGTTCTTTATTTCCTAAAATTACAGAAATTATTCATTTTGAAAGTTAAAAACTGAAAATCATAAAATCCGAGGATGTTCAACCGATTCGGAAATCTTAAGACGAAGAGCTGACATTGGTTCTTTTGCTTTAATTCCTAAATTTTGCTGGCAACCAGTAAAGGTTTATTATTTAACAGGCTTGTTTTTTCAACCAGAAGGATGAAGAAACAAAAGTTCGATAGAAAATTAATGGTTTTATAAGCGTTTAGGCCAAAATAAGATTCGGTTAAAAAATTTAAAAGCAGTGCCCGATCGACCTTTTAATTTGGTTAAATTTCTATTTATTCTTCGCCGGTTCACCAAAATATTTGTTCAAAATATACTCAGGTTGGTGGATATCGGCTTTTTGTTTCAGTTTTGTGTAATCATAATCCATCGGTAGAATATTGGAGGGATTCAAATTGATCGTGTCGTTTGTTTCAACAACCCATTCTTTTAATAAATCCATCATTTCATCAACCCTTGGTTTTTGTTCGGGCAAAGAGGCCAGGTTGTTTAATTCCAGCCGATCACTTTTGAGATTATACAACTGGCTAAAATTTATTTGCGGATAACGAATTAATTTCCATTCATCGGTTCGCACTGCACGCACAGTATTTCTATAGGCGGTAAAAAGTGAATTGCGAACTCCAGCTTTTTCGCCTTTTATTACCGGCATCAGGTTTTTCCCGTCAATTTCTTTTGGGGCAGGTAAAGAACTGGCTGCACACAATGTTGGAAATAAATCATACAAATATACCAACGCATCATTAACTTTTTCCTTCGGAATACCTGGCCCTGAAATAATTACAGGCACTTTCACTGAGTGTTCATACAAATTCTGTTTTCCAATCAAACCATGACTACCGATTGCCAAACCATTGTCGGCAGCATAAACTATAATCGTATTTTCAAAAAGGCCCTGTTTAATTAAGGTTTCTACAATTTCACCAACTTTATCGTCTAAATGAGAAATCAGTGCATAATAATCGGCAATTGAAGCCTGAATGATTTCTGGTGTGCGTGGCCACGAAGCAAGATTTTCGTCCCTTATAGAAAGATCATCGAAAGCAAAAGGATGGAGTTTTTTGAAATTCCCGGGAACCGGTATCGATTCATCGGGATACATTCCAATATAATCAGGTCGTGGCGAACGCGGATCGTGCGGAGTAGTAAAAGCAACATAACAGAAAAACGGTTTGTTCCTGTCTCCGTTTGCATACTCATTGATAAAACCCATAGCAGCTTCAGCAAAAATATCAGTTGAGTAACCTTTAGTTTGAGGTTCACCCAATTTACCATCGGCTCCCAAGTCGCGAGCCGGAACGTTAAAATGATCACACATTCCACCCAAAAACACATTTTTGCCCTTCTGAAATGTAGCTTCAAAAGCAGACTTTTCGTTATGCCACTTGCCAGTACCGAAAGTTACATATCCGTATTCAGAAAAATATCGGGGCATGGTTTGAACTCCTGCCAACCGGTCGTAAACATGAAACAGACTTTTGCCACTCATAAGCATTGCCCGGCTGGGGGCACAAATTGCACCGTGATGCCCGCCCATTACATAACTGTTTGAAAACCGTACACCGCGTTCGGCAAGCTTGTCGATATTGGGTGTGTGTATGTACAAATTTCCTGCACACCCCAGTGCATCAGCACGTTGGTCGTCGGCAAAAAGGAAAAGAATATTGGGTTTGTTTTGTGCCTGTGCATTAAAAAACATACTAAATAATACAAGTAAAATTCCGGTAAACAGTTTGGTTTTTGTTTTCATTGTAAAGTGATTTAAAATCAGTTGCTATTTACATATTCTTAAATCGAAGAAAAAATCAGGTTACTCCAGATTGACTTTACTGTTTTTAATAATATTTCTGTTTTCTTCTGAAAGCGCAGAAAACGGAACCGGCTGATCCTGCGGCCTGATTTGCTTTTGATTGATCACATTAAACAAGCTCCAGTTTCGTGTACTTCCTGATTCAGGTTCTTCTGCTTTCAAATCATAGCGGGTAAAATCAATAATCAAGGTTTCAGCATCTTTCTCCCAATCCCGCAAAGTTGCCAGTCTGAATGTTTTATTCATAAACCATTTGATTTCCATGTTTGCATCGGAACCGCCAATTCCGGAACCTTTTTCTTCAAAACGGTAATCAAAGGAATTCTCTTTATAATGTTCTCTCCAAATCAAACCAAATTCACCTTGAGTAATAAATTTAACGTCAGGCCATTGTTTTTATATTTCACTTAACCACGCCGTCAGTCCTGAAACATCAATGGGAAGACTTAACTCCCAGCAATTGGTGACCCATGCAAAATTGTTGAGATCAAAACCACTATCAAAATGAATGGCAGTTGTATGCAACATTTCATTCAACCCAATTTCCTGTCCGTGATTTCCAAGGGTTTCAATCGGGCCAACTCCCATTCTGCTGTTAAATCCATCTGCAAAACCCTCTCTTCTTCCGGCCAGAAAATCCACCGACCAACCATCCAAATTCACACAATCAATAAAGTCTTCGGAACTTTGTGCTGGTTTGCAAAAATGTTCTTTCGACGGATAAAAAGGATAGCAAACCGAACCTTCACCATCCTGGTTATCAATGGCGTACTGACTCCAAATATTTCCCTGACACACGTGAATACCTTCTTTTTCAGCTAAATAATGTTGATTTTTTGAAGACAAAAAACCTGCAACCACGCTGTTTGGACGGTAACCATTTCCAACCAGTTCTGAAACTTTTGCCAATCCTTCGTGCAAATCTTCGTTTACCTGTTCGGTTGAATTATACGCGTTTGCAAAATAAGCACCTGGAATAAAAGTTATTTCATCGCCATATTTTGAATGGTAACCAACAACAAGTTCACGGATTTTTGTATAGTTGAAAGTTGTGTCGTGCAAAGCCAGCCAACTAAAAGCCCAGGTTATTTTTGCTCCCGGAAATCCTTTTTCAATAGCATCTCTGAACTCAATAACCCTTTCTGGAGTATGCAGGCTTCGTTCATCTTCACCCTTATTTTCAAATCGTGAAACTTCAATTTGATTTACCCTTATTATTGAATTGAATGTTAAAAATCGGTTTCCCATCAACTGAGTCCCGGGCTCAGCCTTTTTTTCATTATTACATGATGAAAATGAAAAAAATAAAATGAATATAAATACTACAGGATGTGATAAATTCTTCATAAAGTTATATTTAATCCATTGATTTTACTCCTTTAACTGGCTTTGCTTCAAGTTGGTGCAAATCGAAAACCAAAATTTCATTTTTCCCTTTTTTTAGAAATGGTGCAGGGCAATACAATTGAAACTGTGGCCCGATATTCCAGTAGCGGCCGAGGTTTTGACCGTTGATCCAAACCACGCCTTTTTCCCATTTGCTCATGTCGATATAAGTGTCTCCCAAATTTGTAAGTTCAAATTCGCCTTTAAAAAAGCTGCCGGATTGAGTGGATTTTGCAGTTGAGAATTTTAGTGTTTTCAAATAATCTTCATCAAACGGAAGACTGAAAATCTCCCAGTTCATCAAGGTCATTCCATTCAGTGAAACACGGTCAGTGATACCTTTTCTGTCGATCATATATTCGGCAAAGTTCAGGCGACCCATGCCTTCAACCAAAATATCGAGTTGGGGATTTTCTGTAGTTGATTCGGGCAGTTCGATGATATTTTCGGCTTGCGCGCGATCAAGCTTACCAACATATTTTCCATCAACAAAAACAGTTGCATAATCGTGTAGTTCAGTAATCCGCAGTTTGCCTTTTTTATGCCCGATTAGTTTGGTTCGATATAAAATAAACCCGCCTTTTTGCCCGAACATTTCCATTGGTTTTGGTTGTGGCGAAATAATTGCTTCGGGTAAATTATCCCAAACTGCGGAAGTTGCGTTTAAACTGATTTCAGGAATTTCAATTACCGGCAACGGAGCCGGAACTTCGGGCAATTTTTTACCTGACGGAAGGTAAGCTGCCAATAATTTGCGTATTTCGTCATATTTTGGAGTAGCCTGTCCCATTTCGTTTATCGGAGCATCATAATCGTAACTTGTAACATCGGGCTGGTACTGGGTTGGACTAAAAGCATTTGCACCCGCCCAGTAGCCAAAGTTTGTCCCGCCATGAATGACATAAAAGTTAAACGATTTTTTATTGTCCATCAGCCATTTAACATCTTTCTTTAAATCCTCCACACCCGGACGCTGCCATTTTTCGCCCCAATGCGTGAGCCAGCCCGGGTATAATTCGCTGCAAAACGACGGAACATTTGGGTTGGCCAGGGTTGCCTGTTCAAAATCTTTTGCATTGGCACCTGGGTCTAAACCGATTGCTGCGTCGGGCAATGAACCGGCTTCAAGCATAAAAGGTGTTGCACCGTCGGAGGTGTAAAACGGCACTTCGATACCACATTTTCTCCAGACTTCAGGAAGCCATTTCATGTATTCTCGATCGTTACCATAACTTCCGTATTCATTTTCAATCTGAACCATTATAATCGGACCACCTTTTGTAACCTGCAAATCTTTTACCTGAATCGCAAGTGTTTTTATGTATCGCTCGGCGGCAGCGGTGTAGCGCGGATCCATACAACGCACTTTTATGTCGGGAATTGCAAGCAAATATGAAGGAAGACCACCAAAATCCCACTCAGCACAAACATAAGGACCGGGACGTAAAATCAGGAACATACCCTCGTCCTGAACCAATTTTATAAATTCAGCAATATTGTGGTTTCCGGTTTGAAAATCGAAAACTCCCTGTTCAATTTCGTGATAATTCCAGAAAATATAGGCTGCGATTGTATTGCAACCCATTGCTTTTGCCATTTGAATGCGGTGTTTCCAGTATTCAGCAGGAACGCGTGCGGGATGAATTTCGCCTGAAATTATGTGGAATGGTAAGCCATCAAGTAAAAATTCTGTTTTTGAAAGGGTGAAGGAATGTTTGCTGTTTTGACTAAACAGATTCACATTCAGCATCGTAATCATTAAAATGGTTGTTAAAAGTTTGTTCATGGTTCAAGTTTTTTATTCATTTTATTAATCTAATATTTTAAAATATTCATGAATTTCAAAATTGCAAATTATATCCTTTAATCCTGTCTTTAAGTTAGAAAATGGAATGATTCTGAAAAGCTGAAATTAATTAGAAAAGAGAAAGTATTCTTTATTCTTTCCCCCAAATCAATTTTCCCAGTTTGATGATGCTGTCGCAATCGGCCTGCCGGTAGGTGCCGGTTTTATCGGGCGCGGTGGAGAGCAGAATATTACTGCCTCCCCTTTCGAAACTTTGTTCAATGTATTTGTACAGGCTGTCAACCGGGTAAAACTGACTTTGCGGATAAGTAAACCAAACGGAGCCTTTCATTAAACCGTTGCCCAATGAAAGGGTATCGAACCGCTGCGAAGTGATTTCGTATTCAAACGGCAGATAATAACCTGCGCCATCAACAGTGCGGGTTGCGTTGTGGCCTGTAACCGGGGGAATGCGTTCTTCGCCGTTAACAATATCGGTAGGGAAATAATTGATTTTGGACCCATCCTGAACGTGTTGATTAAAATGGACAAACGTTTTGGGGTTTTTGCTTTTTAGCAGATTATAGGTTTCCTGCGCGGTTAGGGTGGTATCTGCCCAGAATTGCATGTCGAGCCAGAACTCAAAGATTTCGCCATAACTTTCGGCCAATTCGGTTAATTGGGCAAGAATAATTTCCTTCGGTGTTTTTCCTTCGAGTTCAGCGTTAATCACCGGATTCCAATTTGTCGGATTCCAGTCTTTGCTTCCCCACAAACAGTAATAAAAGCAGGGTTTTATGTCGTATTTGCGGCAGGCATCAACAAAAAGCCTGACAACATCGTTTTTAAACGGACTGTTGGCCACATCGAATTGAGTAACCTGACTGTCCCACAAACAAAAACCTGAAGTATGACGTGTTGTCAATACCGCATATTTTACTCCCGCTTTCTGGAAAGTGGTCATTAACGTATCGAAATTCAGGTTTACAGGATTGAAAACCATCGGGTCGGTATTCTTCGAAAGTTCGACTTCGATGCAGGTATTGTCGTTAAAATGGACAAATGCACCAAATCGTAGCGCTTCCCATTCTGCAATTTCACTGGTTTTTTGACTGGCAGGCGTGTATTTTACAGTTTTTTCCTTTTGGACACACGACACAAAAAGAAACATTCCCAAAACTAAAAAGATGTAATTTTTTTTCATTGGATTGGATTTAAATTAAATTCATCACGGTAATTCCCATTAATCCCACAACCACTTCCTGCGAGAGGGTTTCGAGGATAACTGACTTTAGTTCAACACCCTTTCGCAATTTCAAATTTAAAAGCATGGCCCGGCAGTTTTCTCCCAACCGAACGGTTTCAGGAAACTTTGCCGGCATACAAAACCTGTCGGTTTCTGAAGTGTAATCGTTTCTGCTGAACTGGCCCGGCGCTGTTGCGTGCGAATCGATGGTACTCAGGTTCCAGTAGTTTACCGGAGGAATCAATTCCAGCGAATCTGTTTTTCCATCGGCATAATTTAACCTGATAACAGCGTTTGCAACCCGGCACTGCATTACATTGGTGGAGCCGCAAATCAGGAACCAAACCGCATCGCCTTTTTTGTTGACAGGAAATTCAGTTTTTGACGGAAAATTATCCCATATCGATGTAAAGGCAATGTTTCTTTCGCCAGAATTCCAGAAAAACGGTACGCTTTGCGGTGTAATAATCCGTTTCTGTTCATCAAGCATATTTTTTACATTGTCGGTTTTGATTTCGGGAGGTAAACTATTCCAGTGCCAGAAAGTCCAGGGAGAATATCCATCGGTTCCCAAACGCACAGAAACCGTATTTGGTCGCGGTGACAGGTATTTTTGTTTGTAAATTGTGGTTACATCGGCATTGAGTAGGTTACTGATATTAACATTTTCATACGAAACGTTAGTAGGAATTTCATTTACAAAACGTGCAGCCTCTTTTTCATCGCCAACCGGATCATTTATTTTAATTCTGAACACCCGCAACTGAGGGGCTTTGCCAATTTTTGTACTCGCAAAAACTGTGTGAAATCCTTTCTTTCCCGAAAGTTTACCAGTAACAATATCCCCCTGAATTTTTTCATTTTCCATTACCTGCTGAGAATCCTCAACCGATTCGATTTGTGCATCCTTTACTGAAGTGGAAATTATTTCACCCAGATTTCCTTCAACCAAAACAGGAGGATAATACGGCAACTCTTTACCGGTTTTAATGACTACTTCAGATTTGTCAGCATTGACTAAAATGATTTTGCATACACTTCGTCCAACTGCCGGAAACAGCTCCCATTCAGCGGTTTTGCCATTAACCGTAACCTCTTTCACTTCGTCGGTTTGCACAGGTAAAAAAAGTTCAATATTGGTTGCCTTTTTTAGTTTTACTGAATACGAATATTTTCCGCCGGTTCTTTCGAAAGCAACCTGAAAATCGGGCAATTCGAGGGATGCATTGTCCCATTCGGTTGGAAACTGCGGAGCTACCCTGACTTTACCATTTGGATAATCGGGTTGATATCCAAAAAGTCCGGAAACAAGCGTGCGTGAAAAAGTATGCACGCAATCGCCAAAATCGATTCCGCCCTGCACACCACCGAGATTCCCGGGGGAAATATGGTTAAATCCTGTTCGTAAAAATGTTCCCCGAAAAATATCATATCCATCGTCGGGAAGTCCGGCCTGAAAATAGCTCAATGCGAGGTGGTAATTGTCGCCGGGCCACAACTCACGTATCGACCAGATTCCGGGAATCCAGTTTGAAGTCCAGACCTGACGCCCACCAAAAGGCATGTGGTCGTTTTGCAGCGCCCATTCGCTGTAATACACCGATTCGATGGATTGCATGGGCGAAGTTATACCTGCATCAACCGGAAGGAAAATACTGTACACCCATGGATCTTCGTGCAAACGTTCGTGACCCCCCTGTTCGCGGTAAGCTCCTGAGTGGCCTTTTTCCTGGATCCACAATTTTTCGAAAAAGCCCTTTTTGATTTTCTCCAGCATTTGGGTGTGATATCTTTCTGACTCAGCATCTCCCGCATTGTGCGCCATATCTTTTGCCGCCAAATGCCCGCGGTAGGCATACGAAGTTTCCTCGGCCGAACCTCCTCCATTGTACCACTGCGAATCGGTAGGCCATGTGTTGATATAACTTTCGTAAACACCATCGCCGTCGGGATCAAAACAGTCGCGAATCCAGATGAGATGCAATTCCAGCGCCTCCCTGAAGAATTTTACAAATTCAGGATCGGTGGTCCAGCGATATTCTTCCACCAACTGATCGAAAAATTGCGACTGCATATCATAGAATTTCTGGTCTTTATCAATGCGCCCAATTCCGTAAAATCTTGAGTCAGGATGTTGTTCTGTAAGTAAAGATACAGGATCGGCTTTTGCTTCTTTTTTATCGGATGTTTTGATTTGTGAATCAGTATAAAACCGGGCTTCTGCTTTTACCCTGTCGTGCCAGCCGTACATTGTACCGCCAAAAATGGTGCGCCACCCCGGAAAACGGTTGTTCCACTGCATGGCGCCATGAACAAAAACAGGTGGGTACCATGTACCGTCAACAGCAGCCACCGAAGCCTGTGCTATGGCATTCAAATACGGATCGGGGGTATTGATTCTTAAGCGATTTTTTAAAAAATAAGTGCGTTTTTTACCATCAGCAAAAGCTTTTTCAGGATTGTTGATTCGCGATATATCAGGTTTAACATCCTGATTAAATGCTTCGAAAACCCAATAAGTAGTTTTTTCTTTTTCGAGGTGAATTTTTCCATTTAAAATGGGTAATTTCTGACCTTTTGAATGATTCAGCTTGCCGGCTCCATTCCACTCGGAAGCATCTCCAGTGAAGGTATTTGACCGATCTGAACATTTTCCTGCAACGGTAAAATACTGAATCTGATTTGTACTATCCATAAGGCTGACCAAATAACTTTGACCATCAGTTTTGACCAGATTATGTTTGCAATCATCGGAAACAAAACCCCATGTGAGCAATTCCGGTTGTCCCATTATATCCAATTTCCACGACAGGTTTTGGTTTTTAAACCACTTCGCACCGCCAAAAGCCCAAATCATACTGTCACCTTTCTGCTCTCCATCCGCAGTTACACGAACAGCCATTCCGGTGGTTAATGTCATTGGAACTATTTCGAGTGTAATTTTCAAACCCGAAAAATCGTTATCCGTAACTTCCCATTTCATTGTTCCAGGAGTGTAAAAAGACCGAACCTGACTGCAGTTTTGCAACCATTTTATTTTTCCGTTTCGCTGAATACCCGCCATGAAAGTACCAAACAAAAACTGGTCTTTAGCTAATCGAGCAATGGGCTGATCCCCAGCAAGAATAAAGGCATTTGTATTGTTGATGTACAGTGGACGGTTGTTGTAGCGGCCGGTATTTTGTCCGGTGATTGAACCGTTTTCGACTGTGTAGCTTTGCGCAGATTGAGCAAACGTAATTGTTGGTTTTACGGTTGCGATTAGAAAAACTGTAATCAGGACGGAATATTTCCAATTCATATTATTCAATATATAAAGATTTAAAATCAGGTTTAACCGATTGAAAATCACTGGATCTGCATTTTATGAAAGTTCGGTTTCAATCTGGATTCCCTTTAGCAAGCTATTTTACTTCAAAATTATCGAATTCTGCAAAATTGAATTCTGAGCCAATTCCAGCAAGTCCATGCGAATATTTTTCGTTGGTAACTGATATTATTTCCTTGTTGTTAACCCATACCGATACAGTTTTACCCCTAAGTTTTAACGAAATACGATGCCATGTAAAGGCCGGAAATCCTGCATTTCCGGAAGCAATAATCTGATTACCAGCATAGAGTACCCAATGATTACCTGTATTAATCACAAACGTATATCCTTCAGGAAAATCGCCGCCTCTGTGCATTTCCATTACACGACCCAATAATTTTGCATACCCGGTATTCTCAGTAATATTTACGTCAACGTGCACTTCATAATCGGTCCAGGGGGTATCGCCAAGTACGGTTTCAACGGCTGGATTGAGGCCTGTTTCCCATTCAATTCCCTGTTTGTCAAGTAATTGTTTTAAACACTTGCCTTTCCCGTCCTGTCTTTCGCTAACCTCGAAAGCACCGGCCTGATCCATAAAGTATTTGGGCAATTTTCCAATGGTTTCCGATTCAAAATCTTCACGATAGGGAAATGGGAACGGCTTGTCTTCAGCAACCGGATAATTTCCTTTGCTCTGCCCTGTGGTAGTTGTAATTGAATAGCATGATTTTCCATCTAATTTTATGGTGAAATGGTTGTTTTTTATTTTGATGTCCGGCAGTTTTTCAAACTCACTTTTACCACTTGTCGATTTCCAGACTTGCAACAATTTATTGCCGGTATTTGCACCCAAACTGAAAGTGACGGTTTGGGTACCGGTAGTATCAACCGTTTCGACAATCATACTGAAGTCCTTGTTATCAGGAGACTTTAAGGTAACGTAGCTTCCCTTTTCAAAATATCCGCAAGCGGAATCCACATATTTCCAGCCGGGTTCGGTAAACTGAGTGGTGTGTGCTGCAGCCCAAATACCGGGTTCAACATCATAATAACCCGACCAGGGTGTGTTGGCTGTCATTAACCCGGAATTGGGCAACGACAGGCTGTTGTAATAAGAAGTAATCAAACTCCAGGTGATATTTTTTGTCATGCGCCCTTCAATGTAATCGCGGTTATACATTTTCACAAGGTATTCAAAACCTGTCCAGTCACCTTTCCATGTGCCACCTTCAGCATTCCACACCGGAATACCAAAACTTTTGGCATTTTCGCTGCTGTTGTATGCCCTGTCGCGCTCTGTATAGTGATCGCCGATCACATCAACCGATTTCCTGAGTTCCTTATCCAATTTCATATCGTCGGCAATTTTCCACTGCGTACCGCAGCACAAATCGGCAGCAACCAGTTTTACTTCGTTCAAACCATTTTCATTGAGCGCTTTCCGCAGGTTTTTGATAAACTCAATGTCGTACATTCGCTCGTTCCAGATTCCCGTGAAATCAATTTTCAAATCATGGTACTTTTTTGCTCCTTTAATGAAAGCAATAATATAATTGATGTTGTCCTGAGAGTAATACTTTCCGTCGCCAATCCAGCCGGGAGCGCCCCATTCGAGGCAGTCGAGATAAATAGCCGGATTCCGCTTTTTTGCTTCGGTCATCAGCCACCACTCATAACCACGCTGAAAATATTCAGGTTTCGGGTTTTCGAACTCTTCCCACGTGCGAGCGTGACTTGGTTCCGTTCCGCAAGTTGAGTTAACATCGCCACCAATTTCAACTTTTAGGTGTTGCAGGCTTGCCCCAAATTTTGGTTTGAACAAAAAATCGAGAATCTGGCTCCGGTAAGGTTCCTGATATTCCATTAGCAATTTGGATGAAGCCCCGGCACTCAAAGCTCCGATACCTTCATAAATACGGCCTGTACCTTTCAAATCGATAGTAACAGTTTGTCTTTTATCTGTCTCCTTTGTAGCCGAAATAAAAAGACAAATCACAAGCAAAACTAATAGCACTAATTTATTCATCACTGATTCTTTTATTGAATTAATAAGTCAGCATTCTGATAGTAATATTTCCCGCCGATTCCGGTATCTTGCTTTTTATCTTTAGCCTTAGAATTGTTGGAAATTCATCCAGCGTCTGCTGAGAACGTGTAATCCTGAATGTGGAACTTTCCTTCAGAAACTCAATTGTACTCGTTGTATTGCTTCCATACATTTCCATTTCCCAATCCTTAAATTCGAGCTCCGGTTCTTTGGAATTATCTGTTGCAGCAAATGTAACTTCATACTGTCCGACCCTTTGCACAAATTTTGTAAGATCAAAACTCATTTCCTTCCAGCCGGAATCACTGAAAGTATTGCTGTCCCAATTGGCTATTTCAATGGCAGGTTCATCGGGATGATCGGTTGCGTTCTTTCTTAATATGCCATCGTAGAAATTGCTTTGATCCTTCCTGTTTTCAGGCTCCAGACTTACGCCTTTTACGTTGTAAACGGCAAAATTGGCAATCAGCGGTTTAGCTTTTGAGTTAATAAATGACGCCCTGATTTTCTTTGTCGTAACTGCATCGAAATAACAAATTCTTTTTGACCCTATCGAAGTTCCGTTAAAGACTTCTTTCCATTGTTTGCTTCCATCCATTATTTCTATCGAAAAGCCGAGTACCCTTTGTCCCATCGCAATTTCTTCCTGCAAAATAACATGATTTATTTCCGTTGGATTTGAAAGTGTCAACTCCAGCGAGTTTCCCTTTCCGCCGGTTTTCATAATGGGAGTATCAAAACGCCTTTTTATCTCATTTCCAAAGGCTTTATAAGCAGCCACGTGCGATTCGGGAATCAAACCGGTTGTGTCGGGAGTGGAGTTCAGAAGAAGAACAGCTCCTCTTCCGGCGGATTTGTAGTAAATATCCATCAACTGTTCAGTTGACAACAGAAGGCTATCCGTATTCGGAGCCCAAAACCATTTGTGTCCCCTGTTTTTTAACAACGGCACATCGATTTCAACCGGGGCATACACATCGCCAAAAGGATTGGATTGAATGGCAGTGGCAACACCTGTTTCCAAATCTTTGCTGTTGAGCGTGTACCAGTTTGAAAATGGAGCATAACCACTTTCGTTGCCCACCCAACGCAAATTGGCTTTTGGTCCCTGCAGAATTACCGCGTCGGAAGCGTACTTTTCGAGAATATCATTTACATAGATATTGCAACTGCCGTCGAACCAAACTTCGCTCACAGCGCCGTAATTGGTTAAAACTTCTGTCAGTTGCTGACGAAATACTTTGTTGTAGCCTTCCTGTTTGGTTGAATCTTTTGTAATACCGCCGCTTCCAATGCCCGCACCCCAGGTTTCGTCGCCGGGATAAACATAAATACCCAAATCCAAACCGTATTTCTTGCACGACTCCGACAACTCTTTGAGTACATCGCCTTTCCCGTTCTTCCAGGGTGTATTTTTTATTCCATAATCGGTTGAATTTGTTTGCCACCAGCAAAAACCGCCGGTATGTTTAGCCACAAAAAGTATCAAACCAGCATCCCACGATTTTGCCACTTCGCACCACTGATCTGTGTTTAATGCAATCGGAGTGATCCGGTTTAATGGAGTGGAGTGATTGTCGTATTCGCGTCCCTGCCAGGTAGCTGGATCAATGCAGACAAACATTGTTCGTTCATAATTCTGCCATCGCAACTGGGCTTTATTCGGCAACGGGATTGTCAGGTTTTTTTCAGCATTTTTTTCACCACAACCAGAAAAGATAATTGCCACCAAAATGATTGGCAGCGATTTTCGGGAGATTTTAAAGAAAATGTCTTTAATCATATTCGATTATTCGATTTTAATTTGTCAAAAAACCACAACATATTCAGGGTTGAAAAACAATTGTCTCCCCTTTTGCTGTCTGAATTTCAACGATTGATGATGAGAGTGACTTTTTGCCACCGGCAGTGGAAACAGTTCCTCCGCTTTGCCAGGGTAAAATCATTTTTAATACTCCACCAACTTCGCTGGTCACCTGTATCTTTTCTGCTTTTCCGTTTTTCAGGGTTGCACTTACCAGAAATGCGCCGACAGCTCTCAGGTTCTGGAATTCGGCATCTTTTTCCATTGGCCAGTTGGGGAAAAGGCGGATGGTCCCGTCGTAACTCTGCATCAAACATTCATTTATCACTACCGGTAGCCCAAAATTTTCGAACCAGATTCCCATTTTATCCATGAAACCATAATCTGATAAATCGCTGTAACGCCCGTGCACCTGCATTACCCGATCTGAAGCAGCTCCGTTTGGCATTAAACTGTAATTTACCTGGCGTTTAAACCTTTCCAAATCGAGCATGCCAATTCTCGCAGCTTGCAGATTGATAAACACCAAATCGTTTCCTCCTTCATTTTGCATGTTGAAAAAAGTATTTTTCAGCACTTTCATAGTTTCAGAATCAGAATGCAATCCGTGATCTTCACCGGGGAATACTGTAAATAAGGCATTTGGAACATTGTAAACTACCTGGTCGTGTTCATCGGGAACCGAAACAAGTACTTTACCATATTTATCAGAAGTAGCAGTAGGATAATCAGGAAACCGGGATAAAATCATGTTTACATTGGTTAACAATTCCTTCTCAATTGCCTCTTGATTCAAAACTTTGGTAGCTTCAATAAAAGCTTTAAAAATGAATTTGGTGAGCGATAAATCTACATTGCAATCATAATTATATTTAAATCCGGGGCGCAAACCATACAATTCGGGTGGAACTGTAGGGAAGATATGGAATTTGTCATCGTTCCATTGCGGGCCGCTGGCTTCGGGACGTTTCATATATGCAACAAGGAATTCAACCGCAAGCTTCATTGGTTCATAGGCTCTTGATTTAAGAAACTCAACATCGCCTGAATAAAGGTAATGCCACCACAATCCCTGCACAGTCCAGGGAGTTTCGGCAATCTCCCATCCCCAGGTTGGAACAGGGTAAGCAACCATGTTCATTTCTACCGGGTAAGCGCTGTGTGGAAAATATGCGCCTGGTAGTTCGTAATACTCTTTTGCCCACTTTTTACTAACCGGCACCAGCATTTCCACAAGTTTTACATAAGACAAATTCTTTTCGAGGTGATTGCTGGAAAAGGTTGCCCAAAAAGGTTGCTGCGTGTTGTAGTTCATATGATAATCCCCATGCCAGGCAGTGCCAATATTGTTGTAACTCCAGTTGGCAAAAAGTCCGGGAGGGGTTGCTTCCTTTTTAGTTGCACAATTCAGAAAATAAAGATTGTGATACCACATTCTTTCGAGAAACTGATCGCTCAACATTACTCCTGACTTATTCCAGTATTCCTTCCAGATTTGTTCATTTTCATTGAAAGTGACAAAAAAACTATCGGGTTTCGGGGTTTCCAATTCTTGAATTTCAGTTTCAATCACACTGTTCAATCCTTCCAAAAGCGAAATGTACCCGTTGAAACTCACTTTATGTTGAAAAGCTGCTTCCAGGTTAGCCATTTGCTGAAGGTTGCCATCCCAGTTAATCCGCGATCTTTTTTCAAGCGGACTATTCACATTTACTGTCAGCCGAAAAGCTTTATCTTTTGGATGACCTTTTTCTCCGTCATATTTTTCGGGTTGTTCATATGGCAAAATCTGTCGGAATGATAAAACTCCTTTTTCGAGAAGCTCATCGGTTTTTGCATTTGGAAATTCTTTTGGAGTTGAAGGATCAGTCATTACACGAATCCGGTCAAAAATATTTTCACATAGATTTCCCTTTTCGTCCACTATTTGCATCCAAAGTTTATCTTCCTTCATATCGGTGAAAATTTTCAATGTGCGCCTTTTATTCTCACTTGTCATTAAATAAACTTCACACAATCCGTTGGAAATATCGAGTTTGTGTCCGATCATTTCTGCATTTCGACGGTCGAATCCCAACAAAACTGAACCACATGGGAAAGGCCTTGGATAGGGTTTTCCATAATTTTCAGCTGTCATTTTACTGTACTCTGCATACCAGGGATCATCAGTGAGTACCTTCAACGAATCGGATAGTGATTTAACTTTATTGAAAACTTCTTTAAAAGTCCCAATTTTTTCACGATTGTCTTCTGCAATGCGAATATCCCAAACATTGTTATGCCCAAAATAAATAACAACTGCATCTGGTCGGGTGGTTACCACCACTCCCATTGCACCATTTCCAAGCAGTGCTCCTTCAAAAAAACCGGGAGCTGGTTTATCGGAAATAATTGGGTGAAGTTTTGCCTGTTTGAAGGAATCAAAATTGCTTTGCCCCATCGAGGGCACTATTTCAGAAAGTAAGAAAAGTATCAGGAATAAAAGATTAAATATTGGCTTCATTGATTGATTTTTATTTAAAATTTTTATGATGGCAGATTTAAAGGGTATTTCCCGTATTCACGAACCAGTTTTACTATGTAATCATATGTTTTGCCTGAAACAGCGCTCGAAACAGAGTGGTCTGACTGAAAAATGAAACCTCCTCCTTTTGCCGCCTGAAGTTTCCGAAGAATATCACGCTTTATTAAATCTTTGTCTCCAGTTTCCCAAACCTGTATATCGTTGTTGCCGCAATAAGCCAGTTTGTTGCCGTATTTTTCCTTTAAAAGCACAGCATCCAATCCGGCTTTTACTTCCAGTGGATTGTATGCATCCAGGCCCATTTCAATAAAGTCTTCAAGAATCAGTTCAACATTTCCGCAGCCGTGATAAATAACCGGTAAATTATTATTGTGACATTCGTCAATCATGGCCCTTACCCATGGTTTAAAATACTGCCGCCAGTAATCGGGATCGAAAAGCATTGTTTGTTTAAATGCAACATCACCCCAAATAACCATTCCGTCAAGTAATCCTTTGGCTGCAAGTATTTGCGCTTTCATGCTGTCGAGGTAAAATTGCCCAATCCTGTTGATTTGTTCACCCAGTTCATCGGGATACATTCCCATCCAAAAAAGCGCATTTTCCTGTCCGATTAAGCGAGTAAGGCATTCTGAACATTCAATTATACTTCCATATACTGGAAAGTCGGGATGTAGAGATTTAACAGTTTCAATCCATGCCGGAGAATTTCGCTCGAAACCATCACCAACACCTGCAATTTGGTTATCGCCCGCAGAAAAAAATCGTCGCGGGTCTGCCGGATCATCAAAAACCAAGGCCTGCAATTTTTCAATGGAATCGGTATCAAACGACATAAATTCGGGCATCGGAAAATCGAATCGTTTTCGCAGGGTAGCCAAAAACCCGGTTTTTACAACCACTTCCTTTTTATCTTCCCGAATCGTTTCGAAAGTTCGTATAAACGGATCCATATTTGGTGTAGTAACAATCCAGTCGAGGTCGTAATAATTATAAGGACTGACATTATTAGGAAGTTCCAGTTCCTTACGCCAGCGACTGATAAAACTACCCCAAAAAAAATCGCTGATTGGAACCATGTCGGGTTCTTTGTGTCTGAGCGCTTTATTCATGCGGTTCAGCTTTGCCAAACAATTTTCGGTTCGTTTCATGTTTATTATGCTAATTTTTGATTGATTGATTGATATTCAGCACTACCGGCCCAATCAATCCTGATTTAATTGAGCCACGATACCTTGTTGGAATAGAAGTATAATTATTAGCCAGTGTATTGTATATCAACACTTCAACTTTATTTTCTCCCAGTCGCGCAAGTTTTGTAATATCGAATTTCCAGGGTGGAGCCGATTTTATACCCGCACTTTTCCCATTTACAAATAATTCAGCCGATGAAACCAAATCACCCAGATCAATTTCCAGTTTGTGCTGCAAATCTTCGGGATTAAGCTTAATGGTTTGGCGATACAAAGCTCCTCCCGAATAAGCGTGAAGACCATCAATTTCAGACCAGTCTCCCAGTTCAATTATTCCTTTACCACACTGCTGTTTTATATATTCAGGAAAAACTGCCCCTCCCCGAAAACCAGGTAAATAATCGATTTTCATGACAATCTGAGAAGTTTCAGGTTTTACTGATTTTATTTTCACAATATAATCGGTCAGTCCATCAGGTTGTTTTTCTCCGACAATTAAATTCTGTTGAATTCCATCAGCCCAAACCGAGATTTTTCCATAGGCGGAAAAACCAAATGATTGCAGTGCCGGTGCTGATTCAAAAGCAAATAATCCGGAAGAACCATTGATTCCTTTCCAATCGAACGGAAGAACTCCATAATCCTTGTACCAGCGCATAGAAACCTGTTGCTTTGCAGGGAAAGAAACATCGGGGTTACGAAAAGTGATATAAGTTTCACATGCTTTATTGTATATTATCAAAATTGGGTTTGCTCCTTTATTCAGCTTAACCGAGAATGAATTGGCGTTCGTTTTTTTGCCATTCACAAATAATAAAAATGGTTTTTCATCTCCGGTTAAAATATTAAAATCTCCTTCACCGGGTGCGATTACTGAAGTGAATAAAATGTAATAATTTCCTTCAGGTTCGGGTTTTCGGAATTTTGAATGTTTTTCCTCTTCAATAGCACCCAAACGGATAAAATTGTCATACATTTCTCCTTTCAGTCCATGATATCCCTGGTGTCCGTAATCACCTTCAACACCTGTTTGCCATGAAAAATCGTATTCTTCCCAACGAAATCTTTTTCCTGAAACGAGAACTTCTTCTCCCACGTTTTGCGGAGTCATTTTTAAGATTTCCTCTTCGGAAGGCAAGTCAGGTAAAGCCCCAAGTTTTAGAAACTGAGATCCGTTGCCAAATGTAACCAGTTTCCAGCTATCGTTAAAATTGAGAATTTCACCTTGATATTCTTTATTTTCAGAAAAATGCAACTGGCGAACCTGTGCTCCAAGCATTTCGTTAGAGGCAGGAAGCTGATAATCTCCCCACTGATTGTCCTGAGAGGGTTTCAATTCAAACTCCCACTGGTTTCCAAGGTCTGTTTGTTTGAGAAGTTTTAATGGTGATAAAATTTCCATCGAATTTGCCGGAATTGAATTTTCCGAATCAAAAACTAAAATCTGAATTTCCTTTTCGCTCAAAGGCAAAATTACTTCAGTTCCCTCTTTGGTTTCTTTTGCAAATTTCTCAATTGAAACGATTTCTCCATTCCAGGGATTCCAAAGTTCAGGCCTTTCTTTTGCATTAAAAAAACATTTGCTACCTGACGGGAAATTGTAAAGTGCATAAATTTCGCGTTTTCCAATCGTGCGGTGCATTACATAAGGTCTTTCTTTTATTTCGGTAAGAATTTTAAAGTTGGGTGTGTATTTCCCGGAAATAGCTGAAACAACCGATTCAGCATTTGAAACCTGTATCAGATTCTGACTTTTTGTAAAAATGTTGTTCACAAGTTTTGCAACTTCCGGATCATTTGCTCCATTTTTCTCAGTCGCTTCCGGAAGTTCTCCGATATTTACAACAATACCTCCGGCTTTTTTAAATTCCTCAATTTTTTGAAGTGATTCAAAGCGAATGGCCTTCATCGACGGAATAACCAAAACCTTATATTTTTCTCCTGAAACATGGAGTTCCTTACCGATAACAACCGACCGACCCAACGATTCAAAATCGATAAAATCAAAGTCAATTCCGTTGTCATAAAGTTGTTCTCCTGTTTTAAAAGCAGTATTCACCGATTGATTTCCTTCCATTCCGGCAATCACGGGTTCAACTGGATAGATTACAGCAACATCACACTGATGAACCCCCTGCGATAACAGGTACGACAAGCGTTCAACACTATTCATCAACGGGTCGATTTGTTGCCAGTAAGGCATTCTGAAATGGTTGTCGGGGGGCGCCCATTCCCACCAGCCGCCTTTTGTGGAATAGTATAAACCATGAAAAGAAAGCAGGTTGTAACCTGCCACGAAATTGGCAAAAATGGCATCGGTAACATCTGCTGAACTTGTTCCCCAGCCACTGCTGTGAAAGCCTTCGAGCCAAACACGGGGACGTTCATACAAATGCGAAATGGAAGCGGCAACCTTTGCCTTTATAATATCTTTTGAAAGAAATGGTTGGTCGGAACCAGGTCCCTGATTCCAACGTTGGGTGCGAAAATAATCGCCAAACTCGGCAACATCTCTTCCCCGGCCACCGTGGTCGCAACCAAAAATCAATCCCCGATCCTGATGCCACTGATAAACCGGTTGGAAGAAATTTTCTTCACTCAGACTCACAATTACATCGTTGTAATCGAGCCTTATTTTTGGAGCTATATTGCCAACAGGGACAAAAAGAGCATCGAGATATGGGACCACATCATACCCTTTTCTTTTTTCGAATTCATCAGCGAAATAACGATTCCAAAGGTTTCCGCCAACCCTGAAATTCAGCTCATCAGAAAAAAAGAAATTTAGTGCTTTTGAGTTTTCTCCAAGTGCTTCCTCAAATTTCCCAAAGAAATATTTATTATATGCCGCTCCGCTTTGCGGGTGCATTGGATCGTATGACGGAATAAGCGTTTCGGAATAAACACAAACCACTTTTCTTTTTTCATTTCCAAAATCATAATTCAAAATTCCATCTTTTATTAGCGGAAGCAGGTTTTCTCTTGTTTCTGAAACTACTGAGCTGTCAGAATTAATTTTAAAACTTGTTACGGTAAGCGTGTTTTCAGGAAGTTTCCAACTACCTTTTCCGGAAAGAATTTTACTTGCATATTTTAGCTCCGAGCCGTTGAGTTCAGGATTCTCTGTGATTGCTTCATCCATCGAAAATCCTTGTCCAATGCCAAGCGTGTAATCACTCAAACTCACTGTCATTTGCCGTTTCTGAGCTTCAGCAGCAAACCATTTAAAAAGCTCCCACCATTTTTCAGAAAACAATGCGGGTTCACTAGGACGTGATAATCCATAGGTAATTCCGCCTTTATCGAGGTGACTGTAATTAATTTGCAGACTGGAAATTCCTTTGTCCTGCAACTGGTTCAATTGCCATTCGATACGTTCGCAGGTAAGTGTATCGCCCTGCCACCAATAGAACGGCACTTCTCCATAACCTTTTGGAGGATTGATAAATCCCGGGAGTACATCAACTGAAGGACTTCGGTCGGGATAGCCGGGGGGCAAGTTTTTTTGTGCGTTGGATGCAGAAGAAAAAAACAGAATGAGAAGCAATATTTTTCCAACTTTTGATATAGTTTTCATTGCCATTTTACAGCTTAGGTTCATGATTTTATATTTTCATGAAAGTTGCAATTTTTTTTGCAATCAAAGAAAAATTGAAGAATTCGTTTTTAAATGTTCATTTATTTTGAATCCCATTTAAATAATGGAATCTGAACATTAAATGAATGACTTTGGGTTTCATTCACAGCGCATAGCAAAGCAACAGGCTTTCCGTTTTCAATGTAAAGCTGGGGTCGTTCCAGTGCCTGAACTTTTTGAACAGTGCCATTTTCCCAATGAATTTCCAATTTTGAAACCAATGGATTTTGGGCTAATTTCCAGTCAAGGCCATCGACAGAATAAAACAGCACAAGACTCCTGCCTGCACTGGTAAATGCCCCATTCATATCTTTTACAACTGCATAGTAACAATTTTCGGCATACCACACATACGGATCTTCAGCCGGAAACTCCAAATCCCTGGCCGTAAATATTGGTTTCATTTGTTTAACAAACGGACCGGTTGGAGAATTTGAAATGGCAGTTAAATGAACCACCGGGCCGTATTTGGGCGTCGGCAATTTTTTTGCAACGGCTTTATAAACCATTAAAAATCGCCCATCAGGCATTTGTGTTACCGAAGGATTTGATACCATAACAGCATCGTGGGCAGTTGAATCGGCTGAAACATCAAGAAGCGGTTTGTCAGTCCGTTTCCAGGGGCCATTTGGATCATCGGCTACCGCAACTCCTATTCGTTGCCGGTTACGGTGTTCCCAAAATTGATTGGGAGCAGTTAAATCGCCGGTTGTACCCATATAATACAAATAATATTTCCCATCAAAAAAATGAATTGTTGGATTGTGGGTCACCAAACCGTCCCAGTACTCCTTCCCTTTCAAAGGCAATACAACATCCTGAAATTCAAACGGACCAAATGGAGAATCAGAGGTAGCATGGGCAATCTCTGAATGCGTCACCCAGGCGGTCATGCCCAGTTTTTTTGGCCATCGTGAATAAAACATATGGTATTTTTTATCGATATGCGATTTTACCAGACTCCCACCCCAGATAAAAAAACTGTCGTTGATAAATTTTGCCGTTTCAGGGACCGGCTGTAACATTGCATTCAGGTTGAGTTTACCGGGTTCGGTTTTGTCTTTTTCGTTAAAGGATAACAAACTGATAAGGAGAACCAAAATACAGGAAAATACAGAAAATAGTTTCATTTCAATTTTGCTTTTAGTGATAATTTCAATTTTACGATCATCATGTTATCATCTCTATTTATATTCCAACCACGCCGTTGCCGTGCTATTTTTATCAGCAATAAACCGTATCCATCGCGCCTGAAAATTCTCAGAGAACTGGTGTTTAAAAGTTTCGCCCGGTTTTACTGAAACTTCTTTGTACAACATCCAGGGACCGTGGCCAATGGGATCTACTTCAATTTTGAATGTTACAGGCTGACTTGAATCATGCGAAATCTCAAGACTTTTTTTATCATAAAAACCAATCAAATACGGGTCGGAAGGTTCGCCGGCATTTACATCCGAGTTTTTCCACGGACCGCCGTGACCAGTTGGTTTGCCCAAAGTCCACAAATCGTCAATTACGCCAAGCCAAACTGCGGCTAAGCCATCATCGGAACGGACAATATGTTCACCTGCATTTGCATCAGGGTTTAAACCTGTTATTACAAGCATTCCGCGGTACGAAGCATAATCATGAATCCGGAAATTGTGCGATGCAATCGGTCTGATTTTGGCATAACCATCGGCATTTTCAGCGGGCAGTTCGTAAAAAGTGCCGCAACAATTCAATAAATCGCGTTCGGTAGCAACTTCCCTGTCAATGCGAAGTTGTGCAGCGTTTGTTAATTGTCGGTACATATCATTTCCCAGTGGTAAGCGCCAGCGGCGGTTTTTATCATCGATGACCAAAACTGATGATTCTTCAGTTTCAATTACATTTTCAGGAATAGCAAATTTCTCTTTGATAAAAGTGTTGGTTTCGGGATCGTTTTTCGGTATGAGATTCAAATTTTCATCCAATTCGTAATATCCGGTTTCGCTCGTCAATCCATCTTTAAAATGAAAGGTGGAAATTCCCAAAGCCCGGCGATCGTTTCCAAGTCCGTATAATAGCCCGCCCAAAACATCGGGTTCACTTGCATCTGCAATTCCATCAAACATTTTTGCTTGCGAAGAAACACGTTCATCAACATCAGTATAATTAAAACTTACTGTTGCAATTGTATTTGATTCCGATTTTACGCGAATCCATTCACCTGATTCATCTTTTGAAAACTCAACATTTGCAGCCTGTCCAGCCTTAATTGCTACTGTTTTCAGCAGCTCCCATTTTTGATTCCCGATTTTATCAACTTCAAAAACAAAAGCTACATTTTTACTCCCCTCATTTTTAATCCATGCTGAACGTTTTGTCCATCCGGCAAATAAAAATGGTTCAGAAATTTCACCGGCATTAATTTTTTCGTTTAACCAGATTGAACCGGCTGCAGTATTTGGCCCCAGCTGGTCGGGTTTTTCAGGAGAAGTAAACCACAAATTTGAGTTCGATTGTCCGGGACCTTCAATATTTCCCTTCTGTTTTCTTTTGTTCAGAAATTCCTTGTTAGCCGAATCATCGCAGCCAAAAACCAGCTGATCGTTCCAGCGGGTAAAATCACCAATTACCTTTAAATAGGCTGAACGCGGACGAATTCCGACGGAATTTTCAGCAGAGAATGTGCCTGGAAACCGCCAGAACATACCGTGCATTGTCATTAAATAATCAGGATTTCCGTCGGTTCCAATATCGCGGATTCTCGGCCACTCGGTGTTCCAGCCGTGCGCACCGTCGTAACTGTGACTGGCTTTTGGCAAACGGTAAAAACTCCAGCCCGTTTCAGGATTACGAACACCTACCAAAACCGATTTGTGGTCCCAACCAGTTGCCCAAATTGGATCGGTTTCAGGTTTACTATTTCCATAAATTCCTCCTGGACCGGTAACTTCAACAAACTGGTTGCGGCGCACCATTTTCCAGTTTTTCCCATTCCATTCGGCCAAAACTCCTGCTTCCACATCAAATTTCGAAAGCGCTTCCTCCGAGGCTTCTCCGTTGTTTGAATAAACCAAAACGCCCTGCCCTGAATATAATCCTTTTCCATGAGCTCCCGGAAGTGTGGCATTTGCGGGATTTACTTCAGTGTCAACGTGATCAACCCTGTTTCCCTTTACATTATTTCCATCTTTATATAATTCGGTTACTTCAAATGTTTTTACATCAACTTCATAAAATCCCTCTTCCATTGTTCCATAATATATTTTTCCAGCCGGATCAAATAAATGCCTTGCATTTCCAGTGAGTCTGCCCTGCATTTGTGAATATGGAATTACATGCACATTCCGCGCAGAATCGATGACATAAGGACCAATAAAAAGTTGGTTACTCTCTTTGTGGATCATTCTGTTCGCGGGAGTTCCGCCAATACTTTCCCCGCGGGTAATTTGTTCCAGATTTGGGGTAATTTCGTATAATTTATCCGACGAACCCAGCGGAAGGTGCGGTCCGTAAGTAATTACCCATATCCTGCCGGCCCAGGGAACAACAGCGCCTGTTCCACATTCGCCCTCGTTGTTGTAATATGCCAGACTTGGGTAAATTCCACTCACCGACCTTAGCATTTTATCATTTTTCTTTACAGGTTTGCAGCCTGTAAAAATCAGGCCTGACAGGAGAATTAGTATCGCCAATTTGTTCATTTGGTTTATTTTATGGTTTTGAATAAATACTTATTAAATTACTATTCATTTTTATCTCATTTCATCTTTTCCTTAAGTTCATGACTTCCGGGAATTTCAAACTTTTGATAAGCGCCAGCAATTAACTCCTGTTGTTTTTTATTTAAATCTTCAAACATTGTAAACACCAATGGCAGAAACACTTTGGCTGCTTTCTCTTCAGTTGTAATCCGGTTCAGAAACATACTTTTACTGTAATCGTCGAGGGCCGGGAAAAGTGTTGCAAATTGTTTGTTGAGTTCAAAACTGCTAAATGGCAGTGGTGCTTTAACTATAATATAGGCTTTTATTAAAGGCACACTTTTACTAATTACTTCACAAAGTAAGTCAGAATAAATTTCAAAATCTTTTTCCGACATTTTTTTTAATGCAAAAAGCTGAGTTTCATAATTTGCGGATTGCAGCAACTGACGGGCAATCGGTTCTGAATAAATATTTTGTGTAAACTGAGTCATTTGGTATTTAATCGTTCCGTTTACAAAATGCCAAAGTGTAAAGGAGGAATAAACTGCCCCTTCCACAACCGAGTTTTTAATTGTTTTTGGAGTTGCGCCTGTAATCGCATCTACCACATTTGATTTAACTTTAACTGATTTATCAACCAATTCTTCCTTGTTAAGAATCCGTAGCATACTATTCCTGTTTTTAAGAATCTGATCCAGTTTCTGATAATCAGCAGTTTCGAACTTTAAATGATCAAATTTGGTTAGCGGTTTGCCCGGTATTGTATCGAAACCAGCGTAATTGCCGGCCAAATCCCAAAAAAGTTTTATAACCACATTCGCGCAAAGTGTATCATCGCAAACAGGCATGTTTATTTCGGCTGTGTATTGATATGGAATTTGATCTGAATTTGTGCAAATATTGATGACATTTTCAACTTCAAACTCTTCGGAAATAAAATTAAAAGCAAATTTACAGGTTTCTTCCCTATGCTGCGAAAAGGTTGTAAGAGGAACAAAAGTCACTGAAAAAATTAAAAAGCACAATTCCCGAAAACGCATCTTTTTTATTTTTGATTTTCAATCAATTGTAGATACTCATCAAGATAAGTTGTGTACACATCCCGTGGATTGGCTTTGTGTTTTTTGCAAACTGAGGCAGCAATTCCAACAGCCGCGCCCATTTGTCCGGTGGTACGCATCACCCGTGGACCGCCAAGACCAACATGCGAACAACTGAAATTTCGACCTGCCATAAACAGGTTACTGATATTTTTCGAATACAAACTCCTGTAAGGGATATCGTACAAACCGGTTTTGTAGAACATGGCTTCAGAAATAAAGTTGGGATCATTCTGATCGAGTAGATTTATCTGGTAATGCACATCAACTTCGCGTTTCTCAAAAACTACTGCATCTTCAAACGTTGTTGTGTCTTTGGCATCGTTAAAAGTGAAAACATGATCGCCAACCAACCTTCGTGATTCGCGTTTCCCGAGCAAATACGAAACCCATTTCAATTGCAAACTATCGGCTTTTTGTTGTTGTAATTTATTATCGATTTTGCCAAAATTTGCCTGGTCGGTACTCAGGTTTTGGGCAGTTTGGTTTTTGTAGTTATAAAACGAACCATAAATTGCACGGAACATGTGGTCGCG
Source organism: Draconibacterium sp. (assembly GCA_041739985.1). Lineage (GTDB taxonomy): Bacteria > Bacteroidota > Bacteroidia > Bacteroidales > Prolixibacteraceae > Draconibacterium. The sequence goes on along the minus strand of JBGSMW010000034.1, from coordinate 46,604 downwards.
AATGGTTTCAGCATCTTCAATCTGACTTAAATCATTGCTCGAAAACTCCCATTGCCACTCTCCGTTTTTTTCCGCGTAAGTCCCTGCAACGTCCATCGCCCAGGGAACTTCAGGGAAAGTAACAGGTTTTCCTGCATTTTCGGATCCCCACAAAACTGAAGAACCCATTACAAAATTATCGGGAGTTTCGGGGCTCCAAAGCAATCCGTGAGCATCCCAGCTTTCGTTGTATTTCGAAGAAGCTTCCCTGCCGTAATTGTATTCGGCACCAGCCCAGTATCCAATCCAGCCATCTCCGGTACAATCGACAAAAAGTGGCGCTTCAAACCTGATTTGTTCACCACTTGAAGTATTTCGCGCGTCAACCGAAGTAATTTTATTGTTTTCAGCTTGTGCAGCATATGCCCTGAAATTCAGAAAAAGCTCGATATTCTTATATTTCCCAACATTCGCCATTCGTCTTTGATCTTCTTTCAATGCTTCTGCCGAGCCATTTGGATAATGATCGGTATCAATCATTTTCAGAATACGTTCAAACTTCCCGTAAATTCCAAGGGTGTGAACACGAATTTCGCCACTTGCATTTCCGCCCAGAACAGGCCGGTCGTGAATCAGGGCAACTTTCATTCCCTGTTCCGCAGCGGCAATGGAAGCCGCAGTTCCTGCAATTCCTCCACCTACAATAACCAGATCGTATTTCACCACTTTTTGCGGAATTTCTGATGCATCGGATTGAGCCAAACGCCACTTTTTAAGTGCTTCTTTTTCAGTTGGAAGCTTCTCATTTTCTTTTAAAGTAAAGTAAACTGCATCACAACGACCTTCAAAACCTGTTAAATCCTTTAGTGTAAGTGTCGTCTTTCCTTTTGAAAGCTGCACTTTTCCTGCATATTCCCAATTCCACTCTTTGTTTTTGCCGAGTTCATTCTCCAGATTTTTACCGGCAACTGAAACCAAAAATCTACCAGGAGCTTCCCAGTTTCCGGGTGCCCAGTTTTTGGTTCGAACCCAAACATAATATAAACCGGAACTTTCAACTTCTATTTCGGTTTGAGCATTTTTTACCGGAATTCCCATTCCATGGGCTAACAAATAAGGTGAACCCATTTGCTCAACAAATTGTGGATCGACAACCCAGCCGCCTTTATCGGTGAAGCTTTCGGCTTCGATAAATAATGAAGTTTGAGCGCATAAAATTTCGGATATGACAATCAGGAATATAAAAATTGAATTTCTTTTCATTGTATTTTTTATTTCAAATTTAGTTTCTTTTTTGAGGTATAGAAAAATCCTGATTCAGGGCGGCTTTCAGTTCAATGGTAACTGTTTGGCCTTGTTTGGCTTGCGTGATTTCGTTTTTATAATCCGCATCCAACAGTTTAATCTGCTGGCTGCCTAATGTTGCAAAAGTCACTGAAGCCTGCCAACCCCGGTTAGAAACACATCAGCCTTAGGTGGCATAAGCATTTTAACCGAAAACATGTCCTTCATTTTGCCCGACAATCTTTTCCACATTTTAAGCAATTGGAAATTGATTATCAAGTGGTGATCCTTCCAGGGTTCCCATAACCAAACCTAATCAATAAGCGCTTTGTCGAAGCGAATCCAGGGTCCGTTGGGATCGTCGGCAATGGCAACACCGATTCTCTGGTTGATGCGGTGCGTCCAGTTCAGTTGCGGACTGGTAATTTTTCCATCACCAAAATTTCCGGTATAATTCAGGTAATATTTCCTGTTGAAGAAATGAACCGTCGGATTATGGGTGTACATTCCGTCCCAGTATTCAGCACCGCGATGCGACAGGGCAACATCCTTAAACTGAAAAGGACCAAATGGAGAATCTGAAACGGCATGAGCCACCTCCAAACTGGTTACCCAGACCGGCAATCCAAACGTACATGGCCAGTGCGAATTAAAGAGGTGGTATTTCTGGTCGATATGTGATTTTACAAGTGTTCCGCACCAGATATATGAAGTTTCGTTAATGAACTTTGCCGTTGCCGGAATGGGCTGAATCATGGCTTGAAGATTCAATTCTCCTGGAAGAATTACACTTACTTTTGATATACAGGAACTCAAACCAAAAACAACTAAAACCAAGGTAAATAAATTAATTATCATTTTTATGTATTGAATTTTAAATCGCTTTAATTATTAAACAGCCACCTCCGCCCGGAGCAAGTTTTACATGTACTTTGTCTTTCGATTTCAGCATCTGGGTTTGAACTTTCATCACTTCCCGATTTGTAAGGAAATGGGCATTATCGCCATCCTGAATGATGGTTACTTCAAATTTTCCGGAACCCAGGAAACTTAAAGGAATATCAAGTTCCCGGGAATCTTCATTTGTGGCGGCGCCAACGAGCCATGTATTATCGGAAGCCTGACGTGCCATAATAATGTACTTCCCAATTTCGCCTCCAAGCGTTTTACTTTCGAGCCAGGGCATTTTTTGAGCTGCAATAAACCGGAGTAAATCAGGATACTTTCTATAATATTCAGGAATGTCGGGGATAATTGTGGCACCCGAAAAGACAATCAGCGTGCGTGCAGCCTCAGAAACCAAGGTTGAAGGTACCGGTTTATTTTCGTCTATCCGGGTTGTATATCCCTGGCGAAGATCGAACATTCCATTGTTCATATCAATTGGGCCGGCTACCATATTTACAAATACCGAGGTCACAAAAGTAGAGGGTACAAAAACACGGTGCGCATCAAGCTGGGCATGACAAAACTCACGTGTTACCGCATTGGGGAAAGTTCGCATTTGTCCGTAAGGATGTACCGGCCCGTCGTGAAAATCGCAAAGCAGATGATTTTTTGCACAAAGTTCAGTGATTTTACGTGTCCATATATTTTTTTCCGCCGGACTGCCATTCATAAATCCATATTTGATGCCTGAAGCACCCCAATCTCCATATTGCTTTAATGTCTCTTCAATCGGATATTTTCGGCCACCCACATCGTTCAGATAAAGCCAGATGCCAACACCTTTGCTTTTGCCATATTTTATAAGTTTCATTACATCAGCCGCTTTGTCGCCTTTCACCGGATCGGATGTGGTAAGATGTTCAGGGCCATACCAGTTGGCATCGAGAACAAAATGACGGATATTGTTCTCCGCAGCAAAATCAACCATTCTAATCCACGACGGATAGTCCATCGCATAAGTGAAACCATCAACCTGTGCCCCGTTAATTCGCCAATCCCAAAGCGCAACACCAGGTTTAACCCACGAAAAATCGCCTTCAGCCGGGGGATTTAACAGTTCAATGATATGAGAATCAACCAAAGCTCCGGGTGTTTTTCCATACAGAATTACCCGCCATGCAGATTGAAATCCGGATTCGAGTTTACCCGGAACGGAAAGTACGGAAAAAATATTACTACCCGATTTCGACTCCAGAACCATAGGATCGCCAGCTGTAAGATCAGCTTCGTGAATGGCTAAGAAATTAAAATTATCTGCCATAATTGTCATCACTGGAAACCTTTTTCCGTTAGTTTCAGAAAGCTTTTCAGGGCCTATATTTGGACGTTCACCATTATAAAACCAGGACGTATAATCGTCGGCGAAATTGAAATTTGTCAACTCCGCGATTGCTATCGCAGTATTTTTTTCGTCTGAAGAAATGGAGTAACGAAATGCAACCCCATCATCATACGCCCGGACTTCGAGTCGCAAAGAATGAAGGACAGAAGTATCTGAACCTTGAAAATCGAGAATGATTTCATTGTATTTTTCGGGCACCAAAGCACGTTTACCCCAAACAGGCTCCCAAACCGAACTAACGGAATTGTGCTTCTGATCAACCAATTTCCAACCTGCAGAAGGTATGGTACTTTTGTTTTCAACCACATATCCTAACAAGGAATTATCAATAAGCCGCCGGTTCCCGGCTTTAAACGAATAAGTCAACTCACTCTCTTTTGATAATTGCAGTATCAATTCAAGATTTCTGTTTGGCGAATGGAGGGGTTTTATTTCCTGAGCATTGAGATTAAGAAAGGAATTCAATAGAAAGAAAATAACTGATATACAAAGTATTTTTTTCATTTGGTAAAATTGTTTTTTAAGTTTAATTCTGATAAAAATACCAATTTCTTCATTTCTTTCTGTTTTAAAATTACACTTCCGTCAACTTTCAGTACACGTTTAATAATTAATAGCCTACATCGGCACTTAAACCTGTCCTTACAGCATTCCACGGTACAATGCATAATCGTGAATCCGGAAATTTTGCGATGCGACTTGCCTGATTTTGGCATAATCATCGGCATTTTAAGCTGGCAGTTAATAAGAAGTACCTCAGCAGTTCAACAAATCGCACCCTGTTGCCACTTCATGGTCAATGCTAGGTTTTTCAGATTCAGTGTTATTTTAGAATGTTACTTTCTCTTTCTGTGTAACGTTAATTGTATTACTTCATCCATTTAACAGTGAGAGTTAACAAAACCGAAAGTATTTTGAAAAGAAACGGTATTTTAGCACTTATTTTAATAGTGAATATGATTCCAAAAATTGACAAACTCAAAAATACAACTTCAGGCAATTTCTTTTTAATGGCCGGACCCTGCGCCATTGAAGGGGAAGAAATGGCTTTGGAAATTGCAGAGAAAATTGTTGCCATAACCGAGCGATTAAAAATTCCATACATTTTTAAAGGTTCGTACCGTAAAGCAAACCGCTCGAGAATTGATTCGTTTACAGGTATTGGCGATGAAAAAGCATTGAGAATTCTAAGAAAAGTTGGCGAAACTTTTGACATTCCTACGGTAACAGATATCCACACAGCGGAAGAAGCTGCGATGGCAGCAGGATTTGTTGACGTGTTACAAATACCGGCTTTTTTGTGCCGCCAAACCGATATTTTGGTCGCAGCCGCCAAGACCGGGAAAGTAGTAAACATAAAAAAAGGCCAGTTCCTTTCGGCTGAAGCCATGAAATTTGCTGTTGACAAAGTACTTGAAAGTGGAAATCAAAATATCATTCTAACAGAGCGGGGAACAACTTTTGGTTACCAGGATTTAATAATAGACTACCGCGGTATTCCTGAAATGCAAAAATTCGATGTGCCGGTGGTATTAGATATTACACATTCTTTGCAACAACCCAACCAGGCCAGCGGGGTTACCGGCGGAAAACCTGCCTTAATTGAAACTGTTGCCCGCGCAGGAATTGCAGTTGGCGTTGACGGCATTTTTATTGAAACACATCCAAATCCGGTGGTGGCAAAATCAGACGGAGCAAATATGTTGCGGTTGGATTTACTGGAAGAATTGCTGGAGAAATTGGTAAGAATAAGGGAGGCTGTAGCCCCACCCAACCTCCCCCAGGGGAGGAATAAAAAGAGATACAAATGAACATGAAACAATTTGAAAATCTTGCAACAGAAATTATTTTACTGGTAAATGAATCGGAATCCAGATTGCTCTCGTTAAGGGAAGAAATGATTTCGGTTCGCAGAAATTTACAAAACCGGACTATTAAACAAATAGTTGGGCACATGGTTGATTCTGCATCGAATAACACCCACCGTGTGGTGCATTTGCAATATCGCGAACTTCCGCTCAGGTTTCCAAATTACGCCACTTATGGTAATAATGACCGGTGGATTGCCATTCAGAATTACCAGGATGAGAATTGGGAAAACCTGGTTCAGCATTGGAAATTTTCAAACCTGCATTTTGCGCATGTCATTCAAAATGTAAATCCTGAAATGCTGCAAAATCAATGGATTTCTGATGTTGGAGAAAAAATTACATTAAAAGAAATGGTGGAAAGTTACCTGCCTCATTTTATGTTACATTTGGGTGAAATTGAAGAGTTAATAGAAGCCCCACCCCTGCCCTCCCCAAGAGGGAGGGGGTAAGAAAGAAAAATAATGAATACACTTTAAAAACGTTGAAAAAATGAAAAACAGAAGATCATTTATTAAAAAGGCTGCTGCAGGAGTTGCATTGGCAGGATTGTTACCAGTTACAAAAAATGCCTCAGCCGGTGAAGTGAAAATTACCGGAGCTTTGATTCATCATGTATTTTTCTGGTTAAAAGAGCCAAAAAATGACGCACATAAAAAACAATTGGTAGCCGCGTTAAACGAACTGCTGAATGTAAAAACAATCAAGATGAGCCATATCGGTTTTCCAGCAGGAACAGAAAGCAGGGATGTGGTTGATCATTCCTATTCGGTTTCATTCATGGTAATGTTTGATAATCAAACTGACCAGGACGCTTATCAGGTTGATCCGATTCATTTGAAATTTGTGGAAGAAAATTCGCATTTGTGGAACAAAGTTGTGGTTTACGATTCGGTGGACTAATAGGAGTTCTGAGTTTAAAGTTTAAGGTTTAAGGAAGAATTGGGGTGTTTTTATCCATTAATAGAAGAACAAATACGCCATTGTTATTGCAGCAATAAAACCGGCTAAATCGGCTATTAAACCACAGACAACAGCGTAACGTGTATTTTTTATTCCAACCGAACCAAAATAAACAGCAAGGATATAAAAAGTAGTATCGGCTGCTCCCTGAATGGTACATACCACGCGGCCTACAAATGAATCGGCGCCATAGGTTGACATTGCATCAACCATCATTCCACGGGCGCCACTGCCACTTAATGGTTTCATTAAAGCTGTCGGTAACGCTGGTGTAAAATCAGTATTTATGCCAATCTGCTGAAAAACCCAGGTAAACCCCGAAACTAACCACTCCATTGCTCCCGACTCACGAAAAACCCCAATAGCAACCAAAATAGCGATCAAATAGGGAATAATTTTAATAGCGGTTTGAAAACCATCTTTTGCACCATCAATAAATGCTTCATAAACATTTATTCTTTTAACGACTCCCATTCCAATAAAACTTACAATAACAGCAAACAGAATAAAGTTACTCGCCACGCCTGATATTTTCGTAATCTCAGCTTGTTCGAGTGTGGAAAAATACCATATCAAGGCCACAATAAATGCTGTTAAACCACCTATATACGAGAGAATTACTTTATCGAAAAGATTTATTTTTTGATAAATTGCCACAGAAATTAACCCAGCCAAAGTGGAAAAAAATGTGGCAATCAGAATCGGGATAAAAATATCAGAAGGATTGGCAGCCCCCATTTGAGCGCGGTAAACCATTATACTGACCGGAATAATCGTAAGTCCGGAAGCATTCAAAACCAAAAACATAATTTGGGCATTTGACGCAGTTTCCTTGTTGGGATTAGTTTCCTGCATCTCTTTCATCGCCTGTAATCCCATTGGTGTTGCGGCATTGTCGAGGTTGAGCATGTTGGCAGCCAGGTTCATCATAATTGGCCCATGTGCCGGATGATTTTTGCCAAGTTCGGGGAACAACTTGTTAAAAAACGGACCTATCAATTTTGAGAAAACTGCAACTACCCCGCCTTTTTCCCCAATTTTCATAATGCCCATCCAAAGTGTTAAAACACCGGTTAACCCAAGTGAAATTTCGAAACCGGTTTTTGCCATGTCGAAAGTGGAGTTCATCATGGCCGGAAATACCTCAACATCGCCAAAGAATATAAGGCGAACCAAACCGATGATAAAAGCAGAAAGAAAAAAGAAAATCCAAATGTAATTTAATGCCATTAAGAAGCCCTCCTGACCTCTCCGTCAACTGACGGAAAGGATAGAATTATTATTTTAAACAAGCCACCAAAATAATAAAAAATGGGCGACAAAACAGTCTGCATTTTATTTTAATCGACTTGAAAAATATTTTACAAAGTATTTTTAAAAGATTTATATTAATTCAGATAAAAACGTATTATACTTGCAAAATTCATAAAAAAGAAGTTAATCATGAAAGTATTTTTTTATTGGATTTTGGCTGTGATCATAACTTTTGGAGCCATAATTTATCAACGCAAAACAGGTCCTACTTACGACAAAAAAACACAAGTTACAATTGACAACCAAAACTATAAATTTAAACTTGTCAGAAGTCACGGTGGTACAACCGATTGTAAAATCCAGTTGGGGATGCCTGACAAAAATGTGGGCGGAATACTTGAGTACAAAAAATACCCTACTAAAGATGAATGGACTAAAGTTGAACTAAGCCGTGAAAATGATCTTTTAACAGGAAGCCTCCCAAATCTGCCACCTGCCGGGAAATACGAATACAAAATAACGTTAAGGAAAGGTGATCAAAATTATGAACTGAACGGGGGAAAACCAGTTATTATCCGCTTTAAGGGACATGTTCCCGAAACTATTCTGTTCCCACATATTTTCTTTATGTTTTTCGCCATGTTCCTTGGAAACGTAGCCGGAATTATGGCACTTTTCAAGTACAAAAAATTCCGATTTTATACCAATGCAACTGTTATCGCTCTATTTATTGGGGGAATGATCCTTGGCCCTCTTGTACAATTATATGCATTTAACGAATTGTGGGCCGGCATTCCGTTTGCATGGGATTTAACTGACAATAAAACACTTGTGGCATTTTTGTTTTGGGTTCTTGCCTTTTTTATGAACCGCAAAAAAGAACGCCCGGTTTATACAATTATCGCTTCAATTGTGATGTTGATTGTTTACTCAATTCCGCACAGTATGTTTGGATCTCAACTCGATCCTGAAACTGGGGAGATTATTCAGGGTTGGATACAATTGTATTTGTAAATGACTGAGTGAGTGATTGAATGATTGAATGAATGATTGTGAATATTGGAATTTAAAAAGAACCGTTCTTCCTGAATTTACACAGAAAGAACGGTTCTTCCTTTTTGAGGTAGATTAATTTATTACTATTGGCGAAGAGAGTTTTTCAGCCTCTTCTTTAATATATTTTCTGAAACCTTTTTCGGTTTTCCATTGCTCTTTATCGAGTCCCCAAACCGAGAAAAAATAATGTTTTGCCGGTACTTCACTTTTACATTTCTGACCGATATAAAAGGTTTGTGAAATGATATTGCTAAATGACTTGGAAACTACTGTTTCGTAACCGAGTTTAAAAAAATCAATATCGGTAGTACGTCCTATTTTACCTGATTCGGCAAGAGGAACAATCACAGCCATTCCCAGTTCATCTTTATTTAACGACTGAATATCGTGCGTACCGATGCACTGAAAATTGCCAGCCTGAAACTCAAAAGACTCACGTTTTAACATGCTGGTAACAATTCCGGTAACAATCTGGTCGTCATCAGTACAACCGCTAAATGTTACATCAGATTCGAACCAGTATTTCCCCGGATAGATTGAAATTCTTTCAACTGCTTTCAGTTTTTCACCGTTTACATCCCACCCCGAATAACGCAACTCAAAAACAGAGCGTACCGGACCTTCAATAATTTTCTGGTATTCATAAACTTCAGTTGATCCCAATCTGTAAAGCGAATCATTTTTTAGGATTGCCAGGCCGCCTGATCCCAATGAACTTCCGCAATGTAATACATCCATTCCCCAGTCGTTTAAATTGTGGTAGCTCCCCATATCGGGTGAACTTAATTTATCCAAAATCATCCCGGGTTTTAGTTTTCCAAACAAATCTTTCACGTTCCGGCAATCAAAATAATTGCGGAAAGCAATTTTATCATTTTCCCAACTTACACTTTCTGCCTGTGCTATTATTTCAAAACCATCGTTACACGGAAGCGCGCGATAATTATCAACTTCCTTGTAAGAACCATCTTCTTGTTTAATCCCAAGTCTTAAATTTGTTCGTTTATCAAATTCAGGGTACTCATCTTTCGTCACAAAATCAACTGCGACTTCTTTGGTTTCATTTGCTAAAAGATCGATGATAAAAACAATCTCATCCCAATTTCCATCATTATCCAAATCATCGCATTGGCTTGGAAGTATTATATCTCCTTCAACTTTGAAAACAGGAAGTAATCCCTCTTGAAGAGCAACTTTCTGTGCCAATTGCTCTTTTGTTAAAATTAATACCTCATCCTGTCGATAAATATTAATCGAATTAGTCACGGTTAATTTCGTTTCTTTTTCACATGAAAAAAGTACGATTGAAATAAGTATAACTAAAGTTGTTCTCATCTTATTCAGGAATATCGTTTTCGCCCTTAACATAACCGAAATTGGCCAGAATTCCTCCGTCAACATAAAGTACATGACCGTTTACAAAGTCGCTGGCCTTTGATGCCAGAAAAAGCGCTGCATTTCCAACATCTTCGGGTTCGCCCCAACGACCTGCCGGTGTGCGGGTCATCACCAAATCATTAAACGGGTGGTTTCCTTCACGTATTGCGGCCGTTTGCGAAGTAGCAATGTAACCCGGGCCAATTCCGTTTATCTGTACATTATATTTCGCCCATTCACAGGTCATGTTTGCAGTCAATAATTTCAAACCACCTTTTGCCGATGCGTATGCAGAAACTGAATTACGGCCATAAACACTCATCATTGAACACATATTGATAATTTTGCCAGACCGTTTTGCAATCATTTTTGGCGCAACTCTTTTTGAAATAATAAGTGGCGCTACAAGATCAACATCAATTACCATTTTGTAGTCAGAAATTGCCATGTCAAGTATCGGGATTCGCTTGATAATCCCTGCATTATTTACAAGAATATCAATATCTCCCACCTCTTTTTCGATTTGCGAAATGCCACGATCAACATCAGCTTCATCGGTAACATTAAATTTTATTGCATAAACATCAATTCCAACTACGGCATATTCTGCTTTGCAGCTTTCAAGTTTTTCGTCAGAAATGTCGTTAACACATATTTTAGCACCGGCCTGTCCCAGCACTTTTCCAATAGCCATTCCTATACCGTGGGTTCCCCCGGTAATCAAGGCAATTTTCCCTGTTAAATCGAATAATTGTTGAATCATATTTTATAGATTATTTATTAGTGATAAATGATTATTTGATGCTGGATGCTGGCGTATTGCATCTTACGTCTTGATTCTTGCACCTTAACATTCAGTTCATTAAACTTGAAACTTTGAACTCTAAACTCTAAACTCTAAACTACCTAAGTTCCGTTGGTTTTATCGCATCCATATCTGTATAATCAAGGTTTTCACCAGCCATTCCCCAGATAAAGATATAATTACTGGTTCCGGCTGCTGAGTGAATCGACCAGTTTGGGGAAATTACAGCTTGCTCATTTTGCATCCAAATATGCCTGGTTTCCTGTGGTTGCCCCATAAAATGACAAACCGATTGTCCTTCCGGAACATCGAAATAAAAATAAACTTCATTCCTGCGGCTGTGTAAATGAGGTGGCATTGTATTCCAAACGCTACCCGGCTTCAATTCTGTCATTCCCATTTGAAGTTGACAGGTTTCAACTGCCGTATTTATCAATAACTGGTTGATTGTCCTTTCATTAGAAGTTTGCAACGAACCCAGTTGCAATTTATTTGCCTGATCAAGGGTAACATGCTTTACCAGATATTCTTTGTGAGCCGGTGCTGAATTGATATAAAAATGCGCTGGTTTCTCAGCGTCATCCGATTTAAAAATTACTTCTTTCGAACCTTTTCCGATATAAATAGCATCCTTAAAATTCATTTTGTATTCGGTACCATCAACAACAATTGATCCCGCTCCTGCTACATTCATTACACCTACTTCACGACGCTCACAAAAATATGACGCCTTGAGAGGTTCGATTGGTTCAAGTTTTAAATTCTCTTTTAAGGGAACGGCTCCACCAACAATGAAACGTTCTATAATCGAGTAAACCAGACGAATTTTGCCGGGCTCCATTACTTTTTCAACAAGAAATTCCTTTCTAATTCTTTCTGTATCATATTTTTTAAAATCATCGGGATGATAATTGTACCTTTCTTCATAGATTGTTGTCATAATATTTTATTTTTAAATTGAATTTCTCTTTTATTGTTTGTTCGTTATACAATTTAACGGTTATCTACAAAAATAAAAAAGTTTTAAAGAATCTGCAATCGATTGCATTAATTAATATTATTATATATTTTTGGGTATAAACTTAAAAACTATGTCAAACCAGGCCGAAACCACTATTCATGATATTGCGAAGAAACTAAATCTTTCAGCATCAACAGTTTCACGTGCGTTAAACGACAATCCGGTAATTAGTGAACCTACTCGTAATTTAATCAAACGTATTGCAGCTGAAATGGGTTACCGTCCAAACACGCTTGCTGCCAATTTGCGAACAAAACGTACAAATACGATCGGTGTAATTGTACCATTGATTAACCGGCATTTTTTTTCGTCTGTAATTAGCGGGGTTGAAGAAGTAGCATACAACAGTGGATTTGCAGTAACCATTTCGCAATCGAACGATAAATATGAAAAGGAATCCAAAATAGTGCAAGCCTTGTTTGCAAATCGTGTGGACGGTATTATTCTCTCCATTGCAATGGAAACGAATTCAGTAGATCATCTAAAATTATTCTCCGAAAGAAATATTCCAATTGTTTTTTTCGACAGGATTGTTGATGAAATTGAGGCACATAAAATTGTTGTTGACGATTATGGCGGAGCGTACAGAGCAACTGCACATTTAATTAGCCAGGGAGCAAAAAACATTGCACATATAGGTGGTCCGTTACATTTAAAAATTTATGAATTTCGACAAAAAGGATATTGTGATGCTTTGAAAGAACATGGTTTGGAAATTAATGAATCACTTATAATTAATAACAGCCTTTCAAGAGAAGAGGGAACTTTGTCAATCCAGAAATTACTGCAAAATGACGTTAAACCGGATGCCATATTTTGTGCAAACGACACTACCGCATTGAGTGTTATCATTCATTTAAAAGAGAAAGGTATTAAAGTACCCGATGATATTGCCATTGTAGGTTTTAGCAACGAACCTTTTTCGGAAGTTGTCACCCCCTCGATAAGTACAGTGAAACAACCAGGTTTTATGATGGGACAAAAAGCGGCACAACTAATCATTCAACAGATTTTGCACAACAATGAAAATTTTGACTATAAAACGATTGTAATGCCTACTGAGCTGGTAATCAGAGAATCATCAAGAAGAAGTTGAAATGACACTGGTTTCAGATTCCTTGATAAAAGTTTAGTTTTTAAAGTTATGGTTGCATATTCCTGCTTCCAAAGTTTTGTTATTTCTAACTTAGTAATTATTCATAAAAAAACCTGGTTGTCATTCAACAGCCAGGTTTGCAATTTTTTATCTTGTCCTTTTATTCGTCGATTGAAATACAATCAACTGGGCAAACTTCAGCACAAGAACCGCAATCAGTGCAAAGATCGGCGTCAATCTTATAGATATCACCTTCCGAAATTGCATCTACCGGACATTCGTCAATGCATGTTCCACATGCAATACACTCTTCAGAAATTTTATATGCCATAATAGCGATTTTTAAAAATTAAACATTTTCGATAGCGCAAAAGTAATAAGATTCAATAAAACTCAAACCCAACGATTCCTATAATTTCGATGTGTTCATAATTTTATAACATATCTTATTGAATTTCAAACCCTTAATCCAACATCGCAGTTTGTAGTTTGGAAAGATTCTTTTTTGCTATTTTTGCCAATTGATTATTTTTGTAAAATGAATTTAGAGTCATTATTAAAGGTCAATCCCGTCGTACTTGCCCTATTTGCAGCACTTTTCACATGGGCAGTAACTGCAATGGGAGCAGCAATGGTTTTTTTCTTTAAGAAAATCAATAAAAAAGTATTAAACTCAATGTTGGGTTTTGCAGCAGGAGTAATGATTGCAGCCAGTTTTTGGTCATTGCTCAATCCGGCAATTGTAATGTCAGAAGAAATGGGAGTTACTCCATGGGTTCCGGCAGTAATAGGATTTTTGGCTGGAGGCGCTTTTTTATATGGAATCGACAAGATTTTACCCCACTTACACCTTGGATTAAAAATTGATAAAGCTGAGGGAATAAAAACCAACTGGCAAAGAAGTATATTACTTGTTCTTGCAATAACACTTCATAATATTCCTGAAGGTTTGGCGGTTGGTGTTGCTTTTGGTGTTTTGGCAAGTACCCCTGACATTGGAGCATTATCCGGTGCTATTGCACTTGCATTAGGCATCGGGTTACAAAACTTCCCCGAGGGTGCTGCAGTTTCTATTCCATTGCGCCGCGAAGGATTTTCAAGGTTAAAAGCCTTTAATTACGGTCAAATATCAGGGATGGTTGAACCTATTGCTGCTGTAATTGGTGCTTATCTTGTTATAATCATGCAACCGATTCTTCCTTACGCGCTTTCGTTTGCAGCTGGTGCAATGATTTTTGTGGTAGTAGAAGAACTAATTCCTGAATCACAAACCGGACATGAAACAGATTTGTCAACTATTGGCGCCATGCTTGGTTTTGCAACAATGATGCTGCTCGATGTGGCGTTGGGTTAGTAATGACTGAATGAGTGTGTGAATGGGTAAATTGGAATTTAAACTCGAAAGCCGGAACAACATATTCAAACTTTTTCTTTATTCTGATAAAATTTACAAACCGCTGTTAAACCACAAATCTCACATTTAGGTTTTCTGGCAATACAAGTATAGCGACCATGTAAAATCAGCCAATGGTGGGCTTTTGCAATCAAATCTTCAGGAATATATTTAACTAGTTGCAGTTCAGTTTGAAGTGGGTTTTTAGCGCCGGTTGTCAAACCAATTCTGGCAGCCACCCTAAAAACATGTGTGTCAACTGCCATTGCAGGTTTATGGAAAAATACGGATACAACAACATTTGCCGTTTTCCTTCCAACACCCGGCAACTTTTGAAGTTCGTCCACATCATCCGGAATTTTACCATCAAACAGTTCCATGAGCTTTTGAGCCATCCCAACCAAATGTTTTGCCTTGTTGTTTGGGTATGAACAACTTTTAATATAATCGAAAACTTCTGCGGGATCTGCAACCGCCATTTTTTCAGGTGTTGGAAACCGTTTGATCAATTCAGGTGTAATCATATTTACCCGTTTATCAGTGCATTGCGCCGATAAAATAACTGCCACAATTAATTCAAATGGATTATCATATTCAAGTTCAGTTTCAGCAACAGGCATTTCCCTTTGAAAATATCCGATTACATATTGAAATAGATCTGATTTTTTCATAATTAAACTTAATTTTTGTAAAAATAGTTGTTTATTCCTTAATCGTACTGTAACAAAAAAGCATTTCATTTGTCTTACAAAATGCTAACCGTTTATTATTTCTGACCCACTTCGTAGAAATAGTTTTAAATTAGCAAATTAAACAGCAATAAAAGTCGGAAAGAGTTCCGACTTTTTTTTACACTACCAACGTCTCTGTATCCTTCTTTCATCTTTTAACTCTCTACTATTTTTATATCTTCGCCGCTGCATTTTTATTACAACGATTCCTTTTATAAATGAAGAAATTCAAATATTTTCTAATACCAATCATCATTATAATTGCAGTAGTTGCAATCAGATACCAGTCAATTATTGACAAATCTGAAGCGACTTCAAATATTTTAGAAGAAATTTTAGAAGTTAATCACTCCAAAGAAATTCAGGAAGTACTGACAAAATTCGATAGTATTTATAACGCCAACAGTAGTGAATCGGGGGCAGTTGGAGGTGCTTTGGCAATTACTTACAAAGGGCAGATTGCCATGTTAAAATGTTTTGGAGAAAAAAAAATGGGAGAATTCAGCCCGGTTAATGAAAAAACAATTTTTAGACTGGCTTCAGTTTCAAAGGCTGTAACCGGGGTTTTAGCAGGAATACTTGCAAGCGAAAATGAAATAAACCTCGATGATAAAGTGGTTGAATACCTTCCAGATTTCAAACTAAGATTAACAGAAAATACAAATAGTTTAACAATCAGAAATATACTCAGCCACTCCTCCGGCTTGGTTGCTCATGCCTACGATATGATGGTTGAAGATCAGGTACCGCTAGACAGGATTATACCAAGATTAAACGAAGTTGAAATTGTTTCGCCACCAGGATTAACTTATGCATACCAGAATGTAATGTTCAGTTTGTTTGATCCGATTATTACCGCAAAAACGCACAAAAGCTTTCAGCAAAATCTGTATGAAAAAGTGTTTAAACCATTTGGAATGAAAGATGCTTCAGTTGATTTTGATTCCTTCAGGAACAATACAAACAAAGCCTTTCCGCATCAAAAAACTGACAATGGTTTTGCAGCTTTGCACCTGAATGACAGATACTACATTACTGCTCCGGCTGCCGGAGTCAATGCAAGTATTTCGGATTTGGCACAATTTCTCATTGCTGTTTCAGAAAAAGATGGCGACCTGTTTTCATATGAAGCCCGCAAAATTGTGTTTTCACCGCAGATTGAAACTCCATTAAAAAGAACTTATTATAAAAATTGGGACAAAATCGATTCAAAACAATATGGAATCGGCTGGAGGATAATAAAATACAAGGATCATACTATTGCAAACCATGTAGGTTATGTTTCAGGCTACCAAAGTGAAATTGCCGTTTGCGAGAGCGAAGAAATTGGAATTGCAGTTCTTACAAATTCGCCAAACAGTAATTTTTCAATGTTAGTACCCACATTTTTTAATTTGTTTTTTGATTTCAAATCCAAACAAAAAACTGAAAATATTGCATTTAAAAATGCACCAATCAACAACCCTTAAAAAACCAATTCACTTATTTTACCACGTTTATATTATTCATTTTCTATTTTTGCCTAAAATTATATTATATGAAACCTTTCATTCAGGGAGAAAACCTATCGAAAAGATGGGGCGAATTGATGCTTTTTGAGGACATTTCGTTCACTGTTTTCGAAGGTCAAAAAGTAGCTTTAATTGCCAAAAATGGCACAGGTAAATCTACGTTAATGGATATACTGGTGGGAAAGGAAACCCCTGATTCAGGTACTATTACAGTTACAAATGACATTAAAATCGGTTATTTCGAACAAATTCCAAAGTTAAATCCGGGCCATTCAGTTTTGGAAGAAATTTTTACGTCGGACAATGAAAAACTTAAAACTGTTAAAGAATTCGAGCTTGCAGTAACCGAAAACAACCAGGCAAAAATTGCCGAAATTTCATCAAAAATGGATGAATTAGGCGCCTGGGATATTGAAGTGGAAATAAAACAAATATTAACCGAACTAAAAATAGATCTTCACGATCAAAAAATCGCGGAACTTTCAGGCGGACAGAAAAAAAGGGTGGCTTTGGCAAAAGTCCTTATCGACAAACCCGATTTACTTATCCTTGATGAACCAACTAACCACCTCGATTTGGAGATGATCGAATGGTTGGAAGCCTATCTTGAAAAAACAAAATCTACACTTTTAATGGTTACCCACGACCGCTATTTCCTCGACAGAGTGTGTAACGAAATCATTGAAATGGAAGACAACCAAATTTACCGTTATTTGGGCAACTACTCCTATTTTTTGGAGAAACGCGATGAGCGGATAGAAATGCAACAGGCTTCAGTTGCAAAAGCAAAAAACCTGTTGCGTACTGAAATTGAATGGATGCGCCGAATGCCGCAAGCCCGAAGCCACAAAGCAAAATACAGAATAAATGCGTTTTACGACCTGCAGGATAAAGCATCGCATAAACTCAATAATGATGCTGTAAACCTGAATGTTAAATCATCACGCCTGGGTAAAAAAATGGTAGAACTTGAAAATGTTTCAAAATCATTCCCGAGAATGAAGCTGATTGAGAATTTTACCTACAAATTTTCGCGTTTCGAGAAAGTGGGTATAATTGGCAATAATGGTACCGGCAAATCAACTTTCCTTAACCTGATTACTCAAACGCTACAACCTGATTCAGGAAATATCGAAATTGGGCAGACTATTAAATTTGGCTATTACCGGCAGGATGGAATAAAATTCGACAACAGTGAAAGGGTTATTGATGCAGTTATTAAAATAGCAGAGTTTATAACGTTTGAAGATGGCACAAAAATGAGCGCTGCTCAAATGTTAAACTATTTTCTTTTTCCTCCTGATACACAATATAATTATATCGAAAAACTGAGCGGCGGCGAACAACGGCGACTTTATCTATGCACTGTTTTAATGGAGAACCCAAATTTCCTGATCCTTGACGAACCAACAAACGATTTGGATATTATGACTTTAAATGTGCTTGAAGAATATTTAAAATCATTTGCCGGTTGTGTGATAATTGTTTCGCACGACAGATTTTTTATGGATAAAATTGTGGATCATCTGTTTGTTTTTGAAGGAGATGGCAAAATAACCGATTTCCCGGGAAATTATACAATTTACCGTAACAAACAACTTGAGCAACAGGAAATTGAAAAAGCAAAGGCACAAAATCTGGCAAAGAAAAAACAAGCAGAAAAGGCTCAAATTACAATTGATTCAAATTCAGCACAAAAAAGGAAACTGACTTTTAATGAGAAACGGGAATTTGAATCACTTGAAAACGAAATAACCCAATTGGAAACAGAGAAAGAAACTCTGGAAACTTCAATGAATTCAGGCACACTGCAACATGACGAATTATTTAAACAGTCGGAAAGATTGGTTATTGTAAAAAATTTAATTGACGATAAGGAGATGCGTTGGCTTGAATTAAGTGAACTGATTTGATATCCTTTCTACTTTTCAATAACGTTCAGACTAAATATCTTCAAAATCAACTTTTGTATAGTTTGTAACAGGTTCTTCCTGTGGTGCTTGATTTAGCGTTTTTTCTTCATCAACAAGTTCATTCTGATTATCATTGATATAAGAAATTATCTCCTGTAAACATTCAGCAAATTTTTCAAAATCTTCTTTGTATAAAAAGATTTTGTGTTTCTCGTAATGAAAGTTTCCATTGTCTTCGAACCGTTTCTTACTTTCGGTAATTGTCAAGTAATACTCTTCATTTCGGGTACTCTTAACATCAAAAAAATAGGTTCTCTTCCCTGCTCTTACAACTTTCGAATGAATCTCCTGATTGAATTTACTATCAGAATTTCTCACTTCCTCCTTATTATCACCACTTTCCATCCTGAATGATTTTGGTTTTTTTATTAAGTTCCGATTTCAAAAATAAAAAAATTATTCTCAATGAATTGAATTACAGATTGAAAACGCTAAAAATGGCATAGTTTAAATTCATTCTAAAAGTAAAAGCACTTACTGGTTATTTTCCTCCTATTTGTAGATCTCCCCTTTTGCAGATAACAATGTATTTTGCAACAAAGAAACCCTTGTCATTGGCCCAACTCCTCCCGGAACCGGCGTGATATACGAGCATTTTTCAGCAACCTCTTCAAACAAAACATCGCCTTTCAATTTCCATCCCGATTTGGTTAAATCTGATTTTACACGGGTAGTCCCAACATCAATAACAACTGCGCCTTCTTTTACCATATTTCCTTTTACAAATTCGGGGACCCCAATGGCAGCAATTAAAATATCGGCATTCCGGCAAACTTCCTCCAGATTTTCTGTGCGGCTGTGGGCAACCGTAACTGTAGCATTTACAGCTTTTTGCGACATCAACACGCTTAACGGGCGACCAACAATATTGCTACGCCCAACAATTACGCAGTTTTTACCGTTTGTCTCAATTTTATAGCGTTTCAGTAGCTCAACAATTCCAAACGGGGTTGCCGAAACATACGATGGCAAACCAATTACCATGCGGCCAACATTTGCCGGATGGAATCCATCAACGTCCTTTTTTGGGTTGATAGCTTCGATTACTCTTTGCTCTGAAATGTGTTTTGGCAGAGGTAACTGAACAATAAATCCATCCAAATCATCATCATTGTTTAACTCCTCAATTTTTGCCAATAATTCATTTTCAGTTACATCATCATCATACCGAATTAATGAAGATTTAAAACCTACTTCTTCGCAATCTTTAATTTTATAGGCAACATAAGTTTCACTTCCTCCATCATGGCCAACCAGAATTGCTGCCAAATGAGGTGCTTTGCCGCCATTCGCAATAATTTGTGTTACTTCTTCAGCAATCTCCTGCTTCATCTCAAAAGCCACCTTATTCCCGTCAATTAAAATCATATTTTGAAGAATTTGCCGGAAGTCCGATCCCGATAACTATCGGGACGGAAGTCCGAAGTTTTTATTCATTTTTTTCAAACTCTCCCCCCTTCGGGGGAGTTGGAGGGGGCTTTACTTTAAAACTTCCTCCCTTGTTTCTGCATGCCGCCCATCATTCTTTGCATATTTTTCCCTTGTGAAACCATTTTCATCATTCTCCGGGTTTCGTCAAATTGCTTTAGTAAACGATTAACTTCCTGAATATTTGTACCCGAACCATCAGCAATTCTTTTGCGGCGAGTGCCGTTAATTAGTGCCGGTTCTTCTCGCTCTTTTGGAGTCATCGAATAAATAATGGCTTCAATGTGTTTAAATGCATCGTCATCAATATCTAAGTTTTTCATGGCTTTGCCCATTCCGGGTATCATTCCCACAACATCCTTCAGGTTACCCATTTTTTTGATCTGGTTAATCTGCTTCAGAAAATCGTTGAAATTGAAGGTATTTTGGGCAAGTTTCTTTTGAAGTTTTCTTGCTTCTTCTGAGTCAAATTGTTCCTGGGCTTTTTCAACCAGAGAAACAATATCTCCCATTCCCAAAATACGATCGGCCATACGATCGGGGTGGAAAATATCAATTGCATCCAATTTTTCTCCGGTTCCCACAAATTTAATCGGCTTTTCAACAACAGCGCGTATTGAAAGTGCTGCCCCGCCGCGGGTATCACCATCGAGTTTAGTAAGCACAACGCCATCAAAATCCAGTCTGTCGTTAAACTCTTTAGCCGTATTCACTGCATCCTGGCCGGTCATTGAATCAACAACAAACAATATTTCATCGGGATTTACCGCGTTTTTAACAGCGGCAATTTCGTTCATCATTTGTTCGTCGATCGCCAGACGACCTGCAGTATCGATGATTACAATATCGTATCCTTTGCTTTTTGCTTCCTGAATTGCGGCTTTAGCAATTTTTACAGGATCAAGGTTTCCATCTTCGGTATAAACAGGAACATTTATTTGTCCACCCAGCACTTTTAACTGTTCGATTGCTGCCGGACGATAAACATCGCATGCAACAAGCAGCGGATGGCGACCTTTCTTGCTTTTCAGTAACAAAGCCAGTTTACCCGAAAACGTAGTTTTACCCGATCCCTGTAAACCTGCCATTAAGATTACTGATGGTTTTCCTTTCAGATTGACATCGGTAAACTTGCCTCCCATTAATTCGGTCAGTTCATCTTTAACGATTTTTACCATCAATTGCCCTGGTTTTACAGCAGTTAAAACATGCTGACCCAATGCTTTTTCCTTAACATCATCGGTAAATTTCTTGGCAATCTTAAAATTTACGTCGGCATCAAGCAGTGCACGGCGAATATCTTTCAGCGTTTCCGCAACGTTAATTTCGGTGATGGTTCCCTGCCCTTTCAGCAGCTTGAATGACCGTTCCAGCCTATCGCTTAAATTCTCAAACATTGTTTTAAATCTTAAAAAATGAGGTGCAAAAATACTGTTTATAGTTTAAAGTTTAAAGCTAAAAGTCTAAAGATTAAGGAAAAAGTTTTGCGTATAATTTTGCTGCTTCACAAGGAATTTTCATCCAATAAAATTCAGTTTCCAGCAAACTTTTATCATAAAAAATAAATTACTTTTGATTCACCAAACCTATACTCAAATAAAATTATGAAAAATATTCGCACAAACATTTTCAGGTTTAATTATATACCTACGCCAAATTATTGCAAAGTTATTTTGCTTGGTCTTTTGTATATTTTCTCAGGATTTAAAAGTTTTGCACAATCCGATTTTCGACCAGGATATTACTTAACCTTACGCAATGACACAGTTAAAGGATTTATCGAATACCGGGGCGAAAACAAGAATTCAAACTCAGTTCTATTCAAAAAAGATGAATTTTCGAAACCTGTTAAATTCGAACCGTCCGAAATAAAAGCTTATCGTTTTAATGATGGAAAGTTTTATGTAACTAAAAATATAGAAACCGGCTCAGAAGAAAAAATGGTGTTTTTGGAATTCCTTGTCGATGGAATTACAAATTTGTATTTCTACCGAGATCTCAATAATTACAAATATTTTCTTGAAGATAAAAAAGGTAATATGCTTGAATTATCAAATGACACAAAAACCGAAAAAGTGGATGGGAAAGGCGAAATACAAACAAATACAAACAAATACATCGGGCTGCTAAAAGCAACATTTGCAGATTGCAAGGAGATTCAGTCTCAAATCGATAATGTAAGTTTAGGACATAAATCATTGATAAACATCACAAAACAGTATCACAACTATGTTTGTGATGATGAAGTCTGCATTGTGTATGAAAAAAAACTTTCTCCAATAAAAGTACAATTTGCACCGGTACTTAAAACCGGCATTTCCTTTTTGCAATTTGACAAAGAATTTTTTTCGAACTATGATTTTGAACCTGCTATTTATCCCGGAATAGGGATTTTAATGAATACTAACATTCCGGGAATTGGCGAAAAGATTTCATTTGAAGCGGAATTAGACTTTAATAAATATAATTTTCAAGGAAAGTACCAGGTACAAAATGGCTCAATTACTGAAAATTATAATGCATATTTTGATATAGTTTCGCTTCAACCAACTTTATCGGTTAAATACACATTTCAAAACAGGAAAGTAAAACCAACTGTCGCAATTGGCGGGTATTCAGATATTTTCGCCGGGATTGATCAAAAGGTTGTTACTGTTAAAACTCATTCTGACACGGTTTATACATTTGAATCATACGAAACACCTTTGGCTTCGTTTGTAATGGGTGGTTTTGTACAGTTGGGTTGCAATTATGAGTTTTCAAATCACACTTTTTTTACAAATCTCAGGTATTGCTATTCTGCAAAGCAACAAAAGGGGATATCAACGATTATTCAATCGGTTAATTTGAATGTTGGGATTTTCTTAGGAAAACAAAGAAAGGCTTGAACATGGGATTTCCAAACTGTGATTAATGATATTTGAATTCAGAAACATACATCAGAAACCTGGTCTTAAATCTAAGAACCAACTAAAAATCAAGAACCTTCCACTTTAAAAATCGAGAATCCTCTATTAGTTAAAACTTTCTTGTTCGATCAGGCGAGGGTAGTACTCTACAAAAACTGAAATTCCTTTTCTTTTCTATTTTTGCATTAAAATACAAAATAATGAACACCACAATTCTTGATATAATCTCCCAAACCCTTGGTATCAAAGTAAACCAGGTTACCAATACTATTGGCTTGCTAAACGAAGGCGCAACTGTCCCGTTTATTTCAAGATATCGGAAAGAACGTACCGGAAGCCTGGATGAAGTGCAGGTTTTGAATATAAAAGAACTTAACGAAAAATATACTGAACTCGAAAAAAGAAAGGAAACAGTTTTAAAAACTATTGATGAACAGGAACTTTTAACACCGGAACTTAAAAACCGAATTGAAAATTGTTTCGATGCGGTTGAACTTGAAGATATTTACCTGCCCTACAAACCCAAACGCCGCACAAAAGCTACTATTGCCAAAGAAAAGGGACTTGAACCGCTGGCAAAAATTATAATGAAACAGTTGGAAAGGAGTATTGAAACCAGAGCAGACTCGTTTCTGAATGATCAGGTTAAAACAGTTGAAGATGCTTTGGAAGGAGCACGAGATATTATTGCTGAATGGATCAACGAAAACGAAAAAGCCAGGAATATTGTACGTCGCGGATTTGATAACAGCGCTGAAATCACATCAAAAATCATTAAAGGAAAAGAAACGGAAGCCGAAAAATACCGTGATTATTTCGACTGGAAAGAACCTTTGAAGAAATGTCCGTCGCACCGTTTACTGGCCATGCGACGTGGTGAAAACGAAGGTTTTTTGCGGGTTTCAATCACTCCTGACAGCGATAAAATACTTGAGCATTTAAACCGTTTTTTTGTAACCGGATTAAATACCTGTGCCGATCATGTTGAACTGGCAGTAAAAGACAGCCTGAAACGATTGATCCAACCTTCAATAGAAACCGAGTTTGCCAATCTATCAAAAGAAAATGCCGACGTTGAAGCAATCCGTGTTTTTGCTGAAAACCTTCGACAGCTTTTGCTGGCGCCACCACTTGGGCAAAAACGAATTTTGGCAATCGACCCCGGTTACCGCACAGGTTGCAAAATAGTTTGTTTAGATGAACAGGGAAACCTGTTACACAACGAAACTATATACCCGCACAAACCGCAGGAGGAGTTTAAAATGGCAGCTAAAAAATTGAGCTCAATGGTTGAAATGTATAAAATTGAAGCAGTAGCAATTGGCAACGGAACCGCAGGCCGCGAAACCGAGGCTTTTATCAAACGCCTGCATTTCGATCGTGAATTAAGGGTTTACGTGGTTAGTGAAGACGGTGCTTCCGTGTATTCGGCATCATCGGTTGCACGGCAGGAATTTCCACAATATGATGTTACAGTGCGGGGCGCAGTTTCTATTGGCAGAAGATTGATGGATCCACTTGCAGAGCTTGTAAAAATAGACCCAAAAAGTATTGGTGTTGGACAATATCAGCATGATGTTGATCAGAAAAAACTTAAAAACAGCCTTGATTCGGTGGTTGAAATCAGTGTAAATTCGGTTGGAGTAAACCTGAATACAGCGAGCAAACATTTGCTTACGTATATTTCAGGTTTGGGACCAACATTGGCAGAAAACATTACCAATTACAGAAAAGAAAACGGGCCTTTTTCATCTCGTGAAGAGTTGAAAAAAGTAGCAAGAATGGGGCCGGCGGCATTTGAGCAATCAGCTGGATTTCTTCGTATTCCCGACGCAAAAAACCCGTTGGATAATTCAGGAGTCCACCCCGAATCGTACAAAATTGTAAAACAAATTGCAAAAGATTTGAAATGTGAAATCAGTGATTTGGTGCGAAATGAAACATTGGTTTCTCAAATAGATTTCGAGAAATATGTTACTTCCGAAGTTGGTTTGCCAACGTTAACCGATATTAAAAACGAACTTTTAAAACCCGGTCGCGACCCGCGAAAACCAATAAAGGTTTTTGAATTTGCAGATGGAATTTTTTCTATAAATGATTTGCGGGAAGGGATGGAACTCCCCGGAATTGTAAATAATATTACCAATTTCGGCGCATTTGTCGATTTGGGAATAAAGGAATCTGGATTGATTCATATTTCTGAAATGGCCGATCGTTTTATTTCTGATCCCAACGAAATTGTAAAACTTCAGCAACACATTAAAGTAAGAATAAAGGAGATCGATGTTCCAAGAAAACGAATTCAGCTTTCGTTAAAAGGAGTTCAGCAGTAAGATTTTTAAAAAGAGTAAGGGTTTCACTTTGAGTGAAGCCCTCACTTTTACCGCATCGCCAAACCAAAATATTTCTTACAAGCGGATAAAAATTTTGTTTTTATAAAGGAAATAACATACATACCATAACATTGCTGCAATTACTGCGGTTGAAATAATAATAATTGTTACTTCATTTGTCCAACCGAAGATCCGGGAAATAAACGGAGTTGTCAAACTTCTGAAAAAATTACGGAAACTGCCTGCCATCAGGTAAATAAACAACGGATTCATACCAAAAACCGCAAAAAACATCGGTACTTTTCTGAATTGCAATACATCTATAAACCAGTAGGATATTCCCATTCCGATTAAACACCAGCCACCGCTGACAATAATAAACGAACTTGTGCAAATGTGTTTAATAATTGGAATGTAGGGGCTCATTGCAAATCCAATAACTACACCTGCAGTTCCAATCGATAAAAGTGTGATTATCTTCCATTTGGGCGACCAGTCATTTTTTAAAAGCATGCCAACTAAAACACCCCAAATTGTGTGGGCTGTTGTTGGAATTGCATTAAACGGCACCCAATCTCCATGCTCAATGCTTCCTGTGAGCATCATATCTGTCCACGATCCAAAATTTTCTCCTGCTACAAATGCATGGTTAAATCCTTCAACCGGCCAGTACCTGTATAATAAATCTGAAATTAAAATCAATGCAAACGAAATTATTAGCTGCCACTTTATTTCAAATCGCAAGATCAGAAAAGCAATTAAATAAGTAACAGACAACTGGGCCATAACATTATTGAAGTTGGAAGTTGTTGCACTTGAACTGATTGCCCAGCCAATTACCAGCAGGAAAAAACACCTGGTAAGTACATGGTAAAATGTTTTTTTCCAGCTGTCTCCCCTTTCCCATCTTCGCGATAACGAAAAAGGCATGGCAACACCAACTATAAACATAAAAAAAGGTTGAATCAGATCCCATGAATGAAGTCCTTCCCAGGGGACATGCGATAATTGCTGCTGAAAAAAATTAATCACAGCACCGCTTTTCTCCGGATCAAGTTGTGAGAATAATCCTTCTACTCCACCAACCAGCATAAACATGGTAAACCCACGAAAAAAATCGATAGATAAAATGCGTCCCTGTTCTTTGGTAAGATTTATAGATTCATTCATTTGGTTTTGTTAATTTGGTTACTTTTTGTTTTATGACGAATCAATAATAATAAAATATATTGAATAAAGTATTGGGCCCTAAAACCTTTAAGTCAACCAAATACAGTGATTTTTTGATAATAAAAACCAAAGAGAACTATTCTGACAATGTAATTACCTTAACAATGAAATAACCATTTCCCTCATCGTTAATCATCATCCTCTTCACTCAACTTTTCTTCATTTTCAAACTCCTTTTCAAGGAATTCTTCAGCAGCTTCCAACAGATCGGCAATCATTTCTTCATCACCGGGTTCACCATCAATCCAGTGCACATCCTGGTTGCTCCAAAAATCATCTATGTCCGATTCAACTATAAACCGCGGCATTTCGGTGTGGACTACAAAAATTGTATCGGGCGTTTCCTGAGAATTGTCGGCGAGTAAAAATTTTGGTAACATGGCTTTATTCTTTAGTGATTGTTTGCTGCGAAATTACAATTAATTGTTTCTCAGTTCTAAACTTTGCAAAAATAATATGCAATTTTCACATAAAAACCACTTTGTCAACCATCGACAAAGGTCTCTTAATTTTTACTATTTCTTTCTAATTTAATATTGAATAAGCTTTAAAACCTACTTATTAAAATAGAATGTTATTTTTAGCAGAAATTAGTTATAAACCAACTTGAATGAATAAGCTCAACGACATCCTTTCCTTAATCGACGGCTACATTGGCGGATCTCAGTGGTTCGTTTTTTTACTACTCGGCACCGGCCTTTTTTTTACAATTTATCTGAAATTTCCGCAGTTTCGTTATTTAAAATATTCACTGAGAATTGTTCGTGGCAAATTCGACAGAGTAGGAGATGTTGGTGACACTTCTCATTTTCAGGCATTAACTACAGCATTGTCAGGGACTGTTGGAACCGGTAATATTGCCGGAGTTGCACTTGCTATTCATTTGGGTGGACCAGCTGCATTGTTTTGGATGTTGGTTACCGCAGCGCTTGGTATGACAACCAAATTCGTGGAAGTAACACTGTCGCACAAATACCGTGAACAGGCACAGGATGGCTCCATTTCCGGAGGTCCGATGTATTACATGAAAAACCGCCTAAACATGAAATGGCTGGCAGTTATTTTTGCAATTGCCACTGTTTTGTCATCGTTCGGAACGGGAAGTTTGCCGCAAATCAACAGCATTTCAAATTCTATGTTTGAGACATTCGGGATAAACCATATGTTAACCGGCGGTATTTTGGCGGTTTTGCTTGGTTTTGTAATTATTGGCGGAATAAAACGGATTGCGCAGGTTACTTCGCGACTTGTACCCATAATGGCACTTGTATATTTTATTGGAGCAATTTCTGTTATATTTTACAATTACGAAAATATTATACCATCAATTGTTGCCATTTTTGGCGATGTTTTTACCGGAACTGCTGCAGTTGGCGGATTTCTGGGTGGAAGTATCGCATTTGCATTCAACAGGGGAGTAAACCGTGGATTATTTTCAAACGAAGCGGGACAAGGTTCTGCACCAATTGCCCATGCTGCTGCCCGAGCACACGAACCTGTTTCCGAAGGTTTGGTTGCCTTGCTTGAACCATTTATCGACACCATAATTATTTGTTCGTTAACAGGTTTGGTTTTATTATCATCGGGCGTTTGGACCGAAAAATATGAAAATAAATTCCAGGATTCGGACATGGTTGTATTAAACGGAACCTATTCTGAAACAAATAAAAACGATGTTCAACAACTTCATCTTTATCTAATTGGCAAAACTAATCTTCCTCTTTTTTCAGGAAATTTTTCAGTTTCTGAAGGTATCATTCAAAACCAGCCAACAATTATCAATTCACGGTCGGTTGCCGAGGACGTTAAAGTTTGGATAAACAACCAACCTTTTTCAGGAGAAATTCAGATCAACAATGGGAAGTTAGTCAGTCAATCGGGGATTTCCATTACCGGAAAATCTCTTTTGCACAGTGCTCCACTTACAACTGTAGCATTTACAAAAAGCTGGTTTGGTGATTACGGAAAATATATAGTTGCAATCGGTCTGCTCATGTTTGCATTTTCAACTGCGATTAGCTGGTCGTATTATGGAGACAGGGCAATTACCTATTTATTCGGCTCAAGTAAAGTAATCTACTATCATGTTATTTATGTAATCGGTTTCTTTATTGCTTCGTTTACTGATACAACAATTATCTGGACACTTTCAGGAATTACAATTGCATTGATGACAATCCCCAACCTTTTTGGAATCCTCTCCCTTTCAAAAGAAATGAAAAACGAAGTAAAACTTTTCTGGGAAGAATATGCCAACCGTTTTCCAGATGAGAAAGTGCCAAAAGGATAAGGCAGTTAAGAGTTTGTGGTTGCGTGCACTCGGAACTGATTTGTTATTCATAATAATTTTTTTTTCCTCCGTTCAATCTATCTAACTTATGATTAAATTTGTGAATTATTTATCTCAAATAGTCACACATAATGCTTATTATCAACAAAACTCAAAAAATCCTTTTTTTAGTAATAATCTCGCTTTTTTCCTTAAAATCTTTTGCACAAAGGGGTTTTTACAATAATGACAGTATTGCTAAATTTGGAGTTAAAATTTTGGATGGCGGTAAAATTTCAAATGCCCAGTGGTGTATTGAAGTTACAAAAGATTCTATGTTAAGGTTTTCCCCATATGAGATTTCAAAATATGGCTTTAACAAAGGCAATACGTATGTTTCAAAAGAAATCACCATTTCTGGGGCTACTAAAAAGGTTTTTCTCGAACAACTGACTGAGGGTAAAATCATCTTATATTTTTATGCCGAACAAAAGCTTGTTACCTATTTTATTGAAAAAGATAGTACAACTTTTATAGAACTTCCAAAAGAAAATAATAATGACAATTCAAATTTTCAAAAAGAGTTGCAGAAAGTAACATTTGATTTCCCTGAGATTTCAAAAAACACAAAACTTGTCAAATATAACAGAACATCACTTTCCAGATTTGTAAATGATTATAATCAGCAATTAAACAGACCATTCCCTCATTTTAGGTTTGGAATAATCGGAATTTATGAAATGACAAAATTTAGCCTTAATTCAAGTCAAAATATTCTATACCTGGATAAAATCCCATTTTCGTATGAAAGTTCTTTTTCAGGGGGATTATTTATAGACTTGCCACTATTTGTAAGCTACTTTTCACTTCATCCTGAAGTTCAATATTCCCAACATAGTTATTCATATTTCATAAAAGCAGATGGTAAAGACATAGATTTTTTGGCAAATATTTCATCGATAAAAGTCCCTGTTTTGTTTCGATACACATTTCCTTCCAAAAAAATAAGCCCGTTTGCAAATGCAGGTGGAGTTATTGCCTACAATATTAAAAATGAAAATACTCTTTATGAGACTACTTTTATTGGAAATCAAATAGAAATTAATAATCTTGGTAAGAACCCACTCGCATCAGCTTTTCAAGCCGGTATTTCTGCGGGACTTGGTATGGAATATAAAATCAACTTTCAACATTCATTATTTTTTGAAATACGATATAACCAGTTTATCAATAACCAACTTTCAAATTCACTGAGAAGTACCGATTTACAACTTATCACTTCCTTTAATTTTTAGCAATGAAAACAAACTTTAATATTGTGCTTATAATTGTTTTGCTTTTTATAAGTGCTTGTCAAAATGAAGCAGAGATTCAACCCCGAGATTATCCTTTTGTAATAACCAAAGATGCCACCAAAATAGATTCAGAAGGAGTAACATTCAATGCCGAAATTTTGAATACAGGTAATGAGGAAATTGTTGATTATGGCTTTAAATGGAGAAACGCTAAATCGGAATTTACCTATTCTATAAAACAAGAAAATAAACTTGATGAATTTACAACTCGTATAACTAACGATTTACATAAAGACGAACAATATGTTTATCAGGCATATATTAAAACGTCTGATAATTTGATTCTGTCAAATCAGGTTGTTTTTCAAAGTAAAGGATCAACGCCCCCTGTAATAATCGATTTTTATCCAAAAGAAGGTTATGATAGTACTAAAGTTACAATTATCGGATCCAACTTTAGTTATAATCCGGGAAATAATCATGTAAAAGTTAATGACACAGAAGCATCTGTGATTCATTCAACGAAAGATTCGATTATATTCATAATGCCAATTACTGATTTTAATGGAGATGCACAAATTATGGTTCAGGTTGGAGAAAACCATACAATTGCAAAAGATAGATTTCATATTGCCGGACCTTCAATTTCAAGTATTTCTGCAAATGAGGGATTTTCAGGTGATACAATTTCGATTGTAGGAAATAACTTGCTAAATGAATCTGAAAATACCGAATTATTTTGGGGTTCAATAAAAATGTCAATTATTAACATATCAGCAACAAAAATCGATGCGATAGTCCCTGCAATAGAAGAACTTCTGTCAAACCAAATTGAAGAATTGAACGTTTTTATAGGATTAAAAAAAGCCATGAACCCAAAAAATTTCACAATACTACAGGCTTGGACAAAAGGCGGTACATTTCCGTATGCGTTAAGTTTAGAATATGAGATTTGTTCAAATGAAACCGATAATTATATTTTTGATTTTGGCGAAAATAATATATACAAATTCCAAACAGAGACCGATCGTTGGAACCTTATTTCAAACCAAACGATTCCGGGGTCTAAATACCACAGTCTGTGCATACAACAAAATGCATTTGTTTACAAAGTTGGGGGTTATGATTATAACGTTAATTTAATTGAATCAAAAGAAACATGGAAGTTCAACACTAATACAAAAGAATGGAATCGGATGCAGGATATTCCATTTAGTTTTAGACAAGCTGTTTATTTTGTAAAAGATGGATATGTACACATAATTACTGATATTCAAGAACACTGGAAATGCGATTTTGAAAACAACATATTTCAAAAATTAGCAAATTCCCCATTTTATTATAGAATGCCATTTGACTATCCATTTGTAACCACCTATACATGCTATAACAGAAATTTTCTTGTTGGTTTGGGTCTGACTTATGAATACCTGAGTGAAACCGACAACTGGATACAAAAAGCCAATTACCCTTCAATTAGGGAATATTTTAGAGTAAAGGGTGTAACCTACAACAATAAAGCATATATCATTGATTTTTTACGAAATGAAATGTTCCAATATGATATGACTGCAGTTGGATGGAAACTTATTTCATATATTCCTCCACTCCCAGACACTCAAATGGTAGGCACCAAGTTTATAGCATGGGGTACAAACGAAAAAATTTATATAACTGGAGCAAATCAAACAAACAGTAATGTGTATTCATATAAAAATTACTGATCGACCATGAAAAACTTATGTAAAACCTTTTTTTTCCTATTCTTCTTATTCTATTCCTGCGAAAATGAAACTGAATTTGATATGTCTTTAGTTTTAACTGGAGAGGTTTCAGATATTAATAATGAAGGTGCGACATTTAATGGAGAAATTTCGAATTTATCGGGAGAAAAAATTCTGGAATACGGATTCGTTTGGGATTATGTTAAAAATCCAAATATTGAAAATGCACAAAAGTATATTGTTTACGATCCTCCAGAAAAATCTACCTTTAAAATACAGATATCTACCACTTTAAATGACAGTACAAATTATTATGTAAGGGCATTTATAAAAAGTAAAACATCCGTTATTTATGGAAATGAAGTAATTTTTAATAGCAAGGGAAGTGTTGCACCTGAAATCAAAACTCTGTTTCCCGAATCAGGGAATATAAATGATACAATTCTAATTATTGGAGAAAACTTCAGTTACAGAAACTCTGATAATAAAGTTTTCTTTGAGAATTACTCTTCCTCTGTAATCAAAGCCAGGCAAGATACGCTGTGGGTTATTGTCCCGTCAAAATTAAATTCCAAAAATTCATCTGTTTCAGTATCCATATTAGACAATAAAACCAGGGCTGAAGATATGTTTAATTTGATTCCACCTGTAATTAGCGACTTTCATGAAAAAATTGGAACTTTTGGTTCTGAACTCACAATTACAGGAGAAAATTTTAAATCGAACGCTGAGTCATTAAAAGTATTTTTCGGGGAATATGCAGCAAAAATTATCGAATTAAATAATCAATCACTTGTGGTTGTTGTTCCTGACAGCCTGAATTATCGACACTCATCAATTAGGGTCGAAATGAATAATATTTCTACATTATCAAATGAAGAATTTATTCTTGAAGACCTGGAAATCAAAGACTTTTCACCTAAGGTTTCATTAACTGGACAAAAAATAACCCTATATGGGAACAACTTTAGTCCGGTTAAAGAAAATAACAAAGTTTTAATAGGTGGCATAGTTGCTCAAATAGAAAATGCTGGTCTGAATGAGCTTGAAGTAGTAATTCCTACGCAGGAGAATAATTATTATCCGTCACGTGAAGTTATTTTGGAAGTTACTGTAGCCGGATCATCCCTGGAATACAATGAACCATTACTAATTAATGATAAATGGTTTAGGTTACACGATGCTCCGGTACAAAATCCATATAACTTATTACATGTTTCGCTTGACAATATGGTTTATATTGGGCTAAACAATACAAATGAATTGTGGAGTTTTAACACGCTAACCGAGCAATGGCAGCAACTTGCTCCTTTCCCTGGCAAGCCAAGATCTGCTGGAACAGCCTTTATTTTGGATAAAAAAATCTATTTTGGAACAGGCTCTATAAACTATGAGCAACCAAATGATTTCTGGGAGTATGATATAAAAAACAATACTTGGACTCAAAAAAACAAATTCCCGGGAGCGAAACGATCTGGGGCTACTTCTTTTTCTTTAAACAATAAGGGTTACATGATTGCTGGGGTGAAGGAAGACCAATATTATAATCCTTATGACGATTGTTGGGAATATAATCCACAAAATGATAGTTGGATTGAGCTTCAAAATGTACAATATCCTGACTGGACTGGTGCAACAGGTTTTTTCTATGCCACCGCTATTGCAATTGGGGAAAAAGCATTATTTGGTTTAGGTATGAATATGGTAGCATACCCAAAAGGATATCATGAAAGGATGTATATTTTCGACCCGAATGCTTCAAGACAATGGACTCAGATTAAAAATTTTCCTGAAGAACGCACAGACCATCCAATATCTTTCTTATTGAACGGAGTTCCGGTTTTCTACGCGAGCAAAACATTTTTTTCATACAACATAAAAACGAACATATGGTCTCCTCTTTTCGAAAGCATCTTCAATAGCGAAGAATTTCATTTTGGACTGGCATTTCCCTCGGAAAGAAAAATATTTTTGGGATGTGGAACAACTAATCAATTTTGGGAATACGATCAAAACAGAGAATAACAATGAAAAGAATACTACTCATCGTATCAATCTTATTGACAACATCATCTGTTCATGCCCAGCTAATAGATAAAAAACTAAATATTTATGCTACTTACAACAACGGAAAATTTTCAGGAGGAGAAATGTCCGATAACAATGGTTTTATCTTTCCCAACCTGTATTCCAATTTGTCCGAGTTAAATGGATATTCATTAAAAGCTAATTACAAAATACTTCCTTTATTCAGCATTGGTTTAGAAGGTGAAGAAATAAGAGGGACTAACTGGAGTTTAGAGAATAATGATTTATACAATGGAGCTGATGTAACGTTGAAATTAATTTCTCCGGTTTTTCAAATACACACCCGATTTAAAGAAACCGGCATTTTTAACCAGCTTAAACTTTTTGGTGAGGTGTCACCGGTTTTTGGACAATCGAAACTTCAATTGGAAAAACCCATTTTTGAAATAAATTCGGTTGATGGAATCGATATGGAACTTTTAGAAAGTGTCGATAATTATTTTGGGATAAAAGCATGTTTTGGAATTGAATATGCTTTTTCAAAAGATGCAGGGTTAATGTTGTCCTATTCTGTGCATAAAAACAATATTTCATCTGCTCTTTATAACGATGCTGATTTCGTGTTTGGACAAATAAGTATTGGATTGTATTTCAGATTATTATATAACAAACGCTATATATATTGACGTTATGGACAAAAAAACATTAATAACCTTACAACTCCTTTTTTTGTTGACGTTTGCATTTGCAAAAGAAAAGGAAAAACCATTAGTATATGCTACTGACAGTAAAATCATATTCGATTTTGTTTTTTTTGAAAATGGCGAAAAACTCGCTGTTGCCGATAACACAAATATTAAAATCTTTTCAATAAAGTCACAAGAGGTTTTGGATGAATTAGGGTCAGTTCATAATGATAGGATTTTAGCAATTGACGCATCAAAAGATGACAGATTGATTGCCAGCTCTGGAAGGGATGGTAAAGTTGTGATTTGGGATTTATTTTTAAAATCGAACCCACAAAATATTACATTAAATGGGACAATCGGAACCTCTTTAAGCTTTTCCCATGATAGCAAATATTTGGCAATTGGTTGTGCAAACGGAAAATTGGAAATTTATGATATCGAAAACAAAAAAATAAAGACAGAATTAAACGATCATAAAAAAGATATAACATCTGTACAATTCAGCCCAGATGGAAAGTTGCTTGCAAGCGCAAGCGGAGATAAAACAATAAGCCTGTATTCGGCGGAGAATACAAACTTAATAACTACATTAAAAGGACACAAAAACTGGGTACGATACATTTCTTATTTGTCAATTGAAAAACTTATGTCGTGTGGAGATGATTCAAAAGTAATTTTATGGGATTTGTCTGATTTAAAAAACATAACGAATAAAAGAACAAGGCATAGTGGTTTAAGGATAATCACAAGCACAGATTTCTTTTCCGATAGTATTTCTTATGTTTCTACTGGAATAACAGGAAAAATAAAAATTCTTACTCCTTTAAATTCCTACAAAATAACCTTGGGAAAACCAATAAGTAAAGCAGCTTTCGTTCCGAATAAAAAAAATTTCATGGAACTTGTTGTGGCAACTCAAGGATTAGGTTTAATTCGGATTAAAGCAGTAAATATGAAATTTAGTAATAGATGAATGATTAAATAAAAATGGTTTTGTAACAAATACCTATTCCTGAAGAGTATAAAAGCATAGTAAAAAATGCGAATTGAAGCAAGCAAAAATTAACAAACAAGGTTGTTGGATTGGAATAAAGTGAAAAGTGATATAAAACTCAATATTGTTTAGTTGTTTCATTCTTTAAACTAAACCTGAGCCCTAACATAAATTCAACATTTGAATAATCAATCTTTGAAAATGACAAACCTCGTTGAATATGCTTTGTAGTAACCAAACTTACATGACCCGCTTCAACCCTTGAAAACATTGACAAGCGTTTAAAAAGAATTTGTTTTAATTCCATGTCGATAAACGCACCAATGCCAATTCGATTTTTGAAACTCTCTTTTTTATTGTATTTGTAAAGCAATCCGTCCCTGTTTTCAGAAAATGCAATGCGAATTATATCTTCATCAAATGTCAAATAGTTCAAACTTCCACTTGCACCTAATGACAGACATACTTCGGAAGTATTAATAAGTTTTTGGGCTAACCCAAGTTTAATCGAATGATTCACTGCGGTTCCATCAGCTTTTCGCACATTGTATTCGCCCAAACTGAGTCCTCCGCTAAAATTTGAATATGAATTGTTTTTAAAAGCGTATTTGTATTGAACAAATACAAATTGTTTTTTAAAATGTTGGATGTAAGCAATGTTCCCACCTAAAACATTTTTATAATAATTTTCGTTGCTGCTTGCAAAATTTGCCCCAAGTTCAAGTGATTGCGAAAAAGCAGATGAACTTACAAAAAACAATAATATGCTGAAGTTTAAATGTTTGAGATTCATAGAATTAGTTTTAGGTTTTGATAACAATAATTTGTTTTTTTGATAAAACTACATTTTTTTACTTGCAAAATCGTTAGATGATTTTCCATTTTT
Source organism: Draconibacterium sp. (assembly GCA_041739985.1). Classification (GTDB taxonomy): domain Bacteria; phylum Bacteroidota; class Bacteroidia; order Bacteroidales; family Prolixibacteraceae; genus Draconibacterium. Next base: position 10,218 of record JBGSMW010000034.1, on the reverse strand, counting down.
CAACAGAAGCAGGAAAGATCTGTAATCTGTATTCCGCAATAACTTTAAACTTTAAACCTTCAACTTTAATCTTATAACTTCTTTCCCTATTTTTGCACCGAATTTGAAACAAAACAATGCGAAAATTTTATCCTGAAAATTTTGAATCGAAAATAGGTTTCGACCGTATTCGCGAAATGCTGCACGAAAAATGCCTAAGTAATATGGGCCTGGAATGGGTTGACGAAATGCAGTTCCAACTCACTTTTGAAAGCATTGAAAACCAATTGGGTGAAGTTGACGAATTTTGCAGGATTGTTCGTGAATTTGACAGTTTCCCTTCAAGCCATTATTATGATTTACGTGAGGCACTAAAAAAAATCAGGATTGAAGGACGATTTCTGGAAACAGCTGAACTTTTCGATTTAAAAAGATCGCTGGAATCAGTACGGACAATAGTTTTCTTTTTTAATAAACAGGAAGAATTGGTATTTCCGCGGTTGAAAAAGAAAACTGCAAGTGTTCAGGTTTTCCCATACATTTATGACCGTATTGACAATATCCTGAACAAATTTGGGAAAATACGTGACAATGCAACCCCTGAACTGGCAAAAATCAGGAAAGATATTCTTACACTCCAGTCAAACATGTCTAAGCGATTGCATTCCATATTAAAACAGGCGCAAAAAGACGGATTGATTGAAGAAGATGCAACTGTTTCTATCCGTGATGGCCGGGCTGTAATTCCAATTTCGGCAGGTAATAAACGCAAGTTGAAGGGGATTATTTACGACGAATCGTCAACCGGAAAAACTTCGTATGTTGAGCCTAACGAAATAGTTGAAATGAACAACGAAATTCGCGAACTTGAATATGCTGAGAGACGTGAAATTGTTAGGATTCTTACCGATTTCTCAAATGATATCCGCCCTTATCTGGATGACTTATTTTACTCCTACGATTTTCTGGGCGAAATTGATTTTATCCGTTCAAAAGCATTGCTGGCAATTGAATTCAATTCAATAAAACCTGAGTTTGCCGCAAACCCTGTTATTGATTGGCAACAGGCAATTCATCCGCTTTTAATGAAAACATTGAAAAGGGAGAAACGAAAAATTGTTCCGCTAAATATCCGGCTCACTCCTGAAAAACATATTTTGTTGATTTCGGGTCCAAATGCAGGAGGAAAATCGGTTTGCCTGAAAACAGTTGGATTGCTGCAATACATGTTGCAATGCGGACTTTTGATTCCAATCAGCGAAGGCAGCAGAACCGGAATTTTCAGCCAGGTTTTTATTGATATTGGCGATGAACAGTCGCTTGAAAACGACCTGAGCACCTACAGTTCGCATTTGTTGAATATGAAACATTTTGTGAAAAACAGCGATGAAAACACGTTGATTTTAATCGATGAATTTGGCACCGGAACTGAACCGATGCTGGGCGGTGCAATTGCCGAATCGATTCTTGACAAACTAAACCAGATGCGCACTTTTGGCGTAATTACAACCCACTACACCAACCTGAAACATTTTGCATCGTCAGCCGAAGGAATTGAAAATGGCGCAATGTTGTATGATTCGCAAAACATGAACCCACTTTTTCAGCTTGAAATTGGAAAACCTGGCAGTTCTTTCGCTTTCGAAATTGCCAGAAAAATTGGGTTGCCTGAGGACATTTTAGCCAACGCGACAGAGAAAATCGGAAAAGATCATATCGATTTTGACAGAAATCTTCGGCAGATAAACCGAGACAAACGTTACTGGGAAAGCAAGCGCGAAAAAATCAGGAAAGTTGAAAAAATGCTTGATGAAATGGCCGCAACCTACGAAACCGAACTAAAAGAAACCCAGAAACAGAGGAAAGAAATCATGAAGAAGGCCAAAGAAGAGGCCGAAGTTTTACTTTCGGGTGTAAATAAAAAGATTGAAAACACGATTCACGAAATCAAAAAAGAACAGGCCGAAAAAGAGAAAACTAAAAAAGCTCGCGAAAATCTGGTGACTCTGAAACATGAAATCATTCAAAAAACGTCATCTGAAGATAATTTAATCGACCAAAAAATAAAAAAACTTCAGGAACGCGAAAAAGAACGTAACCAGCGGCGACCGGAAAAATCGAAGCCGGTTGTTTTGAAACCGGAATTGGAAGAAGAACCCGAACTTAAACCAGGAGATAAAGTTCGAATTACCGGTCAAATTACCGTTGGCGACCTCATCGAAATTAACAAAAAGAATGCAGTAATTGCTTTCGGCCAGCTCATTACAACACTTCCTGCCGACCAAATTGAACGGGTGAGTAACAACGAAGCAAAACGAATAGAGAAAAACCGGAATGCAGGAAAATCGCGTTTAGCTTCCGGGTTATCAGAAAAACGGCTTACTTTCAAATCGGAAATCGATATCCGTGGAAAAAGGGCTGAGGAAGCCATTTCAATCATTCAGGAATTTATTGATGAAGCGATCATGTTTAATGTAAGTCAGCTTCGAATTTTGCACGGAAAGGGAAACGGTATTTTAAAAGAAATAATCAGAAATTACCTGAAAACTGAACCTGCAATTGTTTCGTTTAAAGATGAACATGTTGATTTTGGAGGAGCCGGAATAACAGTAATAAATCTATCTTAAAAAAGTTGTCCTTTTCAATTTGCAAGTTCCTGTTGATTGCCTGCTTTTTCAACAATAACATATTCAATAATTTTTTTCATTGGATAGAAAGGTGCCAACTCATTTAATCCCAGCGAATTTATTGCAACCTGAATAATTTCCTCATTAGAAATTTCAGTTGGAAGTTGCTGTTTCTGAAGAAAATATTTACCGGCATTTAACATCGCCTGCAAAGGAATTAACCCGATCAACTCAGAACCTGTTACCTTAATTCCATGCAAACGAGCTCTTTCACAAACTTCTACAAATGCAATGTGAACGGGCGTTGCATCAATATCCAACAAGTTCATTGAAACCTGGGCAATTCCATATTCTTCAATATACCAGCCAATTGCCCGTGTTTTTTTTAAGGTTCCGGGAATTCGAACTGGGTTACCATTCTCATCAAGAACAATTTTCCCGGTAAAGGGATCGCCCTCTCGTTTTATCCGTCCCGATTCACGAACTTCATGTGCGATTGAATTTGCAATGCGGGTTGAAGTTGTACTCAGATTGATATTGAAAGCAATCAGATAATTGCGCGCCCCAATTGCTATCGCACCAGTTTTAGCAATATTTTCATTCCATTGTGAAGGGCCAAAATCGGGTTTCCATTTTTTGCTTTCAATCTTGTTTTTCAAACCCTCGTATTCTCCTGAACGACAATTAGCCAAACTTTTTCGTTCTTCCGAAAAAGCTGCCTGTTCGTAACAAAACACAGGGATTCCTAATTCGCTCCCAACCCTTTCTGCAAGTTTGCGCGCATATTCAACAGTTTCTTCCATCGAAATATTTGCTATCGGAACCAATGGGCAAACATCAGTAGCGCCAAAACGTGGGTGTTCTCCAATTTGCAACTTCATGTTAATTACTTCGGCAGCCTTTTTAATTCCCAGAAACGCAGCTTCAATAACTTCTTCGGGCGAACCAATAAAGGTTACTACTGTTCGGTTTGTAGCAAGACCCGGATCAACATTAAGTAAGGAAATTCCTTCAACACTTTCGATAGCATTTGTAATCTCTTTGATTACAGCCATGTTTCTTCCTTCCGAAAAATTTGGGACACATTCAATAATTTTTTTCATTGGAATGATTTTCGAATAATATACATCAAAATTAAAACTTGATTTTAAATATGATGCCTATTTATTGCTGAAATCTAAACGTTTGCACTTCGCCATTAATAATAACGGTTTCAATCATATTTGAACCAAAATGATAGGGTAAACTTTCGATTCCTGCTGCTTCAGAAGTGATAAACAAGTTGGCGATTTTTCCTTTTGAAATACTTCCCAGTGAATCACATACTCCCATTGCATAAGCAGCATTTAATGTTGTTGCATTAATTACTTCTTCTGGCGACATTTTGTATTTTAAGCAGCCTAACGATGATATAAAACTCATATTTCCACTGGGTGCTGAACCTGGATTATAATCGGAAGCCAGCGCAACCGGCAGACCTTCGTCAATCATTTTCCGCACCGGCGATAAAGGTAAATTCATAAAAAAAGCTGGCCCGGGTAAAACAGTCGGCATAGTTTCCGAAACCTTTAAAAGTGCAATTTCTTCGTGTCCCATGTTCTCCAAATGATCAACAGATAAGGCATTATACTTTACACCAACCTGCACTCCACCAGAGAAACCGAATTGGTTTGCATGTATTTTTGCCCTTAACCCATGTTTTATACCAGCCACCAAAATCCTTTCAGTATCCTGCTGTGAAAAGAAACCTTTGTCGCAAAATACATCAATAAAATCTGCCAGTTCATCGACAGCGATCTGTGGAACCAATTCATTGATAATCAAATCGACATATTTTGAAACGTTTGAATTGTATTTATCAGGAATTGCAAAGGCGCCCAAAAAAGTTGAACGCACACAAATCGGTGAATCTTCACGGATTCTTCTGATTACACGCAGTATTCTAAGTTCATCATCCACATTCAAACCATAACCGCTTTTAATTTCAATTGCGCCAGTCCCCAATTTCATAACTTCCACAATACGCTCCATTGCAACATTGTACAAATCTTCCTCTGAAGTTAAATGCACTTGACTTGCACAATTCAGAATTTCGCTTCGCTTCAAGGCAATTTCGTCATTTCCAGAATGTTTTATCCTATTTACAAAATCTGTTTCGTGTGAATAAGGAAAAACCAAATGTGTGTGTGAATCGCAAAAACTTGGATAAACAAGCCTGTTTGCACAATCAATTTCAACTAAAAGATCATCGTCAATGTACTTATCTTTTAATTGATTCATCGGTCCAAACTCATCAATAACCTCATCACGGATAATCAAAAAAGCATTTTGAATTGTTTTAAGTGTGCTCATTTGAGCACCAGCCCTAAACAGAAGCGGTTCATCAATAACCTGGATTAATTCTTTTATATTTTCCAATAAAATTTTCATGAAAATAAGTTTTGAATCATTCTTCAAAAAAGGTACGAAATTGATTTGACAAATCCTTGTCCGTTTTTTCGAATACACGTAATTTCTGTCGTAAAATGCATTAAAAGTTTCACTCTCCAACCCATTAATTGTTATTTTCGGGAATCTAAAAAATCAAAACAATGCTAAAAAAAGTACCACACACATTTGTAATTATTTTCGGACTAATTATTCTATGCGCGGTTTTAACATGGATAATTCCAGGTGGTGAATTTAAAAGGGAGACTTTAATTGTAAATGGTATTCCGCGTGAAGTCATTCAAAGTCAGTCGTTTCAATTTGTTGAGAGTAATATTCAGACCTGGCAAGTATTTTCAGCCTTTTTTGAGGGTTTTGTAAACACTTCAAATATTATTGCATTTATATTGATGATAGGCGGGGCATTTTGGATATTGAACGAGAGCAAATCAATCGATATTGGAATTTATTCGTTTTTGAAATTCTCTAAAAAGTGGGAAAAGTCGAGGTTGTTGAGAAAAATTGGGGTCAACAACATAATCCTCTCAGGTATAATGTTTATTTTCAGTTTGTTCGGGGCTGTTTTTGGAATGAGTGAAGAGACAATTGCTTTTACAATCATTTTTGTGCCACTTGCCATTTCAATGGGTTACGATTCGATTGTTGGGGTTTCTCTTTGTTTTGTTGCAGCAGCACTTGGTTTTGCAGGAGCTTTTCTAAACCCTTTTACAGTTGGAATTGCCCAGGGATTATCTAATCTTCCATTGTTTTCGGGTATAGAATATCGGATATTTATGTGGCTGGTTATTAGCTTGGTTGGTTTTGTGTTCATTTTACGATATGCCTCAAAAATTCATAAGAATCCTGAAAAATCGCTTGTGTATGAAGAAGATAGTTACTGGCGAAACCGTAACGATGAAACAAATATGGAATTCAATTTTGTTGTGCCAAAAATGGCATGGGTTTCATTTTTATTTCTATCAATTTCTCTTATACTTTTTGCTGTTTTTTACCCAACTACTATTCTAAAAATTGGCAACAGCAGTTTTCATTTTCCTGCAGTACCAATCAGTACAGTAATATTTATAGTTGCAGGATTTTTGTCACTTAGAAAAACAGTGCATTACTATATTTTAAACCTGTTATCATTTACAATTGTGTTTCTAATAATTGGTGTAATGGGATACAACTGGTATGTAATGGAAATTGCAACTCTGTTTTTGGCTTTGGGAATTTTTTCAGGCATCGCAGTTGGAAAAACTGCCAACGAAATTACCAGATCGTTTATTGAAGGTGCAAAAGATATTCTATCAGCGGCACTGGTAGTGGGTTTGGCTGGAGGAATTATTGTAATTCTAAAAGAAGGGAAAATTATTGACACGATATTATACTATGTTTCACAATCAATGTCTGATTTGGGAAAAGTTGGTTCGATAAGTATGATGTACCTGATCCAAACTTTTCTTAATATTTTCATTCCGAGCGGATCGGGAAAAGCTGCATTAACCATGCCGATGATGTCTCAGTTTTCTGATTTGGTGGGAATTTCAAGGCAGGCAACAGTAGTGGCTTTTCAACTTGGTGATGGATTTACAAATATGATAACACCAACTTCCGGGGTATTGATTGGTGTTTTGGGAATTGCAAAAATACCCTACGAAAAGTGGTTTAAATGGGTAGCACCATTTATACTAATCCTAACTATTTTGGGTTTTATATTATTGTTGCCAACTGTACTAATGAATTTGAATGGATTCTGATTTAGGCAAACCAACAAAAAAAAATGCTGCTTTGTTACGAAGCAGCATTTTTCTGTTAATTAGAAATATTTAGTTCCCGTCCATTTCAAGGATTTTAAATTCTGTGCGACGGTTTTGGCGGTGTTCTTCATCACTGCATTCCACTCCATTTTTGCAACGATTTATCAACTGTGTTTCACCATAACCTTTTGCAATAATCCTGTTTTTGATAATTCCTTTGTTAACGATATAATCTACAGCAGAATCTGAACGTTTTTGGCTTAAAATTTCGTTGTAAGAATCGCTTCCCCTGGCATCAGTATGTGAACCCAATTCCACTTTCCAACTTGGATTATCATTCATGATTTCAACAAGTTTATTCAGTTCAATTTCCGATTCTGGTAAAATATCCCATTTGTCGTAATCGTAAAAAATGTTTTCCATTACAAACTTTTGTCCAACTTCCACTTTTTCAATCCAAATTGTATCCCTGATTATTCCATATGGTATTCCAACATTTGTAATTCGCTTTGTGGTATTTTGATAGCCTTCCATTTCAGTAGAAACCGTTAGCGTTGAATTTTCAGGTAGGGCTCTGGTTAACAAAACACCTGACAATACGCCTAAAACATTGTCGCTGAATCTCACTTTAGGATTTGGAACTGCATGCATTGATTTTTTATCCATAATTACCAGTTCCAGACCATATTCACCTTTGAATGTGACTTTGTATATATCATCATCACCCAAACCGCCGGTTTTTCTTGAAACGAAATAACCCACTTTACCTTTTGGATGAATATTTAAACCAAAATCGTCTTCATCGGTGTTAAACATGTCAAGAAATTTGGAAGTATCAAAAGCATTTCCAGTAATACATGTGTATTGCAAATCGAAATTTGACTTTTGGCTGTCACCGTTATTTGTTGAATAAAATAAAACAGATCCATCAAAAAAGGATGGGAACATTTCATCCCTGTCCGAATTTACCTTATTCCCTAAATTTACCGGTTGCCCCCATTTCCCTGCTTCCCTGATCGACATGTAAATATCGCTGCCACCAAAACCATCATTAGGTTTGTTTGAGGAAAAAAACAAGGTGTCTCCCGTTGTTGAAATTGCCGGATGACCAACAGAATAAGTTGGATCATTAAAAGGTAATTCTTCCTTTAATTTCCAAACTCCATTTACTTTTTGGGCAACTATAATTTTCAAACGGATATCAGCCTTTCTGTACACTTTGTTTCTAATTTCAGGATTATTAAAATTACTTAATGTTACAAAAAGTTCGTTTGTTTTGGCACAATATGAAACAGGCCCTGCATGGTAGCCCTTGCTTATATCTTCAAATTCAAGATTCTTTGTGCCATTAACATTGCCTTCATTATCTAACTTAGTACTATAAAGATTGTAAAAGATATCTTTTGAATCACCATTTGAAAGTTTTGCAATTTGTTCATTAGTAAACGCTGAGTACCACAATTCATCGTTTACAAAGGCAGGACCAAAATCGCTTTGAGTCGTGTTTAAGCTTGTTTTTTCAATTTCAAGACTTCGATGTTCAAAAAAATTGCACCCATTTTGACCAGCCAGCAACATTGGTAATGTTCCCAGCAGAAATAATAATATTTTTCTCATAATTGTTTGATTTTGGATAATTTGTAAATCTTTTGTCAAAATAAGCAAAAAAAATGCCAAACAAATATTTACCATATTTTAAAGCAGTTTGAATCAAATCCTTTTTACAAGCAACACTACATTTTCAACATGGTGTGTGTGTGGAAACATATCTACAGGTTGAATTATTTTAACTTCATAATAAGCATCCAATAATGCTAAATCACGGGCTTGAGTTGCGGGATTACAACTTACATAAATAATTTTATGTGCACCCGATTTAATCATTGATTCAATAACATCATTATGCATTCCCGCCCTTGGAGGATCTGTAATAATTATATCAGGTTGCCCGTTTTTCCGAAAGAAATCATCGTTTAGAACAGACTTTATATCTCCGGAATAAAACACAGTATTTGTTATATTATTTATTTTCGAATTTTCCTTTGCATCTTCAATGGCTTCGGGCACGTATTCAATTCCCACCACTTTACTCGCTTGTCTGGCAACAAAGTTGGCAATAGTGCCAGTTCCGGTGTATAAATCAAAAACGGTTTCATTACCTTCTAATTCAGCAAAATCCCTTACTACTTTATATAAATTGTACGCTTGTTCTGAATTTGTTTGATAAAAACTTTTGGGCCCAATTTTGAATTTTAACTCCTCCATTTGCTCGAGGATATATTCCCTGCCATGAAACAATTCAATTTTTTGATCGGTAATGGTATCATTTCCTTTTGAATTTATTACATATAGCAATGAGGTAATTTCCGGAAATTCATTTTTAATTGAAATCAACAATTCTTCCCGACATTTCTTGTCTTCATAGTATAATGAAAGTATTACCATGATTTCGCCTATTGAACTTGTGCGAATAATTAATGTGCGTAAAAAACCAGATTTAGCTTTAATATCAAAAAAACTCAATCCATTTTCGATGGCATATTTGTAAATAAAGTTTCTGATTTTATTGGATGGGTCAGGTTGAAGCCAGCATTTATTTATGTTAATAATTTTATCAAACAATCTCGGAACGTGAAATCCCAACGCATTTAAATTCTTTGTTTCTGAGTTAAATTCATCCGCTGTAAGCCAACGTTTACTAGAAAAAGTAAATTCAAGTTTGTTTCTGTAAAATGTATCCTTTTTCGATCCAAGTATAGGCAACAAATCAGGCATGTTCATTTTTCCAATTCGTTGCAACTGATCTTTTACCTGTTTTTGTTTATAATGTAATTGCCTATCGTATGGCAATATTTGCCATTTGCATCCACCGCAGATTCCAAAATGTTCGCAAAAGTTCTCTGTTCTTTCTTCAGAATATTTATGGTATTTGATAACATTTGCTTCAGCATATTTTTTACGTTTTTTGGTAACCTGCAAATCAACTATATCGCCAGGAACAGCGTAAGTTGTAAATACAACCATTTCACCTGTTCGTGCTATTGCTTTTCCTTCAGAACCAATATCTTCAATTTTCAAACCCTCATAAAACGGCTTTTGTTTTTTTCTGCTCACTATTCTAATTTTTTGCAAATATAACCGATTAATGAACATTCGAAGGACAACTTATCACTTGATTTTCCCACACAAAAACCAATTTTCCCAATTAGGGAAAACAACACCTATTTCGCCGCTTTTTCAGATTTTTAAGAATTGAACAGGAATTCAATAAAATCTTTTTTACCTATATTTGTTTCGATTTAATGGTTGGTTTTATTTCTATAATAAAACTTAAAAGGGGAAAGTAACTTCTGTATTTATGATTGGTTTTGTGTTTAGGGGTTTGTAAATCATCAATCATCTTCAAAAAGCGTCCATAGTTCTTT
>JBGSMW010000093.1:0-27441 GCA_041739985.1 Draconibacterium sp. | reverse complement strand
TGCGGCTTCGCCGCAAAAAACCTCACCGCCTCCCTCACAAAGTTCCTGTCATTGCGAAGGAGGAACGACTGAAGCAATCTGCATTGTAAAACGAGATTCGTGAACTAAACGATAATGGATTAAAAATATCCATCTGTGTACATCCATGTAATCTGTGGTGAGTAATTTCTTAACGAGTAAAAAAATAAGTGCCATGAATAAATTATCAGGTAAAATTTCGAAAATACAACAATCAGGAGCAATTCTTCTGGTTGATATTGACGTGGATGGGCATGGTTTTTAGGCATTGTTAATCGAATCAGTCTCTCAACCCGAATGGTTACAAACCGGAAAAACCATTGAACTGATATTTAAAGAAACTGAAGTTTCTCTGGCAAAAAGCCTTTCAGGATTAATAAGTACGAGAAACAGGATGGAGTGCACCGTGCAGCAAATCGAACGGGGTGATTTACTGAGCAAAGTAGTGCTTCAATTTCATCAACACACAATTACTTCAGCTATCACAACGCGCTCGGTCGATTTACTAGAGCTAAAAAATGGCGACAAGGTGGAAGCGCTTGTAAAAGCCAACGAAATTTCGCTAATGAGAAAACAATAATATGGATAATGAATTCTTACAAACCCTAATCCTCACGCTGAAACTGGCGGTTTCAACAACTGTAATTTTAATAGTTATCGGATTGCCTTTAGCGTATTGGCTGGCTTACACAAAAGTCAGGTTAAAACCGTTGATTGAAGCATTGGTTAGTATGCCCATGGTTTTGCCACCTTCGGTAATCGGTTATTACATGCTGGTTCTTTACAGTCCGCGCAACGCATTTGGCGGTTGGCTGGACCGGGTTTTCGGTGTTCGGCTGGCATTTTCTTTTGAGGGTGTACTAATTGCATCAGTAATTTTTAGTCTGCCGTTTATGGTTCAACCACTTCACAATGGTTTGCGCGCTTTGCCCGATAGTTTGCGCGAAGCATCCTACACACTTGGAAAATCAAAAGCAATCACATTTTTCAGGGTGCTGCTGCCAAACATTAAACCATCAGTCATTACTGCGGTTGCGCTCACTTTTGCACACAGCATTGGCGAATTTGGTATTGTGTTGATGGTTGGTGGAAACATGCCCGGCGAAACAAGGGTTGCTTCGATTGCTATTTACGACGAAGTGCAGGCGCTTAATTTTCAGGCAGCCAACCGTTATGCACTGATTTTGTTTTTGGTTTCGCTGGCATTATTAACAACCATTTACAGTGTCAATAAAAAATACGATTCATGGAAAATGATTTAATAGTCATCGATATTCAGAAAAAAATGCTGACAGCCAATGGTCCGATGGATTTGATTGTTCAGACCAAAATTTTACCTGGCAATTTGGTGGCGATATTTGGTGAATCGGGCGCCGGGAAAACCACATTGTTAAGAATCCTGGCAGGATTAACCAATCCCGACAAAGGAATAATCAGGTTCGGGAATACGGTTTGGTTCGATTCTGCAAAAAAGATAAATCTGTCGCCACAACAGCGAAATATCAGCCTGATGTTTCAGGATTATGCACTGTTTCCAAACATGACTATCGAAAAAAATATTCAGTTTGCCCAACCTGAAAGCAATCCAACCGAAGTAAACGAATTGCTTAATTTATTCGGGTTATACGAATTACGAAAACGAAAACCCTCAGGATTATCTGGCGGACAAAAACAGCGGGTTGCTCTGGCACGTGCTCTTGCCCGAAAACCACAATTGCTGCTTTTAGACGAACCACTTTCGGCACTTGACACCGAAATGCGAAACGCGCTGCAAAACGAAATAGCAAAAGTTCATCAATTGCTGGGAATAACAATATTTCTTGTCAGTCACGATTTAAACGAAGTATTCAAACTGGCAAATCATGTTATTTCGCTTGAAAATGGATTGGTTAAACAAACCGGAACTCCCGAAGAAGTTTTTTCCGACAACAGAATCAGCGGTAAAGTGCAGATAACCGGGCAGGTGGTGCGAATCGAAAAGCAAGTCACAATAAATGTAGTTACAGTAATTTCTGGTGGAACACAAATTATTAAAGTAATCGCATTCGACAGTGATTTGGAAAATCTCAAAGTTGGCGACAATGTAATGGTTTATTCAAAAGCGTTTAACCCGATAATTTGTAAGCTCTAATAACCGAAATTTTGTATGTTTGGGAAATAGAAACACCAAAACCAATTCAGATGAAAAATAACCTGATTTTATTGATTTGTACTTTTTTATTGATTTCGTGCAATTTAACTCAGCCCGAAAAAGAAACCAACCCGTCATTAACGCTCTGGTACGACAAACCCGCAAACGGCTGGACAGAAGCGCTGCCTTTAGGAAACGGACGGCTCGGCGCTATGATTTATGGAGGAGATTCAACCGAAACAATTCAGTTTAACGAAGAAACATTATGGAGTGGGCAACCGCACGATTATTCGCATCCGGGTGCTTATCAATACCTTGATGAAATCAGATCATTGCTGTGGGCTGGAAAACAGGATGAAGCTACCAAACTGGGTAACGAAAAATTTATGTCGCAACCCTTTGGGCAGCAATGTTATTTGCCGTTTGGCAGTATTTTGCTAAACTTTCCCGGTCATGAAAATGCAACTAATTTCAAACGAAAACTCGATTTGGAAGAAGCAATTTCAACAGTTATTTATGAAGTTGATGGAGTGAAATATAAACGCGAAGTTTTTGCATCGAATCCTGATCAGGCTATTGTTTTACATTTGGAGTCATCGAAAAAAAGAACATTAACTTTTTCTGTCGGACTGAATTCGCCACATTCAAATTTCTCTGTATCTATTGATGGCGATGAAATTATACTGAAAGGAAAAGCAAATAACTACCCCAGAGAGTTTGATTTTATTGGCTTTCCTTACCCCGAAAGTTTACTGACTTTTGAAGCTCGCTTAAAAGTTGTAAATGACGGTGGCGAATTAACCCGGACAGAAAACTCAATTATTGTGGAGAATGCGAATAATGCAACATTGTATTTAGTCGCTGCCACAAGTTTTGTGAATTACAATGATATCACCGGAAATCCGGAAGAAAAATGCCAAAATTACCTTGCCGGCCTGAACGATAAAAAATATGAAACTATAAAAGCCAGTCACGTTGCCGATTATCAGCAACTTTTTAATCGGGTTGAATTGGATTTGGGAAGTTCCGAAATCTCAAATCGTCCAACAAATGAAAGATTAATTTCTTTTAAGCAAGATGAAGATCCTTCATTGGTTTCACTTTTATATCAATACGGAAGATATTTACTGATCTCCGCATCAAGGCCTGGAACACAACCTGCAAATTTGCAGGGAATCTGGAACGACAGACTTGCGCCACCGTGGGACAGCAAATACACGATCAACATCAATACAGAAATGAATTACTGGCCCGCAGAAATTACTAACCTTGCCGAATGTACTGAGCCACTGATAAAAATGGTGGAAGATTTAGCTGTAACCGGTCAAAGTGTAGCCAAAGAACATTACAACATGAATGGCTGGGTTGCCCACCACAACACTGACATCTGGCGGGGAGCTGCACCAATAAATCATGCCAATCATGGACTTTGGCCAACAGGGGGCGCCTGGCTGAGCCAGCATTTGTGGTGGCATTATCAATTTTCAGGAGAAATCGAATATTTGAAAAATACGGCCTACCCAATTTTAAAAGAAGCTTCCCTTTTCTTTTCAGAATACCTTGTTCCAGATCCCAAAAACCCCGAATGGTTTGTTAGCGGACCCAGCAACAGTCCCGAGCTCGGTGGTTTGGTAATGGCGCCAGCTATGGATCATCAGATTATCCGTGAACTTTTTACCAATACAATTGATGCTGCCAAAGTTTTAAATATCGATACTGATTTTGCTGAAATGCTGAAAGAAAAACGGGCGAAAATTGCACCCAACTTAATTGGAAATTACGGTCAGTTACAGGAGTGGCTCGAAGATAAAGATGATCCAAATGAGCAGCACCGACATGTTTCAAATTTGTGGGGACTGCACCCTGGCAGCGAAATCCATCCGCTCACAACTCCTGAACTGGCTGAAGCTTGTAAAGTGACACTCGCACACCGCGGCGATGGTGGAACCGGTTGGTCGCGTGCATGGAAAATCAATTTTTGGGCTCGACTGCTTGATGGTGATCATTCGTTTTTATTGCTGAAAAACCTGATGGTTCCTTCAATCTCGCTTGAAACTGATATGAGAGATAAAGGCGGTTTGTACCTGAATTTATTTGATGCTCACCCTCCGTTTCAAATCGATGGAAATTTTGGGGCAACTTCAGGTATTACCGAAATGCTTTTACAATCGCACCTTCGCGATGAAAATGGTGACTTTTTCCAGGATATTTTGCCGGCTCTTCCATCTGCACTTTCAAGTGGAAAAATTTCAGGTATTAAAGGCCGTGGCGGTTTTGAGTTTTCAATTGCATGGGAAAGTGGAAAGTTAAGTTCGGTAGAAGTAAAATCGATTCTTGGCAACAAGCTGAATTTGAGATATTCCGGGAAACTGATTTCAAAGGGAACTGTAAAAGGAGAAACTGTTAAATTTGTTGTTGAAGATTTTCAATAGCCACAATTAGCAAACATGAAAGCACTTGTTTTAGACGAATACAAACAGTTAAATTACCGGGATTTTGAAGAACCCAAAATAGAGCCAAATGAGGTACTGATCAGGGTAAAAGCCTGTGGAATTTGCGGCAGCGACGTTCATGGAATGGACGGAAGTACCGGTCGTCGAAAACCTCCAATTGTTATGGGACACGAAGCTTCCGGTGTAATTGAAAAGGTAGGTAGTGAAGTGAACGGCTGGCAAATTGGCGACAGGGTTACATTTGATTCTACTATATACCCGCTCGATGATTGGTACACCCGAAAAGGCCACTACAATTTAAGTGACAACAGAAAAGTATTGGGTGTTTCGCCCGGCGAATACCGCAAACACGGCGCTTTTGCTGAATTTGTAACAGTACCGGCTCACATTCTTTATAAAATACCCGACAATGTAACATTTGAACAGGCTGCAATGGTTGAACCGGTTGGTGTTGCTGCACATGCGGTAAATATTTCAAAAATTCAACCCGGACAAAGTGCTGTGGTTGTTGGTGCCGGAATGGTTGGAATGTTTGTAATTAACCTGCTAAAAATTGCAGGGGCAAATCCGGTTATCGCAATTGATTTGGATGGAAAAAAGCTTGAACTTGCCAAAGAATTTGGGGCAACTCACACTTTAAAAAGCACAGAAGACAATCTTTCGGAAAAAGTAAAAGAACTAACAAAAAACCGCGGAGCCGATTTTGGTTTTGAAGTCGTTGGAATTACTGAAACCGTAAATATTTGTATCAACAGTTTGCGAAAAGGTGGGACTGCAGTTTTAGTTGGTAATTTAAAACCGGAAGTTACAATTCCGCTTCAAAAAGTTGTTACTACAGAGTTATCTCTTTTGGGAAGTTGCGCTATAAATGGTGAATATGAAATGGTACTTGACCTTCTTTCTTCAGGGAAAATCAATGTGGATAAAATGATATCCACAGTGGCCCCGCTTTCGGAAGGCGCCGACTGGTTTAACCGGCTTTACAATAAAGAACCCGGGTTGAATAAAGTGATTTTGGTTCCAGAAGCCTCCCCCGACCCCTCCGAAGGAGGGGGGTAAGAAAGAGAACGCTTATAAATGTACGTTTTGAAATCAATTAATTGAATTAAAATTCATAGACTTTGTCTTGATACTCAAATCTAAATATCTCAAATCTTATTTTCTATGAAAATCTTCAACATCGCCATCCTCGGTTGCGGAAAAGTTGCACATCTTCATGCTAAAGCAATTCAGAATTTACCAAATGCAAGACTGGCAGGTGTTTGGAGCCGCTCAATAAATTCAGCCAAAACTTTTGCCGATCAATATAAAGTTCAGTTTTATACAGAAATCGAAAAACTGGTAAAAGAGCAGGAAGTTGATTTGGTAATTGTTTGTACTCCCCATCCTTTTCATTTACAACCTGTTTTGGAAGCTGCGGCTGTTGGAGCAAATATCCTTGTGGAAAAACCACTTGCTTCAACGTTGGAAGATTCTGATAAAATTATTGAAGCCTGCAAAAATGCAGGTGTAAAACTTGGTGTAATCAGTCAGCGGCGTTGGTACGAACCAGTTAAACGTGTAAAAGAAGCAATCGAAGCAGGGAAAATCGGCAAACCGGTTTTTGGCACCATTAACATGCTCGGCTGGCGCGATAAAAATTACTACGATTCCGACGAGTGGCGGGGCACCTGGGAAATGGAAGGCGGCGGAGTTCTTGTAAATCAGGCACCTCATCAACTCGATCTTTTTCTTTGGTTTATGGGAGAAATCGACGAAGTTTATGGTTTATGGAGAAATCTGAACCACCCATATATTGAAGTTGAAGACACTGCGGTTGCCATTGTAAAATTTAAAAGTGGCGCAATTGGGAATATAATTGTCAGCAACTCGCAAAAGCCCGGGATTTACGGAAAAGTGCATATTCATGGTGAAAATGGCGCTTCGGTGGGAGTACAAACCGATGGCGGTGCAATGTTTATTGCCGGAATGTCGGGAATCCTCGAACCACCAATAAACGATATCTGGTCGGTGCCGGGCGAAGAAAAAATGCTTGAACAATGGAAAGCACAGGATTCTGCACATTTCAACAATATCGACCCGATGGTATTTTATATGGAACGGCAAATTGAAGACTTTCTAAATGCTATTCAAAATAATACACAACCTTTGGTAACCGGAGAAGATGGCCGCAGGACAGTGGAATTATTCACGGCTATTTACCGCTCAACCCGCGACAATAAACCAGTAAAATTTCCGCTCCAGCCCGAAAATGGGAATGATATGGATGGGAGGTTGAAGTAAAATTTCTTTTCAAATGAGAACAACTCTTGTTTTTTTTGAACTCTTACTGTTGTTTACCCTTCAGCTTAGCGCTCAATCCAGGATGAGTTCAGCTAATTCCGAAACGATTTCAAAAATCAAAAAAACTCCCGGACTTATTGCTCTATGGGATTTTAAAGAAAAGGAAGGTCATGAGAGGAAAGCTGTTGGAATTGGAAAATTCCCGTTAAACGAAGAAAACGGAACGCTTCCAAGAATCAATGAAGGGCCATTATCGGGTTATTCAGCAAAATTTGGAAACAAAGCTTTTTTAAAACTTGAAAACGAAAAAACAGGCGCGTTGAATATCTTCGGCGAAAATCAGGGAGTTACTTTAATTGCATGGGTAAAATGGGAAGGAAATACAGGATTTGTTGGCGGAATGTGGAATGAATACCAGGACGGCGGAAAACGCCAGTACGGACTTTTTGTTTCATTGCCTCATTACAACGGCGCCGACAAGGTTTGCGGCCATATTTCAAAAACCGGGAAACCAACTCCACCTTTTCCATATTCCATCGACTATTCAGCCAGTAAACAGGTTGTTTCTAAAAATGAATGGCAGTGCATTGCATTTACTTACGATGGAAAATATATCAAATCCTTTTTAAACGGCGAATTCCAGGAAAGTAAACCTGAATTAATAAATAATACTAAGGGATTTGAAGGTTATCCCGATGGATTGTTTCAATCAAAAAATCCATATTATTTTCCTTACGGAATGGGAAATAATGGTTCGGATTTTACAGTGGGCGCTGTTTTATTGAAAAGTGGAATGGGCAACTTTTTTACCGGATTTATTGGCGGACTTGCTGTTTTTAACAGGGCTTTGAGTGAGGAAGAAATACAAAAACTGAGTTTTTTTACCATAAAATAAAAAAACCTGCCCGGCGGTATTAAAACCTCCGGGCAGGTAATTAACAATCTATTTTTTCATCGCTTCCAAAATTCTTTCCTTCGTTACCGGCAACCTGAAAACCCTTGCTCCGCAAGCCTCGAAAACTGCGTTGGCAACGGCTCCGCCCATGCAAATAATGGCCGGTTCGCCACCACCCTGCGGCGGTTGATCCATCGCATCAACCCACACTGTATCAATTTGCGGTGGAATGGTTGAAAACAGCGGCAAATTGTAATCTCCAAAGTTTTTGGTTTTTACTTCGCCCCAGTCAAATTCAATATCTTCTGAAAGCGCATAACCAAGCCCCATATTTACACAACCTTCAGCCTGAATAATTGTTCCTTCGGGATTGATAACCTGCCCCATATCCTGACCAACAACTGCCCGGGTTACTTTCACTTCGCCGGTTTGCGCATCAACTTTAACTTCAACAATAACAGTAACAAGTGTGCCGGCATCGGTTCCAACAGCAATACCGCGACCTGTACCTTTTGGGGGTTTTGCTGAAGTCCAGCCAAATTTTTCGGCAGCCAGCTTCAATGAGTTGATTGCCCGCTGGTTATTCATGTTTTTCAAACGAAACTCAAGTGGATCCATTCCAATTTTATGTGCCATGATATCTATTTGCGATTCACGTGCAAAAGTGTTTGTATTGTTTCCCGGAGCACGCCAGGCACCTGTTCCAAACGGATGAACTCCCGATTTGTCGAGCGTAACTGTTTTGTGATTTGGAACGTCATAAAATAGTTCGGTTCCACGGTCGCCGGCACAATAAATATTGAAATCCCAGTATTTTATTAATCCATTTTTTGTTACTCCTGAATTTACTTTTATTACAGCAGCCGGCCTAAACATGTCGTACATAAATTCCTCTTCGCGGTTCCACATTACCTGAACTGGAGTGCCTTCCACCATTTTTGCTATTCGGGCAGCTTCGTTTGCCTGGCGGTTGTAAATTTTACCACCAAATCCACCACCAAGAAAAATTTGTTTGATATGCACTTTTTCTTTCGGTAATTTTAGTAATCCGGCAACTTCATCACGTGTCCCGAATGGTGTTTGCGTTGATGCCCACATGGTAAGTTTTCCTTCCTCAAAAACTGCCGTTGCTGCATGTGTCTCTATTGCAGCATGTGCTTTATAACCATCGTGGTATTCATTTTCGAAAAGAATTTCCGAATCCTTTTTTCCTGTTTCAGGATTTCCACCTTCATGGCGCACCCGGCTGTCGGTGGCAGTTTTTACAATGTGTTCGAAAATAGTTTCGTTATTGGCTTTTGAAGCCGGTTTTTCCCATTCGCTTTTTACAGCACGTACTGCCTTTTCAGCCATCTCGGGATTAGCGTGGAGGACAACTATAAAATCGTCATCCCGTTTTACCTGAACACCTTGAATTGCTTCAGCTGCCGCAGTGTCAACCGAAATCAGTTTCGAACCGTGAGCTGGCGGACGAACAATTTTGGCGTATAACATACCCGGCAAATGAATGTCGGCACTGTATTGCGCTTTACCAGTTACTTTTTGCAGGGAATCGGAACGCAAATAGGAATTCCCGATAAATTTAAATTCACCTGGTTTTTTAAGTACAGGTTTATCGCTTATGGATTGAACTATTTTTTGCCCTTTTGTAAGCTCGGCATAAGTAACCTGCTTGTTTTTATCAGATTCGACAAAAATTATCCCGTTTTCAGCTTTTAATTGTGACACCGGAACATTTAGTTTTTCGGAAGCCAGTTTTTTCAAAACTTCACGTGCTTCGGCTGCTGCAGCTCTAATTAACGGGTCGTGAAAACGGGTTGTCATTGAACCCCAGGTTCCGGCATCGTATGGACAAAGTTCTGTGTCACCCATAATCATATCCACTTTGTCGAAGCCAACTTCCAATTCGTCGGCAAGTATTTGTGCCAGAGAAGTGTTTATGCCTTGTCCCATTTCAATTTTTCCTGAATAGCAATCTACCCTGCCGTCTTCTTTTACCCTTAAAAAGGCATTAAATTCGGGCAAATCCTCTCCATTTTTCCCTTTAAAACCTGAAATAAAACCCAACTGGCTGAGAGAAAAAACGATAATAATTCCACCACCCAGATTTTTCAAAAACCCGCGTCTGTCAATTGTTACCGGCGGTTTATTCACATCGTGAAAATAATGTTCGTGTATATTTTCTGTTTTCATTGTTGTGGTTCTCCTTTCAATTTTTTTGATGCCGATTCAATTGCCCTGATAATGCGTGTATGAGCGCCGCAGCGGCAAAGATTGTCTTCCATACCTTCAATAATTTCCTGTCGTGATGGTTCCGGGTTTTTGTTTAGCAAACCCACCGCGTTCAATATCATTCCCGGCGTGCAATAACCACATTGCAATGCATCGTTTTCTACAAAAGCCTGTTGAACAGGGTGTAATTTTTCACCTTCTGCCAGACCTTCAATGGTTATGATTTTTGCTCCTGCCACATCTGCCAATAAGATTACGCATGATCGAACAGGTTCATCGTTCATCAGCACTGTGCACGCGCCGCAATATCCTTCGCCACAACCGTATTTTGTTCCGGTTAGATTGAAATTGGTGCGAAGAGCCCAAAGCAAAGTTTGGTTTTCTTCAGGCTGTATTTCAACCTGTTTTCCGTTCAGTTCAAATTGTACTTTTTTCTCCATATTGTTTACTTTTTATTGATTTCAAATTGATATTCTTTGGGAGTGTCAATGTCCCTGAGTATTTCAGGAATTTCGCATTCTACCTCAAAAACGTCATCTTTATATTTTACCGAAAGTGTCTTCAAACCTAGTTCGGGATCAAGTTTTTCAATTTCAGATTTATAATGCGTTTCAATCAAAACCGGATGTCCGCGCCTGCCATTAAAAGTTGGCATTACAATTCCTTTTTTTGATTTCATCCAGGCTTCGATTACCAAATCGGTTGCCCGTGGCGGAATTTGTGGCTGATCGCCCAAAAAAACAAGTGCAGCTTTTGTTTCCCGCGGTAAAGCCCGAAATCCGCAAATTGCCGATGACAACATTCCGTTCAAATAATTTTCGTTTACACAAAAATGCACTTTTTGTTTAAGAATTGAACTTTTAATTTCTTCGGAATGAGAACCGAGAACAACCATAATATTTGAACCAATAACGGTTGCAACATTTTCGACAACTGTTTCAATAATAGTTTTTTCGTTGTACGGAAGGAGCAGCTTTTGCCGTTTCATGCGGGTTGAGGCTCCTGCTGCAAGAATTATGGCCCATATTTCGTTCATCCTTTTTTTATTTCATTTCGAACCTGAATTAACTGTGCCGCTATACTTACTGCAATTTCCTGAATCGTTTTGGAGCCGATTTCCAAACCAATTGGTGTTTGAATTTTCTCCCATTGTTCAATGGTTGCCCAACCATTATTCAGGAAAGTATCACAAACTTGTGCAATTTTTCTGTGGCTGCCAATCATTCCGATATAACTAGCATCTGAGCCAATAAATTTTCGTAAAACTTCCGCATCATTTTTATGTCCGCGGGTTACGATTACAATAAAAGTATCTTTTGAAACCGTTAGGTTTCCCAGACTTTCGACAAGTTTTCCCGATAGAATTTTATCAGCATCGGGTAAGTTTGTGAGATTGGCAAATTCAGGCCTGTCGTCCCAAACTGTAACTTCAAAATCGAGTAATTTGGCAAGATGAGAAAGGGCTTTTCCGACATGCCCCGCGCCGGCAATTATCAGTTGTGGCAGTGGAAGAACCGATTCAAGAAAAGCAAGTATCACTTCCTCTTTTTCTGAGCCAGTTTGCACAATTTCCCTGATTTCATCGGGATTGGGATTTGAGAGCATTTCTGTAATAGCGGCAATAATTTCATCCGGCATCTGCTCTGAAACATTTTCAAGAGATTTGGCGGTTATCCAAAACCTTTCAAATCCTGAACATTCCCTTGAACCCGAATCGCACAAGGTAGCAAGTACTCCGGGGATACGATTCAATTTTGAGTTTAAAAGCGATTGAAATACATCTATATGTTTTTCGGGTGCAGCATCTATCAAAATACTCATTCCGCCACCGCAAATAGAAGCTTCCAAATCAGTACTATCATTCCCTAAATCGAATTTATAATAACCTGATTTTTTGGATCGAATACTTTTTGAAGCAATTTCGCCGATAGCAAGTTCAACTGCACCGCCGCCAACAGTTCCTGCCAATAGTTTATTTTTACCAAATATTGCCGAGCACCCGGGTTTTTGCGGTGTTGAACCTTGCGAATTTGTAACAGTGGCCAAAACACAAGGTTGATTGTCCCTGATACACTCAAGAAGTTGGGAGTAAATGTGTTTTGATTTTTGTATTACATTCATTCAAATATTTTTCAATTTGTAATAAAACTTGCGCCAAATTCATCAACAGCAAACAAGAAATAATCTGATTGATAATCATTACGCTAAAGGCCACTGCAACCAAAGTTAACCAATTTCGGCAAAAAATTCATTAACAGAAAATTATTCAGGTAGTTTTAAGTGAAGTGGTGTTGGAAAGCAGCCCATCTTCCGTGCTTATGAAAATTGGGATGGTGGTGGAAGTTTTATCAAATACAGATTTCAAAAATGTATAAACAAGCTATATTTGGCAAGAAACTAATTCTACAACAATGTTTTCAATTGATCATATTCATCCGATGATTGTGCACTTTCCAATCGCATTAATGTACATCGGGTTTTTGAGTGAGTTTATTTTCCTATTTTTAAAAAAGGAAGCACTGTTTTCAGAAGCCGGATTCTGGCTTTTGTGTGTTGGAGCAATTACGGTTGCTGCTGCCTATGCAAGCGGTGCGTTACTTACAAAAGAACTTTATGGAGCGGCCGGTGCTGTTCAAAGTTCACATGAGACTTTTGCTGAAATTACCACAATATCTGCTTTGGTTGGAGCTGCATTCAAAATCTATTTAAAAACCGAAAAAAAGGAAGATGGCAACTTAAAATGGATTGCATTTGCAATTTATCTTTTCACAGTAGTTACAGTAAGTATTACAGGATATTATGGTGGCGTTCTTGTTTATGATTACCTGATAAAATAATTTCAACTTTTAAATTATTCCGGCTTACAATCTTTTCTTTTTTATGTGTTCCTGCCTGAACAAATATTTTGCGCAAAACTGTTTTAAAACGAAATTCTTTTCTGAACCTGTTCAAGCCATTCTCTTGTCATCAGTTCGTGGCCGGCAACTGTTGGATGAACACCATCCCAAATCCAGTAGTCAGCCGGAGCCCTTTCGCAGGCGGAATCAAAAACCTTCTGAAAACCGACAAAAACTGCGTTGTATCGCTTAGCAAGTTTTCGAACAATTGCCTGACGTTGAATAACGTCGGAATGGTATTCTTCCCATTTGTCTTTTAATAGTCCAACTTTCAGAATAAAAGGTTCGCACAGCACAAACATAATATCGGGAAATTTTGATAAAGTTTGCTCAAGCAATTCAATATACACTTCTTCGTATTTACCGACAGAAATTACAGGTTCTCTTTGCAGAACTAAAGAGACAGTTTCATTGATTCCAACCAGGATGCTTAACACATCCGGTTTTAGATCAAGTGTATCTTTTTCCCAGCGATCAGCTAAATTAGTTACATTATTTCCACTTATTCCGCGGTTATAAAAATGATATGCTTTTTCAGGATAATCAGCGCCAACCCTGCTGGCAATGCTGAATGCATAACCATGCCCCATAATGTGATTGGGATCTTCGTTTCTGCCCCTGTTTCCGTCAGTAATGGAATCACCCTGGAAAAGAATTACTGCACCATCCTTTAACTTTGTAATACTTGATTCATTAATAATTGACGCAAAAGATTCTACCGGTGGCAAACAAAATGCAGCCATTCCACCTAATGTTGTCCTCCTTATAAAATTTCGGCGTGAATTATTTTTCATGTTAGGTCTGCTTTTATTATTTGTACAACAGTTTTTGTTCTTACAAAGTAATCAGTTAATTATTAAAACTTTAATTCCTTTGTTTTCCCTTTTTCAATTTTCAAATCATACGTTTTTCCATCATAGATTACTTTACAAGGATTTCCTGCTTTGCTCAGGATTTTCGCTGAACTCAATTTTCCCAACTCCCATTCCATGGCAATTTCAAATCCACCTCTGGCACAAATACCGCTTACCGAGCCAACTTCCCAGGCATCAGGAAGTGCGGGCATTAAACGTATTTCGGTTTCTGAAGATTGAACAAGCATTTCGGCAAAAGCAGCCGCGCCACCAAAATTACCATCGATTTGGAAAGGCGGGTGCGCATCGAAAAGATTGGGGTACGTCCCGCCGCCATTGGACATGTTTGTTCGCAACCCATCCGGATCGACATATTTTAAAAGTGTTCGGATCATTTTGTAAGCATGGTTTCCGTCGCCCAACCGCGCCCAAAGATTTATCCTCCAGCCTTTTGACCATCCAGTTGTTTCATCGCCCTTTATTTCGAGTGTTTTTTTACAGGCTGCGGCTAACTCGGGTGTTGCATAGGGTGTAATCGAGTGCCCCGGATAAAGTCCGAACAAGTGGGTTTGATGGCGATGTTGTGGTTCGGCATCTTCCCAGTCATAATACCATTCCTGCAAATTTCCTTTTTTACCGATTTGATAGGGGTGTAAACGGACAAGTGCATTTTCAATATTCCTTCGTAAATCGGCATCAGTATCCAATACTTTTGAAGCTTCGATAAATTGTTGAAAACAATCGCGAATCATAGCCAAATCGCAGGTGGCACCGTACAAAGTTGCTCCTCCGTAACCTTCAGAATTTATATATCTGTTTTCAGGTGAAGTTGAAGGCGAAGTAATCAGTTTCCCGTTTTTATCTTCAACAAGCCATCCCAGGCAAAATTCTGCGGAACCTTTTAGAAGTTTATAACCCTCGGTTTTCAGCCATTCTTTATCTTGTGTAAAAGTGTAATGTTCCCACAAATGTGTACTCAACCAAGGTCCGCCCATGTACCAGTTTGCCCACACCGGATCGCCGTTGCCAAAATTCCCAACGGGGTTGCTCATTGCCCAGATATCGGAGTTGTGGCAGGCTGTCCAGCCATTTTCAACCCCAAAAAAAGTTTTGGCCGTAATTTCTCCGGTTTCTGCAATATTCTTTATAAACGAAAGCATGGATTGATGCATTTCGCTCAGGTTTGTATTTTCAGCCAGCCAGTAATTTTCTTCGGCGTTGATGTTTGTTGTGTAGTTACTGCTCCATGGAGGGCGGATATATGGATTCCAGATGCCCTGCAAATTGGCCGGAACACCGGGAGTTCGCGAACTGCTAATGAGTAAATACCGTCCAAACTGAAAATACAGGATTTCGAGGTTTTTGTCTTCTTTCCCTTCTGCATATCGTTTTAAACGTTCGTTGGTCGGGAGGTCGGGAGCAGTTGTTTCTCCAAGATTCAATTCAACCCTTTTATAAAACTGTTGATAATCGGCAAGGTGCGCACTTTTTAATTGTCCGAATTTTTTGGTTGAAGCATTCTTTAACTGTTCCTGTGCAATCGCAAGGTTATCCAACCCTTCGGTAACCGGGTTTTTATCGAAACCGTTAAAACTAGTTGCAATTGAAACCAAAATAACAGCTTCGGTAGCATTTTTAACACCCAAAGAATTTTCAGTTTGAACCACTTCCCCATCCATTTTTTGGATAGAAACTAATGAACTAAATCGTGTTCCTTTATCTTCGACAAAAACTACTGCATTTTCGCGATTGCCCAAATAGCTGGGTAGTGCGGACAAAGGAGCGTAACCGCTCGCCGCAAGTTCCTTTTCACTTACCTCAACTTTATATTTTAAAAGACTTTCAAACCTGATATCGAATTCGAGTTTACCTTTTTTATCGCTTGTTAACCGAATGACAAAAACTTTGTCGGGATGCGATACAAAATATTCCCGGGTATATTTTACGCCGTTTAATTCGTACTTAACCGTTGAAACCGCATCAGCAATGTTAAGTTCACGATAATAATTCTGCGGTTTTCCGTCGGTTTTAAAATCAAGAAACACTGTTCCAAGCGGTGCGTAAGATTCCGAAAACTTACCCTGAACTTTTTTCTGCAATTCATCAGCAAGTTTATAATCTTCGTTTTTTAGTGCTTCCCTGATTGCCGGAATATTTTTATATGCTTCCGGGTTCATATTCGGGTCAACCGGTTCGCCCGACCAAAGAGTTGCATCGTTCAGGTAAATTTTATCCGATTCAACACCACCAAAAACCGAGGCTCCGACTTTGCCGTTTCCAAGTACCAGACTCTCCTCGAAATATTGCGCCGGCTGGTTGTACCAAAGTTTATCAGACGATTGTGCAAATACTGAAATACTTAATAACAGAAGTAAAAAGGGTAGCAAGTTTTTCATTTGAATTGTTTTTCTACGTTACTAAAAATACTTTTACAAATTCTATCCAACCACTTTTTTTGGGATAGATATTTGATTTGTAAATATAACAATCCAAACTAAATGTAGAAGATCAACAACTTTCAATTTAAAGGTAAATCAATAATTTCAAGTGCCCATTTGTCCATTTCCATATCATACGGTACGTTTTTTAACGCAAATATTTTTGTTCCCTGTTTATTGGAAAACAAATGGTGAACATTCATTGGAGGATTGTACATATAGGACAAGTAACCGGGGTATGTCTGTACTTTAACCGATTTGGTAACCGAATAACTTCCGGCATCCAATTGATAAATTGTTTCACCATTGAACGAAGTCCAAACATAATCGGAACCTACAACGAAATAACAGTTTAATAATTCGCAATAATCAAGGTTCTTTATATAACCACGCGGAATTTCGATTGAACCAATTACAGGTAAATTCAGATTATATAGTTGAGTAGTGTATTCAGGTGTTTTAAAAATCTTTTTATCTCCTGTAATTAACTTCTTCCCATCTGGTGATGTCCAAAGTGCCGAGCCTGTTGATACATGCCATGAGGGTATAGAATCTCTCGCCACACCATCTTCAATATTTATAATTAAAACTCCTTCAGGACTTAATTGGGGACGTGTCGCATATAATAATGGTTTAACCGGATCTTTTACAATAATTGTTTTTTCATAAATTGACACAAAACTTCCTGACCGGAATGTAACGCCAGTATTTAGGTTCAGACTATATATATAGGCCCATTGGTCCAAATCGGGGGTTATATAACACCAGTCATTTTCGCCAATAACAATGTCAAATGGAATACAATCGGTATCATAAGAACGTTTAATTTCAAATGATTGTGCATCAAATAAATCAACTACTGCCTGGTTGTATCCAATTGCCAAAGTTTTACCATCTTCTGATACATCGATACAATTTGGCACTTTACTGAGTGGAAGTGTGTAAAGCGAATCGTTGTCCGGTAGTTTATACAAAAGCTGGTTTGGATTCTGGGTAAGTACATACATGTAATCGGTTGTTTTACAGAAATATGAATCTTTTACTTTGCCGGTCATCCATTTTATTTTTGCCAAATTAGTCACTGGTCCTACATTGTCAATTTTCATCGTTACAAGAATTCCACTTGACAATATCGGATTAGTGGATTGTATGGATATTATTTGTGAATAATCACCTGGGAATAACCCTTCTCTGTTAATGTAACATTGAATTGTTACCTGATTTCCCCCTGGAATATAACCGCTTCCTTCGGAAAGTTGTAACCATGAAGGTATATCGTCGGCTTGCCACGAATTACCATAAATCCCGGGATTTGTAAGTGTAAATGACAAATTATTTTCCGATTCAAAATGCAAATATGCCACACTACAAATCAATGGAGGTTGATCTGGGTCTGGATCTGGATCTGGATTATCTGTACCTTGATTTGTACCATAACTCACAGCAAAGCTAAACAACCCGATATATCCAATCCTTATGATTAAAGCCCCGGATATATAATTTTCCTGCCCCATATAATCCTGAATGTTATTGAACTCAAAGGGAATATTTAATTTACCGTTTTCTATTTGTCCCTGAATTGCTTTGATATTTATCCACTTTGGTGCCAATACAACCTGGTATTTCAGATTCTCTCCGAAATCAAAACTGATTGTGCCGCTTGTTGTCCCTGTTTCGAAATGATTTACAAAAGGCGTATTTATAAAGTTTTCCTGACCGGGATCTTCAGGGGAATTACAGGAGGAAATGTTGATTAGGAAAAGAAAGGAGATCACGATTTTAATCCATTTCGAAAATGAACCAGGTTCTGCTTTTTTTAGTATCTGAATTTTATGAGTGAGTTTCATTTCAGTAAATTTTAAGGTTGCTACCAGTAGAATACTACACCAAAAGACAAATCGAACCTGCTCAAATTATTAGTATTTTCTTTTTCGAGATCTATAGTCTCTTTAGAATTTACTGTTTCGATGGTTATTTTTCCCAATGTGGAACTGAATAACGAAGCGTCCAATGAAATTGCCCAACGAGGTGTAATAAAATATTCAAGGCCAAAATCAAGATTCTGTCCAAAAGCAACTCCCGTCAGCAAACGCTGCTGTCTCATGATTTCAACTTCGTTGCGATAAAAAACTGGTCCAATTGTATATGATGAATGAACTGAAAACCTTTTATTCCGGCCAAATTTATAGTTAGAGAAAACCGAAGCTCCAACAAAATTCACATAATTAATTTCTCCCGCTTCGCCGTAAATCCAATTGTAGCCATCATTATAATCCATGCGGGTCAGCATTTTTACATCGCTGTAAAAACCATTATAAAGAACGCCAAGCCAATAATATCTCGAAATCTGATAATGAGCAGTAATTTTTCCTGTATGTCCAACAAGCAGATCATTGATATACTTTTCTGCATCTTCTTTCGGGACACCTTGGTTTTGCATATCTTCTATGGATTTTTCAGTATCACCGACCAAAAGACCTGATCCCGCATTGATACTTACCCTGAATGGGTTTTCCATCTCAGTTTTCTTTGGTTTCTTTTTTTCGGTCGTTATTATTTCGGTTATCAAATCGGAAGGATTTTGTTCCTCCGTTAGTTCTTGATTTACGTTTGCCCCTTGATAAGTCCATTCCGCAACTTGATTTTTTGAAATCTTCCCCTTTGTGGAAACGCCTGTTGAGTTTTGTTTGAAGTACAGAAAATTTCTATTTTCCTTGTAAATAGAACATTTCAATGTATCACCATTTACCAGGATTACCCGATCCTGCGCATCGACTTTTGAAATGAAAATAAAAACAAAAAATAACAGCGCACAAAATTCAGCACAGATATGTTTCATGACGGTTAATGAATAAAACAAAAATGATTAGTTGAAATTTGAACATTCCATCAATATTCCGAACCTAAGTAAAAAAACTTGATGGTTTTCATTGGCAAATGTAGATAGAAAAAGAATCGGAGATTACTTTCAATGCTACATTTTTGACTTTATGCGAAGCATAAATTGCTATTTAGAAATCTTATTAATAGCCCTGTGCTAATTCTTGGTTTTTTACTTCAATCGACATAAAAAACCAACCGTTTATCAGTATTTATTTCATCTCAATCATTTAAGTTTGCGCCTTGAAATTAAAATTTAATAAAGTGAAAAAACTATTTTATTTAACTGTTGTTGCAGGTATCATAATTTCATGCAACAAATCAACAAAAACAACAGAGGTAATGAACCCATTTTTTGAAACTTACACGGCACCTTTCGAGGTTCCGCCATTTGACAAAATTCTGAATGCACACTATTTACCTGCATTTCAGGAAGGGATGAATCAACACAATACCGAAATTGAGCAAATCGCATCGAACCCGGCTACACCCGATTTTGCAAATACCATTGAAACACTTGATCGCAGCGGTGATTTGCTGACAAAAGTTTCATCCGTATTTTTCAATGTGAAGGAAGCCAACACAAACGATTCGATTAACGCAATTGCTGAAGAAGTTGCCCCGCTGCTTTCACAACATCGTGATGCTATTTTGCTGAACGAAAGCCTTTTTGCAAGAGTGAAAGCGGTTTATGATCAAAAAGAAAGTTTGCAGCTCAATGGCGAACAGGCCCGACTGCTTGAAGAAACTTTTAAGAAATTCGTAAGAGGAGGAGCAAATCTTCAGGAAGATAAAAAAGAGGAATTGAAAAAAGTAAACGAGCAACTTGCAATGCTTGAATTGAAATTCGACAAAAACCTTTTAGCCGAAACAAACAGTTTCAAACTTGTAATTGATAATGAAAGCGATTTGGCAGGGTTGCCCGAAAATGTGATCAGAGCTGCCGCCGAGCAGGCCAAAGCCGATGGGATGGAAGGCAAATGGGTTTTCACACTGCAAAAACCAAGTTGGATTCCTTTCGTTACTTATTCTGAAAAACGTGAACTTCGCGAAAAAATATATAAAGCCATGTACAATCGTTGTAACAACGACAACGAGTTTGACAATAAAGCAGTTATCAACCAGTTTGTAAACCTGCGTTTGCAGAAAGCCAATATTCTTGGTTACGAAAGTTGGTCGGCTTATGTACTTGATGACAACATGGCAAAAAAACCTGAAAATGTGTATGCTTTATTGCAGAAAGTAATTGACCCGGCAATTAAACGTGCTAAAGAAGAAGTTGCGGATATGCAGAAAATGGTTGACAAAGAAGGTGGGAATTTTAAAATAGAAAGCTGGGACTGGTGGTTTTATGCCGAAAAAGTGCGCAAAGAAAAATTTGATCTCGACGAAGAACAACTTCGCCCTTATTTCGAACTAACAAATGTGCGTGATGGTGCTTTTGCTGTGGCTACGAAACTTTATGGTTTGACATTTACAAAATTGGAAAACATGCCGCTATATCATCCTGAATGCGAGGTTTTTGAAGTGAAGGATGCGGATGGTTCGCTGATAGGGGTGATTTACCTCGATTTTTTCCCGCGTGAATCGAAAAAAGGAGGTGCCTGGATGACCAACTACCGCGAGCAATTCACCAATGTGGAAGGTAAAAATGTTCGACCGGTTGTTTCGCTCACCTGCAACTTTTCGAAACCGGTTGGTAACAATCCTGCACTTTTGAGTTACGATGAAGTTGAAACTTTTTTCCATGAATTTGGACACGGATTGCATGGGCTTTTATCGCAATGCACTTATGTAAGCATTGCCGGAACCAATGTATCACGCGACTTTGTTGAACTTCCGTCGCAAATTATGGAGCATTGGGCTGCTGAACCCGAAGTGCTTAAAATGTATGCAAAACATTATCAAACCGGCGAAGTTATCCCTCAGGAACTGATTGATAAAATGGACAAAGCCGGAAAATTCAACCAGGGTTTTGCAACCTCTGAATTTATTGCAGCGGCTTTCCTCGATATGGATTTTCATACAATTACAAGTCAGGGTGACATTGATGTGAATGCCTTTGAAAAAACTGCTATGGAAAAATTAGGTTTGATAAAGGAAATTATTCCACGCTATCGTCCGACCTATTTTGCACACGCATTTTCGTGGGGTTATTCAAGTGGTTATTATGCATACACATGGGCTGAAGTACTTGATGCAGACGCTTTTAATGCATATAAGGAAACCGGCGATATTTTCAACCAGGATGTAGCCAAATCATTCAGAAAAAATATTCTTGAACGCGGAAACAGTGATGAACCTATGAAACTCTACCACAATTTTCGTGGTAAAGAACCGGGCATTGAACCGCTGCTAAAAAACAGGGGGTTGTTGTAAGAAAGCCTCCCCTAACCCCTCCGATGGAGGGGAACAAGAAGGATTCCATTTCACAGAAAAAGATGGAATCCTTTTTACTTTCATAAAAACAAGATTAGTAAATAAAAATGATCAGTTCTGCATTCATTCTCTGATAGAAGTGTAACCAGGAGAAGATTGGATGACAAATATTCCTTGATACGGAATTTAGGAAGAATAATCAAAAAGGCTGGAAATTCCAGCCTTTTTGATTATTATCTATACTTCAAACGAATCTACTTCACGATAAGCCTGAACCAATCTTTTTTCGCCTTCAATTCCTTCTCCCGAAATGCCATGTTCCATACCAAGAATACCTGTAAAACCTCTGTCGTAAATATGTTTGAACACATTCTTGTAGTTGATTTCCCCAGTTGTAGGTTCTTTTCGTCCTGGGTTATCCCCAATTTGTATATAACCAATTTCACTCCATGTAAGATCCATATTGGCAATAATATTTCCTTCATTTTTCTGCATGTGGTAAATGTCATAAAGGATTTTACATGAAGGACTGTTTACTCCTTTGCAAATCATATAAGTTTGTTCCGAAGTCCGTAAATAGAGATCAGGGGAATCGGAAAGAGGTTCGAGAACCATAGTTAGACCGTGTGGTTCAAGGATTTCAGCTCCCCTGCGAAGTGCTTCAATAACGTTTCCATCCTGAATGCCAATTGGTAATTTCCGTTCAAAACCACCGGGAACAACTGTCATCCATTTTGCATTAACACGTTTGGCTACGTCAACAGCCCTGCGGCAGCCGTCCAGAAAAATATCAATATATTCCTGTTTACCTGCAGCCAGCGTGTTTGCCATGTTACCACCTTTTTCAACAACAAAAACTCCCATTGTCATATTGAGATCGGAAAGTGTTTTGCCAATTTTTTCCTGTAATGCGATATCACGTCCCATCATCCCGTTATCTTCAAAAGCAGTAAAACCCTGGTCGGCCATAAATTTTATCTGGTCAATCGGATCATCACCTACACTATTCTTAAACATTCCCAAATGCGGGCCATACTTCAATTTGAATTTTGCTTCATTAGAAACAACTGATTCTGCTGCTGACACACTGTTAATTCCCGTCATTCCGGTAATTGCCAATCCGCTGATTGCAGCACTTCTTAGAAAATTTCTTCTTTCCATGGTTCTGTTGGTTTTAAGTATTTATTTTATTAATGGGCTAATTTAATGAAATGTTGCTGAACTTCGTTTCAGGGAAACAAACTTCTTTTTAAATTCTTTCAAAGGTTCTGTAAACGACTTTTGTTTCCTATCAAAAGAGTTCTTAATTTTATCGGCACGATTTCTAAATCAACTAAAATAAAATAATATGCACAGAAAACTTCGTATGGGAATGGTCGGTGGAGGAACCGATGCTTTTATTGGTGCGGTGCACCGCCTGGCAGCTTTAATGGACAACCAGAATGAATTGGTTTGCGGCTGTTTCAGTATCAACCCTGAAATATCAAAATCTTCGGGTAAATTGTATTTTATTCCTGAAAACCGTGTTTATGAAACCTATCAGGAAATGTTTGAAAAAGAATCAAAACTGCCTGATGGAGAACGGATGGACTTTGTATCCATTGTAACACCCAATTTTGTTCATTTCGATCCGGCAATGATGGCGTTGGACAAGGGTTTTAATGTGGTACTCGACAAACCCATGACTTTTACTTTGGATGAAGCAATCAAACTAAAAGAAAAGATTGCTGAAACAGGTCTTACATTTGCGTTAACACACACTTATTCAGGTTATCCGGCAGTAAAACACGGGAAACAAATGATAGCCGATGGTAAACTCGGAAAAATCCGTAAAGTTTTTGTTGAGTATCCGCAGGGATGGCTTTCATCGAAACTGGAAGATACAGGAAATCCACAAGCATCATGGCGAACCGATCCAAAACGGTCGGGAAAGGCGGGTTGTATGGGCGACATTGGAACTCATGCTCATCATTTGGCGGAATATATGACAGGTTTGAAAGTAACCGAACTGTGTGCCGAACTAAATATATTTGTTCCTAACCGTTTACTCGATGATGATGGCGCAGCACTT
Organism: Draconibacterium sp.; assembly: GCA_041739985.1. GTDB lineage: Bacteria > Bacteroidota > Bacteroidia > Bacteroidales > Prolixibacteraceae > Draconibacterium. The sequence goes on along the minus strand of JBGSMW010000093.1, from coordinate 3,910 downwards.
CTTCGTTTTGACAATGGTGCAAAGGGAGTTTTAATGGCAACTCAAATTGCTGCAGGCGAAGAAAATGCAATCCGTATTCGCATTTATGGCGATAAAGGTGGCCTTGACTGGGAACAAATGGAACCAAATACTTTAAGGGTTAAATGGCTCGGCCAGCCTATGCAGGTTTTACGGGTTGGTACCAGCCTCGACAGTGCGATTGCAGCACACAATACCAGGGTTCCGGGTGGTCACCCGGAAGGATATCTTGAAGCTTTTGCCAATATTTACCGCAATTTCTCATTAACTGTCAGAGCTAAAGCAAACGGCGAAACGCCAACAGCCGAAATGCTCGATTTCCCTGGCGTTGAGGACGGAATAAGAGGAATGCAGTTTATCGATACAGTGGTTAAAGCCGGATATGATGATGAAATGAAATGGGTAAAATTTGGGGAATAAAAGCCCCCTCTAACTCCCCCAAGGGGGAGAACTTTGAGAAAGTGGCTGTGAGTCAATATCTCAAATTAAAAAATTAACAATTATGTAAATAACAATTGTCAATTCTTACTCCCCTCTCCATTGGAGAGGGGATGGGGGAGAGGCTTCTTAAACTTAAATATTATGGCACGACCAGTAACACTTTTTACCGGACAATGGGCCGATTTACCCATTGAAACCATCTGCCAAAAAGCACAGGAATTTGGCTATGACGGACTTGAACTTTGCACCTGGGGCGACCACATGGAAATTGCAAAGGCCGATCAGGCGTATTGCGATGCGCGTAAAGCATTGCTTGCAAAATATGAATTGAAACTGTATGCAATTTCAACTCACCTTGATGGACAATGTGTAGCCGATAATATTGATGAACGTCATAAAAGCATTGCCAGCGCGCATGTTTGGGGCGATGGCGACCCGGAAGGCGTCCGTCAGCGTGCTGCTGCCGAAATGATTAAAACTGCGAAAGTTGCAAAAATGCTTGGACTCGATACTGTAGTTGGTTTTACCGGAAGCCCGATTTGGCATTTGCTTTATTCGTTTCCTCCTGTACCAAAATCGATGATCGAAAAAGGTTATGCCGACTTTGCCAAACGGTGGATACCAATTCTGGATGAATATCAAAAACTTGGTGTGAAATTCGCGCTTGAAGTACATCCTTCGGAGATTGCATTTGATATTCATTCGGCACATTTAACATTGAAAGCACTAAATAACCACCCGGCTTTTGGATTTAATTTCGACCCCAGTCATTTTGGTTATCAACATGTTGATTATGTCCGTTTTATTTATGAATTCTCAGATCGTATTTTCCATGTTCACATGAAAGATGCTTACTGGAGCGACGTTCCAATGGGAATAGGCGTTTTTGGAGGACACAGTGAATTTGGAGATAATCGCCGCTACTGGAATTTCCGCAGTCTGGGCCGCGGAAAAATCGACTTCGAGAATATTATTCGCGCTTTAAATGATATTGGTTATAAAGGGCCGCTTTCAGTAGAATGGGAAGACAGTGGCATGAACCGTGAAGCTGGTGCCGAAGAAGCATGCGATTTTGTTAGATATTGCGATTTCGAACCTTCGGATGTGGCGTTTGATGATGCGATGCAAAAGTAAAATACCTTTTTATTACTTCTTAATAATTTATTTGAAATGATTACAAATTTGCAGAAAACAATTATCAAAGAAACATTAATCCCATACGAACCTAACCTTGTTGGTGTTTTCGGTTCGTATGCAAGAAATGAGCAGACAAGTTCAAGCGACATGGATATTCTAATTGATTTAAAACATAAAACCAATTTATTGGATTTAATTGGAATCGAACAGGAACTAACTGAATTATTGGGAATTAGAGTTGATTTGATAACTTTGCGATCGGTAAATAAAGAATTGAAATCATATATTCAAAAAGATCTAATAAGGATTATATAATGGATAAAAATCCGGTAATTTATATTCGCCACATAAAGGATTGTATCAATCGCATTAAATCATACACAAAAGGAATGGATGAACAATCTTTTTTAGGAGACCAGTTAATTCAGGATGCTGTAATTAGAAATTTTGAAATAATAGGTGAGGCAACAAAGCAGTTGGATAATAAGTTTCGTGAAAAGTATCCGAATGTTGAGTGGAAGAAAATTGCGGGAATGAGAGACAAATTAATTCACGATTACATTGGTGTTGATTTATGGGCAGTTTGGGGAGTGGTTGAAAATGTACTTCCCGGACTGGAATGTTCAATAAATGAAATAATCTCAGATCAGAATAGCGCAAAGTGATTTATTAAATTATTGTCTAAAATGGTAGCCTTTACAAAAAATATTAAATAATAACAAAAACTTCGGACTTTAGACTTCGGATTTCGGTCTTTTACTTTCGACTTCCTTCTTCTGACTTCCGACAATTCTTAAAACATGACTAACAGAAGAACCTTTATTAAAAATTCGACCCTTGTAGTTGCAGGTGTTGCGGTGGCATCAACAATGCCAATGGCCGCCTGCAAAGGAGCCAACGAGAAATTAGTGTGTGGATTAATCGGTGCCAACGGAATGGGCTGGGCCGATTTGAATGCCTTTTTAAAACAGCCCAATACCGAGTGTGCAGCCATTTGCGATGTTGACGAAAACGTACTGAACCGCCGTATTGCAGAAGCTGAAAAATTGCAGGGTAAAAAACCTGTGGGTTTTAAAGATTACCGGAAACTGTTGGAAATGCCCGAAATCGATGTTGTAATTATTGGTACTCCGGACCACTGGCATTGTTTGCCGATGGTTGAAGCATGCCAGGCCGGGAAAGATGTATATTGTGAAAAACCGCTGGGAAATTCCATCGAAGAAATAAATATCATGGAACGTGCCGCTGCAAAATACAAAACAGTGGTGCAGGTCGGAATGTGGCAACGCAGCGATCCGCATTGGCGGGATGCCGTTGAATTTGTAAAATCAGGCAAATTGGGTACAATCCGCACCGTTCGAACCTGGGCATATCAGGGATGGATGGAACCTGTACCTGTTCAACCTGACGGCGAAGCACCTGCGGGTGTTGATTATGATTTCTGGTTAGGTCCGGCCAAAAAACAGCCGTTCAACCCAAACAGATTTCACTTTAATTTCAGGTGGTTTTATGATTATGCCGGAGGTTTAATGACCGACTGGGGGGTACATATTATCGACTACGGTTTGTTTGGAATGGGCGACCCTGTGCCAAAATCAATAATGTCAATGGGCGGAAAATTTGCCTATACCGACGATGCTTCTGAAACTCCTGACACTTTGCAGGCTTTATACGAATTTGATGGTCATACCATGTTATGGGATCACGGAACCGGAATTGACGGAGGTTATTATGGACGAAATCATGGGGTTGGTTATGTTGGAAATAATGGCACTTTGGTTGTAGATCGTGAGGGTTGGGAAGTAATTCCGGAAAAAAAGAGAGGCAAAGACCTGATGGAGCGTGTTGACTTGATAAAAGGCTCGGGCAAAGGGCTCGATTTGCACATGGCCAATTTTATTGATGGCGTAAAAACCCGCAACCAAAACCTGAATGCCAACATTACTGTTGCGGCAAATACTGCCCGTGTTGCGCATTTGGGAAATATTGCACACAGAACCGGGCACCGTTTGTATTGGGATGCCGAAACCCGTCAGATTAAAAATGATGATGAGGCAAACAAATATCTGATTCCTACTTATAGAACTCCCTGGGAATTGCCAAAAGTTTAAGAAATAACTTCGCGCAAAGATGCAAGGACAATGTTTTTATCTTTGTGTCTTTGCGTGATTTATTAGGCATTTTCGCTAAATAAAAAATATATCCCTTTTGGTTAAATACGAGAAGGGATTTTTTATGCTTATTGGTTCGTTTTTGAGTTATGTTTTGGACTCCATCAATTTTGAGGCTCAAAATTCAATTTTTTGGACATAAT
>JBGSMW010000092.1:0-24369 GCA_041739985.1 Draconibacterium sp. | reverse complement strand
ATTATGTCCAAAAAATTGAATTTTGAGCCTCAAAATTGATGGAGTCCAAAACATAACTCAAAAACGAACCAATAAGCATAAAAAATCCCTTCTCGTATTTAACCAAAAGGGATATATTTTTTATTTAGCGAAAATGCCTATGAATAGGTAAAAAATTGGCAAAAAAAATCCGCATCAATTCCGTTTGTGAAAACCCCGATTTAACAGGATTTGAGCGCCCAGCCGATCGGACTTCCACCGGTCAATACGACTCATCTCACCAGTGGCGAGACTACAAGGCCTGTCTTAACGACTTTTAAGAGCATTCTCAGTTCAAATTTTTATGTTGAGTTTACCAAATGATGAATTAATGCGGAAATATATTTTTCTTCAAAGAACTCGTTTTGTTAGTATCAAATGTAACTTTCTATACCTGTTTCTCCAAATAAATTGCGATGATATTTCATGATCTTAAACTAACTGTATGTTTTATAGAAGATTAAATTAAGGAAATAGTCGAGGATTTTAATGCTGCAATTATATTATTTGAAAAAAACATTATTTATGTTATCTATGGTTGCTGTTTGGAAGGACTAGTTGCATTGCACAATAATGCAAAACGTAAATTTTTTTGTTGTACTGTATCAACTTTGCCTATGAGAATTAGATGTTTTCGATTTATTTTTACCGTCAAATATTTGGAATAGTTCTAAATAGCACCTATTTTTGTTAATAAGAAAAAAACATATAAATATCTTTAATAATATAAGAATGGCATTTGAATTAGCAAAATTAGGTTACGATTATAAAGCTTTAGAACCTTATATTGATGCTCGCACTTTGGAAATTCACCATGATAAGCATCATGCAGGTTATACAAATAATTTAAACGCTGCAATTGCAAGAACAGCTTTGGAAGGGCAATCAATTGAACAGATTCTTTCAGGTGTTTCCAGTCAGGCAGTTGCAGTGAGAAACAATGGAGGTGGTTTTTACAACCACAATTTGTATTGGGATGTAATAGCTCCGGGAGGTTCACCAAAACCAGCTGGAGTTTTACTCGATGCAATTAACGATTCATTTGGTTCAGTACAAAATTTTCAAGAAGCCTTTGTCAAAGCTGCGGTAACGCGGTTTGGATCTGGTTGGGCATGGTTGGTTCTTCAAAAGGATAAACTGGCGGTTTCATCAACGCCCAACCAGGATAATCCGTTGATGGATGTTGCGGAAGTAAAGGGTACGCCGATATTGGGGATTGATGTGTGGGAACATGCGTACTATTTGAACTATCAAAACAGACGTCCGGATTATGTAAATGCGTTTTGGAATCTCATCAACTGGGATGAAGTCGCCAGACGGTTTAAAGGTTAGTTGATTTTTGGTTTTTTCCCCGGGGCAGAGACCCCGGGGTTTTATTTGCTTTATTTTCTAATATTATGTTAATTAGAAAGCTGAGACAATGTGAAATATCGAATAAGGAATAAGAAATTAGAAAGTGGTCAAGAGTTCAGTTTTTAGAATTTCTAATTTCTAATTCCTAATTCCTTATTTTTCTTTTCTGTTTAAACTCATTTCAAATTTAGGGTGCCATAAATCCTTTTTCAACTTAAAATGTTTTAATTTTAAGAAAAAATCAAAAGAACAGTTTATTCACCTTTAAAATCAAAAATTATGGCATTCGAATTACCAAAACTACCTTATGCGAACAATGCATTGGAACCGTATATCAGTGAAAAGACCATAGAATTTCACTACGGGAAACACCATCAGGCTTATGTGAATAATGTAAATAACCTGATTAAAGGAACAGCTTTTGAAAATGCAACCCTTGAAGAGATTGTTAAGCTGGCTGACGGTGGTATTTTCAATAATGGCGCCCAGGTTTGGAATCATACCTTTTATTTTATGCAGTTTAGTGCCGATGGTTGCAAAGAGCCAAAAGATGAATTGAAAACAGCAATTGAATCTAAATTTGGTTCAGTTGAGAAATTCAGGGAAGAGTTTACAAAAGCCGCTGCAACATTATTTGGATCAGGTTGGGCATGGTTGGTAAAAAACAAAGAGGGCGAATTGGAAATCGTTCAAACCAGTAATGCCGGAAACCCTTTACGCGATGGCAAAGAACCAATTTTGACCTGTGACGTTTGGGAACACGCATATTATATCGACAAGAAAAATTTGCGTCCTTCATATATTGAGGATTTTTGGAAAATTATGGATTGGAAAGTAATTTCTGAAAGATATACAAACTAAAAAAAAACTAAATTATGAGTGCGGAAAAAGTATTGCAAACCCTGCAAGCTGCGGGGAAACCATTAAAGGCTGGCGAAATTGCCGAAGCTTCTGGATTGGATAAGAAGGAGGTGGATAAAGCAATGAAAATTTTGAAAACTGAAGGTAAGATTGAATCTCCGAAAGTTTGCTTCTGGCAGCCAAAATAAAAGGAAATAAAAACGGGAGTAAAATATTTTATTCCCGTTTTTATTTTTGAAAAAAATTATTGGTCAGTTTTTCGATAACTCAAAATCGGAAAATCCTTTATTCCTTCTCAGGAGCTTCATTTACCAAATATTCAAACCAATTATAATCGGCGCTAACCATTGATTTTTTGCCATTACCGGTCGCATAAAGTCCAACATAAACTCCGGTAAAAAAGCCAACTGTTTCTGTGGCAAGAAATTTTGAATCAACAGTTTCAATATCTTTAAATGTGTCATCTCCCTGGGCATAAGAAAATGTGAATGTAGATTTCATACCGGTTATCCGCAGATTTACCGGACCAGGTTTCAATGCTATTTTTTCAGTTTTATAGGTTAATGAACCAAATTGAAGTTTCACTATCAAAAACCTTTTCCCATTATTCTTTTCGATCATCAAATCAAAATGAGAACCATTATTGAGCAGTATCAATCCTGCTTCTTCATTTTCATTTTTTGGATCAAATTCAATTTGTGTTGTTGCAGTAAAATAAAAATCAGTTAATCTTCTTCCTGCAAAAGTTGAATTATTTCTTGTCCCTATATTTTCCGCCGCCCCTGTTAAACTTAAATACCCATCACGTTTTTCAAGAGAGAAATTGTTTGCATCCGGGAACTGAACATAATTCCATTCAAATCCCAATTCTTTTTTTTCAAAGTCATCACGTGTTGATTTTTTGGGAAAAGGTTTTAAGGGAAGTGTGGGGCAGGTCATATCAACAGTAGCAGTACCGTTTCCGTTAACCACAGGCCATCCATTTTTTGGCCAGGAAACCGGAGCCAGACAAGTTTCCCTGCCAAGTATATGATGAGATTTATCTGAAACAGTGCGATATCCGTGAAAAACAATCCACCATGAATTGTCATGGGCCTGAATAATATCAGCATGCCCTACTCCCTGTATTGGATTTCCCTGTCCGGCAGCATTTGCATGAGCCAAAATTGGATTGGCCGGATTTTCAGTATAAGGTCCCCAAATACTATTACTTCGTGCAATGGTTTCCGAATGTGCTTCTTCCGTTCCCCCTTCAGCTGCCATTAGATAATAAAAACCATCCTTTTTATAAATATGTGGCCCTTCAGCATACCTGCCTCCCGCACCAAACCAGACCTTGTGTCCTTCGGTCAACAATTCACCTGTTTCAATATTAATTTCATATAAATCGAAGGGAGAAGAAATAACATAGGTTTTACCGTCATCATCAAAAAACAGGTCGGGGTCAATTCCAGGTATATTTATCCAAATTGGGTCAGACCATGGTCCGGCCGGATTTGTTGCAGTAACATAAAAGTTACCACTCCGACCTGCCAAATTTGTTGTAATCATGTAAAACACACCTTCATGATACCGGATTGTTGCTGCAAAAATGTTTATTCCTTTAGGCAACTGTTCTTTACGATGAATACAATATCCGATTTGCTCCCAGTTGACTAAATCTTTGCTGTGGAAAACAGGTACTCCCGGGAAATATTCAAAGGTGCTTGTTATTAAATAGTAATCATCACCAACCCTGCAAACACTTGGGTCTGAATGAAATCCCGGAATTATTGGATTTTGGTAAGTGACTTGTTCATTAGGGAGCGGGTTTGCTGCAAAAGGATTGCTTCTTTCAATACGAATTGATTTTGAATTTTCCTGTGCTGATAATTGAAAGATAAACAGGAGCAAAAACAGTGAGAATAAATTTTTCATTGTAACTCGTTTTAAACAAATAGGCAAAAAGAATTAGCTGATTTGATTTCTGCTTCAACTAAAAACAAGGGGTTGCAACCCCTTGTTTCAGTTGAAACAAATAAATGTTTCCTTTTAATTTTTATAATAGAACTTCAAATAAGTCTTTTTTAATCGACAAAATATATTGAACTTACTGTCCAAATGTCAACTCTTTTTCCACAGATATTCCATTTCCTCCAGCGTTTTTCCTTTGGTTTCAGGAATCATTTTCCAAACAAAAAAGAAAGAAATAATACTCATTAATCCATAAAACCAGTAAGTTAAACCACTACTGAATTCCATCATTGCGGGATATGTTGACGAGATAAAATAATTGGCTGCCCATTGCGCGGCAACAGCAACAGCAACTGCTTTCCCACGAATTTTATTTGGGAATAATTCAGAAATTAATACCCAGCAAATTGGTCCCCACGACATCATAAACGAAGCTGTGTAAATAATGATAAAAACAAGTGTGCTGATGCCGATTATTTTCATAAATGCCAGAAGTCCAATGGCGAACATTCCAATTGCCATACCTATCGAACCTATCATAAGCAAAGGTTTTCTTCCCCATTTATCAACTGTCATAATTGCAACTACTGTAAAGATTACATTTACCAAACCCATTACAACAGTTTGTAGCATTGATGCATCTTTTTCTGCTCCCATACTTTCAAAAATGCGGGGAGCATAATAAAGAGCCACGTTGATACCCACAAATTGCTGAAAAACAGAAAGTAAAACTCCAATCACAATTACAATTTTCCCATAAGAAAAAAGTTTAGCCGAAGATTTTTCCACACTCGATTTAATATCTGCAAAAATCAATTTTGCCTGATCGATACCATTAATACGGGTTAAAATATGAAGAGCTTTGTCATTTTGATTGTTAATTGCCAAAAAACGAGGTGTTTCAGGTACAAAAAACAAGAAAATACCAAAAAGCGCTGCCGGAATTGCTTCCGAAACAAACATCCACCTCCAGCCAATTGTGTTTATCCATTCAATTGGTTTGCCATTGGCAATTCCCCAGTTAACAAAATAAACTACCAACATCCCGAAAATAATAGCAAACTGGTTAATTGAAACCAAACGGCCACGAATGTCGGCTGGTGCGATTTCACCAATATACATGGGGCTTACAGCCGAGGCGAGTCCAACCCCAATTCCACCTATAATACGGTAGAAATTGAACATCCACAACAGTCCCATTGTAGGTTCGCCCTGCGTGAAAAACAGGAATTCAGGAAATCCGGATCCCAACGCGGAGATGAAAAACAAAATTGCCGCCAGAAAAAGTGCTTTTTTTCTGCCAAAAGATGATGATATCAATCCTGATAAACTTCCTCCGATAATACAGCCAATAAGGGCACTGGAAATGGTAGCACCATGTACAAGAGAACTCAATCCAAGCCCATTAATTAAATAGGCCTGGATTGATTTTTCGGCTCCTGAAATAACTGCTGTATCGTAACCGAACAGAAGTCCTCCCAGTGTGGCAACAGCCGTTATTCCTAAGATATAAAACGAATTACGTCCTTTCATTTCGTTAAATGTGCCAGTTGATCAACTGCTCAATCAGTTCTTGTTTTCCACTAATTTGTGCAGGTTCTCCAACTTCGGCAGCAATTGCATAAAGATCTTCCAGCGAAAGTTTTCCTGCTTCATATTCGGCGCCTTTACCAGAATCATATGAAGAGTAACGTGTTTTACGCATTTTAAGATAATCTGAATTATTCAGAATTTTATCGGCAATAACCAGCGACCTTGCAAAAACGTCCATTCCACCAATGTGAGCAATAAAAATATCCTCCAAATCTGTTGAATTTCTGCGGGTTTTTGCATCGAAGTTTATACCACCGTGTTTAAATCCACCAGTTGGTAAAATTTCAAGCATTGCCTCGGTAATTTCGTAAATGTTTGTCGGAAATTCATCAGTATCCCAACCGTTTTGGTAGTCTCCTTTATTTGCATCAATAGAACCTAACATTCCGGCATCGGCAGCCATGCGTAAATCATGGGCAAAAGTATGACCTGCCAAAGTAGCGTGGTTAACTTCAACATTGAGTTTGAAATCGTTTTCCAATCCGTTTGCTTTTAGGAACCCGATAACAGTTTGTGCATCAAAATCATACTGATGTTTTGTTGGTTCCATTGGTTTTGGTTCGATAAAAAAGGTTCCGGTAAATCCTTGTTTCCGGCCATAATCACGTGCTGTACGCAGGAATTGTCCGAGATGTGCAAGTTCTCTTTTTGTATCGGTATTGTGAAGACTCATGTAACCTTCGCGACCTCCCCAGAAAACATAACCAGTTCCACCTAGTGAAATTGTTGCATCGATGGCATTTTTAACCTGAACCGCTGCATTTGCAAGTACTGCAAAATCAGGATTGGTTGAAGCGCCATTCATGTAGCGCGGGGCTGAAAATACATTTGCTGTTCCCCAAAGAAGTTTTACACCTGATGCAGCTTGTTTTTGTTTGGCGATTTCCACCATTTTTTCAAGGCGCTTTTCAATTTCAAAAACTGAACCATCACCAACAACATCGGTATCGTGGAAACAGTAATACGGAATATTCATTTTTGTAATGAATTCGAATGCGGCATCCATTCTTTCTTTAGCTGCGTCCATTGCATCATTTGCACCGTCCCAAGGGAAAATCTGAGTACCCGGGCCGAACGGATCTCCACCGGTTCCGCAGAACGTGTGCCAGTAAGCAACTGCAAACCTAAGATGGTCTTTCATTGTTTTTCCTGCAACTACTTTGTTTTCATCATACCACCTGAATGCCAGTGGATTCTTTGAATCAGCACCTTCAAATTTAATTTGGCTAATTCCTTTAAAATACTCTTTGTTACCTTTTAAAACTTCCATTTTGTTACTTATTAGTTATGAATGAATATTGATTTTATTTATCTGAATTTCTGTTTTTTAATGTCATAAGCCTATTATTGGAATTCAACTTAACTGATTTAGCTCTTTTTTCAAAACATCTGCCCATTTCTCATAAGAATCCTTGTATTCAGCATTTTTTGAATTATCGGGAACTATTGTTTCCAACTTTTTAAGGTTTGAAAATGCTTCGTTAAACGATTTGTAGTAACCTGAACCAATTCCGGAACCGCGCGCTGCTCCAATCGATCCATCGGTATTATACAATTCGATTGTAGCACCAGTAATTCCTGCCAAAGTATCCCTGAAGATCGGGCTGAGGAACATATTTGCCTTTCCGGCACGAATTACAGAAGCATTGATACCAATGTTTTTCATAATATCCATGCCGTATTTAAACGAAAATACAATTCCCTCTTGAGCAGCTCTTAAAATATGGCCTTTTTGATGAATATTAAAATTAATTCCACTCAAAACCGAGCCAATATTTTTGTTGTTTAAAACCCGTTCCGCGCCATTTCCAAAAGGCAAAACCGAAAGTCCGTTTGACCCGATGGCAATTTCGGAAGCGAGTTTATTCATCTCTTCGTAAGATATATTTTCGCCAACCATTCTTTTCAACCAGGCATTTAAGATTCCTGTGCCGTTTATACAAAGCAGCACACCCAAACGTGGATTTTCTTTTGTGTAATTTACATGAGCAAATGTATTTACACGCGATTGCGGATCGTATTTAATTTCATCGCTCACTCCGTAAACTACTCCTGAAGTTCCTGCTGTTGTTGCAATTTCACCCGGATTTAAAACATTTAGCGAAAGTGCATTATTAGGCTGATCGCCAGCACGGTAACTTATTGTAGTTTTTGGAGAAAGTCCAAGTTCAACTGCTGTTTTAGCTGAAACCTTACATTGAACGGCAAATGTTGGAACGATTTCAGGAATAATTTCTTTCGAAAAACCATAGTTCGCAAACAGCAAATCCGCGATTGAATTTTCCTTAAAATCCCACATTATTCCTTCAGATAAACCACTAACAGTAGTTTGAATTTCACCTGAAAGTTTCATTGCAATATAATCACCTGGCAACATAATTTTATTAACTTTACCGTAGAGTTCAGGTTCGTTATCCTTTACCCATTTTAATTTTGATGCAGTAAAGTTTCCGGGAGAATTGAGCAGATTAGTCAAACATCGTTTTCCCCCAATTTCCTCAAAAGCTTTATCTCCAATTGAGGCAGCACGGCTGTCGCACCAAATAATCGAAGGACGGATAACTTCATGGCTTTTGTCAACCATTACAAGCCCGTGCATTTGGTAGGAGATACCGATTGATTGAATACTTTCAGGGTTAACTAATGATTCTTTCAAAACATCAGCCAGCGCCAATTTCAGGTTTTTCCACCACAATTCTGGTTCCTGTTCGGCCCAACCTGCTTTGTGGGCGGTAATTTTCATTTCCTGTTTGGGGTGGAACGAACTAGCTATGCAATTTCCATTCTCACCATCAATTAACGAAACTTTTACGGAAGAACTTCCTATGTCAAATCCAAGTAAATGCATGATATGTAATGTTTTATGTTGTTATTTTTATATTGAACTGTTCTGTTCTGGTATGCTGTCAAAATTAGTGTACAAATCCGTTGTTTCAAAGTCATAAAATATGTTGTACAACATGTTATATAAAATTTTAATATATAGCATTAAGTCCACTCTAAAACTCCACCAACTACAATGACGATCGTAATTTCAAAGTTGTCGGTACTTCAAATCGAATTTGTTTTCCTTCGGTAACAAATTCTGCTGCTTTTTTCCCCATTAATTCAAAATTGGTTGAAATTACTGTGATTCCATTTTTTACATATTTTTTCATGGGGGTTTCGTTGTAAGAAATTACCCCAACTTCACGTCCTGGTTCAAAACCTTTTTCTTCGCATTGGTCAAGAAAACTGGCTAAAGTTCGATCACTTACTAAAAAATAGAGGCCTCCTTTTTTTATGACAAAACCCTCTGGTTCATAGGTTATCTTGTGTTTTATATTATAGTCGGAACAAAATTTCCTGAAGTATTCGACCGAAGCATTTGGATGATATGTAAACGATGGATAATAGAAAGTGAATTCTTCATAAACTGAGATTTTGTCGATATTACTTTCAAGGCAGGAATAAACCGCTTTTCCAAAATCCTGATAAACAGCAGATTGGTTTTCTGTAGAATGAATTTTCCAATCAATTATCAGTAATTGTTCCGGAGGTATTTTGCCAATTATCTCTGAAACTTTGTTGTTATCAAAATTCATGATGATATAAATGCTGTATTTGCCCAAACTTTCAGAAATGATTTTTTCAAAAACGTTAATATTGTAATGATGAAAATGTAAATCGACAGCAATATTTTTTGGTAAATTTTTAAGGAACGAACCATAAAGAACCTCTTTGTATGCCTTGAAAGTATCAAGGAAAAGAAAAACTTTAGTAATGTTTTTTGTAACAAAATAACCCCGGTTGGGCACCGATTCAACAATGCCGCGTTTTTTTAACTCTGCGTAAGCTTTGAAAACCGTATCTCGCGAGAGTTGACTTTCGGCCATAATTTGGTTTACTGAAGGCAACATGTCTCCTGATTTTAACTGGTTTTGACTAATTGAATCGACAATAGCATCAACCAATTGCTGGAATTTTAATATGTTGGAATTGTTGTCAACATTAAATTTGAAATCTCCCATTTTCAGATTTTTTCTCAGATTAGTTAGTATTCTGTTCTGTTCTACAAATCTAAAAATAAATTGGTATTATTTCATTATTTAAAAAATGACCAATGGCATCTGCATTTTGTAATAGTTGACTTTGTTTTTTTACCATCATTTCTTTTAACGGCAAAAAGTTATCAGATTATTGATTTAATATTCGTGTTTGATAATTGTTTAAAAAATGTACTTCAGTATTTGTTTTAATTAGCCCCGTACAAAAAGAGCTTTAATGATTTCAGTAGCCATTTTTGGATTTTCCTTTAACCTGCGCGTTGAATAATTAAACCATTGATTTCCGAAGGGAACGTAAACCCGCATTTTAAATCCTTTATCCACAATGGATTGCCTGAGCTCCGGTGTTACTCCAAAAAGCATCTGAAACTCAAACATACTGTTTGGGACTTTGTGTTTTTTGATTAACTGAAATGCATTTTCGACCAAAAATTTGTCGTGTGTAGCAATCCCAACATACATTTTATTTTTGAACATGTATTCAAGATTATTGAGAAACATGTCTCTGACTTTCTGATAATCTTTATATGCAATTTTCTCTGATTCAATATAAATTCCTTTGCATAACCTGAAGTTGACTGGATACAATTCGGAATTTTCAGTATTTAAATCTTCCAAATCTTTAGCAGTTCTACGTAAATATGCCTGCAAAACAAGTCCAACATTTTTAGGGAATTCAGACCTGAGTTTTTTGAAAATTTCAATTTCCATATCAACACATTCCGAATCTTCCATATCAATCCTGACAAATGAATTTTTTTCGGAGGCCAGCGCAACTATTTCCCGAATGTAATTGTAGCAAACCTCCTTATCAATGAGAAGACCAAACATAGATGGTTTCAGGGAAAAATTTCCGACGACATTTTCACCTGTAAAGCGGTTAATTATTTTAAAGTAATGGTCTCTGTTTACCTTGGCTTCATCGAGGGTTTTAATAAATTCGCCCAGCAGATCAATCGTAACTTCTATTCCTTTCTCATTCAATAACTTCGATGCCAAAAGTCCGTCCTCAATTGTTTCACCGGCAATGTATCTTTTGGAAAAAACCCACACCAATTTTTTTGGCATGTGTGGTAAAATATTTGCAATTAATTTGTTCAACATTTTGTTACTTGGTAAAATCTGTTTTTGATAAAGTAAAAGTAGTATTGATGATATGTTTATTTCAATGACCTTTATCAGCACAGGGTTATGATTTTATACAGGTTTTCTATATGAATTTGTCAATTTTTAAATTGCTTAAAAAAGTGTTAAACGGGTAAGTTGGTTTAAACTAAAAAATTATCTTTGTGCCAGTTTTTAAAGTAAATCTAAAATAGAATCTAATGAAGGGAACATCGTTGATTGTGAGCATTGTGCTTTTTGTTGCAGTAGCAGTTTTATATGTTTTACATTTTACAGGAACAGGGAAATCAGGCCAAAATTCAGCCTCTGATGACAGGGCAGTAATTAGCAGGGACGGATTGAAAATTGCTTATGTAAAAGCCGATTCAGTTATTTTGAATTATCAACTGGCGGAATTTTTGCACGATGATTTTACAAAAAAACAAGAGGCTTTCACGACTGAATATGCTACAAAACGCAAATCGTTTGAGAAAGACGCAGCTGCTTTTCAGGAAAAATTGCAACGTGGCGGTTTTTTAAGTGAGCAACGCGCTGTACAGGAACGCGATAGGTTAGTTGGATTAGAGCAGGAAATACAAAAAATGGATCAGGATCTGTCAACAAAACTTGGTGAAATGCAAAACACAAATGGTCAACAGGTTTTAGACAGTTTACAAAGTTGCCTGAAACAATACAATACAATTAAGAAGTACGATTATATTCTAAATGCGTCAAGTATTTTAATTGGCGATGAAGGCGATAATATTACCGCGGATATTTTGAAAATGATGAACGAGAAATATTCGGCAACTCAACAAAAATAGGCAGATTTGATTTCAACATAGAATCCGGGCAAGTTCCCGGATTTTTTTTTACCGAATGCCGGAAATTTTAAACTTTGAACTTCTTCCCATGTTCGCAAATAAGTATTTACAAAAACAGAACAAAGTTGCTTTAATCGAACAGCAACCAGATTCGGATTTGGGAATTATTGTCGTGATTCCATGTTTCCGGGAACCATATACATTGCAAACACTTGAATCGTTAGCCAGCTGTGATTTGCCTGTCAAAAAAGTTGAAGTATTTGTGTTGATAAATCATTCTGAAATAGCTCCTGATGAAATAAAACATTACAATCAAAATACAAAAGCAGAAGTGGATAGTTGGATTTCGACTCACAAATCGTGTAGAATTACATTTTACGGAATCGGTCCTGTTGAATTGCCAAAAAAATGGGCAGGGGTAGGGCTGGCACGAAAAAGCGGAATGGATGAGGCGCTCCGCCGGCTCAATCTACTTGAAAAACCAAACGGAATTATAGTTTCGCTGGATGCTGACACGCTTGTTGAAGCAAATTATCTTGTTGAAATTGAAAATCATTTTGACCGTTTTCCAAAACATGTTGGGGCGACAATTTCTTTTCAACACCAAACCGAAGGGTTGGGCGAAAAGCAATTTAAGGGCATTTTGCTTTACGAAAAATACCTTTTGTACTATAAAAACGCTTTACGTTTTATTGGTTATCCGAATCCATTGTTTACGGTTGGTTCTGCATTTGCTGTAACTGCCGAGGGTTACATAAAACGAGGCGGGATGACCAGAAGACAGGCAGGCGAAGACTTTTATTTCCTACAAACCCTTGCCCAGCTTGGAACTGTTGGCGAAATTACAACTACCTCCGTTTATCCTTCCGCGCGTGAATCTGATCGAATTCCGTTTGGCACAGGCCCGGCTATTGCAAAATGGATGAACGATGAAACAGATTTAACCCAAACCTATAATTTTCAGGCATTTGTTGATTTAAAACTATTTTTTGATCAAGTCGAAAATTTATTCAGAATAGAAAGGGAAGGATTTTTCGAACTTATTGAAAAACTACCGGGAGCAATTTGCCAATTTATCAAAACAGATAATTTCTGGACAGAAATCGAAGATTTAAACCAAAATTGTTCAAGCATCGATTCTTTTAAAACCCGGTTTTTCCATAAGTTCAATGCCTTTAAAATATTGAAGTTTATGAATTTTGGACACGAGTTTTTTTATGAGAAAGCGAATTTGGACCAGCAATTTTTAAGACTACAACAACATGAAGAAGATTAAAAAAATCAATGCAGGTTTTATTTTATTGGTTGTTCTCACTTTTGCTGTAACAGGTACTTCCTGTCAGAGTAACAATCACGATAAAGTTGGTAATGTTCAACTTACATTGGCAATTCCATGCGAAGGGAATTGTTGGGTTGTGAATAGTTCAGAAGAAAATGAAACTTTGATTAAAGAGGGCGGAATCCAGAATTGGGTTTCAAAAGAAACTGTTTTTCGCACCTATTTCAAAGTTGAAAAAACAGGAAGTTTAAATATAGGAATTTTGGCAAAGTTGCCTTCTGGGAGTTCAAAATTGAAGGTTACTTTTAATAATATAAGTAAAGAAGTAAGTATTTCTAAAGCTAAATTTGATACTGTTTTTGTAGGTGAATTCAATGTTGAAAGTACAGGTTATCAATTTATTGAAATACAAGGATTGGAAAAATCAGGAGGTTTTTTTCCTGATATAGAAAGCATTTTAATTAGCGGTGAAGCAACATTGGGGAAAGTATATTTCGCCCGTGAAGATTTTTATTGGGGACGTCGCGGCCCTTCTGTCCACCTCAATTTCCTTGTTCCCGAAAGCACTGGAAATGTAAAATATTTTTACAATGAAATTACGGTTCCTAAAAACAACGATATACTAGGTTCCTATTTTATGGCCAACGGATTTGGGCAGGGTTATTTTGGGATGCAGGTAAATTCACCCACCGAACGCCGGATACTATTTTCGGTTTGGAGCCCCTATGAAACCGATAATCCAGGCGCAATTCCAGAAGAGTATAAAATTAAGTTACTGAAAAAGGGCGAGGGGGTTTACACAGGTGAATTTGGAAATGAAGGTTCTGGTGGACAAAGTTTTTTAAAGTTCGGTTGGAAAGCAGGAACAACTTATAAATTCCTGCTAATGGGGAAACCGACAGGAAAGGAAGCAACCGATTTCACTGCCTGGTTTTTTGCACCCGAAGTTGGCAAGTGGAAATTGATTGCCAGTTTCCGCCGTCCAAAAACCGATACGTATTTAACCCATTTATATTCATTCCTCGAAAACTTTTATACCGAAACCGGAAATATCGAAAGGAGTGGATTGTATTCAAACCAATGGGTTTATAGTGCTGATAATAAATGGATTGAACTCACAGATATAAGATTTACAGCCGATGCTACTGCCCGGAAGGAATCAAGGATGGATTATGCAGGGGGACTTGAAAACAACTCATTCTTCCTAAAAAACTGTGGCTTCTTCAGCGAAACCACCCCCATCGATACTTATTTTGAAAGACGGGCAATAGGAATCCCACCCGTAATCAATTTTGAAGAATTACCATAAAAGAAAACAGCGTCCGTCTGTTTTAAGATGAACGCTGTTTTTCTTACTCCCTCCCTTGGGGGAGGGCTGGGGAGGGGCTTCCTTCTTATTTCAACCCACCAGCCAGCATATAATAAACTTCATTCCAGCGCAACTCTTTTTTGAATTGTGTTACGCAGGTATCTTTATCAATTACAACAAATTCAACATCGGCAAATTCAGCAAAAGTTTCAATGTAATCTGGTGTAAGTGCCAATGTATAAGCCGAATGGTGAGTACCGCCGGCATAAATCCATGCAGCAGCGCCATCTGCAAGGTTTGGCATTGTTTTCCAGAACGCAGAAGCAACCGGCAGTTTTGGCATTTTTTCCAGTGGTTCAATTACTTCAAGGGTATTTACAATCAACCGGAAACGGTTGCCCATATCGATTAATGTTACATTCATTGCATCGCCCGTTGCACTGTCAAAGATTAAACGGGCAGGAGCATCTTTTCCGCCAATTCCCAAAGGCTGAACTTCCAGTCGCGGTTTTTTTGCTGCAATCGATGGACAAATTTCAAGCATGTGCGCTCCCAAAACGGCTTCGTTGGCCGGATCGAGATGGTAGGTGTAATCTTCCATAAACGAACTGCCGCCTTTCATTCCTGCCGACATGGTTTTAATGATGCGCAACATTGCCGCCTGTTTCCAGTCGCCTTCGGCGCCAAATCCATAACCGGCAGCCATTAACCGTTGAGATGACAGACCTGGTAACTGGGCAAGTCCGGTTAAATTTTCGAAGTTGGTTGTAAATGCCTTGAAATTGCCGTCAACCATAAAACGTTTCATCGCTATTTCGTAGCGGGCCTGAACACGCACATTTTCGTGATATTTACCGCCTGGTTTGCAATCATCCGCAACTTCATATTCTTTTTCGTATTCTTTGTACAATTCATCAACTTCTGCATCAGTCACTTTTTCTATATAATTCACCAAATCTCCCACGCCGTAGGCTGCAATCTGCCAGCCAAATTTAATCTGGGCTTCCACTTTGTCGCCTTCTGTAACAGCAACTTCGCGCATGTTATCTCCAAAACGGGCAACTTTCAATCCCTGTGAATCAGCCCAGCCAATGGCAGTGCGACACCATTTGGCAACATCGTTCTGGACGTTTTCAGCCTGCCAGTGACCAACCACCACTTTGCGGTTTTTGCGCATCCTTGAATTGATAAAACCATACTCCCGGTCGCCGTGGGCGCTTTGGTGCAGGTTCATGTAATCCATGTCGATTTCGCTCCAGGGCAGGTCGCGGTTAAACTGGGTATGCAGGTGCATATAAGGTTTGGTGAGTGCTTTCAGCCCGGCAATCCACATTTTTGCAGGCGAAAAAGTGTGCATCCAGGTAATTAGCCCAATGCATTTTTTATCAGAACTGGCCTGAATACAGATATCCAGTATTTCGTCGGGTGATTTTACCACAGGTTTAAAAACGATGGTCACTGGGAATTTGCCCGATTTGTTAAACCCGTCAACAATCGTTGAAGAATCTACATCAACTTGTGCTAAAGTTTTAGGGCCGTATAAATGCTGGCTTCCGGTTACAAACCATACTTCCATTTGTTTAAAGTCTGTCATTTTTATTGAATTTTAATTATGAGGCTAAAATAGTAAAATATTTATAAACGTAAGATTTACACTTTTGAGAAAATTGCACCTGTTTTGGATTTTGGCCGGATAATTTCTACTTTAACACAAAATTATCAACCTTAAAAACCGAGTCACATTATTCTGAATCATGCTTTAAAGAACTTCCGGGTTGAATGCCGGAATTGGGGTTTTAGGGAAAATGAAAGGTAGGTAAAGTATTAGAAAAGTATAAGAATTTCAGGGTATTAAATAGTTGGGCATAATACAACGGCAGATGACACAAAATAATTTATTATGAGCAATTCTAAAAACACAGTTGAAATCGTAACCACTTCTAACGTAATACGCAAAGAAGCATTTACAATTAAAGATAGGATTGAACTCATCGTTGATCTTGATACCAAATTATTAGTTATTCTTCGTGAAATGAAAGATAATAATTGGGATTCTTTAAAAGATTCAAGAATGTTGTTTTTCAGAAATATTATAGAATTAAACTCAAATACAATATTGCAATTTGCATTCCAAGCAGAAGCACATGAATTGACCAAAGATAAAAACTGGCTTAAGGAAAGATTACCGCATTTAACTGAAGAAATAGATAAGGTATCCGATATGGATAACTATTCTTCAAATCGAAATAACAATATTTCAGGGTAGATTTGGGATACATTTATTCTTAACTACTTTAATGAATTCGAAACAAGATTACGAAGTATTGTGAGAAATTTGCGGATTGTAAGAAATGTGAATAAAACAAAGAGTGAATTAAGTTTAAATGGCAACGAAGGATTTTATTTTATATATAGAGGTTTATTTGAAGACTTTTTGAACTTTGATAAAATCGACTACGAGGTTTTAGAGATATTCGCAGCGATTAGGAATACAATTCATAATTCGGGGATATATTTTTCTCCTCATGATGAAAAATCTCCGTCATTTAATTACAGAAAGAAAACATACACTTTTATATATGGTAAACCTGTCAATTTTATAACAATTGATTTTATTAAAAATATGCTTTTTGACTTGCTTGACCTGTGGGAAAAGCTGTTAAAGAATAATATAATTAGCAACATTGGATTTATAAAAGACCCGATTGCTGATGTTAAATTTGAATAAAAAGTACTATTCCAATAAAGTGGACTCTGAGCAGTCGGCACGACCCAGCGCGAGTTGGTGTTGAACTAAACTGCCGGTTTCAGTATATGTTTTTAATGTAACTTTTTACAATTAATTTTTAGAGATATGAAACAGCTAATCTTGAACTATTTAATGAAATATAATATTCAGATTGACAAGTTTATACATTCAAAGGAAACTGAATTTTCAATTCTGATAAAAAATCATGATGAGCAAACTCCTTATTTGAGAGTTGATGTAATGATTGAAAGAGAGGAAAATAAATGTCATGTTTATTTAAAAAGAGCGGATATTCATGGAAAAGAATTTATTTTCAATGAATTTACAAATGGCCTTATTCAGTTAATCAACGATAATTCAGAGCAAAAAGTTTTTCAATCGGTTGTACCAGGGTGGTACGGTTGGCAGTCAGAAGATTTATCCATTGATTTCGGAATTAAGAGTGAAATTTTTGGGTTTGCTGCCCGTTTTGCACTGTAAAAGAATTTAATAAATTAAAGTAGATTCTTAATGTTTTTAAAATAATTATGGAATCAATAAAGAACAAACTAATATCCGCGATCGATTTTTTCGAAAATGAACCACCTCGGATTGAGAACGTTTTTGACTCATCATTTAGTAACTCTGATAGAATAGATAATCATTTCCGAAATATAATCTCTGATATTGATTTTTATTTTTTAGTTGACGAAAATATCACAGAATTAGATTTATACAAAAATGAATTTAAAAAAGTAGTTCTTAATTTCATCAATATATACAACGAATACGAAGATGATATTGAAAAAATTCTATTGATAATTGAATTAAGTTTAAGAAATTGGAAATATTGTTTCGAATGGCTTTCAGATAAAATAAGCAAGAAATTTTTTAAAGATAATGATTATTACTTTTTAAGATCTTTGGTTAACGAAGAAATAAATCCATACAAACTTCAGGATTCTTTAATTGCAATTACCCTTAACGATTCCGACAGAAATATCTTTAATCTTGGCACAAACTTATGCACAAATTCGTGCAATGAATACAAAAAACTTGGTTTTTTCTATTTTAGAAAATTTGAGAAGAAGATTTTCGATTCCCTTTATATAACAATTGCCTTTATTCGTCATTTAAAAATGTTAAGTATATATCAAAAAACATACTCAGTAAATAGTTCGCCTAATGTAAACGTTGTTGATAGGTTAATTGAAAAATTTCCAAATTATTTACCTGCATATAAATATGGGTGTTTATTGCTATTTGAAAATAGAAAGTATTCAGAGGCAATAGAATATGCAAAGACTGCAATACAAAGATACCCATCGGCTCATTTTTTCAAAAAATACTTATGTATATTTAATTTAGTTAAAAATGACAATTCAACTTTGTTAGCATTAAAACAAATTTTCGAATATGAAAAAGAGGTTCCGGAAGATAAGGAGATTAGGCATATAAAAAATGAATGTTATAAAATATTAAAAAAATGAAATAAAGCTAAGGATATCAGACTCTTATATTACGCTTGCGTTAAGCAAATATTTGATGGGCGAAAATGAAAGTTGTTTATTTTATTTTACGAAGGCTTTATCGATCGGAATTCAAAACTATTTTTTAACACCAAAAGAAGGAGAGGAATGTAGGTTTAGGGTTATTGAATCAAATAATTCTGTTTTAGAGTTATTAGACTTTGAAGGCATAGAAATTTACTACTTAACTAAGCTTAAGCTTATTAACCCTGAGTTAGTAATTGAACACCCATTAAATGCAAACAAATTGCATAGTATTTATCATGAAAATGATATCATCGAATTTGGAAAATTTCAAGGAAAGTCGATAGCTGAAATTTATGAAATAGAACCCTCGTATTTAATTTGGTGTATTTTAAATCTTAACAACTTCATCCTTGATGAATCTTTTCTTTCAGAAAATTATTTCGATGATAATATTAGTGTTTTAAGTCTATTTAATTTTAAAATACTTCTCAATAGAAAATATGGATTTAAAATAAAATCCTTTTCTTACGTTCATAATCAAGACAATACGAAATATTGTGAAGTTAAATGCGAAAATGGACATTCTTTTAACATCGCAGTTTCTAATAATATTAATGCGGGGGTTTCCATTAGCAAAATTTTAATTGGTTTAAAAAAGGATGGAACGTTTTTCATGTTTGACATTGCGTATGCAATCAATTTAATTAAAAGTGATGAGAAATTTAGAAAAGTGAAAGAGATTAATACTTTAAAACTTTTAAGACATTACCGAAAACTGAGATCAGATAATGAATGGTACGCTCAAAGTAAATCATGGGATAAAAATGAGCAATACTCAAATGACGACGCTTTTGATAGTCCTGAACAATATAGAGATTTTTTGGCTTCGCATTGATACGCATAATTTTCAGGTTTGTAATTGAATTAAACAGATTATTTAAGCTAATTAACATTTTAAATCCATGCCTACCTCTTCCATTGTCCGCAGAATAGAACAGCAGTTGGCCGAAATGCGCAAGGCCGAACCACCTGAAAACGGTTATGCATCGTACAAGGAGTTTCGTGAGGATAGACATATTATTCAGGAGTACCCGTTTCACGAGAAGTTTCTGCTGCAATTGATTGAACTGGCGCACAACTGCTACTCCTCGAAAACGCGGTACAACAAAGATGAGCTATTTAGTACACTGAAAAGTTATTACAAAAAAAGCAACCCTTGTCAGTTTTATGTCCTGCCCGAAGATGCTGTAAACAAGCTGTTTTATATTTTCGAAAACGAGGCATTCAAACCGAATAAAATAAGAGCTCCGGTAAATTACCTTCTGAAAGGTCAACGGCTGAACGATGCACAGCTTTTATTTCTGGTTAAAAATGCTTTTGATTCGGAATTTGTTTTAAACCGTGTATTGCAATATCCCTTCGCCACGGACATTATTTTATATTGGGTAAAATATCATGCGGAGGATGAGCGGTTAAGCAAACGCCGGATGGAAGTTACAAGCTGGCTGATTGACGAACGACTTTATGCAGTACCTTCAATTTCAATTTTGTACAACGACCTGCAACTACGGTTCAACGACCTTCCTGAAAATGATTTGTATTCCTGCCTGCTTAAAATGAATGAGAAGAGGGTTTGGGAGCTTGTGGCCGCCGATCCCGGGTATGAAATCAGATCGTTTAACACGCGCTTTGTTTCTCTCCGGGGCGAAGATGTTTATGATTGTTTGTCGGATGATACGGTTGACAACAATTACTTAAGCACGCTGGCTTTTTATGCACTGAAACAAGCAGGTTTGTATTATACCGATTACAGTTTGATTGAACCTGTTGACCTTTACCAGAGCCGCGTAACTACCTGGGCAATTGTTTATTCGAGATTGGACATTTCTATAAAAGTAAACATGCTTAAACATGAGTATAGGGAAGAATTAACTAACAGTTACCTGCACATTGCCCGCCGCCTAAAATCGGAAGAATTACTGGAATGGCTGCTGAAAGTGTGTAAAAAGGTGAAAAAGAAACAAAAAGGATTGCAAAACAGTAATAAAAAAATCATAAAATAATAATTGCCATGAAACTGAAATTAAATAAAAAAAAGGTTCTCCAAAGTGTTGTAGTTTTTGTATTAACAACCATTTTGTTTTCCTGTTCACCAAAACCGGCAGTCGAAAATAAAACGACATCAGTTGAACCTGCAAAAAGTGATTATTATGTTGCTGCCTACATCTGGCCGTCTTGCCACCACGATGAACGTTTTGGTGATATCCTCTGGCCCGAGGGAACCGGTGAGTGGGAAGTGATTAAAAAAGGGAATCCCCGTTTCGACGGCCATTATCAGCCGCGTCAGCCACTTTGGGGCTACGAAATGGATAACGACCCGCAAGTGATGGAAAGGTGGATTGATGCAGCAACCGACCACGGTGTAAATATTTTTGTGTTCGACTGGTATTGGTACGACGGTGGTCCTTTCCTGGAAAGCGCACTGAACGATGGTTTCCTGAAAGCAAAAAATAATTCGAAAATGCAATTTTACATTATGTGGGCCAACCACGATGTGAAACATAACTACTGGAACGTACACAAATACAAGGATGATACCTCGATTCTCTGGAACGCTGTTGTGGATTGGGACAACTACAAAATTATTGTTGACAGGGTAATAAAACAGTATTTTAATCAGCCCAACTACTTCAAAATTGATGGCAGTCCGGTGTTTTCAGTTTTCAGTGTTGACAAATTGCTCGAAAGTTTTGGCGGAGATGTAAAAGAAGCCCGCAAAGCGCTTGACTATTTCAGGGATGAAGTAAAAAAAGCCGGATTCCCCGATTTACATATTCAGTGGAACCAGGGTGGAGGCTCTGTTATGTCTGAAGAATCGGCCACAAACTTTTCCAACAGGGTAAACGATATGGGTTTCAACAGTGTTGCCATGTACAACATGGGCGGATTAGCGGAAGATTACATGGTTTATGGCGCTAATTCGGTAAAAATACGGACGCAGATGGATTCAATTTTAAATGTGCCGCTGTTCCCCTGTGTTTCAGTCGGGTGGGACGATACGCCACGATTTCCGGCAAAAGGCATTCACGATGTTGTGCATTATCACAATACGCCTGAAAGTTTTGCAGCCTTGCTCTCCAAAGCAAAGAAATATGCTGACAGTCATCCTGAACAGCCAAAACTGATTACAATTAACGCCTGGAATGAATGGGTGGAAGGCAGTTACCTGCTGCCCGACATGCTTCATGGATACGGTTATCTGGAAGCGGTAAAAGAGGTAATGAACGGTGAATTTGACATTTATACGGATAAATGAATTCGTTAGTCGTCACCCGACTCCAAATCGGGTGACGACAAAAATTACATACCTATAATTTTTGAGCAGTCTCCCGAATCAATTCCCACGTCGATTTTACATGTTTTTCTTCGGTATTGGTTTGCCCGATACTCATTCGCAAAACAACCTGTCCTTTAAGTTTTGTATGGGTGAAATAAGCTTTCCCGGTGGCATTCACTGCATTCATTAATTTCATGTTGAAATCGTCGCCGGCTTTGTGGCGAAAACAAACCAGGTTAAAAGGGGATTCAACAAAAAGTTCGAAATCTTCTGATTCGTTGACCCATGCTGTAAATTTTTGGGCAAGTTCAACATGTTTGCGTATATGGAATTGCAATCCTTCAATACCGTAATGTCGAATTACAAACCAGAGTTTCAACGAGCGAAAACGGCGGCCAAGCTGAACATGCCAGTCGCGGTAATCAAAAACTTCTCCCGATTCGGTGGCTTTGTTTCTTAAATATTCGGGCAGAATTGAGAAAGTGTTGATTAAATTCTGGCGGTTGGCTACCCAAAACACATCGCAGTCGAAATTGGTAAACATCCATTTATGTGGATTAAAACAGTAACTGTCTGCCAGTTCAACACCTTCCTGAAAATACCTGAATTCGGGGCAAAGCATGGCTGTTCCCGACATGGCGGCATCGATATGAAACCAGCAATTTTCTTTCTGTGCAATTTTTCCAATTTTCTCAATCGGGTCAATTGCATTAGAGGAAGTTGTACCCAATGCAGCGCAAATGAAAAATGGTGTCAATCCTGCAGTTTTGTCTTTTTGAATTTGTTCTTCCAGCAAATCTGTGCGCATGGCAAATTTTTCGTCCACTTCGATTAAACGCAGGTTTTCGCTTCCAATCCCAACAATTTTTATTGCTTTTTCCAACGATGAGTGCGTTTGGGTTGAAATATAAGCAACTAATTTTTGCTGAATCCCGGTTTTGTTCGATTGAAAATTTGTGGCCCTTTCGCGTGCTGCAATTATTGCAGTTAAAGCCGATGTTGAAGCTGTATCCTGAATTACTCCACCACCGGATGAAGTTGATTTGAATTTTTCAGGTATACCCATCATTTCAGCCAGCCAATCCAAAACCCGGGTTTCAAGTTCAGTGGCTGACGGACTGGTTGCCCAAATCATTCCCTGAACTCCAAGTCCCGACGAAATTAAATCGCCCAAAATTGAAGGGAAAGAGGTATTTGACGGGAAATAGGCATAAAAATTTGGTGACTGCCAGTGTGTTATTCCCGGCATAATTAACCGGTCAATATCATTTATCATTTTTTCCATCGACTCGCCATTTTGAGGCGCATTTTCAGGAAGCGATGCTTTTATTTCGCCAGGTTTTACCTGAGATAAAACGGGGTATTTTTCAATGTTTTCGTAATAATCGGCAATCCAGTCGATCACTTTTTTACCTTCGGCCCGAAACTGTTCCGGCGACATGTGGTAGTTTTTATTTTCCAATTTGGCTGTTTTAATATTTAACGCTAAAATTATCAAAATTGGCCAAAGTATTGAATTTTACCTTTGTAATTTGATCGACACGTGAACGCGTCGGACCGATGTACAAATAATCGATAAAGGTTTTTATTTCCTCCTCAATTCCCTGGGCAACGATAATAACACCTCCGTCAACCGAATTTTTAACCCAGCCGGTAATTCCCATTTCAGTAGCTTTCTGAACTGCAAAATACCGGTATCCAACTCCCTGAACACGTCCGGTTACTGTTATTTCGTATTGTACCATCATTCAACCTGTTCCAGATATGTTGTCAGTTCTTGTTCGTATTTCTGGTATTTAGCAGTTGTTGCTGCATCCGACTCACGCAACCGTATCATTAATGCAGATATTTGGTTGAACATTTGACGGCAGGCATCCAGCGACTGGTTTATTTTACTTTGCACAATCCAATCGGTAATCAGATTGTCGAAAAAATAATCAGCAAAACCGGTAAACGAATCCATTTCAACTGCCAGATTTTCACCGGAATTCAGACTCGTATCGGAAAGTTCGCGTCTGAACTGGTTCAAATGGTGCTGAACCTCTTCGATGTCGTTTTTTGCTTCATCAATTTTGGAATGTTTTACTGCTGTTGCAAGAATGCCACCGCCAAGCAAATCGAAAGTTCCCCAGTTTTGTGCGTTTTGTAACGAATCAATTGCCCGCGTTAGTCCCTGCAATGCTTTTTCACCAGATAAAATAGCTTCACTGATTTCTTTTTTTGCAGCAAACTGACTATTAAGCAACTCTTCAAATTTCAGACAGGTTGAGTCGGACAATTGCCTGAGTTTCCTCTTTTTTTCATCAAGAAGTTTTTTCAATTCGGTTTCAGGTTCACCAAGAAAAATAAGCTCACTTTTCAATCTTTCCAATTCACTTTCAATGTTTGAAATTTCAGTTTTACATGCATCATATTTTAATTTGGTTGAAAGATATTCCTGCTTTTCTTTATCGAGTTTCTCGACTTTG
>JBGSMW010000091.1:0-20133 GCA_041739985.1 Draconibacterium sp. | reverse complement strand
ATTATGTCCAAAAAATTGAATTTTGAGCCTCAAAATTGATGGAGTCCAAAACATAACTCAAAAACGAACCAATAAGCATAAAAAATCCCTTCTCGTATTTAACCAAAAGGGATATATTTTTTATTTAGCGAAAATGCCTTTTTAACCTGAATCTCCTCCATTATTATCTGCAATCTTCTATATTTTACTTTTGAAGATTCCTCAAAAATCATAGTATTTATCTGCTGAACTTCTTCCTCCTTTTTATTAAATAAAAATTTAAACTCATATAAAAACAAAACGAGAGTTAAGACCTTCGAAATGATACTACTTAAAAAACTCACGAGAGGCGTTAAATCTTTGCAAAAAAAAAGGGAAGCTTAAAGCTTCCCTTTCTAATCAATCAATTCGGTATTACCTCTTAATCATCCTTTCTGTTTTAGCAATTCCGTTTTCAGTGTAAAGACTGACAACGTATATGCCGCTTACCAGATTAGCAGTACGGATTTCACGAGTTGGATTTTCAATATCAATAACTTTTTGACCAGCGATGTTGCTAACAACAACTCTAGTTAATTTTTCGCTATTATCAATCGAAATTTTATCATTAAATGGATTAGGATAAACTTTGAAAGCATTTACTAACTCAGTTTTAGTTTTTGTAGCAGTTACATTAACTACATCACTTTCCATTCTTGGTTCTAATTTGAAAGCATCAAGTCTTCCATTTACAATACCAGTAACATTATAAAAGTCTCCGACAGTTGGTGTTGATGAATACAACCAATCATTAACAATTATATTATCTGCACTTTCATAATATATGCTCCATTCGCCAGTACCAGCATCTGCTGCAGAGGCACGGGCACCAGGAACAACTACCAAAACACTTTCATACATTTCAGCTTCAGCCATACCTGGATTAACTTCCATAGCAGTAATTTCAATAGTTCCCTCTGCATCCATAACCTCAGTTGCAACGATACTCGTTACAGAAGCTATTTCAGATACTTCACCTACTACAGAAACTCCATCACCTACAGCAATTCCTAAGTCATTAACTCCGCTGTGTTCTACCCAAATTGCACTATTTGCAGCATTTGCATCCTGTACGAAGAAACCTTCTCCCGGTGCTACTGCAGTAACAGTACCTGTTATTTTGGCAATTTTACCTTCAACAGGAGATGAGTCACCTTCACCCTGTACTTCAGCAATTGTGTATGGACGAGGAACTTCTACGACTTCAACATTTAAAGTTCTTTCGCAATCTCCATTCATGTAAACATATTCATAAGTACCAACAGCTATAGTATCAGTAACTCCAGATTCAATATCAGTGAAGATAGTTTCTTCGTTGATATATGTATTAATTGTTGTGTCACGTGTAACATACATACCTACAACATCCAAAGTTTGTTCAGATACACACATGTGAGCATCCATAACTTTAAGGACATTAATACCTCTATTCAATGTATGAATCATTTCGGTGACAACACTGTCGTTTAACATTATTACATAAGGTGAAACACCTCCACTAATTGAAATCTCAACTACCTGATTACATTCAGTAGTTTCACCAGTTGTAACATTTAATGCAACAGCAGATTGAACCCGGTCAAAAGTTAAAGTATCAACTATGGACATACAACCATGATCGTCTTCCACAACTATTTCATAATGGTGGTCAACAAAGAGTTCGTTATCAAATATGAATACGCCTTCAATTATTATAGATTCAGCAAACCAACCGTTATAAGCAACTAATACTGTTGAAGTAGGAACATCTTGCTCAACTTCACGATACCAAACCCTAAATTCACGACCTTGTGTTCCTGTAGCATTAATTTTCACTTTTGCCTTTGCATCATCTGCACAAGTCAAATCTTCGTATGTGTATTCAACCTTTGAAGGAGTAGGCATATCCAACTCATCAGAAGTTGTACAACCTTTTGCATCCCTAACTTCTACGGTAAATATATTTCCAACCTGAACTAAAAATGCACTAGCAATACTTTGCCATGGTGTATGAACTACACCATTCTTTAACAATTGGTATTCATAATCACCATTACCACCTGTTGCTGTTGCCTCAATCCATCCTTCAACTGCACCGTAGCAAGAATAATTATCAGGACTTTCTTCAAGTGTTACCATAAGAACATCAGGTTGTTTAACCATTATCTTACGCATCACAGAAGTACATCCGTTACTATCAGTTACAGTTACAGTTAAACTATCAACAGAACTTGCAGGTACACCAGGTAATTTGTACAAACCACCATCCATTTCAATATCAGTATATGACAAATTAACATCTTCGCCATCAGCACTTAAACCTTTCACAGTTGCATTATAAGTACCTGAACCTCCGCTGATATTTACCAGGTGGATTTCTCCATTCCATTCACCATTACATTTTGGCATTAAATAATGTACCATTAATGGGCTACCCATTTTATGGAAATCCCATACAACTTGGTCAGGTTGCTCAACTTTAACACGCCATTTGTTAACAGCTACGTTATTTTCGTATTCACCACCAACAATACAACCGTTATTGTCCATAACCCATACAACCCAGGTTCCAGCACCCACCATTAAGGTGTCTTTAGTTTTCCACAAATCAGAATTTGCAGCAGGTGCTTCAGGAACAAGAACGTGACCATCAGGTTCAATTGAGAGTCCAGCATAATATTTGTAAGGTGCAGTACCACCAGCAGCTACAAATTTAATTTCACCATCTTCACTTCCATAACATGTTGCATCCTTCAACCACATTGGATTCAAAGTCAAATATGTAGCTGGCTCTCCAACTTCCCAAGATTCAATTGTAGTGTACGGTGTTTCACTGTCGCCAACAGTTGCATCTAAAACACAACTTCTAGAGTCAGTAATATAAACTGTGTAGTGTGATTTAGCTAAACCAGTGAAGGTATTACTAAAGTCTGCACCAGTTCTTACCCAACCACTATCAAAATTGTCTCCTGTAATTTTTACATTATAACCATCATTTGAAGTGCCTTCCAAATCCCATGGAGTTCCACCACTTTGTACATTTACAGTTAAAGTTCCATCATCTCCATCTTTACATTTTACATCAGCAATAACAACATCATAAGTAATTTTACCAGGTTGTGTTAAAGTAAATTTAACGCTGTATTCACAATCTAAATCCTGATATGGCTGACTATATGAATTTACATCCCTAATATATAAGGTATGAGTACCTGCTGGCAAATTAGGTAATACTGTAGAACTAGTCCATACACCAGCATTTACTTTAAATTCATAATTGGTCATTCCTGCCCAACCACCAGTACCTACAACTGTAATTTGACCATCGGCTCCACCATTACAAGATACATTATTGTTAACTGTTACATTTGCACTAAGAGCAGTAGGTTCGAGAATATAAACAGTATCAGGTGCGGTTATACATCCATTGGCATCTTTTACCCAAAGAATAAACATTCCAGGTTCAGTTGCAATGTAAGTTTTTGATGTTTTATCAACACCAATAGCAACCCAAGCATTCGGATTGTTAACTGCGTACCAATAATCTGGAGTTCCACCTTGAATATCAATGGTAATAATACCATCGTTTGAACCTTCGCAACTAAAATGATAAATTTCGGTATCAAAACTTAACAATTCAGGATCTTCCAACACTATCTCTAAAGTTGTATAAGAAGGACAATCTTCAGCATCTTCAACTAATACAGCATAAACACCTGCAACAAGTCCTGTAAACACTCCTGTTGTTTGAGCAATACTACCCTCTACTTTAACCCACTCACCATCAACTTCACCGGATTTAACTTTCAAAGTCTCGTTATCTGATTCTTCTCCTAAACCCATATATTTCAATAAAGTAAATTTATATGAACCAGCACCACCAGAAACTGCACTCATTGGAACAGTAATTGTGCCATCAATACTTTCAAAACATTTTGGATCTGTATATGTAATTGCATCCTCATCTACTAACAACTCAGTAAAGCCTTCTACCACAACTGGACCGTAAGTAATTTCATCGCAATTATCATCCCTAACTGCTAACCAATATGTTCCAGCATCTACCTGAAAACTTACCGTACTAAGTGCTGGTTTTACCAATCCATTATAGGTATCAAATGGCAACCATTTGTCATCAGTAATATTACCTAGAGCACCTTCGTTATTTACAACAGCATATTCAAGATCAGGTGTATTTCCACCAGTAGCATAAATTGTAATAACACCTTCAAAAGTTTCAAAACATGAAGCACCATTAGATGTAACGTCAGCAATCAATAATTCATCATTTTGAGTTACCCAAACTGAATCCATATTTGATTCACATGTATATTGGTCAACAACCCAAACTACATAAATACCGGCATTGAACAAAGTAGCTGTTCCTCCCTGATTTGAAGGCACAAAAGAACTCATTTGCCCAGCTTCGTTTTCCACCCAATAAGTAACATTCCTGTAAGGTACGTCACCATTTAAACCCTCAGCCCAATCAGTAAAATCGACTGATATTGTACCTGTTTTTGTTCCAAAACAATCAATATGAGTATCTGAAGTAGCTTCAATAATACTTTCTTCCAGAGTAATTACTTCTTCTATATCGGAACCCCATTCACAATCATTTTTATCTTTAACAATAATATTATGAGTACCTACATTAACCTTTACATTCGTGTATTCATTTTCGGTCATTCTCCATGCACTACCATTAATAGAATAGTAATAAGGTTTCGTACCTCCTGTTATGTGCAAAGTAATGTTACCATCGTTACCGTCAATACAAGTTGGAGCAAGTTGGTCAAGTGTAACAACATCCAAAGCATCTGGATTAGATACATCTTCTGTATCAACAACATATTCAACAGGACAAGTACCACCAGTATTGGCTACCCAAATAGTTACCGGAGCATAAGGAGCGGCCCAATCCATTGTTTTAACGCTTCCCCAAGTAGAGCCACCATCGAAACTATAAGTGTAGGCCCCTGTTCCACCAGTTACATTGGAAACTGTAATTAAAGCGTCTTCATCATTACATGGTGGATTTGTAACTGTAACAATATACCTAATATCATCAGGAGACTGAACAGCAATCGTATTTTTTGTACCATTTGGATTAACATAAGGAACAGTACATCCATTTGCATCACGAACCCACAAACTATAGTAAGTTGGTTCAAGGTCTTCAAAAATACCTGTTGTATTAGTAAAATCAGTTCCATCGATAGAATATGAATAAGGTGCTGTTCCACCAGTAACATTACTTACAGTTATAACACCATCATCATCTCCACCACAAGTAGTATCATCAATTTTAATTTCAAATGTAATCGCACCGGCAGGTTGAGCAATAACTATGTTTTTCTTAGAAACTGTACAATCATTTGCATTTTTTGCCCAAACGGTATAAGTTCCTGCTGGTTTATTAACAAAAGTATATGCACCAGCAACCAAATCCATCCAGGTATTACCATCAATCGAAACCATAGTAGCTCCACCTGATACAGTCACAGCAACACTACCTGTTGCTTCACCATAGCACAAAACATCTGTAACCGTTTCAGTAATAACTATTGGAGTGTTAGTGTCAGTTATTGTGACCATTTTCCATGGTTCCACAACTGTACAACCATTGGCATCCATAACACTTACATAGTAAGTTCCAGGTCCTTGCGAAAATTGGAAATTAGTTTTCTTCTCCGCACCAGATCCATCAGAATTCGATGAAATCCAATAAGTATAAGGAGCAGTTCCACCAGTAGCGTTGATAACTACATAACCTTTTTCAGAATAACATAGTGGGTTTTGAGTTGTAGCAGTAAACTTTACAGAATCAAGAGTTTCAGGAAGCAAAACTTCATCCATTAAGGACATACAACCATCAGCACTTTTTACACGTACTGTAACAGTTTCTCCGGCTTTTGCCAAAAAGGTATTAGATGAAGTCCAAACCCAATTAGCAACAATAGGATCTTCGTTAAATAAATACATTGAAGCAGCAGGTGCAGTAACTTTAACTGTAACATCCTCACCTGCACATGTTTCTGTAGTTAATTCAGTTTGAATACCAGTTAATGAAACATTAACTTTCAATTCACCATCAGAAGCAATAACGGTATTTACTGCATCGTAAACACTTCCTGAAGTTGTGTACCAAAAATCCTTTTTAGTCCACATCAAGTCTGTAGGGAATGAAACAGCAGTATTTGCTGGAAACCCTTTTAACTTAAAATGAAGTTTAATCACATCCGTTTTAACATTGTCACCAATTGTAGCTGCAGTGCCTGACCAGTTAAGGTTTAACACATCTGGTCCATTAGCAACTGTAGTTACGGAAGTAGTTAAAGCTGCAAGGCTTGAATTTACATTCGTAACATTCACGAAAGTGTAGATAAGGTCATTGAAAGAGAGACCTAAATCAAATTTAGTGAGTTGAATAAAATCCCGCACAGCTACATCAACTGTGTAATCGTTCCCTTGCACATAGCAAGTGGAGGTCTTTCCTGCGTAAAGTTCAACAGTCTCCTGCTCTTCCTGAGCGTACCCAAAGGTCGCAAAGGCGGTAAGGAGGACCATCAAACTTAAGAACCAAGTAAATGATTTTCTCATAGCATTTCTTTTTAAATTGAACTTAATTGATTGATTGATTTTAATTTATTTAATTCTTTAATCATATATCCAAACTATTTTGTCTGTTTATTTTATGTAAATATTACAAACGTATAAAATTTTGCAACAATGTACAAAATATATACTGCATAAAACACTTTCTTTCAAATTAATGTTTTCAACATTGATGCATTGAAAACCCAACCTTAACTCTTAATAACTACCTAAATATTCTATTGCGATACGTCCAATTTTTAATCATCTTCAAAATTGCTGCAATTTTAATCTTAATTTTCCAAATATCGCAATAAATGTTTGATTTTTTCGCTTATAACATAAGTTTTACCATCTTTTAAAACATTGTTAAATTTTAATGTAATACGCATAATGAACTTTTCTATTCAAACTTATAGTAAGATTATCAATAATTGGATATTGAATGCAATGAAAGCAAAAGGTTACCTCAATAAAATTTTCAAAACACTAATTATTATTTGCCTGGGCATATGTTTTCAATTATGTATAAGTTCGTGTAGGACTTGTAAGTGCCCGGCATATTCAGAAATTATAACTCAATATTCTCCAAATTTGATGAATTTGACAACATAAATATCAATTTGCTTCTATTTTAGTCAAAAACAATCACCCAAAAAACTGACTTAATTAAATAAATTCAAGAAAGTTAGGCAGATTTTACCCCTCTGAGAATTCAATATTAATGGAACTACTGAATTATATGCAGGAATATTCATAATATTCAAAGGAAATACACTTTAAATTTACATTAAGGTTAAGCGTTTTTTGATGTAAAATAAAAATCGGGCTTGATTCAAAGCGATAATAGTATTTACTTTGTACTGCTTAAAAAAAATCGATTTGAAATATTTCCAGCATTTTAAACTTAAGAAGAATAATTTTATTTAAATAATTAAAACTTTCACAACAATGTCAAAAATTAAAATAGGTATTAATGGATTTGGTCGTATTGGCCGATTTGTTTTTAGGGTTGCAGTAGCCACTGAAAACGTTGAAGTTGTAGGTATAAATGATCTGATAGATGTTGATTACATGGCGTACATGTTAAAGTATGATTCAACGCATGGCAGATTTAATGGAACAGTTGAAATTAAAGATGGTTCATTAATAGTTAACGGGAAAACCATTCGCGTTACTGCTGAAAAAAATCCGGCAGACTTAAAATGGGATGCAGTTGGTGCTGAATATGTTGTTGAGTCAACCGGGTTGTTCCTTACAAAAGCAAGTGCTCAAGGTCATATTGATGCAGGTGCAAAAAAAGTGATTATGTCAGCTCCATCAAAAGATGATACCCCTATGTTTGTAATGGGTGTAAACAATAAAGAATACACTAACGATATGACTTTTGTATCAAATGCTTCATGTACTACCAATTGTTTAGCTCCTATAGCAAAAGTTTTGCATGATAATTTTGGCATCGTTGACGGATTAATGACTACAGTACATGCAACTACTGCGACTCAAAAAACAGTTGATGGACCATCAGCAAAAGACTGGAGAGGTGGACGTGGAGCAGGTCAAAATATTATTCCATCTTCTACCGGTGCTGCCAAAGCTGTTGGTAAAGTTATCCCTTCGTTGAATGGAAAACTAACAGGAATGGCATTTCGTGTGCCTACACCAGATGTTTCTGTTGTTGATTTAACAGTAAATCTTGCAAAACCTGCAACATACAAAGAAATTTGTGCAGCAATGAAACTTGCTTCCGAAACCACAATGAAAGGAGTTTTGGGCTATACTGAAGAAGCAGTTGTTTCAAATGATTTTATTGGCGAAACTCAAACTTCAGTTTTTGATGCTACTGCCGGTATTGCCTTAACTGATACTTTTGTTAAAGTAGTATCCTGGTATGACAATGAAATGGGATATTCAAAAAAGGTTGTTGAATTGATTGAATATATGGATTCTGTAAAATAGTTTTCACTGTATATAACACAATTGAAAGGATGTCAAATGACATCCTTTTTTCATATCCAAAAAAGCTGCCACTCATTCATATCTAAGTGATTCTATTGGATCAAGCTGAGATGCCTTTTGAGCTGGGTAATAACCTGAAATTACTCCTACACAAAAACACAAAGCAACTCCCAAAAGAATCCACATCCATGGAATAATAAATGATGAACCAATCATTACCGATACAAGGTTGCCAGCTAAGATTCCAAGTATTATTCCAAATATTCCCCCTATTTGCCCAATAACAATAGCTTCAAATAGAAATTGCTGTTTAACAGTGCTACTTTTTGCACCAATTGCTTTTCTAACACCAATTTCACGGGTGCGTTCAGTAACTGAAACAAGCATTATGTTCATAAGCCCAATGGCGGCGCCTAAAAGAGTAATAAATCCAATTATTGTTGCAACCAGGGTTATGTTCTTTATATTTTTCAACAGTAGGTTAGCTATATTATCACTCTTTTCAATATTAAAATCCGATTCATCTGTTGGTGATAAATCTCTGACATTTCGAAAAACAGATTCAGCCTGGCCGACTGCAGGTTCCATTAATTCTGGTTGATTCACTTTTATCTGAATATCAAAATTCATGCTTGGTCTTGAAAAATAATTTCTGGAATTTGAAAACGGTATAAAACAAACCATATCACTACTCCCTCCAAACCCACTGCCTTTTTCACCAAGAACACCAACAATTTTGTATTTCCCGTTTCCAATACTAACATCTTTTTGCAATGGATTTTCGCCATCTTTAAACAAACGTTTTGCCAGTGCATTACCTATCAAAGCCAAATTTCTTCCCGCATTAATATCATCTTCACTAAATGCTCTTCCCTTTTCAACTTCATAACCTGAAGTATAAAGATAATCTGTATCAATTCCACGAACATTTATGTTAGGGTTTGTTTTTTCTGAACCATATTTTAAAGTTGCTGTGCCAGTTGAGACAACTGAAATTGATGCTGTCGCAGGAAAATCAAAACTCTCTTTAAATTCTTTCGCTTCATAATATGAAATATAAGAATAGTTTTTTGTCCGTAATCTCTGGTTTCCAATTTGAACGCGCATACCCTGACTTGTTATTGAAAACGTATTTGCACCCAGTACAGTAAACTCCTTTGTAATTGAAGTTTTTATTGATTCTATTGCAGTAAGGATACCAACAAGGGCAGTAATTCCAATGGCAATTATCATTACAGTTAAAACCGTACGCAAAATATTGCTTCTCATTGATTGTACTGCAATTCTGACATTCTCAGCAAATAATGTTGTATTACGCATGAAATTATTTTAAATTATTTTCCAAAATTATAACTTTAATATTGATCCAAATCTTAAAAAAATTATTCTATCAACAATAATTATTTGAGATTTTAAAAAAAAGATAGTTTTACCGAATAGATGACGTATCTGTTCGATATTTTACCTCCTGAATTTTCTTTTAACATTTTTTAATGTAACTCTTTTTTCACTGAAACAAGTTACAAATATTCAATATAATTCTGTCAAAAATGTTATGAATCAGTTTTTTGATGTTTTTTCAAGTCATCATTAAAAAATATTTTTTAATGTTTCAATAGCTTTTATCTAATTTAATACTTTTTAGGTTCTTGGATATTGAATAAAAACATGTAAAATTTGAAACGTACCAAAAAGTGATACTTTATGATTTTTCATTTTCGGATCATTTCACAAGAAATAAAAAATTTCCAATTGGAAGTTGAATTATCAGCAAAGAATACCTTTTTCGATTTCCACTCTATTACCCAAAAGAGCTTAGGTTACGAATCTCACCAGTTGGCATCTTTTTTTATTCCTGATCATAAAGGGTTAAAGGAAAAAGAGATTTCGATGCTTGATATGGGGTTAAATGGCGGTGCTTATCTAATTATGCAAAAAACAGTCCTTTCAGATCTTATTCATTCTAAGGGACAAAAGTTGATATATACTTTTGATTTTGTAAACGACAGATCATTATTAATTGAATTAACGAATATCATTATGGAAAAAAATCTTAGTGAGCCATTGGTCACTTTAAAACAAGGTGATACTCCCCAACAGGTTTTAGGCGATGATGTTGATGTAATTGATCAGGAATCGATGGAGCTTCAGGAAGAAAAAGCTTACTCGCTTTTTGGTGAACTTGAAGATTACACTGAAATTTTTGGAGAGATGGATGATTTTTAAAGCATTAATAACATTTATTATTAATTACCAGACTGTTCAATTTCTTTGAACAGTCTTTTTTTTTCTTTTTTTGCAATAAAAAACACACTTCTTAATGCAAAAGTATTTAATCATTTTAACCGGACCAACCGGTATAGGTAAAACCAGAACAGGACTGGCATTAGCCAAATACTTCAACACCGAAATTGTTTCATCTGACTCAAGGCAAATTTATAAAGAATTGAATATTGGCACTGCAGTTCCTGATAAGGTAGAATTGACTGAGATAAAACATCATTTAATTCAGAATCATTCAATTTATGAGAATTTCAATGTAAGTAAATTTGAAAATGAAGCCCTTTCCACAATAAATTCATTATTCTTTCATCATAATTTGGTTTTACTTGTTGGAGGCTCAATGTTATATATTAATGCCATTTGTAATGGTATCGACAATATGCCCGATGCTGATCCTGAAATAAGAGATATGTTAAAAGTAAAACTAGAATCAGAAGGATTAGAAAGCCTACGTTTTCAACTGAAAAAAATCGATCCTGACTATTATAACACTGTTGATTTGAAAAATACAAATCGAATCATACATGCCCTCGAAATTTCATTAATGACTGGTAACCCATATTCCACTTATCTTACGAAATCAAAAAAAACAAGACCCTTTACAATAATAAAAATTGGGCTAAATTGTGAAAGAACTGAGCTACATAACAGAATTAATACTCGTGTGGATAATATGATAAATGCGGGATTGGAAGATGAAGCTAGAAAATTACATCATTTGAAACATTTAAACGCAATGAATACAGTGGGTTACCGTGAATTATTTGCATTTTTTGATAATGAAATTTCACGGGAGAAAGCAATAGAACTAATTAAAAGGAATACACGTCGTTATGCCCGAAAACAACTTACGTGGTTCAGAAATGATGAAGAAATGAATTGGTTCGAATACGATCAGACAAAAGAAATCATAACCTTTATTGAAAATCAAATTATTGAAAAATGACCTTCCCTGGGAATTTCATAATACGAGTGTACGGAATCGTAATAAATAACAACTGCG
This sequence comes from Draconibacterium sp., assembly GCA_041739985.1. Classification (GTDB taxonomy): domain Bacteria; phylum Bacteroidota; class Bacteroidia; order Bacteroidales; family Prolixibacteraceae; genus Draconibacterium. The sequence continues at coordinate 8,294 of JBGSMW010000091.1, read as the reverse complement.
AAATTTTAATTTCCGATGAGTTTCAAATAGGATTAAAAATGACAAAGTTTCCAGGAGGCGGTCTCGAATATGGCGAAGGAACAATTGAAGGATTAAAACGCGAATTCAGGGAAGAATGCAACGGACAGACAATTGAAGATATACAACATTTTTATACAACAGATTTCTTTCAAAAAGCATTATTCCATGAAAATAAACAGTTATTAAGTATTTACTATCTAACCAGATTGTCAAGTCCTGTAAAATTTAAAATTTCCGAAAAACCATTTGACTTTATTGAAGAAAAGAATGGAAATCAAAGCTTTAGATGGATTAAAATAAAAAGTATAAATGTAGGTGAATTTACTTTTCCAATTGATAAATTTGTGGCCAGCAAATTAAAGAAACAATTTTCATGAAAATAACCATTCTGGGACCTGCACATCCATACAGAGGAGGCATTGCCGCATTAAACGAAAGATTGGCAAGGCAACTAGTTGATGAAGGTAATGAAGTAAATATTGTTTCATTTACTGTACAGTACCCAAAATTCTTATTTCCAGGCAAAACCCAATTTTCCGAACAAAAAACAACTTTCAGTTTTCCAATTACCCGCGAAATAAATTCTGTCAATCCATTAAACTGGTTAAAAGTAGGCCTGAAAATAAAAAAGTCGCGTCCCGAAATACTAATTGTGCGATTTTGGTTACCTTTTATGAGTATGAGTCTGGGTTCGATTTGCAGGACAGTTAAACTAAACAGATACACAAAAATAATTTCTATTGCTGACAATATAATTCCACATGAAAAAAGACCTGGTGATAAATTACTTTGCAAATATTTTATTGGCAGTATCGATGCTTTTATTACAATGTCGGGAAGTGTTTTGCAAGATTTGGAAAAATTCAATTATAAGAAACCAAAAATACTTACACCCCACCCTATATACGACCACTACGGGGCAGTTGAGCCTAGGGAAAAAGCACTTTTAAATTTGAACCTTTCAAAAGAAGACAGGTATATATTGTTCTTTGGCTTTATACGTGATTATAAAGGACTTGACCTTTTATTGAAAGCATTTTCCAACCCTTATTTCAAACCTAACAGAATTAAATTAATTGTTGCAGGGGAGTTCTATACTGATCAGGCAAAATATATCGAATTAATAAAAGAGTTGAAACTTGAGGATGACGTAATTTTGCATACCAGTTATATCTCAAATAAAGAAGTTCAACACTATTTCAATGGTGCCGACATAATTGCCCAACCGTATAAATCGGCTACACAAAGTGGAGTCACCCAAATCGGGTATCATTTTAATAAACCAATGCTTGTTACTAATGTTGGGGGTTTAGCAGAAATAATTCCTCACATGAAGGTAGGTTATGTTGTAGAACCTAACCCTGAAGATATTTCCAAAGCCTTAATTGATTTTTTCGAAAATAATCGAATTGAAGAATTCACAAATAACATTCTTAAAGAAAAAGAGAGGTTCAGTTGGGATAAAATGACAAATGCAATCAGTCAACTAGCCGACCTGATCAAGAAAAAGAAAGCCAAACGTATTTAAAAACAATTGAATAAATAAATACAAATCGGTCACCATCAATATTTATTGATGACAAAAAAATAATATTTTAGCGTTCGAAAATAAGGGTTAAACAGAATTATTAATTCTAAAATCCGGGAAGAGAATTTAAGAATTTTAATCAGGGGCAATAAGTGCAGCATTTTACACAAGCAGAAATAAGATATATCGAAGATTGTTACGAAGACTTTATAAAAGAGCTTCGGAATAAGTTTGACGACGAACGGCTTGCCAGGATCGAAAAAGCATTCCGTTTTGCTAATGCAGCACATGAAGGAACAAGACGAAAATCAGGAGAACCATACATTATACATCCCATTGCTGTTGCAAAAATTGTTGCCAAGGATATTGGATTGGGTGCAACATCAATAGTTGCGGCAATATTGCATGATGTGGTAGAGGATACTGAATACAGGGTATCGGATATAGAAAACATGTTTGGCGATAAAGTTGCAAAAATTGTTGATGGATTAACAAAACTATCAGGTGATTTTGATTCACGACAAGCGCTTACACTCAAAAAAATGCTAATGACATTATCTGAAGATGTCAGGGTTGTTTTGATAAAAATTGCCGACCGCCTGCACAACATGCAAACTCTTGAGTCAATGCCAGCCAATAAAAAAACTAAAATTGCCGGTGAGACACTTTTTCTGTATGTACCTCTTGCACAACGATTAGGACTATATACTATTAAAACAGAGTTGGAAGAACTCAGTTTCAAATACAAACATCCGGAGGAATACAATCAAATTACTTATTTTCTTCATAATCAGGAAGAGAAACGAAACTACCTTATCAATGAATTCATAAAACCCATTAAGGTAAAGCTTAACAACGAACATTTTGAATGCGAAGTAACGCATCGCTTAAAATCAAGCTACTCAATTTGGCAAAAAATGCAAAAAAAAGGAGTCAGCTTTAATGAAATCTATGATATTCTTGCTATTCGGATTGTGATTAAACCCAACCCCGATATTTCTGAAAAAAGGCAATGTTTCGACGTTTTATCAATTGTAACAGACATTTACAAACCAAAGCCCGATCGAATTCGTGACTGGATCAACTTACCAAAAGTTAACGGTTATGAATCCTTACATGTTACTGTAATGGGACCCCAGGGGAAGTGGGTTGAAGTACAGATTAGAACCGAACGCATGGATGAAATTGCAAACCGTGGTTTTGCATCACATTACCGATATAAAGACATAACTACCTTTGAAAATGAATTGGAAACCTGGATAGAAAGGATTCGCGACCATTTGAAAAATCCGGATGCCGACGCATTTGAATTCCTGGATGATTTTAAACTCAATTTATATGGAACTGATATAAACGTATTCACTCCCAAGGGTGATATGATTTCAATGCCACAAGGCTCAACAATTATTGATTTGGCTTATGAAATCCATTCAGATTTGGGTAATAAATGTATTGGAGCCAAAATAAATATGAAATTGGTACCAATAAGTCATGTTTTGCAAAATGGCGACCAAATTGAAATTTTAACATCAAAGAATCAAACACCAAAATTGGAGTGGTTAAAATTTACAACTTCAGCAAAAGCACGAAATAAAATTAAAGATGCTTTCAAACTCGAAAAAAACAAACACATCGAAAACGGAAAAAATATTGTTGAAGAAGCGGTACTTAAAACTGGCGCTTTACTTACATCAAATAATCTGAAGAAAATTATTGGCCATTTCAATCTTAACAATAAAGATCAATTATACTCTGAGGTTGGAATGGGATTTATTGAACTAAAAGAATTAAACGAAATACTGGGTCGTAAATCGGAGAATAAATTAGTAAAATACTGGAACATTACTTTTGGCAGTAAGAAAAAAGAAGATATAGAGAAAACAGAAGAATTAGAGGAAAAAGTCATTAAGAAAAATAAAATTGACAGAAAAAAACCTTTCGTATTAAAAGAAAATCAAGATAATATCTCCTTTTCACTAGCCAAATGTTGTAATCCAATACCTGGTGATATAGTTTTAGGTTATTTGAGTGCTGATGATCATGTAATAATACATAAAACAGAATGTCCAATTTTAGCCAAATACTTGTCAAACCAGGGTGAAAAAATTATTGCAGCAGAATGGACAAAATTTAAAAAGCAATCCTATTTAACTCGCCTTGTTCTGGAAGGATTTGATAGGATGGGAATTGTAAATCAGGTTACAAACATTATATCAAACGAAAACAACATAAATATGCGGTCAGTTCAGTTTGAAACAAATGATGGTATTTTTAAAGGGGAATTGTTCCTGTACATTCATAATACTGATGATTTAAACAATTTAATTTCTCAACTAAAAAAGATTAAGGGGATTGAAAATGTTTCACGCATAAAAAATCTAAACGATTAATTTTTATTCATTCTAAAGAATATCAAAAAAAATTCTATTTTTACGTCCTATTTTAAATTGGTTTAAATATGAATAACCATAAGACCAGAGAAACAGTGAAAAATATGTTTACTGAATATCTGGAAAAAAATGGACATCGTAAGACTCCGGAAAGGTTTGCAATTCTTGAGGAGATTTATTTTCGAGAAGGACACTTTGATATTGAATCATTGTATATCTCGATGAAAAACAACAACTACCGCGTAAGTAGGGCAACGTTGTATAATACTATCGATTTGCTTCTTGATTGTAAGCTTGTTGTAAAACATCAGTTTGGGAAAAACATTGCCCAATTCGAAAAAGCCTTTGCGTCTTTGCAACACGATCATTTAATTGATATTAGGAATGGAAATGTTATAGAATTCTTTGATCCAAGGATACGTGAAATAATTGAGGACGCTTGCAAACAAAACAATTTTAAACTTTCGCACCACACGCTATACATTTACGGAGAAAATTTAAAATAGAACATCCTTTTATTTTAATATTTTTTTAATCCCGTATTTGATGTAAAACTTTTTCGTCCTTAACCCAAAATTATTTGTATTTTTAAACGCTTTAATAGTAAGCCGTGAAAATTTTTTCTACAAGATTGATTTTCACGGTTTTGTTTGAAAAAAAATATTGAAAATAGCATGTGTTTCATTTCCCTGAAAGAATTGATAAACAACAAGCATATTTCAAAAAGCACATTGATGGATTATTAATCAATATTAGATAAATATAAATGAAAGTAGATGTTTTACTTGGCCTGCAATGGGGCGACGAAGGAAAAGGAAAAATAGTAGATGTACTAACACCGAAATACGATGTAATTACCCGCTTTCAAGGTGGCCCAAATGCCGGACATACATTGGAATTCAACAATATTAAACATGTGCTTCACACAATTCCATCAGGTATTTTTCGGGAAAACAAAATAAATATTATTGGGAACGGTGTTGTAATTGACCCAATTGTTTTCCAGAAAGAAATCGAATCGTTGAAGAAAATTGGTGTAGATATCTCACAAAACCTATACATTTCGAAAAAAGCCCACATGATTTTACCAACTCACCGGTTGCTTGATGCGGCTTCGGAACAGCAAAAAGGTGAATCAAAAATTGGTTCAACACTAAAAGGAATAGGACCAACGTACAAAGATAAAATAGGCCGCGAGGGTTTGCGTGTTGGCGATTTACTGCATGATTTTGATGAAAAATACAAATCACGTGTTGAAAGCCATAAATTGCTTTTAACTGATTTTTACCGATACGATTTTCAGAAGACTCTTGATGATTGTGAAAAGGATTGGTTTGAGAGTATAAAACTACTTAAATCATTCAAAATCGTTGACACAGAACACATGATCAACAAACTTTTGCTTGAAGACAAATCGGTTTTAGCAGAAGGAGCACAGGGAACATTACTTGATATTGATTTTGGGTCATATCCATTTGTTACCAGCTCGAACACAATTTCTGCAGGTGCATGCACAGGGCTTGGTATTGCACCCAATAAAATAGGTGAAGTACTTGGCATTTTTAAAGCTTATTGTACTCGTGTTGGCATGGGTCCATTCCCTACCGAATTATTGGATGAAACAGGCTCTATATTACGAAAAGCTGGCAATGAATTTGGCTCAACCACAGGTAGGCCCAGAAGATGTGGCTGGTTGGATTTGGTTGCCCTTAAATATTCTATAATGCTTAATGGAGTTACTCAATTAATAATGATGAAAGCTGACGTTTTGGATCTTTTCGAAACGATTAAAATTTGTGTTGGTTATGAAATTGACGGTGAAACAGTTGAACATTTTCCCTTTGAATTAAATGAAGACGTAAAACCTGTGTATGTTGAATTGCCCGGCTGGCAAACCGATTTAACAAAGATTAAACATCAGGATGAGTTTCCTGAAGAATTAAACAATTACATCAATTTTATTGAGGAAGAGGTTGGAATTCCTGTAACAATTGCTTCTGTTGGTCCAAATCGCGAACAAACGATTTTTTTGGATTCAGAAGAAGTATAGTTTAAAGTTCAGGGTTCAAAGTTTAAAGTTCTAAACGGAACTCTGAACTTTGAACCTTATGAATTCTTGAACTTTGAACTTTGAACTGGTTTACCAGCTTCCACCAGCACCGCCACCGCCGAAGCTGCCGCCACCAAAACCACCGAAACCTCCGCTTCCCGATGAAAAATTACCAAATGAACCACCGGAACGGTTACTGCCCGATAACATTCCCATCGCAAGCCAAAAAGGCAAACTTTTACCAGGCGAATAAAACCTGTTTCGACGCCCACGCATCATAAAAACAAAAACCAATATAAAAATGATTATTGCAGGAATAAAACCTCCCTCTTTGTTTTGCCCTACCTTTTGCTGATACTGTTCTGCCGTATATTCTCCTTGGGTAATGTTCATTATAACTTTCACTCCATTCGAGATTCCCCCAAAATAATCATTCTCTTTAAATCGAGGTATCATTTCATAATCAACAACAGTTGAATTTACTACCGCATCGGGTAAAATACCTTCTAATCCGTAACCGGTTGCAATAAAAACCTGGCCTTTGTTATTTCCCTGTTTTGGTTTAACCAACACCACAATCCCATTGTCTTTGTCTTTTTGCCCCACACCCCATTTCTCGCCCAGTTGAAAGGCAAAATCGCCAGGATCATTTCCTTCCAAATCGGACACCGTCACAACCACAATTTGGGTTGAACTTGTGTTAGCAAACTGGACCAAATCATTTTCGAGTTGCGCACTTTCGGCAGCCGACAAAACATTTGCAAAATCGTTGACGAGCCGCGGAGGAACCGGACGATCGGGAATTTGAGCAAACGAAATTGCTGCTAAAAAACTTAAGACAGTGATTATCGTTAATATCTTTTTCATTTTATTTTCAATTTTTCCCAAATGATATGTCGTCCGAAAGTTCATTTTTATCATCTTTCATAAATGGGAAATGTTCTTTTAATTGTTCTCCTGCCATCAAAATTCCCTCTACCAAACCCTCCGTGAGTTTACCTTCTTTAAAACTTGACAAAACAGTTTCGTTAGCCATCTCCCAAAAATCTTCGGAAACTTTTTGATTGATACCTGCATCGCCAAGAATTGCAAATTTTCTGTCCTCAATTGCCAAATAAAACAACACTCCGTTGCGCAATTGCGTTTTGTGCATTTCAAGTTTTTCGAAAATATAGGCAGCCCTGTCCAACACCTCTTCCTTACAATATTTTTCAATGTGCAGCCTGATTTCGCCAGAGGTATTTGTCTCGGCTACCCTAATAGCATTAGCTATTTGCAGTTTGTTTTCTTCAGTAAAATATTTCTGAACATTCATCGTTTAAGATTTTCTTAGAATTGAACTTCAGGTGCTTTTTCAGCTCCTTGCTGCGCTTCAAAGTAAGTTCTCTTTTCGAAACCAAACCATCCTGCATAAATTACCTGTGGAAATTTTCTAATATAAGCATTGTAGCTTTGTGTAGTTTCGTTAAATTTCATTCGCTCAACTGTGATGCGGTTTTCAGTACCTTCCAATTGTGCCTGCAAATCCAGAAAATTCTGGTTGGCTTTTAAATCAGGGTATCTTTCAACAACAACCATCAACCTGCTTAAAGCCGATGAAAGTCCTTCCTGTGCCTGGTTAAACTGTTGAATTGACTCAGGAGTGAGTTTTGAAGGATCAATGTTAACCGAAGTAGCTTTAGAGCGTGCTTCTATAACACCTTCAAGCGTTTCCTGCTCATGTGCAGCATAACCCTTCACTGTATTTACTAAATTCGGAATTAAATCGGCACGTCTTTGATAAACATTCTCAACCTGAGCCCATTGCGAAGTAACTTGCTCATCCATTGAAACCATTTTGTTGTAACCACAGCTCGAAAACAAAACTGCTACTACAGCAGCCAATAAACCAATTCTTAATTTTTTCATTTTTTCTTTTAATTAATTTAATTACCAAATATTTTAATTTAATACCAGAAATCAGTCAGAAATTCGGGGAAATACATGTTTTTATCGATGTGTTTCATCTGACAACAGATAAACAATGACGAAGTTATGACAAACACAGTTTTTAAACAAGAAATTTGACAGTGATTACAAATTCACCCGTTTAAATTCAGACTTTCATTGTCCAGTTAAATGAAGTAATAAGGAAATAAATTACAACTGGAAAAAGATAATATTAGTAATAACCTGAGTTCGATTTAAAATAAAGCCAATTGGTCTGTTTGTATTGACTCGTATTTTATAGCTGGTTTTTTAGGGAAAAAACAGTAAGCAATTAATCCTGATATTAAATTTGTTATAAAGTTTTCAAAAGATCTGT
>JBGSMW010000045.1:0-124141 GCA_041739985.1 Draconibacterium sp. | reverse complement strand
ATATCAGCCCGAAATTGTAAAACGAATGGGAGAGATGGCCAAACAGGTCGGTGGTCATGGCGGAATGGATTTTATGATGGACTGGCGAATGATCGATTGTTTGCGAAACGGTTTGCCAATGGACATGGATGTTTATGATGCAGCAGCCTGGAGTTGTATAACTCCGCTCAGCGAGTGGTCGATTGCAAACGGATCGGCACCCATCGAAATTCCCGATTTTACACGAGGTGCATGGAAAACCAACAAACCGGTTGAAATAACGTTGGCTGGTGGTGGTACAACAGGGGTTCGCAATCTTACCAAAGCCAATCCTGATGGTCAGTTAAATGTAAAATAAAAAATTACTTAAATAGTTTCAGAGAGCCGCTTTCAAAAATGCGGCTTTTTTTGTAAAGTCATTTTGGTATATCTGAATTTATCCACCTTATCCTGTTTATAAACCACCTTGTCAGAAATTAGTAGCTGAGTTATTTATGATAACCTTTTTTTGTGGCAGTATTAATTTTAAATTTATTGCGATGAAAAACCTATTAACCTATTTGCTGATAATTCTATTTAGTTTGAATTGCGTTTCCCAGGAAGTTGAAAAATTGCCTGAAATTCCGTGGGCAAATATTGCTGAGATGAATTTGGTTGATAATGTGGGTAAAACAAATTGGGAAAGAGATATTTATGTGAAACTTCAGGGTTTATATACCAAGGAAGATTCAATCATAGTTTTAGACGCAATAAGGCAACTGGATTCGTTAACAGAAACAATTTCCATACAATACTCTCCATATTCGAGGGGAAACCTTGAAATTTTTATAATGGATACAACCTGGTTTCTGAACAGTACTGGCTATTATGTTTCAACAGATTTAAAGTCAGCACCATTAAATCAGAATGTAAACTCAATTGCAAATTCAGATTCTCGTTACGGTAGAATTTTTACCACATTATTTATTATCAGGGGGAAAACTAAAAATTATGAAAACATTCTGAAAATCAGAATTGCGCAAGCTCTTGTTAGCGGTGGACTGGTTTCAAAATATAGTACTGAGAAGCAATTTGCAAAAAACCGGAACAGTATTTTTAGTCCCGACTGGTTGGCTAAAGATAGTATTACTCACAGAAACGAATTAAATGAGTTAGACAAAGCTATTATCAGGGAAACATACAAAAAAGGGTATGCAGAAAAACTGGAACTTGCAAAAAGGCAGTTTAAAAGTCCGTTTGATTTGAAGCTTTGGCTGAAGAGATTCAATCCGTACATTCTATTGCTGCTTCCTACCGGGGTAATCATTCTTTTGATACTTCCACTGTTTATGAAAGTAACGCGAATTATGTCGGGTAATTTTCAAAACAAATTATTACGATTTAATATTAACGGGCTTATCGGAAGTACTTTGCTCATTCTGATTACTTCAATATATAGCATTTTAGCACACAGGTTTAAGTTTGGTTATGTAAACTATCCTTCATTTGGTGAAACACTTGGTATGTTTTTGATATTAGTAGTGATTACAATGTTGGCAATCAATCTTATTCGTTTTGTGGAAATTCTTGTACATCGAAATACACATTTAGTGGCGACCAAGCTTGTTTTGATATTTCTTTCAACTGTTTTGATACCATTTTGTGTATTACTGGCGTATTTAGGTTTAGTTTCAAAAGGTGATTTTACTGTTGAAGAGTTTAAAGTTTTATCGTATTTTTTCCTTGGGTTATTGCTTATAGCCGGATTTCGTGCCTTAATCAGCTACTTCTTTTTCAAGGAAAAAGATCTCATTCTCGAAAACGAAACCAAACTTTCACAACTTCGTGAATTAAAATCGAAAGCAGAATTAAACGCACTACATTCCCGAATCAATCCACATTTTTTGTATAATTCGTTAAACTCAATTGCCGGCCTGGCGCACGAAAATGCCGACCAAACAGAACACATGGCACTTTCGTTATCAAAGCTTTTCAGGTATTCAATCAACAAGGAACAATCGGATTGGACAACTTTTAAAGAAGAGTTGGAAATGGTACGGATTTACCTCGATGTTGAAAAAGTTCGTTTTGGTGACCGCCTTACTTACTCGGTTAACATTTCGAAAGAACTGGAAGTACACAATATTCCCCGTTTTATTATTCAGCCACTTGTTGAAAACGCGGTAAAACATGGCATTTCAAATTTAGTTGAAGGTGGAGAAATAGAAGTAAGTATTACAAAAGAGGGGAGTAGTATTTTAATAACAGTTTCCGACAGTGGGTATCCTTTTCCCGCGGATTTAATACCCGGATTTGGATTACAAAGCATTTACGATAAACTTGAAATTCTTTACTCAAACAGGTTTGAAATGAGTTTTTTAAATGCTCCGGTAAAACAAGTAAAACTTAAATTGGAATAGTTATGTCGAAATATACCACACTGATTATCGACGACGAGCAAATTGCCAGAAACCGATTGCGCCGGTTACTACATGATTTTAATGATATTTTTGAGATTGTTGGCGAAGCAAAAAATGGCGAAGAGGGTTTGGTTATGATTCAAGATTTAAAACCCGACCTCATTTTTCTGGATATTCAAATGCCGGGAAAAACTGGTTTTGAAATGTTGCAGCAATTAACGGTTTTCCCCATCGTAATTTTTTGCACGGCCTACGAAGAGTTTGCTTTAAAGGCATTTACAACTGTGGCAGTTGATTATCTTGTAAAACCTGTTGAAAAGGAACGACTGGAATTAACCGTAAATAAATTGAAACAGTTGAAACAGGGTAACCATTATCCGCAATTAAATGCTTTGCTGGAATTGATTCATCAACAAACCGAGATTAAACAGTTACACTCGATTCCACATAAAATTGGTGACCGCGTAATTCTTGTAAAACCTGAAAAAATCGCCTATTTTTTGGCAAACGAAAAGTACGTTGAGTTTTTTACCAGAGATGGGAAAAAGCACAATACCGAACTCAGCCTTAAAAAACTTGAAGAACGATTGCCTGACAATTTTAAACGTGTTCAACGTTCAGTAATAGTAAATACCGATTACATTAAAGAATTCAGAAAGTATTTCCGTGGGAAATATATTCTTGTAATTGATGATATTGCCAATACAAAAATTGAAACAGGACGATTTTATAATGATGAAATCCGGGATTTAATTGAATAGAAAAACTAATCGTTCGTTTTGTTAAAAGTTGGCACCGACCATTCAAAATCACCGGTCCCATTAGGCTTACGTGACCATGATTGTTCTACCAAAGTAATTGGGTATTCAACCAAATCAATTACTTCCTGCGTTGGTGTTAACAATACCACATTTTCACCATCGGCTGAAAGTTTATAATTGGTGTGTAAACCGGAAACATGGGTTGAATCCTCATCCGCCCAAACAATCAGATACCCGTTTGCTCCAATGGTGGTTCCCTGCGGAAATTTCCATTTCATCAGATTCTTTTTGCTGTCTGTAAGATAATAACCTGAAATATCCTGAGCTTCATCCGCCGGATTATACAACTCAATCCAATCATCGAAATCGCCATCCTCGTCGGAACCATTCTGCGAGTTTTTCGGCAGCAATTCATTAATTACGATTTCCGGAGTTTCTTCAACGACCGGGTCATCGTTGTTACAATTTGTAAATCCAATTACTGTAAGTATTAAAAGTAAAAGCTTGATTTGTTTCATTCTTTGTTTTCTTTAAATTGATTTTTGATGGCGAAAAATACAAATAAAAAACGGATAGCTCAGGAAACTATTGCATGCAAACTGATTAATGTATTCAAAAAAAAACCACCTTTCAATCTGAAAAGTGGTTTTTTTCTGGTAATACTTCCAGTTTTACGATCCGAAATCATCAAACAACACGTTTTCATCAGGAACTCCAAGATTGTAAAGCATTTTCTGAACTGCATCATTCATCATAGGCGGACCGCACAAGTAATAATCAATTTCTTCCGGTTCTTCGTGTTTATTGAGGTAGTTATCGTAAATCACCTGATGAATAAAACCAACCGGACCTTCCCATTTGTCTTCAGGAAGTGGTTCTGATAATGCAAGATTGAATTTGAAATTCGGGAAATTCTTTTCTATTTCACGGAATTGGTCATAGTAGAAAACTTCTTTCCACGAACGGGCACCATACCAAAAAGTGACATTCTTTTTGGTTTCTTTTACCGTATGGAAAAGATGGAAAAGGTGCGAACGCATTGGCGCCATTCCTGCTCCACCCCCAATAAACATCATTTCGTTGTCGTTCTTTTTTAGGAAGAATTCACCGTAAGGTCCTGAAACCATTACTTTATCACCTGGTTTGCGCGAGAAAATATAGGATGAGCAAATACCCGGATTTACCTTTTTAAATGCGTTGTTAGCGCGATCCCATGGTGGGGTTGCAATACGGATGTTAAGCATCACAATATTTCCTTCAGCAGGGTGGTTAGCCATTGAATAAGCCCGGAATGTTGGTTCCGGATTTTTCATTTGAAGGCTGAAAATACCAAATCTTTCCCACTCTTCACGGAATTTGACATCTACTTCCATATCTTTAAAATCAACATCGATTTTTGGCACATCAATTTGAATGTAACCGCCCGATTTGAAATCAAGTGTTTCACCTTCCGGCAACTTCACAACAAATTCTTTTATATATGTTGAAACATTGTTGTTTGAAACAACAGTACATTCCCATTTTTTAACACCCAGAATCTCTTGATGGATTCTGATACTCATATTTTCCTTCACCTTTACCTGACATGCAAGCCGCCAGTTTTCGTTTTGTTCTTTCCGGGTAAAAAAACCGGTTTCGGTAGGTAAAATTGAACCCCCGCCTTCATCGATCTGACAACGGCACATTGCACAGGTTCCACCGCCACCGCAGGCTGAAGGTAAAAGGATTTTGTTGTTTCCAAGTGTGGTCAGAAGTGTACTTCCAGGTTCAGTTTCAAGTTCAAGATAACCTTCATTGATGTTTACTTTAACCGTACCTGATGGTGTTAGTTTCTTTTTAACATAAAGCAACATAACTACAAGTAGTATTATTATACCCAGAAATACTACTACACTTGTAATGACAACGGTAATTTGTGCTGATAACAATATCATTGGTAAATGTGTTTTGTTTTTATAATTTAATTCCCATGAAACCCATAAAAGCCAATCCCATCAAACCGGTAACAATAAATGTTATACCCAGTCCACGTAAAGGGGCAGGCACATTAGAATATTCAATTTTTTCGCGAATTGCGGCAATACCTACAATGGCAAGGAACCAGCCAACTCCCGAACCCAGACCGTAAACAGAAGCTTCCCCAATATTTAAAAATGCTTTTTGCTGCATGAAAAGTGAACCTCCAAGAATTGCACAATTTACTGCAATCAGGGGAAGAAATATTCCCAACTGGTTGTACAAAACAGGGGCAAATTTTTCAACAACCATTTCTACCAGCTGAACCATCGATGCGATTATGGCAATGAATATGATAAACGATAAAAAGCTTAAATCGACTGATTCAAAGGATGGACTCAGCCAAACCAAAGCTCCTTCAGTTAAAACATAATTTTCGAGTAAATAATTCACTGGTAGTGTAATGCCAAGCACAAAAATTACTGCAATTCCTAAACCGGCTGCAGTACTCACTTTTTTCGATACAGCAAGGTATGAACACATGCCCAGGAAGTAGGCAAAAACCATATTCTCGATAAAAATCGATTTGATAAATATATTGATAAGATTTTCCATAATTATCTTGATTTGATTTTCTAATTTTCAATCAATTTACGGTTGCGGCTGCGTTGAACCCAAATAATTATTCCTACGGTGATCAACGCCATCGGAGGTAATATCATCATTCCGTTATTGGCGTAAAAACCACCATTTATTATATACCAGCTTTCAGGGATAATACGAAATCCCAGAACTGAACCAGATCCTAACAATTCGCGGAAGAAGGCTACTACGATTAAAATCCAGGCATATCCGGCTCCGTTTCCAATACCATCAAGGAAAGACTGCCAGGGACGGTTTCCCAATGCAAATGCTTCCAAACGGCCCATTAATATACAGTTTGTAATAATCAACCCAACGAAAACCGAAAGTTGTTTGCTAACATCGTAAACAAATGCTTTCAGTACCTGATCTACCAATATTACAAGTGCTGCAATAACTACCAATTGAACAATTATTCTTATCCGGTTTGGAATTGTATTACGCATTAATGAAATAATCACGTTTGCAAGAGCCAAAACAGCTACAACCGAAATAGACATTACAATGGCTGGTTTTAGCTGGGCAGTTACTGCCAGTGCCGAACAAATACCCAAAACCTGCACAGTAATTGGGTTACTGCTGTTTAAAGGATCTGATAGCAGTTTCAGATTTTTCTTTGAAAATAATGGTTCACTCATCACTTAAGATTTTTTCTTTTTTAGGAATTCCTCATAGCTTGTAAAATCATCGAGGAGCATTTTTTCGAGGCCTTTGCTTGTAATTGTTCCGCCCGAGATGCCATCAACTTTGTGTTCGGCCGGAGCTTCCTGACCTATCTTTGCTACAATTATTGATACAAGTTTTCCCGATTCATCAAAAAGTTTCTTTCCAACAAACGGTTTTTCAAATGGTGGTGTTGAAATTTCTGCACCCAGTCCGGGTGTTTCACCCTGGTGGTCGAAATTGGCACCATAAATGGTATTCATATCTTCATTTAATGCTACAAAACCCCAGATAGGCCCCCAAAGTCCTGTTCCCCGCAAGGGAAGTATATATTTTAATCCATTTTCTGTTTGGCACTCAAAAACCGGAAGTAACATATCTTCATGCGCTTTTGCCCGTTCTTTCTTGAGGTCGGTATTAAATGCATTCCCTTCTACCTGCTCACCTTTAACGTTTACAACGTATTCTTTTTGTATTTTTTCAGCGTAAATTTCTTCTGCATTTTCTGCCGTACTTTCTATATTCACCGAAGCAAGGATACTTTGTTTTTTTTCTATTTCAGTATTTCTTACCTGCCGCGGTTTTAATGACATTGAAATGGATGCCAGTATTGCTGCAACCAGGATAACCATAATTGCTGCGTATAAAACTGTGTATGTATTACCGTTTCTGTTCATGATCTGTAATTTTTCTGTTAAGCAGTTATTTTTGCCCTTTTTAAACGGCGTTTAATATGACCTTGAATAACATAGTGGTCGATTAGAGGTGCAAATGTATTCATTAACAATATTGCAAGCATCATACCTTCGGGATATGCAGGGTTTATAACACGAATCAGAATTGCAATAATACCAATCAGAAATCCGTATATCCATTTTCCTTTATCAGTTTGAGCTGCCGAAACTGGATCTGTTGCCATAAAAACGGCACCAAAAGCAAAACCGCCAAGGATCAGGTGGTGCCAAAAGGGCATTGAAAAGTAAGTAGCCACTTCAGGAGAAAGTCCTGCACTTCCTGCGAAAGCATTCAAAATAAGTCCCATAACTGCTCCACCTGCAATGGTTGAAACCATTATTTTCCAATTTCCAATTCCGGTTATTATTAAAAGTACAGCACCTATCAGAATTGCCAAGGTAGAAGTTTCTCCAATTGAACCAGGGATAAAACCTAAAAAAGCATCGGCAACACTATAATTTAAATGTCCGGCAGCGGCATCGGCCATTGGAGTAGCACCTGTAAAACCGTCAACTACTTTGTCGGTTTCGCTTAACGAAACCCAAACTTTTATCCCTGACATTTGTGCCGGGTAGGCAAAAAATAAAAATGCCCGGGCTACCAACGCCGGGTTCCAAATGTTCATTCCTGTTCCACCAAAAACCTCTTTGCCTATTATTACGGCAAAAGCGGTTGCAATTGCAATCATCCAAAGCGGGGTTTGAATGGGCATTACCAAAGGTATTAGCATCCCTGAAACCAAGAATCCTTCATTGATTTCATGTCCCCTGAACTGGGCGAACACAAATTCAATTCCCAAACCTACAACATAAGAAACAATAACTACAGGAAGTACTTTTAACAAACCATAGAAAAACACTTCAAAAAAACCGGTTGTAGCTATCTCCCCTATGGCTTTGAAATGCTGGAATCCGGTGTTGTACATACCAAATAACAGGGCAGGTATCAATGCCAGCACAACCACAGTCATTGTGCGTTTTAAATCTATATGGTCATGAATATGTGTCCCTGATTTTGAAGTTTTCTTTGGGACGTACAAAAATGTAAAAAAACCATCATGTACCGAATGTAGCCAATGATATTTAGCCCCCTTCTGAACTAGTGGTTCTGTTTTTTCAAAAAAGTTTTTTATGAATTCCATCTTTTAAAGACTGATTTTAATTTCTCTCTTAAAACTAACCTAACTCTTTTATCATCACGTCAATTCCGCTTTTCAAAATCTCCTGTACTTTTATCTTAGATGTGCAGGCATATTCGCAAAGCGCAAAATCTTCCCCAATAACTTCGTATATTCCAAGTTGTTCCATTTTGTCGATATCGTTTACCAAAATTGCTTTTAGCAAATGTACCGGCAAAATATCCATGGGTACCAGTTTTTCATATTGCCCTGTCAAAACAAAAGCCCGTTCGCCTCCATGCAAATTGGCGTTCATTTCATATTCTTTTTTAGGCATCAAACTGGAAAGAAATGTTTTTGAAGCACTGAATTTATTAATACCCGGCAAACTCCAGCCAAAGAGTTCATATTCGTCACCTTCGGGGATTACGGAAATGATTGAATCATAATATCCCAGAAAATTCTGAGGTTTTACCCTGGTTCCGGTTAGTACGTTGCCACTGATGATGCGTTGTTTATAAACAGATTTTTTAAGTTTCCCTTCAATTATTACCGAAACCGGGGCACCCAGAACAGTTTTGTAATATTTTGGGTTTTCAACTTCAGAACCGGCAAGAACAACTGTTTTCCTGAAATCAACTTTACCTGTTTCGAATAACCTGCCTATAAACAGCACGTCTTGAACATTGATAGTCCAAACCACATCGCCTTTGTTGATGGGCGAAATATTGTGAATTTGAATTCCAACATTTCCTGCAGGATGAGGTCCTTCAAAAGTATTAATTACGACGTTTTTAATCCCTGTAAAAGCAGAATTTGTATTAACTCCCAAATTGACTTTTCCTGTGGTTAATTTTGCCAAAGCATTTATTCCGGTTTGGAATGTATTTAATTGCTCTTTCAAAATGAAATTAAAATCAGGAGCCAGGGGCGCGGTATCAAAAGTTGATATGTAGATTGATTTTGGAGTTTCGGTGGGAGAAGCAATAATTCCATACGGACGTTTTTTTATAAATGGCCACATTCCGCTCTGTAACAACAGTTGTTTTATTTCATCTCCTGACAGAGAATTTGGATCTGCTTTTTTGAACTCAACCGAACCAGCTTTTTCATCGGTTTCAATTACTACCTCCAAAACTTTACGCCTTTCACCCCGGTTCACCGAAATCACTTTACCACCAACAGGTGCGGTAAAAAGAATTTCGGGATGGTACTTATCGTAAAATAAAGCATCACCGGCTTTTACAATAGCTTCGGCTTTTACTTTAAGTTTTGGTGTAAGTCCCGGAAAATCGGTTGGTTTGAGTGCGACAGTACCTGGAAACGGTAGTGTTTCAAGTTCTTGTTTAGCACTTCCTTTTAGCTTAATATTCAGCCCTTTCCTTAACTTAATAGTTTCTGACATATTTTACTCAATAGTGTTATTTTTTTCGAGTCCCAAAAGTATATAATTTATTGTGCAGTGACAATTTTTGAATTGTAAACTTAACTATTTGTAATTATTCTTTCATTTTTAATAATGTTGTATCTACTTAATTTGATTTTTTTTGAGTAGCTGATTGATTTTTTATTCGTAAAATATAACAGAACAGATTAATTTGGCAATTTTATCGTTTAAAGCATATGGATTTGCAGTATTTATGTGTTGTGCATTAAAATAATATCAAAATGAAATACTATCGGGTTGTTTGGTTTTTTTTGATTTTTTTGACTTTTTCAGTTTTGTATGGATATTCGCAAGACAAAAAATTTTACTATGAAAATGCTGTTTACAAGGAACATATTAAATCAGTTCAAATGTATAGAGAGGGCTTTGAATTTTCGTATCCGGTTCTGATACTAAATGAGGAAGCAAGTCTTTTATTCAAATTCGATGATTTATCGGATGAAGGAAAAAACTACTATTATACTGTAATTCATTGTGATGCGAACTGGAACGAAAGTTATATAAGCCAAAGCGAGTATCTTAATGGTTTTCCGGAAAATCCGGTAAATGATTATAAATTATCGTTCAACACGACTTTTAATTATACAAATTACCAGGTTTTGCTGCCTAATGATAATGTACAGTTTAATTTCTCGGGAAATTATGTGCTTGTAGTTTATGAAGACAACGACAAGGAAAAAGTGGTAATTACGCAACGCTTTTACATTGTTGAGCAGGGGGTTGATATACAGGGAAATGTGCACCGGGCTTCAAATGATCCGTTTGAAGGTTCCAACCAGGAAGTTGATTTTGTGATTACTTATAAAGATTTTGTAATAGAGAATCCATTAAAAGACGTGAAAGTTGTTTTGATGCAGAACGGTCGGTGGGATAATGCAATTCGCGATTTGAAACCTCTTTTTATTCGCGGAAACCGACTTGAATATGATTATCAAAAAGAGAATGTTTTTAAGGCAGGCAATGAATTTAGGTATTTCGATAACCGATCCAATAAATATAATGGAGAATATGTTGCAACAACTGAATTCCACAGGCCATATTTTCATAAAACCCTGATTCAAGATGAAGTGCGTGCCAATAAGGATTTTTTTCAATACAAAGAAATGAATGGCAAATATTCGATTGAAAGCCAGGACCCTGAAGTGCGCGACCCTGATACAGAGTGTGACTATACTTTCGTACATTTTACTTTGCCTTTGCCTTCCATTTTGTTGGGTGGATCAGTTAATGTTTTTGGCGCGCTTACCGGTTGGAACGCCAACAAAAGCAACGAAATGACATGGAATTTTAACACAAGCGCCTACGAACTGACTCTTTTGCTAAAACAGGGTTATTACAATTATCAATATGTTTATGTTCCGCAAGGTTCGCTTGTTGCCGATGCCGTCAACATTGAAGGTAGTTTTTGGGAAACCGAAAATGACTACCAGTTGTTTGTTTATTACAGCGATTTTTCTGCGAGGTATGACAGGTTGGTTGGGTTTCGGCTTTTTAATTCAAAGGAAAGCAGGAATTGATTTTTTATATTGGAAAATCAATCCCTGTATTTATTCAAAGTTTTATTTCTTTATCATTTTTTTCGTACAAACAGCATCTGAAAATGTAAGTTGGATGAGGTAGTTGCCTTGCGGAAGGTCGTTTATGTTTAGTATAGCAGTGCCCGAAACAAACTGTAAAGACTTGACATTTTTGCCAAGAATATTGATTACATTAAGTGTTTTTGTTTTGTTATCGTTGACATTAGTTATAATTTTTATATAATCCCTGGCAGGATTTGGATAAATTTCAAAATCTTGTTTGAAACTTAAATCGTTCGAGAGAGTCCCAATATTCGCTTCGATTGTTGAATCCGGATAAAACATAAAATTCAAATTTTCAATTATCATAGTTTCATCAGTAATCACAACGGGGTATTTATTCTTGAGCGTGTATCCTGGCTTGTCAATTGAAACATTAAAATTTCCTGTTGTCAGTTTTTTTATCTCGTAAAAACCGGTGCTGTCTGGATTGCAGTAAGCGAGAATTGCTCCATTTGTTTGGTTTTCGACCATAATAGAGATATCCTCAAAAAATGCCGGGTCCATCTTTTTCGCCGATTTTGTTTCTGTTTCTGAAAGTTGGCCCGAAACTGATTTATTGCCAGCCAATGGCTCCAGTTCAATCCTAACGATATCGACATTGCGAATCGTATCCGACAATGAAAGTTCTAAGACCGTTGCATTTTGCCAATAAGGCGTTTCGTTGTAGTAGGTAACGACATTGCATAAATTGTTACTGAATAAAGGCACATAAACAATTACATATCGACCTATAAATACATCCTTAAACTGATAATTCAAATTTTCGTCCACCAAAACCATGTCGTGCAATTTGCCCAAGCCTTCTTCGGTGTTGCCAAACAAAAGGCAAAATCCCAATCCTGAGCTTTCGCCCGAAGTGATTATTTTTCCCGAAATATAATTATTGGCTAATAGGTTTTCCACCCAGAGCGTGTCACAATCCAACTGTGTGGTGACGTTGGTTTTAGCGTTGGTACCTGTGGTGGTCAAAATTGCCCCTACAAAATACCTTCCAGGTTTCAGTGACAAAGGCAGGTATAAGTCGTTTGTAGTAGTCGACGAGATGAACTGCTTTGGCCCCAATGAAACTTTACCTCCCACCGAGATGATTTCATAATCGGTGGAATCTATAAGGTTATCAGTTGACAAAAACATCGTAAGTTTAATGCTGTCGCTGAAATTAGCTTTGGAATTATTGAAAATGCGATATCCTATTTCATTGAGCGGATCCAAAACGTCAGTTTTATGAGGTGCAACTTCAATTTTGAGTGGCACGATGTCTGGTTCGTTAGGTGTATCGGCGTCAATGATGGATTGGATGGTGCTGAATCTTTGCGGGGTAATGCGTGAAATGCCTTCATGCCACGCGGTATCTCCATTGTTGATTGTACCATAGAAATGTGTATGAATTCCGTGTACGTAAACGTCATGATATAATGGGCAGCCACTTGTTAGTTTTATATTTGGCAAATAACGCAGCGTATTCGCATCAACAATATCTGCCACAGCAGAATATTTAAGTAGTTCGTAAGTGTTTTCGGAACGTTGTATGCTGGTTAAGTAAAAATTGCCCCCCTTATAAATATTATCGTCCGTGTTATAACCATATCCCATCCACCCAACTATTGCTCCAAGTGGCCGGTCGAGCGTAATCAATGCTATGTCATTGTTATAATCGTTGAGGTTTGTCGCAAAAAAATAGATGTCAGTTGCTCGCGCAAGTTCGTGGCTGTTCTGTTTATTTACGAGAGCCAGCGAAGTCGCTACAATTTGATTGAGGGAATCAACTGCATTTCGATAATACCAACCTACAGTCAAAATGTGTCGGGGACTGATTAACACCGCCGCTCCCCATTCTCCAAGTGTATTGTTGCAGAATAAGATAGTTCGCTCCGGATGTTCAGGCTCAGTTATTCTTTCCACCAAATCCAGGCTTTTAAGCCGATTTTCCGCAAATGCGGGTACATAATGTTTGTCTGTGAATCCAGCAACAAAATCGGATGAGAGAAAGTCTTTGTTGCCGGCTTTCACTTCCCAAGTCTCGGTTTCGTTGGTGAGTAAATTCACATGTTTTACAAATAGTTTTTCAGATGGGTTTGTTTTCTGGTTCACGTTAAATTGTGCAAATGTCGGTGCAGTACAAACTACACCTAATGATAAAAGGATAAGTAGTTTCATGACATATGATTAAAACGTTAATAATTAGTTGAATACATTTGATTTCTATTTATACAATTTACATGAAAATTTGTATTTAAAAAATGACATTTTCATATTAATTTAATTTTATTTGTATATGTCTGAAAAAAATAGATATACCTCATGTTTTAGGTTCAAACAAATTGAAATACAAACAAACTTTTGTTTGATAAAATATGATTATTTATTATTTACTGGTAATAATTGGGATGCGGGATTTTAGTATAAGTTCGTGTAAGAGATAAAGATCAAATGTTTTCAACTAGCAACTTCTGACAAATGGGAAACCTGGTTCTCTTAATCATTAACTCACTATAGACAAAAACCCTTTACCGTCTTTAAAAGGCAATGAAAACCAAAATTTACTTCCTTTTTCGGGTGTTGATTCAAATTCAAGTTCACCACCAAGTAAAGCAACATAGTGTTGAATTATAGCTAATCCCAATCCAGAGCCCGAAGTTGACTCATTTATTTGATTTTGAATACGGTAAAAACGATTAAAAATATGTTTAAATTCTTCTTCCGGAATTCCGATCCCGGTGTCGGATACACTAAATTTTACAAAATCATTCCGAATCATTTCGTAGCCAATATTTATTTCGCCTTTTATTGTGTATTTCACAGCGTTATCTATCAGTAATGATAAAATTTCACTCAGTATGTTAGAGTCAGTTTCAAATCCAAATTCTTTGTTCGGAACATCAATTTTCAGGTTTAGTTTAATCTTTTTTGAATCGGGAATCAATACAAGATATTTATTATAAGCATCTCTCATCAAATTGTTAATGTTGCAAAACCTATTTACAAGTTCAACCGTTTGTGTTTCAATTTTCGACAAGTGAATTGTATTGTCGATCATATTTAACAACTGTTTCCCATTAATTGCAATGGCATCCGATAATTCTAATTTTTCATAAGGCTCCAAATCCGAATCGGCCAATATTCGCGAGAAATTTGTAATTACATTCATAGGGGTGCGAATTTCATGCGACAGGTTTGCAAGGAATGCTGATTTTAATTTATCCGATTCTTCTGCACGAATCAAAGCTTTTTCAAGTTTGAACTCTGCTGTTTTACGTTTTGTAATATCGCGGGCAATTGAAATTACCGAATGGGCATTTAGTTTTGTCAGCCGCATTTCAAAAAGGAATGTTCCGTTTGGTGTTTTCATTTGGTATTCGATGCTTTCAATCGAATTGGTTTTTAGTGCAGTTTGAATACAACTGTATATTTTCTCAGCCATATTTTCGGGGAAGCCAACTTCAAATATAGTACTGCCAATTATATTTGCATCTTCAATTTTAAATAAGTCACTTTCTTTAATTACAAAATCTTCATATGTTCCATCCTTGTCAATTACGAAAAAGATATCAGGAATAGCTTCAAGTAAAACTTTATATCTGCGTTTGTTTTCTTCCAGTTCGGCAATTTTTTTTTTGTTTTTAGAAATATCCTCAAATATGATATAGAATTTGTTGTAATCGGGCTGTAAAACATGAATGTTGTACCAACGTTCAAGTGTAACTGCATGAAATTCATATATTTTCTTTTGTTTTGACTGAAGCAAAACATATTTATTCAAATCGAATTTGGTTTTAAAAATTAAATTAAAAATGTAATCAGCTTTCTGTTCCTGAACCTCATAAAGGTTAATTTTAAAAGTGCTTTCAAAAGTATTGTTTACTTTTTCAATAATTAATTTTTCAATATTGCCCGCCTCGTCACGTTCTGCCCTAATTTGTGCAATTGAAAATCCTGAATCCTGCAAAACTTTATTAACGCTTTGATTGAATGTGTTTATTTTAGTTTGATAGTTTTTTATAATTGACTGATAATAGACCCGCATTATGTATCCAAATAAACAAACAGCAATAAAAACAAAAATGGGATTGGTAACAAAAGGTCTGTAAAATGAAAGTGAATCGAAAAGAAGATCAAGTTTTAGCATTTGAATGCCGATGGTGATTAACCCAATAAAGAAAAAAGTCCTGATTTTTATATTTGTTTCCGAAAAATAAAGCAGAAACACAAACCCAAAATGTAACCATAAAACTGTCAAATAGATAGCGTCTGGCGATAGCGTGTTTTTGTTAAAATCTGAAAAGTAAAACGCATACAGAACAAATGGCAGAAGAAAAATACTGTTGACCGAGCAGTTTGACTTGCCGTTTATAGCGCAGATTATTGGTAGAGTAGCCATTGCAAATAACAAAATGTTGCAAAGCAGGCAACTACCATCAACCCTGAAAACTAAATTGTAGATTAGAAACAAAAAAGCAAAAACTTCAAAAAGCACCCATACAATGAGCATTTGCCAAAGCTTTTTTTGATCCTGAATTGAGGTTCCAACCCAAAATTTGCTTGATAATATCGCAAATAATTTTGTATTCAATACTTTAATGTTGTCAATATATGTTCAAATATGCGTCCGTTCAAATATAATTCAAATCTAAATAACAATAAAGTTTGAATCCCAAAAACTGACATTTGTTTTGTTTATCATTTGGTAAATTTTATGAATCTGGAAATAAGCGATTTATAATTTTACAAATTTTCTAGTCACTGATTTTTGTTATGATTTAACAACATTTGAATACATAGTTTTGTATAAAATGAATTATAATTAAAAAAAAAGTTATGTCAAAGGGAATTTTTAATGTGCCGGTTGCAAAGAATGAACCTATTTTGGGATATGCCCCCGGGAGTGTAGAAAGAAATGCATTAAAAGAGAAAATCAATGAGTTGAGATCAACTGAAGTTGAATTACCCATGGTTATTGGAGGGTTGGATGTTTACACCGATCGTAAAGTAAGGATTTCACCTCCACATGAAATTGCACACACATTAGGTTACTATAACCAGGGTGATGCAAGTCATGTTGAAATGGCCATTGATGCAGCGCTCGCTGCCCGGGAAAGTTGGGCTAATCTGTCATGGCAACACCGTGCATCCATATTTTTGAAAGCTGCAGATTTACTGGCCGGTCCATACCGTTCAAAAATTAATGCAGCAACTATGCTGGGGCAATCTAAAAATGCTTTTCAAGCTGAAATTGACGCAGCATGTGAATTGGCAGATTTTTTTAGGTTTGGAGTTAAAGTAATGACTGACATATACAAAATTCAGCCTGAATCAGCTCCAGGGATGTGGAACTACAATGAATTTCGTCCTTTGGAAGGATTTGTTTTTGCTCTCACTCCTTTCAATTTTACCTCAATTGCCGGAAACCTGCCAGCAGCACCCGCATTAATGGGAAATGTTGTAGTTTGGAAACCATCAAAAACAGCAATATACTCTGCAAGCGTTATTATGGAAATTTTCAGGGAAGCTGGTTTGCCTGGTGGTGTTATTAATCTTGTATTTGCATCGGGACCGGTTGTTGCCGATATGGTTTTAACTCATTCTCGTTTTGCTGGTATCCATTTTACAGGTTCAACAGGTGTGTTTAACAGCATTTGGAAAACCATTGGTGATAATATTTCTAAATACAAATCATATCCCCGAATTGTTGGTGAAACCGGTGGCAAAGATTTTATTTTCGCTGATAATACTGCCGATCCGCAAGCGCTTGCAGTTGCAATGTTACGGGGAGCATTTGAGTACCAGGGACAAAAATGTTCTGCTGCTTCCAGAGTTTATATTCCGGAAAGCATTTGGCCAGAAGTCAGAGAGCGTTTTGGAAATGAATTGGCAACAGTTAAAATGGGACCTCCCGAAGATTTTTCAAACTTTATCAATGCAGTTATTGATGAGGCTTCGTTTGATAAACTGAAAGGATTTATTGACAGGGCTAAAAAAGATTCTGATGCGGAAGTGATTTTTGGTGGAAACTGCGATAAGTCAATTGGTTATTTTATAGAACCTACAGTTATTCTGGCGAAAAAACCAAATTACATAACCATGGAGGAAGAACTTTTTGGACCAGTTTTAACTGTTTATGTTTACGATGACGAGGAAATGGATAAAACGCTTGATGTCCTTGATAAAACTTCGATTTATGCACTTACCGGAGCAGTAATGTCGCAAAATCGATACAACATTGAGAAAATTACAAAGCGTTTGGAAAATGCAGCCGGCAACTTTTACATAAACGATAAACCAACAGGTGCAGTAGTTGGCCAGCAGCCATTTGGCGGTGCAAGGGCATCGGGCACAAATGATAAAGCAGGGTCTATTTTTAATATGCTTCGCTGGACTTCAATTCGCACAATCAAGGAAACTTTTGTAACACCTCAAAATTATACTTATCCAAATTTTCAACCCGATAAGGAATAAAATAAACCAGAGAATGTTTATAAAAGGGTATTGAATCGTTTCAGTACCCTTTTTTTATCCTACTTAAAATTCTACTTTTGTTGAAATATTTTTGCTGAAATGAGTAAAATTAATTTCAATAACAGTGTCTTTAAAATATTTAGGAATAAGTGGATTGTCGCAGTTGTTCTGTTTTTAACCTGGATTGTTTTTTTTGATGAAAATAGTATCGTTTCGCATCAAAAGAACAAGCGGAGGCTTTTTGAACTCAAACAACAGGAAGAATATTACAGAGAACGCATTGAGGTGGACAAACAAAAACTTGAAGATTTAAAGGCTGGCGAAGAAAAACTGGAAAAGTTTGCCCGTGAGCAATATTATATGTCGAAACCGGATGAGGACGTTTTTGTAGTTGTGGAAAATGATTGAACTCGTATTTCAAAATCCCAATACTAAATAAACACTTCAATCTACCTCAAAATATCAGTTTTGCAAAGCATTATTATTTATCTCTTCTTATCTCAATTATATTTCAGCACAAACACCAAAATTTTAATCAGGTTTTTACGTTTTAATCTTTGATTTGAAGTAATCAATTGCCAATTCGTAACTTCCCAAAGTTAAATTTTTTTGATTGGTTTTAAATTTTCTTATATTGCTTCTTGAAAATGAAAGGGAATCTCGACATATTTAAAATTAAGACTAACAATGTTCCACCGCAAAAAGGCAGGATATTAATTGCCGAACCTTTTTTGCATGGTGATTATTTTAGCCGTTCGGTTATTTTTTTGGTTGCATATAGCGAAAAAGGTGCCGTTGGTTTTATTTTGAATAAAAAAATTGAATATCAATTGCATGATGTATTTCCTGATTTTCCCGATTTTAATGCTAATATTTTTTTAGGGGGACCTGTTGCTGCCGACTCATTATTTTTTGTGCATAAACTTGGCAATGTTTTACCCGGAAGCATAAATGTTTTAGGTGATTTACATTGGGGTGGCGATTTTGAGGTTTTGAAAAATCTGATTTCACAGGGGTTGGTCAATACTTCTGATATTCATTTTTTTCTTGGATATTCAGGTTGGGATGCCGGGCAGTTGGAGAGTGAAATAAAAGAGGATTCATGGTTGGTGACTGATGTTGAAGAAAATTTAATTATGCAGGAAGCCAATAGTTCATCATGGACTGATTTTGTTAAAAAGGCAGGTAATCGCTATTCAATGTGGGAAAATTATCCTGAAAACCCTTCCTTCAATTAGATGCTATTCAATGTTTTTTCAGATTGTCTGAAAAAATAATCAACAATATTCCAAAATTCTTTAAGTTGTAAAAGTCAGATTTCTAAATTGAAATCTTATTTTTCTGGCAACCACTTTTCAAACATTGAATACCATTATTCGAGTGCAATGTGAATTACCATAGGAATAAACCTGCCCAAAAGTTTTATTTCGGGGAGGCGTTAAAAAAAAATTATAATTTTGCCCCACATAATTTGAAAAAGAAAACGTCCCGGGGTTACGGGGAATTATAAACTAAAAACTATTTTATGTCACTGAGAAGCAATATTCTTGACCTTCGAAAAAGAAAAAAAGAAGTTCAAATGGGTGGTGGTGAAAAAGCCATGGAAATGCAGGCTAAAATGGGTAAACTAACTGCCCGTGAGCGTATTATAGCTCTTCTTGATAAAAACTCATTTCATGAATATGATTTGTTTGTCGAGCACAGTGCAAAAGATTTCGGAATGGAATCAAAAGTACTTCATGGCGATGGTGTTATTATTGGAACCGGTACAATCAAATCTAAACCTGTTTGTATTTTTGCCCAGGATTTCACTGTTGCCGGTGGTTCATTAGGCTTAATGCACGCCCGGAAAATCACAAAAATTATGGATCATGCCCTGAAAATGAGGGTTCCTTTGATTGGAATAAACGATTCAGGAGGTGCACGTATTCAGGAAGGGGTGAATTCACTTGCCGGCTATGGCGAAATATTTTTTCGGAACACTCTGGCATCCGGCGTTATTCCACAAATTTCAGTAATTCTTGGGCCTTGCGCAGGTGGTGCAGTTTATTCTCCGGCATTGACCGATTTCGTTTTTGTGGTTGAAAATATTTCAAAAATGTTTATAACCGGTCCAAGTGTAATAAAATCAGTTCTTGGCGAAGAAATTTCAATGGAAGAACTTGGCGGTGCCCGCGTTCACGCTGAAATAACAGGAAATGCGCACTTTTTTGCAAAAAGCGAGTTGGAATGTTTTGAACAGATAAAAACACTCATCAGTTACATTCCACGGAGTAACGCTAAAAAAGCCCTGGCATATCCGGCCAAATTACCCATTAAAGGGAGAAAGATTGAAGACATCGTTCCACTCGATCCACGTATTCCTTATGATATGCGCGATATAATCAGGACAATTACCGATGGATCTGAATTCCTTGAAGTAATGGAACTATTTGCACCAAACATTATTATTGGATTTGGCCGTATGGATGGCGAAACTATTGGTTTTGTTGCCAACCAGCCAATGGTGCTTGCAGGTGTACTTGATTGCGACAGCTCTGATAAAGCAGCACGGTTTATACGTTATTGCGATGCATTTAATATTCCAATCGTTACTCTTGAAGATATGCCGGGATATTTGCCGGGAGCAGATCAGGAACATGCCGGTGTTATCAGACACGGTGCCAAAATTTTATATGCATATAGTGAAGCAACTGTACCGAAAGTGACAGTTATTTTAAGAAAAGCTTATGGTGGTGGATATATTGCAATGAATTCACGCCATTTACGTGCTGATTTTGTGTTTGCCTGGCCAACTGCCGAAATTGCTGTTATGGGACCTGAAGGAGCTGCAAATATCGTTTTCCGCAAAGAAATTGCAGAGGCAGAAAATCCGGAAGAAGTGCGTCAGCAGAAAATCCAGGAGTACAAGGAAAAGTTTGCAAATCCTTATGTGGCAGCTGCTCAGGGATATATTGATGAGGTTATAGAACCAAAAGATACACGTGCAAGAATTCTTCATGCATTACAGGTTTCTGAAAATAAAAGTGTATTTCTTCCAAACAAAAAACACGGAATTCCACCATTTTAATCAATAAAGTAGTTTAAAGTATGTCTGAAAATAAAGAAATGAAAGAATTGATAATTGGGGGGGCCGTTTATCAAACCACTTTCACCCGAAAATTTGAACAACGGGTAAATTGGGAAGCTCCTGACGTAAATATGTTGTACTCATTTATACCGGGAACAATAATCGATATTTATGCCAAGCCCAAACAAAAATTGAAAGAAGGAGACGTGATTTTGTTGCTTGAAGCTATGAAAATGCAAAATCAGGTTAGAATGCCCTTTGACGGTGAGATTGTTAAAATTCATGTAAAAAAAGATGAAGTAATTCCGAACCGTTATTTAATGGTCGAAATAAAACCAAAGAAATAGCAATCAATTTGCTGAATCAAAAATAAACCGTGCAATGTTTTGTACGGTTTTTTTATTTTTACTGAATAACTTACATCACGTGCAAACGAAAAAAATTGTGAAACTGATTATATTGCAAACAGCATTTTTGTTTTGCTTTGTGTTTGTTGTTGCACAGAATGGGAATTTATGCATAAAATCGACTGAAGGAACAGATTTTTGGTTTGGTTTTATGGAGAGCCGGAATCACAATCCAAACCACTTTATTGAAATAACAGTAACGGCTAGCGAAACCACATCCTTTCTAATTAAAATCGGCAAATCTGAAAAACCTTTCAATGGAACATATACAGTGTTTGCAGATAGTTCAATTCAGGTTGAAATACCCTGGCAAATGGTTGAAACAATGGATTCCGAAGAAATTCAAGACAAAGGGATTCATTTAATTGCACAAAAACCAGTGAATGTTTATGCCTTGAACTGGGATCAAAACTCGGCAGATGTTGCTGTTATTTATCCCGTTGAATCGCTTGGTTATGAATATTTTGCTATGTGTTATAAACCCGATATCGATTTGGCAAACCCATACACTGGAAATGGCAGAAACAGCGAATTTTTAATTGTCGCTGTTGAGGACAATACAAAAGTTGAAATAACTCCTTCAAAAATTACCGATGGGTTACGGCCAAAAGATTCAACATTCGTTGTAGTCCTAAATAAAGGTGAAGTTTATCAGGTGCAATCGGAAAATGAAGTAGGATCCGATATTTACGGGCAGGGTGATTTAACTGGAAGTCATGTTGTGGCAAACAAGCCTTTTGCTTTTTATTCGGGAGCATTAAGTACAAGGATTCCTTTTGGGCAATGTTGCTGGGATCATTTGTATGAACAAATTCCACCTGTGCAAACTTGGGGACGCGAATATTTTACTGTACCGCTAAAAACACGTCAGCAAGACAGATACCGAATTTTAGCATCAGAAAATAATACTACTGTTCAAATAACAGGGCTCGCACCAATTCATTTAAATAGAGGTCAATTTGAAGAATTCGTTTTTTTTCAGAATGAACCTAAGCGGATTTTTTCCGATAAACCAATTCTGGTTGCTCAGTTTAGCCAGTCTCGCGATGTCGATCCAGATTATACAGGGGGAAATGGTGACCCGTTTATGATAATTTTGAGTTCAACCAACCAGAAAAAAAACGATGTAACTTTTGTTACTTATGATTCTCCCGAAATACAAACAGACACAACCTACACGGGAATAGAAAAATATTATGTCAATATAATTTCATTGACAAGTCAGATTCAAAATATCCGTTTTAACAATGAATCAATTCAAAATGAATTTATTCCATTCCCCCAAAGCAATTATTCCTATACCCAAAAAGAGATTGAATATGGAGTTCATCATATCGAAAATACAAATAAAGAAGATGGATTTCTGGCTTATGTTTATGGTTTTGGCGGAGTTGAATCCTATGGTTACGGAGTGGGTTTCAACCTTGATTTAATTCTCGATTTGGGGGAAAATATTGAATTTTTCAAAAACGATACTTTATTGCTTTGCGGTGGCGATTCGATAGTTTTGGATGCAGGTTCATATTTCGACAACTATTTATGGAATACCGGCGAAACATTGCACAGTATTGTTGTCCGGAAGCCCGGAAAATATTGGGTAAAAACTGCAACCAATGAAGGTTGTGTTTTATATGATTCGGTCTATGTTTTTCCCAGCAATCCTGAAACTGATATTGGCGATCGTTTTGATGAAGGTTGTTATCCTTATGCTGTGAAACTCAATGGAAATGATGATTTTGAAAAATACGTCTGGCAGGATGAATTTAATGATACTATATCGACAAATCAAATAATTTTGGCGGACTATACCGGAGAATTCAGGCTTACAGTTTTTGACAAATTCCGATGTACAGCCCGGGATACTTTTGGACTAACTGTTTTTCCTGTCCCTAAAGTTGAAATTCTTGGAGACCAACTTTTTTGTGGAATTGATTCTACTGAACTTACAGTTTCGATAACGGGAGTAGCCGACAGTATCTGGAATTTAGCCGGAAATTTCAATTGGTGGGTAAACAAACCTGAACTTGTGCTATCAAATAAAAATCGTACTTCGGTAAAAGTTAAAGCTTCAAATTGGGGTGATTTCGAAATATATTACAGATTGAAAACCGTTGATAATTGCGAAACTACTGACACTTTTAATATCACGTTTCACCCTCAGCCTGTTTCAGAATTTGTTTTCGAAGATGATGCAAAATGTGAAGGTTACAGCAAAAAACTTGTTTTTACAGGTGCTGCAACCGATAGTGCTTTTTTCGATTGGAATTTGGATGGCAGCCAGTTTGTTGATACAATCGATTTACAAAAAAGGATTTATAATGTTTCGGTTGGGGCATTTCTGCAAAATCAGCCACAAATTTCACTGGTAATTAACGATAACGGCTGCGTCAGTAATACTTTCGCTGAAATTTTGAGCGCAAAACCAAACTTTGTGATGGATGCAAATAAAACAAGGGGTTGCGATTCGTTGACAGTAAATTTTACAAGCGAATTATTAACTCCCGATTTTGTGGATTTTGTTTGGACTTTTGATGACACTATAATTGTCAATCAGCAAAACGTTACAAATAAATATCCCGATACAGGATTTCATAAGGTAAATCTTACAATTACAAATCCAGTTACCCAGTGCACAAACGGTTTTACAATCGATAGTATGATTAAAGTTTTTCCAACGCCAATTGCCGAAATTTCAGCCGATCCAACTTTTTGTTATTCCGATTCAGCATTACTGGTTTACACTCACCACATTGATTCATCGTTTTGTATTTGGGAATTTAATGAAACCCGGTATTCGGGAATGGGGTTGGACTCAATTATAATGGTTTTGGAAAATCCGTTTGAGAATGTAAAACTCACAGTAAATGAATATGGTTGCGTCAGCGAGCCTTTTGAAACGCAGCTCAAAAGAAAGCCAAAATTCGATTTTTATACGGAAAGTGAAGATGGTTGCCAGCCATTTACTTTTGAGGTTTTTGCCGATACTCCTGACAATTTTATTGATTTTACATGGGTTGCCGATAGTTTGCCCTATCCCACGGGAAACTCAAATTTGGTTTTCCTGCCCGACACAGGGAAATTCGATATGTCATTAATTGCTTTTTCAAATGAAACCGGGTGCACCGATACGCTGATAAAACCCGATTGGATTTGGGTGCATCGTAATCCGTTTGCGAAATTCGAAGTTGATTATCAGGTAGCGCTGATTGATAACGCTGAAATTTCATTCACAAATTATTCTGAAAGGGCTCAGAATTATTTTTGGGATTTTGGCGACAGTTTAACATCTGTTGAATTTGAGCCTTTCCACACTTACACTGAGTTGGGCGATTACTTCGTAAGTTTGCTGGTCGAATCAATATATGGGTGCAAAGATACTTTCGGGTTGGGGATAAAAATAATCCCTTCATCGGTTTATTCGCCAAATGCTTTTCGTCCGGACAGTGACATATCCGAAAACCGCACATTTATGCCAGTTGGTGCGGGAGTTGATGATTCGCGTTTTAACCTGAAAATTTTCAACCGATGGGGCGAACAGGTTTTTGAATCCCATTCAATATCTAATCCGTGGAACGGAACTGTTAAAAATGGAGAAATCGGGCCGGTTGGAAATTATATTTGGGTGGCGAAATATTATGATATACAAGGTTTTGAGCACAATGAAAACGGGCAAGTTTTGTTGATTCGATGATTAGAAGAAATGAAAGAAACGATTAGGACATTTATTGCAATAAAAATTATCCCAGGAGGAAAGTTAATTGATTTAATCACAAATCTTAAAAAATCGCTGGCAGGCGAAGAAATCCGTTGGGTTGATTTTGATAATTTGCACCTGACACTTCGTTTTCTTGGCGAAACCAATCAATTTCAGGTTGCTGAAATAACCAAAATGCTTGAGACAATTTCAAAACAATTCCAGCCTTTTCAATTTGAGTTGAAAGGGGTTTCAATTTTTAAAAGGAAAATTCAGCCCCGGGTACTTTTCGTGTCGGTTGAAAATGATATGGTTTTAAAGCAGTTGTCGGCTGATATTCTGGAAATAAGTAAAACTCTCGGGTTTAAAATGGAAGAAAACATGTTTAATCCTCATTTAACTTTGGGGCGAATTAAGTTTATTCAGGAAAAAGAAGCTTTTTATTCACTTGTAAATAAGTTTCAGGGAACGAATTTTCAGCAAGTGTTTGTTTCCGAAATTATATTTTATCAAAGTATTTTAGGCTCCGATGGGCCAACATACAAACCAATTAAAATTTTCAATTTAAACTAAATCAACATGATAGCTAAAACACCACAACCACCGTATTATGCGGTAATTTTTACTTCAATCAGGACAGCCATCGAAAATAGTTATTCAGAAATGGCAGCCGAAATGGAAAAATTGGTTGAAACACAGCCCGGTTTTCTGGGTTATGAATCAGCCCGTGAAAATATTGGAATTACAGTTTCTTACTGGAAGGATCTTGAATCAATACGAAACTGGAGGGAAAACTCTGCGCATGCAACTGCCCGTGAAAATGGCAGGAAAATGTGGTATGAAAGTTTTAAAGTACGAATTGCAAAAGTCGAGCGTGATTATGGTTTTGAAAAGTGAAAATTATTTTCCCTTTGCTTTCATGCTGACCATGATTGTGTAAATCATTATTTTGAAATCGATATATAACGATATGTTTTTCAGGTACATCATGTCATACGGCAACCTTTCAAGCATTTCGTCAACATCCGAAGCATAACCGTAACGAACTTGTCCCCATGAAGTAATACCCGGGCGGAGTTTGTGAAGATGTGTGTAGTGTGGCGCTTTTTTTACAATCTGATCAATATAATATTGTCTTTCGGGGCGTGGCCCAACCAATGACATGTCGCCAATAATTACATTATAAAACTGAGGGATTTCATCTAAGTGCGTTTTTCGCATAAATTTCCCGATTTTTGTAATCCGCTCGTCATTTTCCGATGAAAGCGCAGGTGTTCCGTTTTCGGCACCACAAACCATGCTTCTCAATTTATAAATATTGAATGGTTTTCCAAATCTGCCAATTCGTTCCTGCTTGTACAAAACCGGACCCTTTGAAGTTGTTTTTATTATAATTGCGAGAGTAACAAAAACAGGAAAAAGAATAATCGTTGCAATCAATGATAAAAATACGTCTAACAACCGTTTTGTATTTTCCTGCCATCCGGGCATCAATCCGTTTGAAATTTTAATCAGCGGGCTTCCATAAATGGTGTTTGTTTTAACCATTCCCGATAGGAAATCATATAAATCAGGAATTCCCCAAATGGTAACCTGCCTGTTTTCAATAATAGTAAGTATCTCGCTTAAACGCTTGTGTTCAACGGTCTCGATAGCAATAATAACTTCCTCAATTTTGTTCGTTTTTATAATATCCAATAAATCTGAAAATTGACCAAGTTTAGGAATATAATTACTCAACAAAGCATCGTTATTGTTTTCCAGACCAACAAAACCAACGAATTTGTTTCCTGCAGGATATTTTTGGCTATTCATATCTTTAAAAACATTCAACGCTTTTTCATTGCTCCCAATTATCAAAGTATTAAAACCTATTTTTCGTTTGTGAATTTTATGGATTGTTTGGGTTGTGATGATAAGTCTGAAAAAGTAAGTTGTCAGAAAATGCAGTAAAAACAATGTAAAAAAAAGTTGGTAATAGTTTTTATATGAATTGATAAAATCATCAAGTATTAATGTAAAAAATATAACAACAACCCCGGCAAGTGAAGTGGTAAAAGTTTGTCCAAGTTCAATCAACCGCGAACGGCGGAAAATATTTTTATAGAAACCAGTAATATAATATATGGTAATCCAAAAAATGGGTATAAAAGCAAGCCCAAGAAAAAAGCGGTTGTTAATTTCAATTGGAATATCAATGCCAAAACGCTGGGGTTCAATAATTGTTTTTCGATAAATAAAGAATACTACCCAACTAATTGCAGCGGCTAAAATGTCGAATATTAAGTATTTAACAACTTGCAAGGGTCTATTCATTTTTTCATGCTAAAAGTTAAGTTCAGTGTAAAAAGTTAAGTCGCTTATAAGAACGTTTGTGGGTGAAACTTATTGCGTCAAAAATAGTTTAGAATGAATATTTATTGGGCAAAAAACTGGGTGATTTTTTTGTTGATTTTTTGTACAAGGCTCATCGCAATTAAATAGTCTTCAATACAACTTTTTTTGCTTGTCTTATTTTGAATGGTATCAATAAAATAATCAAATTCATTGACATTTGAAAAAGCCGACAAATCAATCGGTTTATTATTGCATATAGAAGTTCCCTTGGAAAAATTCATATTTATGAACTGGTTTCGCGAATACACCCTGATTTTAAATTCTTCAAGCGATTCTAAAGATCCATAACTGATGTTTACTACCGAAGCATCGCCAAATTCAAGCCTTACATTTGTGAAATCAGACTTATTTGGATTTGAATTAAAAGTAACAGCGCCAACTTTTTTAGGACTGATTCCTGTCAATTCTATTAGCATTAATATTATTGGATATAAAAGGTTGTCATGGTCGTTAATGTTTGTAAAATCCAGAATATCAAGGTAAACTGGTGACGAAATATTATTGTTCAGCCACTGGATTGCAGGAGTGAAAAAGAACGGATTGTTCACTTGCACCACCGAACCCGATTCGTTGGTAAGCTTTACAATTTGAGTACATTCGTCAATTGTCAGGTTCAAATAACCCGTAATAAATACATGTTTCGATTTTTTGACAATCTCTGCAAGTATTTTGAATGGCATTAACGACGAATTGTCCATTAAAATAACATCTGCCCGTTCAATCAACTCAACCCGGTTAAATTCCGGTATCGAAAAATGAAAACTGTTCATTTGGGCTGTAGCACCAACTGACGCTTTCCCGATGACATTTATATTTTTGTTTTCCCTGAAGCTTTTTACAAAAGGTTCAAGAATTTCTGTGTTTCCGATCAATCCAACGTTTAGCATAACATGCTTTTTTTATGGTAATTGCACAAATATAGAAATCGGTATTGTTCTGATTGTTTATCCGGCTTATAATTTATCAACGTTTATTGTTAATATTGAATCTGGAATTGGGTTGTAAAAATGTTTTTTGGGTTAATTTTGCACTATATTTTTGAAGAATGGGTATGATCGAAAATCCCCGCCACCAGGGGATGCGGAAAAGACTGGTGGAAGGTTTAAAAATAAAAGGTATCCGAAACGAAAATGTGCTGGAGGCCATTGGGAAAGTACCGCGGCACTTGTTTATGGAGAGCACTTTTATTCAGTTTGCTTACAAGGATCAGGCATTCCCAATTGGAGCCGGACAAACTATCTCTCAGCCTTTTACGGTAGCAATGCAAACCCAGTTGCTGCAAATTGAAAAAGGCGAAAAGGTATTGGAAGTTGGAACCGGCTCTGGTTATCAGGCAGCAGTTTTGCTTGAAATGGGTGCAAAAGTGTTTACTATCGAACGACAAAAAGAACTTTATACAAAAGTTCATAAGTTCCTGCCCGAAATTGGTTACAATCCGGCATGTTTTTTTGGCGATGGTTATAAAGGGTTGCCTAATTTTGCCCCTTTCGACAAAATAATTGTAACAGCCGGAGCCACTTATATTCCTGAAGATTTAAAACAACAACTTGCTTTAAACGGTAGGATGGTTATTCCGGTAGGCAACGAACAACGACAGGAAATGTATGTTATAACCCGTATCTCTGAAGATGAATTCAAGAGTGAAAAACATGGCGATTTTGTATTTGTTCCATTGTTGAAAGGGACAGTAAATTTTTGATTATGATTAAAATAGAAAAGTTTGTTGTTAATCCGCTCGGTGAAAACAGTTATATTATTTCCGACGAAACAGGTGAATGTATTTTTGTGGATCCCGGGTTTTTTTATGAAGAAGAGCATGAAGAAGTAAGAGAATACTTAAAAATCAACAATCTTACTCCGATAAAAATTACAAATACACATTGTCATTTCGATCATATAATGGGAGTTGAATTTGTTCGGAATGCATTTAATATACCATTTTTTGCTCATCCCGATGATGCTTTTTGGATTGAAAAGGCTATTGATCAGGGCAAAATGTTCGGGTTCGAAATGAAACCTGTTGAGCCAGCAGACGCTTTTTTAGTTGAAAATGAATTTGTGGAATTTGGCAATACTAAACTGAAAATTATCCACGTTCCGGGTCATTCTCCGGGTCACGTTGTTTTTTACAGCAAATCCGATAAAAAACTGATTGCAGGTGATGTACTTTTTTATGGAAGTATCGGTCGTACTGATTTACCCGGGGGAAATTACGAAACTTTGATTTCAAACATTAAAAATAAATTGTTTGCCTTGCCCGGTGATACAGTTGTTTATTGTGGTCATGGCCCTGAAACAACAATTGGGTTTGAAAAGAGAACAAATCCGTTTTTAACATAAATCATATTCAAAATATCATTCACTTTGTGGTTTAAAATCATTTTTTCAAACCGCCCGGTTTTTTAATATTGCAAATAATTTCAAAAACAAAATATAACTATGTCTCACGATAAATTTGTTAATCGTCATTTAGGCCCAAGAGCCAATGAAATAAAGGAAATGCTTGAGTTTGTGGGTGCAGCTTCAATGGAGGAATTGATTGAACAAACCGTACCGTCGAATATCAGGTTGAAAGAACCTTTGAAAATGAAAGAGGGTTTAACAGAACGCCAGTATTTCAGAGAAATTTTAAAACTAGCCTCCAAAAACAAGGTTTTCAATACCTACATTGGAATGGGTTATTATGATACAATTACTCCAGCTGTAATTTTACGCAACGTGCTCGAAAATCCTGCGTGGTACACATCTTACACACCATATCAGGCTGAAATATCACAGGGCAGACTCGAAGCACTATTGAATTTTCAGACAATGATTTGCGAGCTAACAGGAATGGAAATTGCAAATGCCTCTTTACTTGATGAAGCCACTGCGGCCGGGGAAGCAATGATAATGATGATGAACCTGCGTTCGCGTCAAATGGTAAAAGACAATGTAAATACTGTTTTAGTTGATGAAAAAATGTGGCCGCAAACCCACGATGTTTTAATAACGCGTGCCCAACCGCTTGGTATTAAATTGAAAATTCAACCCAAAAATGAATTTGAATTTACAAATGATGTTTTTGGAGTGCTTATTCAATATCCAAATTCAGATGGCGAAATTATTGATTACTCCGAACTGGTAAAAGCAGCACACGAAAAAGAAATCAAAGTGGCAGTTGCCGCAGATTTATTATCTCTGGCAATTTTGACACCTCCCGGCGAGTGGGGTGCCGATATTGTATTCGGTAACAGTCAGCGTTTTGGCGTTCCGATGGGATATGGTGGTCCGCACGCTGCATTTTTTACCGCACGCGACGAATATAAACGTTCAATGCCCGGAAGAATAATCGGGATTACAAAAGATATACACGGAAACCGTGCTTTACGCATGGCTTTGCAAACCCGCGAACAACATATTAAACGGGAAAAAGCAACTTCAAATATTTGCACTGCCCAGGCTCTTCTGGCAAATATGGCAGGTTTTTTTGGCGTTTACCATGGTCCGGAAGGAATTAAAATGATTGCCGAAAGGATTCACAGCATTGCAGCTTTTCTTTCAGTTGAAATCGAAAAATTAGGTTACAAACAACTGAACACGAACTATTTCGATACAATCAGGTTTGCTTTGCCAAAACACGTGAAACACGAGGATATTGAATGGCTTTCACTTGAACTTGAAATGAATTTCAGGTATTTCGAAAATGGGGAAGTAGGTATCAGCATAGATGAAACTACAAATCGTGAAGACATAGGCTGGATTATAGAAGTATTTGCTAAAGCAGCCAACAAACGCTGGCAAATAATCCATGAATACCCGGAAATTTCTCCGATTGACAAAAGATTTGCCCGTACTTCGGAATTTATGACACAGGAAGTTTTTAACAAATATCGCTCTGAAACCGAAATGGTACGATATCTGAAACGGTTGGAGCAGAAGGATATTTCACTCACACATTCAATGATTTCGTTGGGATCATGTACAATGAAATTGAATGCGGCAACCGAAATGCAGCCATTAAGTTGGATTGAATTTAATGGCATCCACCCGTTTGTGCCAAAAAATCAGGCGCGAGGATACCACGAAATGATGGAAGAATTACGCCGCGATCTGGCTGAAATAACAGGAATGGCAGATGTGAGTTTAATGCCAAACTCAGGA
The DNA here is from genome assembly GCA_041739985.1 of Draconibacterium sp. GTDB lineage: Bacteria > Bacteroidota > Bacteroidia > Bacteroidales > Prolixibacteraceae > Draconibacterium. Next base: position 92,698 of record JBGSMW010000045.1, on the reverse strand, counting down.
GCTGCCGGCGAATACGCAGGTTTAATGGTTATCCGTAAATATCATTTGAGCCGTGGTGACGACCAACGTGATGTAGTTTTAATTCCGTCTTCCGCGCATGGAACAAATCCCGCGAGTGCAATTAGTGCAGGCATGAAAGTGGTTGTGGTAAGTTGCGATGACAAGGGGAATATAAGTTTGGATGATTTACGCAAAAAAGCTGAGCAGTACAAGGATACATTATCTTCTTTTATGGTAACATATCCATCAACTCACGGAGTTTTTGAATCAGCAATTATCGAAATGTGCGAAGTGATTCATCAATTTGGCGGTCAGGTTTATATGGATGGTGCCAATATGAACGCACAGGTGGGTTTGACAAATCCCGGAATTATTGGTGCCGATGTTTGTCATTTGAACCTGCATAAAACCTTTGCTATTCCGCATGGCGGTGGCGGTCCTGGAGTTGGTCCAATTTGCGTTGCAAGCCATTTGATCGAGTTTTTGCCTTCACACTCAATTATGAATAATGGCCACATTGGAATTAATGCTGTTTCGGCTGCTCCCTGGGGAAGTGCTTCGGTGTTGCCAATCACTTACGGGTATATTAAAATGATGGGCGCCAGTGGTTTAACGGATGCGACAAAAGTTGCAATTCTGAATGCAAATTACATTGCGAAGGCGTTGGAAAATAACTATGGAATTCTTTACAAAGGAGAAAATGGCCGTGTTGCCCACGAATTGATTTTGGAATGCCGCCATTTGAAATCATCTTCCGGAATTACAGAGGAAGATATCGCCAAACGATTGATGGATTACGGTTTTCATGCACCAACATTATCTTTTCCGGTGCATGGTACTTTAATGATTGAGCCTACCGAAAGTGAATCGAAGCAGGAAATTGACCGTTTTATCGATGCGCTGAATAACATTTATAAAGAAATTAAAGAGATTGAAAACGGTGTTGCCGACAAAACAGACAATGTGTTGAAAAATGCACCGCATACTGCACAAAAAGTGATTGCTGATAATTGGGATTACAGTTATTCAAGGGAAAAAGCTGCGTATCCGTTAGACTGGATCCGTGATAATAAATATTGGGTTTCGGTAGGCAGGGTGGATAATGCCTGGGGCGACAGGAATTTAATTTGCACCTGCGGAACACCGGAAGAGTATGAATCTTTTTCAAATTGACAAATTTATAAAATGATTGTTTTTCCGAATGCTAAAATAAATATTGGGTTGAATGTGGTTTCCAGACGCGAAGATGGATTTCATAATTTGGAGACCATATTCTATCCCGTTAAACTGGCTGATGCACTTGAAATAGCAGAGGTCGGTGAAACCATGCTCACAATTTCAGGGATTGAAATTGATGGTGTTCCGGAAAATAATTTGGTTTTGAAAGCTTATCACCTTTTAAAAACCGATTTTAACCTGCCACAGCTTCATTTCCATTTGCATAAAATTATTCCTTTTGGTGCTGGTCTTGGCGGAGGTTCATCAGACGCAGCCTTTACGCTCAAAATGATGAATGATTTTTATAATCTTGGGCTGCAATCTCAACAGTTGGAATCTTATGCAGCGCAAATTGGTGCCGATTGTCCGTTTTTTATCCGGAATAAACCAACATTTGCAACCGGAATCGGTAACATTTTTCATGATATCGAACTCGATCTATCTGATTATGAGATAATAATATTAAAACCTAATATTTCTGTAAGTACCCCCGAAGCATACAAAAATGTAATTCCGCGAAATCCGAAATACAGGTTGACTGAAATAGTGAAAAATCCGGTTGAAAATTGGAAGAACCTGGTAGTTAACGATTTTGAAAAAAATGTATTCTTATTGCATCCTCAAATTGCAGAATTAAAACAGCTTCTTTACGAATTGGGAGCCACTTTTGCATCAATGTCAGGCAGTGGTTCGGCAGTATTTGGAATTTTTCGCCATTTACCGACAAACTTTGAGAATAAAATACCCGAAAGTGTTTTAATTTACCGTTAGAATTTCGCCTTTCACCGATGTTTAGATTTCATTAACAAGATTTCACTGCTTTTTGAGAATTTTCCGTGTAACCTTTGTACAAGTTTATAGTCTATTAAGACGAAAACGAACAAAGAATAAGAAACGTTTAAAAAACAGAAAATATGAAAACTACAATGAAACAATTAACAGCAGGTACATTTATCGCACTTATATTATTGGTAGGAAATGTAAAAGCAGAAGGAACAGAAGTAAAAGCCTCAGGCCATGAAAACATTGAGTCAACACTTCAGATTGAAAATTGGATGACCAGCGATGCAGTTTGGAACTCAAACACTTTGAAAACCACTGATTTTGTGCAGGAAGCAGAAGCTGGTTTAGAACTTGAAAATTGGATGACAAACTCAGAAACCTGGAATGCAAACTACAATTTTGTTGAAGAAACCGAAACTGGTATGTCTCTTGAAAATTGGATGATGAATGAGAAAATATGGGATTTGAATTCAATGGACATTGAATCAGAATTGTTAGTTGAAAACTGGATGACAGACAATAGCAATTGGAAATAGTTTGGTGATTAGTTTATACGCGATTAGTTTAGTTAGATTTTTAAGGGGTTGTCCGTCAGTTGACGGACAGCCTCTTTTTTTATACAATGTTTTAGTTAAGCTGATTTTAAAAAATTATATTTGATTTCTAACTTTTGGGGGAAATATAGTGGTTGAAAAATTTCGATATGGGTTAATACTGTTTTTTGCATTGTTTATTGGCAATGCTAACTCCCAGGATGTTTCATTTTCGCAGTTTTTCGCCAACCCGTTATACCTTAATCCTGCTTTTTCCGGTTCAATAGGAATCCCACGAATTGCATTGCAGTATCGCAACCAATGGCACGGGTTTAATAACGCATATACAACATATAGTGCTGCGTTTGACATGCCTGTTGAAAAGTTGCAGGGAGGAATTGGCGGATACGTTTTAAATGATGCCCAGGCTGACGGGATCTTAAATACGTTACAAATTAATTTTTCTTATTCCGTTTTTATACAACTTTCTGAAAATTACAGGTTGCATGGCGGTTTTCAGGCTGGATTCAATCAAAATTCGTTAAATACAAGCAGGTTGGTTTTTGCTGACAATCTTGACGCAAACTATGGAATTCACGGAACTTCAGACGAATTGGCAACTTTGACAGATCCCAATTATAGTTTTGTAGATTTTTCAACAGGATTTTTGATGTATAGTAAACGATTGTTTTATGGAGTTGCAGTTCACCATTTAACCGAACCAAATCAGTCGTTCTATGTTGGAAGCGATGATGTTGCAAAACTCGACAGAAAGTACACAGCACATTTTGGTGCCCGTTTGCCGGTTTATTTATTCGGACACAACCGCAAAAAATTTGATATTTCACCACAGGTTATTGCACAATTGCAAGGTCAGTTTCAACAATTTAATTACGGTATTTTCGCAACAAAACGGGGTATAACCGCAGGAACCTGGTTTCGTCAAAATTTCGGGTTGAGGTATGACGCAGTAATTTTTGTAGTCGGTTTTATGAAGAAAAGCTGGCAATTTAATTACAGCTATGATTTTACAGTTTCCGGATTACGAGCTGATTCGGGAGGTACGAGCGAAGTTTCGTTGACATTTCTGCTGAATAAAGCTGACAAAAATAAAATTTTCCCATTTTTCAACCAGTATGAAGAGGAATTTGGAGTAAGATGAATCAAATATCTTCAATAATAACCTGATTCAATTTTTTTCACAACCTCTTCCAGTAGTTTATCTTCGTCAAAAGGGCTGTATTCATCCTTTAAATTATTCTTGAACAACCGGGCAATACCTTGCCAAAACACCGCGCTCACGTCGCCCCTGAAATCTTTAATTAAAGTGTATGCAGTTCTGTCTGTTTCACGATTAATCAATTTTAAAAGGATTTTTCCGTCTGAAATCGACCATTTTTTCAATTCCTCCTTGTGTTTGTCAAGCAGTTCCTGTTCAAGGTTTTTCATCAGTTTACGGCGGTCGCGCTGACTGGTAAGTGCATAATATTGAGGTTCATATTGCTTCAAAAGTATTTTTGCTTCCAGAGCAAGAGGATAAACTTTTTTAACTTTGGCAACATATCGTGAGTAATACTTTTGTTCCCTTTTGCTCGAAAATTTCCTTTCAGGGAAAACCCATATTTCCTTAACCCTAACCGAAATAATTGTGTCATTGCCATGAATTATTCCCATGACAAGATTCGATGAATCAGGTTTTTGCGCATTCAATACCTGCGAAACAAGAACTAAAATCAATATGAACAATCCTTTTTTCAAATCCCTTCAGTTTACGGTATAAAAGTAGAACGTTTAATTCATTCCGCAATTATCACTTCTGCAAAGTTTATATCTTTGGCAATGGTTATTAAAAGCTAAAAAATCAATTAATATGAAGACCTGCGTTAATTCTGAATTTGGAAAACTGGAAGGCGTAATTATTCATCAACCCGGTTCTGAGGTTGAAAATATGACTCCCGAAAATGCTGAACGTGCGCTGTACAGCGATATTTTGAACCTTTCAATAGCTTCAAAGGAATTTGCATTACTTGAAGGAGTTTTAAAATCGGTTACTTCAGTATTTCATGTAAAAAAAATGCTTGCCGAAATTTTGAATGATGAAAATTTAAAAATAAAGCTGTTAAAAGAAATTTGCGACAGCGAAGGAAATGTTTGTCATCCTTTTGTTTTGGCTGAAAAAAAGGCCGGGGATTTGGCGAATTTATTAATAGAAGGGGTGGTGCTTGAGAAAAACAACCTCACAAATTATTTAACCAACGAGCGCTTTTTACTCCGTCCCCTGCACAATCTGTTTTTTACCCGCGATTCAGCAATGGGGATGAACGATCACATGATAATCGGCAAAATGGCCAATCCTGTTCGTGAAAGGGAAACGCTGATTATGGATGCTATCTTTAACAATCATCCCTTGTTTGAAACAAAAACACTAAATCCAGCAAAACCTAAGCCGGGGATTATTATAAATCCAAAATCCACATTGGAGGGAGGTGATTTTCAAATCGCACGCGAAAATGTATTTGTTATCGGAACCGGTGCACGAACCAGCACGCAGGGTATCGATTTTATAATTGAAAATATCAAGCAGTTAAAAACTGAAAAACAGCATATTATTGTTCAGGAACTTCCGTCAACACCCGAATCGTTTATTCATCTCGATATGGTTTTTACCTTTTTAAATACAGATTCGTGCATGATTTACGAGCCAATAATTACAAAAATGAATCGACTTCGAACAATCCATATTCAAATTGAAAACCGAAAAGTGACAAAAATTGAAGAAAACCCAAATATTTTGGTGGCTTTGCAAAAAGTTGGAATCGATTTAAAACCTGTTTTTTGCGGTGGAACAACCGATTCATGGATACAGGAACGCGAACAATACCATAGTGGTGCCAACTTTTTTGCATTTGCCCCGGGTAAAGTAATTGGTTATGAGCGGAACAACCACACTATCGACGAATTGAGCAACAATGGTTTTGAAGTTTTAAAGGCTGTTGATGTGATTGAAGGTAAAGTTTCGGTGGATAATTATAAAAAGTGTGTTGTATTAATTGCCGGCTCCGAATTGGCACGCGGCGGTGGCGGTGCTCGTTGTATGACAATGCCGGTGAGAAGAGCGGAAGTTGAATGGTAGGAAATCCCGACGAAGTTTCTCCAACGTGTGGAAATCAGGTAGTCTTGACTGTGTATAATGTGATTTTCAATTAAAAAGAGTTTTGTGAAAATGCGAAAACTTAGAAATAACGAATTAAACCGCTTGTCTGTCGATGAATACAAATCGATTTCGAAAACACCTCTTGTAGTAATACTCGATAATATTCGCAGTTGTAATAATATTGGTTCGGTGTTTCGAACGTCAGATGCTTTGTTAATCGAAAAATTATATTTATGCGGAATTACTGCAACACCACCAAATGCCGAAATCCATAAAACCGCACTCGATGCTGAAAAATCGGTAGAGTGGGAGTATTTTGAAAAAACAGAAGAAGCAATAGCACAACTTCAAAATAACGGATATAAAGTTTTTGCAATTGAACAAGTGGAAAATAGCATTATGTTACCTGATTTTTTGCCGGGAGAAGGTGAGAAAGTGGCAGTTGTTTTTGGCAACGAAGTAAAGGGTGTGCAGCAAAAAGTTGTTAATATTTGTAATGGAAGTATAGAAATCCCGCAGTTTGGCACCAAACATTCTTTTAACGTTTCGGTAAGTGCAGGGATTGTTTTGTGGGATTTGTTTCAGAAATTAAGATAAGAAATTATATTCGAGCAATTTAAACTTACTAACTAAAGCAAAACAAACAATGAATACCCCGGAAATCATACCCGAAGAATTTCTCCAATACATTTGGGAAAACAGGCTTTTTTCTGTCGATAACTTGCAAACTGTAAACGGTGAACCACTTGAAATTATAAATGCAGGTAAGCGAAATACTGATTCCGGCCCCGATTTTTTTAACGCAAAAATAAAAATCGATGATACAATTTGGGTGGGTAATATTGAAATCCACAAAAATGCAAGCGACTGGAACAAACACAATCATCAATCAAACAAAGCCTACAACAATGTGATTTTACATGTAGTTGAAAATAGCGATCAGCCAGTTTTAAGGGATAATTTGGAAGAAATTCCAACCCTGATTTTCAAATATCCTCAACAATTGAAAACAAATTACCAAAACCTGCTAAACGCAAAAACCTGGATTGCCTGCGAAAACCAGTTCCATAAAATCGATCCTATTATTTTGCAACTCGGATTCAACCGTTTGATGATTGAACGGCTTGAAAACAAAACAGATGAAATTTTATCACGACTTCAGCATAATAATAACGACTGGAATACAACTTTTTATCAGACATTGGCCCGAATGTTTGGCTTTAAAGTAAATGCTGTTCCATTTGAATTGCTCGCAAAGTCGCTGCCACTCGAAGTTCTGGCAAAACATAAAAGTTCTCTTTTTCAAATTGAAGCTTTGCTTTTTGGTAATTCCGGGTTGCTAAACGACCAGCTTCTGGGAGATGAATACTATCTCAACTTAAGAAACGAATATTCATTTTTATACAAAAAATACCAACTCAAAGGCATCGAAAGTCATTTATGGAAATTTATGCGTTTGCGTCCGGGCAATTTTCCAACCGTAAGGATTTCACAATTTGCCGCATTAATTCATCGTTCGCATGGTTTATTTTCGAAAATAATTGAAATTGAAGATTTAAATATTCTGAAAAAACTTTTCAAAGTTGAAGCTTCAGAATACTGGAATTCGCATTACAGTTTCAACAAAAAATCCACAAGGAATTCAATAAAGGAACTTGGCGAAACTTCAGTTGATATGCTGATTATAAATGTAGTGATTCCGTTTCTTTTTGTTTATGGTGAAAAACAAAATAAGGAATTCTTAAAAAACCGGGCGCTTGAGTTTCTGGAACAACTACCTTCTGAACAAAATTCGATAATAGAAAAGTGGGGGAAATTAGGGGTAAATGCACGTTCTGCATTCGAAAGTCAGGCACTCCTTCAACTCAAGAATAAATTCTGTGAACGGAAAAAATGTTTAAATTGCCAAATCGGAGTTAAATTGGTAAAAAGCACGGAAAGTAAATGAGTCAACAGTATTACAATAAGTTTCGGGAAGAATCAACCCTGACCATCAAAATTGGTGTGGGGGTGCTTGTTTCGCTTATTAGTATTGGTACTTTGGGTTACCATTTAATTGAAGGCTGGGAGATAATCGACTGTTTGTACATGACAATTATTACCATTGCAACAGTTGGTTTTAAAGAGGTTGGCCCACTTTCAACGGGAGGTAAAATTTTTACGATGGGTTTGATTGTTACAAGTTTAGGTACTTTGGCTTATGTTGGAACAAGTATAGCACGTTTTGTTTTTGATGGCGATTTGACTAATTACATAAAAACTTACAGGGTGGACAAAAAAATTGAAAAACTGAAAAACCACGTAATAATTGTTGGTTATGGTAGAAACGGCGAGCAGGCAGCCGTTGAACTGGCCGAGCATGGTGTTGATTTTGTTATTATTGACAGACGAGACAATGTTATTGCGAGAATTAGGGAAGATCGGGGACTTCTGTACATTAAAGGAGATGCTACTCATGAGGAAGTTTTGGAGCAGGCACGTATTTATGATGCCCGCGCATTAATTGCTACTACACCAAATGATGCCGACAATGTTTTTGTTGTACTAACCGCGCGTAGCATGAATCCTGGATTAACTGTAATTAGCCGGGCTTCTGAAATAGGGTCACAGATGAAACTGAAGCGTGCCGGTGCTACAAATGTAATTATGCCCGAACGAATTGGTGGCCAGCGAATGGCGAAATTGGTTCATCAGCCCGATGTTGTTGAGTTTTTGGATAATATTCTATTTCAAAAAACACAGGATGTGAACCTTGAGGAGATTTCCTGCCGAAACCTCGCCCAACAATTTGTTGGTAAATCGATAAATGATTTAAAAGTGCGGGAAATGTCGGGTGCAAATATAATTGGTATTAAAACCGGAGGTGCACGATATATTTTTAACCCTGATCCTAAAATGATTGTTTCGCGTAATGACCAGCTTTTTGTATTGGGAAGTCCATTACAAATTAAAAAAATGAAAGAAGCCCTTGAATTATAATTTTTTCTCCTGTTTTTAATTTTCTCATTCCTAGTACTTTTTTAAAGGTTTTGTAGCATTATTCTCAACATATCATCAGATAATGTAGGTTAAACTTTTATAAACCCTGAATGTTTATATCATACAAAACAGTCTTTTAATGAGGAAACTAAAGCTTCAGGTACAAATAACCATAGATGGATTTATTTCCGGACCAATTGGTGAAATGGATTGGATGGTTTGGAATTGGGATGAGGAATTGAAACAGTATGTGACAGATATTACAGAACCTGTAGATTGTATTGTACTGGGCAGAAAACTTGCCGAGGGTTTTATTCCACACTGGGCTAATGTTGCTGGAAATCCTGATGATTCGGAAAATTCTGCCGGCAGAAAATTTACTAATACAAAAAAAATTGTGTTCTCTAAAACACTCAACAAATCGGATGCAATTATCAAAACCTGGAATAATACTTATTTGGCAAAAGGCGATTTGGTTGATGAAATAAATCAACTGAAAGCTAAGAAAGGAAAAGATATTATCGCTTATGGTGGGGCAAACTTCGTGTCGGAATTGGTTAAATACAGACTGATAGATGAGTTTCATTTGTTTGTCAATCCTGTTGTAATAGGCAAAGGAATGACAGTATTCAGTGAACTTGAAGGCATGCAAAATTTGAAATTATTAGAATCAACAAAGTTTAATTGCGGAATTGTTGTACTGAAGTATAAACCAAAATATAACTGACTAAATAAATTTATGAGGTAGTAAACGATTCATTTATCTAAAAATCATATTTTGAAGAATTTAGTTTCTATAATATTAAACGAATTTCAGGATGGCGTATAATGAAAGTTTGGCAAACAGAATCCGCGTTAGACTTGCCGATATACCCGACATTGAAGAAAAAGCAATGATGGGTGGTTTAACATTTATGGTAAACAATAAAATGTGCGTTGGCATTATCAAGGATGAAATGATGTGTCGCATTGACCCTGAATTTCATGAAACTGCTGTTGAATTGAGAGGTTGCCGGACAATGGATTTTACAAAACGACCCATGAAAGGATATGTTTTGATTGACGAAACCGGAATAAAAACCAATACAGATTTTGAATACTGGATAAACCTTTGCCTCGATTTCAATAAATATGCAAAATCCTCGAAAAAGAAAAAGAAGAAAAGAACTTGATTTATAAACATTTAAAAAACTGAAATTATGGAACTTGAGATTAACATGATGGCAATCCTCGTTGCAGTGATTGCAAATTTCATTCTTGGTTTTGTTTGGTACACACCACTTTTTGGTAAAGTTTGGGGAAGAGAGATGGGTTATGATCCCAACGAAAAACCCGATATGAAAGTGATGCTTAAAGGTATGGCATTTATGATAATCGGAAATTTTCTGTTGGCTTATGTATTGTCGCATAACATTGCAGCCTGGAAATTTGTGCCGGGAATGGACGATATGAGTCCATTTGCAAGTGCCTTAAATTCATCGATTTTTACCTGGCTTGGTTTTTATTTACCTGGCGATTTGGGTTCAACGGTTTGGGAGAAAAAATCGTGGAAACTTTTCTTTATTAATACTGGATATCACTTGGCTTCACTATTGGTTGTGGCATTTATAATTACTTACTGGATTTGGTAGTAATCCCGGTTTTTGTCATAAAATTTTGAATTTTGTTAACATAAAAAACTTTTAAAAATGAATCCGGTTTTAAAAAATATTATTGCTGTTTTAGTGGGTCTGGTTGCTGGAAGCGCTGTAAACATGGGAATCATTATGATTAGCAGCTCAGTTATTCCACCTCCCGAAGGGGCGGATGTAACCACCAGCGAAGGGTTAAAAGCTGCAATGCATCTCTTTCAACCAAAACATTTTATCATGCCTTTTCTGGCGCATGCATTGGGAACTTTCGTGGGGGCGATGTTGGCAGCATTAATCGCTGCAAACCGCAAAATGATGTTTGCTTTAATAATTGGTATATTTTTCCTCGCAGGAGGAATTGCCAATGTGTTAATGCTTCCATCTCCGCTTTGGTTTACCATTGTTGACCTGGCAGGCGCATATTTGACAATGGCTTATTTAGCGGCAAAATTGATACCTGTAAAACATTAAATCAGCTAACTTTGCTTTTTTAACTTTTTAAAACTGAATTCAACCTTGAAAAACTTGAAATCATTGTTTGCCGCCAAATTTTTGTTTTTGAGTTGCTTTTTGTTTGTCCTCGCAAATCTGAAAGTAACAGCACAGAGTCCATCTTTTAAAACCTATATGAATCCGGTAATCCCGGGCGATCATCCCGATTGTACACTCACAAAAGTAGGAAGTGATTTTTATACCACGGGTTCGTCTTTCAATGTTACTCCGGTGATTTACCATTCAACCGACCTTGTTCACTGGGAAGCCATTGCCCAGCCGGTAAGCGCATCTTGGACTGGTTTTGGCGATACTCCGGGGGGTGGATGCTGGGGAGGGCACGTTGTATATTACAACGGAAAGTGGTGGGATTTCTTTTCGAGGGCAAATACAATGCATTTTGTAAAAGCCGACGATCCTAAAGGACCCTGGAGCACCCCGGTTAAAGTGAACAACCCATCAAGTCTTCCATATGGATTAGGCTACGACAATTCAATATTCATCGATGATAACAATAAATGGTATCTGGTTGTAAAAAATGGCCAACCCAATGGCGGAATTGTCGAACTGGGAAGCAGCGGGCAACCTACCGGTGTTGTGTACGATTTGAAGTGGCTAAATCCTTCACCTTCTTTACCATACAGTTGGGCTGAGGGTCCGGTGATGTGGAAATACGATGGATACTATTATTATTCGTTTGCCCGCGATCTGTCGGGAGGGCAGAAGGTAATGCGAAGTAAAACATTAACTGCCGATCAGGCTGCGTGGGAAATGTTAGGTGATTTTTTTAACGAAAGCGATCCTCAGAAATCATCCTCACTTTTTACCAGTCCGAACCATGCTTCTCCCGCAGTAATGATCGACGACAGCACTTCATGGGTCATTCATCCGATATATGCTAAAAACGACTGGAAAGGGCAGGGACGACAAGGTTTACTGAACCAGGTTCGGTACAATGCTATCGGACGGCCTGTTGCGGATTATCCTGTCAATAAATCGTTTACTGCCCCCAAACTCCCAAGTAGCGGAATTCCCTGGATGGTTCCCAAATCCGACGATTTCTCATCTGTAAAACTTCATCCCGAATGGTCTTCACTGGGTTACACCGCTTCAGGGAAATACTCGCTAACCGATCGTCCGGGGTGGCTTCGGTTGTCGCCTAAAACTGCTTCAAAGGGAAACACTGTAATAAAGTACGATGGCGAACACAATTATTCGCTTATCACAAGGATCGATTTTAACCCAAAATCAAAGGATGATCAGGCTGGATTGAGATTATTGCGGGGTGATGAAACCAAATTTGTTAAACTGGTGAGCTCGATGAACAATGAAGGGAAAAAGGCAGTAGTCTTTAGTTTCGAAAACACAGTTTATGAAGTGGAAAATAATATCGGCGATACTTTGTGGCTGAAAATGGAGAGGATAAACCATAGCATAAACGGGTATTTCAGTTCAGACGGGTTCAACTGGACAAAAGTAGGCCAGGCATTCAATGTGTCGGTGATTGATTCTTATTCCGACTTTTCATCGTTTACCGGAACATTGCAGGGATTATATGTTCAGGGAACTGGCATCGCCTGGTTCGACCTGTATATTTACCGCGACGCCTACACACCCATTTTGGCCGAATGTCCTGCCAACCAGTATGGAACGACAAAGGGAAATACTGTGCAAGGCATTGCTCCACTGGTATCAATAAATAATAACGACTGGGCATTGTATGCCGGTGTTGAATTCGGGAATGATGATTATTCTGTGAAATCATTAACATTCGAGGCCACGGCATCTTCCGTGGTTAATTCAGCCACAATCGAAGTCTGGCTTGATTCTTTGGAAACAGGAACAAAAATCGCCGATTGTACTGTTTCGTTCACGGGAGGAATAAACACTTACAAAACATTTACTGCTGAAGTGCCCGAAATTAAAGGAAATCACGATGTTTATCTTTGGTTTAAAGGCGATGGTTCCGGAAACCTGATGCAGTTAAAATCATTCAGGTTTACAGGAAGTAATTTGACCACAGCTATCTTTGAAGAATCGCTTAAGGCCGTTAAGTTTGAAGTTTTTCCTAATCCGGCAACCGATTTTGTTACAGTGAAATTATATTCTGTCAATTCATCCTTATTCATTTACAATTCAATTGGGGCGGTGGTATATTCCAATCCGAATCCTGATCCAGAAATCAAAATTCCGGTATCTCTAATTGGGCAACCAGGTGTGTATTTCGTAAAAGTGAATTCAGATATCAGGAAATTGGTTGTAGTTAAATAAATATTTAAAATTTATTAATCAAGCATAAATAAATACCTTTTTGTCTTAAACAATCAGTCTCCTTTTATGTTAAAGTTTTTGACCTTTAATAATATTATAATAATGACATTTTAGTTGACATTTTAGTATTAACAAATAAATCAAAAACTATGAAAAACAGATTTTTATCAATTCTTTTGGTATTGTCATTAGCATTTGTAATGAATGCCTGTGACGATGATGAACCAATGAAGCCGGTAGCAACAGCGACCCCGGCATCACAAGTTATCAATTCAGGAACAGCGACTTCTGTCGCACTTACCAGCGACATTTCCGGAACAACATTTTCCTGGACAGTTGTGCAGAATGGAGTAACCGGGGCCACCGATGGAAGTGGATCGAACATTGCCCAGACACTTACAGTAACAGGACTAACAACAGGTACTGCAACTTATACTGTCATTCCAACCAGTAATGGTGTTACAGGTTCTGCGACAATCATAATTATAACTGTCAATGTTTTAAAGACGACTTATAATGCTGATGTGAAATCAATTTTAGTTAATTCGTGTACTCCTTGTCATCTTGCAGGTGGCGCTAATCCAAACAAATGGGATCAATATGCACAGGCAAAAGCTAAAATCAATGTAATTCTTGACCGTGTACAACGCGATACGGGAGCAACAGGATTTATGCCAAAAAGTGGATCAAAACTATCTGCGGAAAATATAGCAATCTTGAAAAAATGGTTGGATGATGGTCTGCTGGAAAATTAATTTTAAGACAAAGGAATTGGTAGAATAACTGTGTTTATAATTAAATAAATCAATTGTTTAACTACCTTTTGTTAATAATAAAACACAGGCAATTTAGATATAAACCTTCGGATTTTGTTCCGGAGGTTTTTTTTGAGCAGAATTTCAGATGATGAGAATAGTAATTTTACAATATGAATATTTACTCAATTAAATGTTTATAAAATACGGCAATTGAAGAACTGAAAGGAATTAATTTTTTAGTATTTTACACCCTGTCTTTAATTTTGGTTTTATAATAATGGAATGAAGATTTGTTATTGAAACTAATATTTCTACAGCACAAATAAAATTTAAATCTGATGAAACTAAACCAATTAGCATTACTAATTACATTTTTTTTTCTTTTCGAAATACCTGTTGCTTTTAGCCTGAAAAAGGATAAATCGATTGATGGAAAACCCAATATCATTTTCATTCTTACTGATGATCAGCGGTTTGATGCGCTTCATTATGCAGGCAATAAAATGATACAAACCCCCGAAATGGATAAACTGGCTGAAACAGGTGCATATTTTAGCCATGCAATTGTAACTACGCCTATTTGTGCTGCCAGTCGTGCCAGTATTTTTAGCGGTTTACACGAGCGCACACACAAATACACTTTTCAAACAGGTGATATGCGCAACGAATTTATGGAAACGGCTTATCCTAAATTGTTAAAAGATGCCGGTTATTTCACAGGTTTTTTTGGAAAATTTGGGGTGAACTTTTCGGAGAAGGAAAAACTTTTTGATGTGATAGATGATTATGACAGAAATAGTCAATTTCCAGATCGCCGCGGATATTTTTACAAAAAACTGGGTGAAGACACGGTACATCTCACGCGATATACAGGACAACAGGCACTCGACTTTATTGATAAAGCCCCCACCGGTAAACCATTTTGTTTATCGTTGAGCTTTAGTGCGCCGCATGCTCATGATAATGCTCCTGATCAATATTTCTGGCAGGAGGAATCCGGTAATTTATATAAGAATATGGAAATTCCTGCGGCGGATTTGGCTGACGATAAGTATTTTAATGCTTTGCCATTACAAGTCCGTGAGGGTTTTAACCGCCTGCGCTGGACATGGAGATTTGATACTCCGGAAAAATACCAGCACAGTGTTAAAGGTTACTATCGAATGATTTACGGTATCGACCTCGAGATTGCCAAAATAAGGAAAAAGCTTGCTGAAACCGGTCGCGACAAAAACACTGTAATTATATTGCTGGGCGACAACGGTTATTTTCTGGGTGAAAGACAACTTGCCGGGAAATGGCTGATGTACGATAATTCTATCCGTGTTCCGCTGATTATTTACGATCCGCGCGTGAATAAACATTTGAATTCAGATAAAATGGCCTTGAATATTGATGTTTCAGCAACGATTTTAGATTTGGCAGGTGTAAATATTCCGGCTGCATATCAGGGAAAAAGTTTGGTGCCAATTATTTCGGGAAAAGAAAAATCGCTCAACCGCGACACAATTTTAATCGAACATCTTTGGGAGTTTGAAAACATTCCTCCAAGCGAAGGAGTGCGAACTGCCGAATGGAAATATATGCGTTATGTAAACGATAAATCTTCAGAAGAACTGTATAATCTAAAGAATGATCCCAAAGAAATAATTAATCTGGCAACCAAATCCGAATATCAAAAAGTACTTCTGGAATTTCGCCGTAAAAACGATGAACTGGCAAAAAAATATGCCGACCCGTATTCAGGAATTCCATCAGGTTTAACTATTGAATACATTCGTGAGCCGCGTTTCACAAAAATAATTGACAGTAAACCTGAGTTTAGCTGGATCGTACCAAAGGAAGCAGTAATTCAAAAAGGGTATCAAATACTTGTTTCGTCATCAAAAGAAAAAATTGACAACAACATTGGCGATGACTGGAACAGTGGAAATGTGCGAAGCAGCCAATCAACTGATGTTGAATTGGGGAGCGAACCTTTAAAACCAAATACCACATATTTCTGGAAAGTGCGCGTTTTTGACAAAGACAACCGACTCTCGGAATATTCAGCTTCACAACAATTTACAACAGGTGTTTTTGGCGAAAAATTAACTTCTCACAACTGGTTTCAAATTGAAAAAATAAAACCTGTCGATTTTAAAAAGAACAGCGATGGAAGTTATTTTACCGATTTTGGAAAGGATGCTTTTGGAACACTTGAAATCAATTATTCTGCAAAATCCCCTGAAACTTTAATAATCCGTTTGGGTGAAAAGCTGCTTGACGGTAAAATCGACAAAAATCCCGGCGGAACAATCCGGTTTACGGAATTGAAACTGAAAGTAACTCCCGAAAAATCAAATTACCAAATCGAACTTGTTCCCGATGAACGAAATACAAAATCTGTGGCAGTTGCATTGCCCGATTCATTTCCTGTTATCACTCCATTTAGATATGTTGAAATTGAAAGGGACCGGGACCTTGACTTTCCTAAGTCAAGGATCTTCGAATTGGAAGCTGATAATCTGTCCCAAATCGCCTATTTCAACTATTTCGACAACACAACCAGCTCTTTTACAAGTTCCGACAGTATTTTGAACCAGGTTTGGGACCTTTGCAAATATTCGCAAAAAGCAACTTCTTTTGCCGGATATTATGTTGATGGTGATCGCGAACGGATTCCATATGAAGCCGATGCCTACTTAAATCAACTCAGTCACTATTCGGTTGACAATGAATATGCAATCGCACGAAAAACCATCGAATATTTTATGGACTTCCCAACCTGGCCAACTGAGTGGCAACTGCATGTGGCGTTACTATTTTATCAGGATTATATGTACACAGGAAACTCAGAGTTAATCGAGAAATATTACGAGTCCTTGAAATACAAAACGCTCATGGAACTTGAATTTCAGCATGGTTTAATTAGTACAGGTTCGCCAAAAATGAATGGTGAATTTATGGCAAAACTGGGATTTGCTGATACAACACAACGTGTTCGCGACATAGTTGACTGGCCACCGGCACAAAAAGATACGGGTTGGAAATTGCCAAAAGACTGGCCACAGGGCGAACGGGATGGATTTGTGTTTACACCAATAAGCACGGTAATCAACAGCTTCTACTATCAGAATATGAAAATTATGGCCGAATTTGCCCGCGTTTTAAACAAGCCCGAAGAGGAACTTAATTTTGAAATGCGCGCCGCAAAAGTGAAAAAATCAGTGAATGAATTTTTATTTGATAAAGAAGGTGGTTTTTATAAAGATGGAATTGAAACCGACCATGGCGCCATTCACTCCAACATGTTGCCGCTTGCCTTTGGAATTGTTCCCGATGCTTACAAAAAACAGGTTGCCGATTACATAAAAACCCGTGGAATGGGATGTAGTGTTTACGGTGCACAGTTTTTAATGGAGGCACTTTACAACGCCGGAGCTGCCGATTACGCGCTTGAACTGATGACCGTCACAAACGACAGAAGCTGGTATAACATGATAAAAGTAGGTTCAACAATTTCAATGGAAGCATGGGATATGAAATACAAACCCAACTCCGACTGGAACCATGCCTGGGGCGCTGCTCCGGCAAATATAATTCCTCGCGGTTTATGGGGAATTCAACCCAAAACACCCGGATTTGGTGTGGTTTCAATAAAACCGCAAATAGGTAGTTTGAAAAACAGCTCAATTGTTGTTCCCACAATTAAAGGCCAAATCAAAGGCGAATATACAAGAGTGAACGACCGTTTGACACAATATTCAATCGAAATACCCGCAAATATGGTGGGTGAATTCAACGCCGGATTTTCAACAGAAGATGTGGTTACAGTTAACGGAGAATCAGTAAATCTTTCTTTTGGAACTATCCGTTTAAATCCTGGTGTAAATGAGATTGAAGTAAAAGTGAATTCGTTTTAAAAATTCAAAAGTGAATATTTTATAAGATTATTTCGAAAAATAAAAGAATTATTAAAGATGAAGGGATTAAAACTGTTTTTATCCATGTTGTTTCTGTCGATTTTTACAATTACGGCAAATGCAAAAACCCAGGTAACAAAATTAGTGACAGAATACCTCGAAAATCCCATTGGTATTGATGTTTCAAAGCCTCGGTTTAGCTGGCAAATTATTTCCGATGGGCAAAATGTAAAACAGTCAGCCTTCGAAATCAGGGTTGCTGATTCCCCGCAAAATCTCAATAAAAAAAGTGCTTTAATCTGGACTTCAGGGAAAGTGGAAAGCGACAAGTCAGTAAATGTTGAATTTGGTGGTTTGCCACTGAAATCAATGGAACGGGCATACTGGCAGGTAAGGATTTGGGATAACAACAGCAAAGTTACCGACTGGAGCGAACCGGCATTTTGGGAAATGGGGATTTTGGAGCCCGAAACCTGGAAAGCCAACTGGATAGCTTTAGGCAACGAAATCGAAAAAGAAGGTTCAAAACCAGGTCAGTATTTCAGGAAGGAATTTCAGCTAAAAAAGAAGGTGAAATCTGCCCGTGTTTATGTTACTTCTCTGGGGCTTTATCAGTTATATATCAACGGGAAAAAGGTAAGTGACGATTTATTTACTCCTGGTTGGACCACTTACAACAAACGCCTCCAGTATCAAACTTACGATGTTACCTCAATTCTGATTGATAAAAATTCTATTGGGGCAATTGTCGGAGATGGTTGGTTTAGAGGAAGTATAGCAAAGAATCTTTGTTATGGCGATAAGCTGGCTTTGCTGCTTCAACTTCAAATACTTTATACCGATGGAAGTTCGGAAACAATAATAACCGACAAAAGCTGGAAAGTAAATACTGGGGCAATTCTTGAATCTGACATTTATAATGGTGAAATTTATGATGCCCGTCTGGAAATGTATGGTTGGACTAACACAGGATATGATGCAGGAAAATGGGAAGATGTATCTATTATCGATCATTCAAAAGATATTTTATTCGCTCAAAGGGGAGTTCCGGTAAAAGCTATAGAAGAACTTAAGCCTCAAAAAATAATTACCACACCAAAGGGCGAAATCGTTTTCGATATGGGGCAAAATATGGTAGGTTGGGTTCGCCTGAAAGTACTAGGGGAAAAAGGTGATCGAATAACTTTAAAGTTTGCTGAGGTTTTGGACAAGGAAGGAAACTTTTATATGGAAAATCTCCGTGCTGCAAAATGCACGGATACTTATATTTTAAAAGGTGAAGGTGAGGAAATCTGGGAGCCAAATTTTACTTTTCACGGATTTCGTTTTGTCAAACTCGAAGGTTTCACACAAACACCAAAACTGGATCAGATAACAGGGGTGGTAATTCATTCTGCCATGAATCCAACAGGGGCGTTTTCCTGTTCCGATCCGATGATAAATCAATTGCAGCATAACATTCAGTGGGGGCAAAAAGGAAATTTTCTGGATGTGCCCACCGATTGTCCGCAACGCGATGAACGACTTGGCTGGACGGGCGATGCACAGGTTTTTGCACCAACTGCAGCTTTTAATTTCGATGTTGCCGCATTTTATACAAAATGGCTCAAAGATTTGGCTGCTGATCAACTGGCAAATGGAAAAGTACCTGATGTAATTCCCGATGTCCGCGCCGGTCGTGGCGGCTCAACAGCGTGGGCTGATGCTGCTTTAATTGTTCCGTGGACAATGTATTTGTCCTATGGGGATAAACGAATTTTGGAAGAGCAGTATGCAAGTATGAAAAAATGGGTTGAATATATGGAGACCAGGGCAGGGGAAGATTATTTGTGGACAAATGATGGTCATTATGGCGATTGGCTAGCCTTTGCTTCAACAAGTTCAAGTTACACTGGCGCAACCACCGAAAAGGATTTGATTGCCACGGCTTATTTCAAATATTCGAGTGGATTACTTTCTGAAATAGCAGGAATCATCGGGAATAATGAAGATGCTAAAAAATATTCCGATCTGTCAGCCAAAATTAAAATGGCCTTTGTAGGTGAATTTGTTACACCGGCAGGCAGGTTAATATCGCCAACACAAACTGCTTATTCACTTGCACTTGCATTTGACTTGCTTCCTGAAAACTTAATTCCAAAAACAGCAAAGTATTTGGCTGATGATGTTAAAAAAATGGGACACCTTACAACTGGTTTTGTTGGCACTCCGCTTCTTTGCAAAACATTGTCGAATCAGGGTTACGATGATCTGGCTTTTATGCTCCTGAACCGAAAGGAATATCCATCATGGCTGTATCCGATAACACAGGGAGCTACAACTATCTGGGAACGCTGGGACGGACAAAAACCAGACGGAACCTTCCAGACTGTTGGCATGAACAGTTTTAATCATTATGCTTACGGGGCAATTGGAGAGTGGCTATATACTCATGTTGCCGGTATTGAGATCGATAAAGAAAATCCAGGATACAAACATTTTAAATTGGCGCCGCACCCCGGTGGTGGTTTAACAAATGCTGAGGCTGAATTAGAATCGATGTTTGGTAAAATAAAATCGGCATGGAAAATCGACGGTGGAAATTTTATATACGATGTTGAAATTCCGGCAAATACAACGGCAACTGTAGTTTTACCAGATTCAAAAGAACCAAAGGAATTGGGATCGGGGAAATATAGTTTTACCGTGAAAATGTAGCGTTTACGTTCTTTCATTTTATTTCGAAAATATCTCCTTTTGTGTTTTTTGAATATTTTTCAATAACAGAAATATAAAACAGGAAATGAATTTAAAGTTTGGAAAATTCAACCTGTTGAAAAAGTAAAGAATAAATTTTATGAAGAAAACAACCTTATTTTTTATGCTGCTAATCGGCTTTTTTCTTCTTTTTTCCTGCGCTTCAACTCAGGATAAAAAAGAAACGGCAAGTGCAAAACCCAACATTCTTTTTATTGCTGTAGATGATCTTCGACCTGAACTCAATTTTTACGGTGCAACACATATTGTATCGCCCAACCTCGATAAGCTGGCTGAACAAAGTCTGGTTTTTGACCGGGCGTATTGCAATGTGCCTGTATGTGGTGCATCGCGGGCAAGTTTGCTCACCGGCACCCGCCCGACACGCCATCGTTTTCTCGATTTCGATACAAAAAAGGATGAGGAGATGCCGGGTAATCCTTCACTCCCGATGACTTTTAAAAACAATGGTTACACAACAATTTCCAATGGGAAAGTATATCATTATGGAAAGGATGACAGTTTAGCCTGGGACGAAATCTGGCATTCAAAACTGAACAATTATGTGCTCGAATCAAACATTGTACTTGGTGAAGAAGGTAAGACCCGCGGATTACCTTTTGAGAATGCTGATGTGCCTGACGAAGCTTATAAAGATGGCGAAATTGCTGCGAAAGCGATCAACGACCTCAGAAAGTTAAAGGAAAAAAATCAGCCTTTTTTCCTGGCAGTTGGTTTTATGAAACCGCATCTGCCTTTTAATGCGCCTTCAAAATACTGGGATTTGTACAAACGTGAAGATATTTCGTTACCCGAAAACTACCTTCAGCCTGAATCAACACCGCCAGCGGCTTTCCATAATTTTGGTGAACTCAGGAACTATGCTGAAGTCCCAAAAACAGGTCCTGTGAGTGATGAAATGGCGAAGGAATTGATTCATGGTTACTACGCCTGTGTGAGTTATCTGGATGCGCAGGTTGGAAAAGTGTTGGATGAACTTGAAACATTGGGCCTTGCCGAAAATACAATTGTAATTTTATGGGGCGACCACGGCTGGAATCTTGGTGACCACATGATGTGGTGCAAACATTGTACATTTGAATCTTCATTGCGAACACCTTTAATCTTAAAAGTTCCAGGCAAAACAAAGGGTGAAAGAACCGAAGCAATAACTGAATATATCGATATTTATCCCAGTCTTTGCGAATTGGCCGGAATCGAAAAACCTTCACATTTGGAAGGCGAAAGTTTTGTTTCGCTGATTAATGGCGGTTCAAGGCAGAAAGATTACGCAGTCTCTAAATATATGAATGCTGTCACCCTCATCCAGGGAACGCAGTTTTACACCGAATTTACAAACGACAGCGGAGTGCCTTATGCCCGCATGTTGTTTGACCATGCTACCGACTCGCTTGAGTTGTACAATCTTGCCGAAAAGCCGGAATATAAAGAAACAGTTGAACAGCTTTCAACCGTTTTAAGGGAAAAGTGGGGGAAAGATTTTTTAAAGGAGAATTGATGGAAAAAGGTGTGAAACCCGTCCAGCGGTTCAAAACCGCTTGACGGGTAGATAGAACAAATATCTGAAGAACGAATTGAAAAGAAAAAATAAACGATTTGAGATTCTTTGTATATTTATCAACTGGAGGACTTTTATAATAAATACGATCTAAATTCAACTAAAAAAATAAAATCATGAAAAAACTATTCATTCTTGTCCTGTTTTGCACATTTGCAATCAGTGGCTTTTCAAAAGAACAACGTGATGTGCTTCAAAAAGAAGAACAACAAATTAATCTGGCCCAGGCATTGGTAAAAAACTTCTCCGAAATTGGTTTTCCGAATTATCAAAACCGTACTTTCTGGAACAATCTTCCCGAGGGATTAAAAAAGCAATATATTGAAGAAGCTGAAAAGTCGCTTGATTACAACTGGCCGGTTGTAAAAGCAACGGATTATCTCGAAATTATCCGTTCGGGCGACCGCCGGCAGGAAGTGTATGCAGCTCCGCGTGCTGCTTTAATGGCGCTGGTAATGGGCGAACTGGCTGAAGGCAAAGGCCGTTTTACCGACCAGATTGTTAACGGCGTTTGGTATTACAGCGAGCAAACCTGGTGGGGCTGGTCGGCGCACCTGACTGCACAAAAAGCGCCACATGGTCTGCCCGATGCCGATGAACCTGTAATTGATCTCGGTGTTGGAGAAATCACAAATATCCTTTCGTGGACCTGGTTTTTGTTTAAAGATGAATTCGATAAAATCCATCCACTTATTGCGAAACGGTTGAAAGATGAAATCATGAAAAAAGCTGTAATTCCATATTATGAGCGCAACGATTTCTGGTGGCAGGGTTTGGATGGCAGTCGCGACGTAAACAACTGGAATCCATGGACAAACCACAATATGCTTACGGCGATTTTAATCCTGGAAGACGATCAGGCAAAAAAAATAAAAGGGGTTGAAAAGGTTGTTAAATCGCTCGACCAGTTTATCAATGTTTACCCCAATGACGGTGGTTGCGACGAAGGCCCTTCCTACTGGGGCAGGGCAGGTGCTTCTTTGTATCAATGTCTTGATTTACTCAAAAGGGCTACCGACGGCAAGTTTGATGTTTATGACAACCAGCTTGTAAAAAATATGGGAAGCTATATTTACAAGGCTTACATTGAATATCCGTACTTCATCAATTTTGCCGATGCCGATGCAACAACCGGTGGTCGTCCGCAAATTATTTACAGTTACGGAAAAGATATTGGTGACCCGGTTATGCAAAAGTTTGGCGCATTTCTGGCCAAAAAACAGGATTGGGGAAAAGATCTTCCTGAAGGAAAAGTGGACGAACAAATTATGCAACTGATGCACCTCAAGGAGATTGAAAATGCCGAAGCCGAAGATGCTTTGATCAGCGATTTTTGGCTGCCCGAAACACAGGTTGCCGGCGCCCGTGATAAGGCTGGTTCGTCTGATGGTTTCTTTTTTGCTGCCAAAGGCGGACACAATGCCGAAAGTCACAACCACAACGACTTGGGAACCTGCGTTTTGTATTTCAATGGAAAACCCTGTCTGGTTGATATTGGCCGCGAAACTTACACTGCCAAAACATTTAGCAGTCGCCGTTACGAAATCTGGACCATGCAGTCGCAATACCACAACCTGCCAAAAATTAATGGTGTCGATCAAAAGGAAGGACGCGAATTTGTGGCAAGCAATTCTACTTTTAATGCCGATGCAAAAAAAGCAGTTTTCTCCACCGATATTTTTAAAGCTTATCCCGAAGAAGCAGGCGTAAATAAATGGATTCGCACTTACACGCTCGAACGCGGGAAAAAGTTTACAATTCAGGATAATTACAGTTTAAAAGAGGTAAAAATACCTTCAACTTTAAACTTTGTAACCAATTGCAAAGTGAGTGATAATGGCGCAGGAATTCTATCACTCGAAGGCGAAGGTTTTACATTGAACATGAATTACAACGCAAAAAATCTGACGCCAAAAATCGAAGTAACCGAAATCACCGACAGTGGTTTAAAACGCTACTGGACTACAATTACAAGAATTGTTTTCACCATAAATAACCAGAAAACAACTGGTAAAAATGAGATTGTGATTACTGAAGCTAAGTAAATATAGCCCCAGGCTTTAGCCTGGGGTTTTAAATGAATTTTATATTCGGCTTTAGCCATTAATTCTTAATTCAGTGATAATTATGAAATTCAGAATTTTAAATAAAGTTGTTATTATATACATTTTAACCGCTATTTACGGTTGCCAAAACAAATCACCGGTTCCGTACATTTCAACAGCCGAACAACAATACATAATCGAAACTGCCACCGCTTATCTCGATAGTTTACCGGTAACAGTAACACAGTCAGTTTGCGAACGCAGTGCAGGTAATTCACACGATTTTTATTCCGAAGGCGATTACTGGTGGCCCGACCCAGAAAATCCCTATGGACCGTATATTCAGAAAGACGGGCAAACCAATCCCGAAAATTTTGTGGCTCACCGTTTGGCAATGATTCGGTTGAGCCAGATTGTCGGAATGCAAACCTCTGCGTATTTCTTAACCGGCGATAAGAAATTTGCCGAAGCCACGCAAAAACACCTTGAAGCCTGGTTTGTAAATCCCGAAACCCGCATGAATCCAAGCCTGTTGTATGTTCAGGCTATAAAGGGAAAAGTTACAGGCCGTGGTATCGGAATAATTGATGCCATTCATTTAATCGAAGTGGCGCGTTCTGTCGAAATTCTTGAGAAAAACGGTGTTCTGTCCGACGAAACAAGTTCAAAAGTTAAAGACTGGTTTTCGGAATTTGTTACCTGGCTCACAACACACCCATACGGGATTGATGAAATGAACGCCAAAAACAACCACGGAACCTGCTGGGTGATGCAGGTGGGAATGTTTGCCCGGCTTGTCGGTAATAAACAGGTTTTGGAATTGTGCCGCGACCGTTTCAAAAATATACTGCTTCCCGGTCAAATGGCTTCCAACGGTTCTTTCCCGCTCGAACTAAAACGTACAAAACCATACGGTTATTCGCTTTTCAATCTCGATGCATTTATGGTTACAGCCGAAATATTATCGGATAAAGACAATAATCTGTATGCATATTCAACCCCTGATGGATTAAATTTGCAATTGGGAGCTGAATTTCTTTTTCCGTATGTAAATGACAAATCAACATGGACTTATCCGCCCGATGTAATGTATTTTGAGGAGTGGCCAGTACGCCACTCATTTTTACTGTTTGCAGGAGAAGCATACAACAAACCGGAATACATTGAACTTTGGAAATCATTGGAAGATTATCCCAAAACTCCGGAAGTAATAAGAAATTTACCCATCCGAAATCCATTGATTTGGTTAATGGATGAGCATGTAAAAAAATAAGTTAGATATACTAAATGCCCTTGCTAATATGAAGCTGTAGTGGCGTTATTTTTAAGCAAATGAAGTTCAAAATTATTCTAAGAAAATCAATTGTTCTTGAATTACATAATTTTTATTTTTAATATTCTTTTTTATATATAATATTATTTATTTTTATATACTTTTAAAAATCGTTAACATTTAAACCTTGTCATATTTGGAAATATTTCCCACGTAATAATTGGCTTTATATAAATTTATAATTAACAAACTAACTTATGGAATACAAAGGATTCAAGGGAATTATACCCTCAACTGACACTCAAAGCAAGTGGCTTCTAACTAGAAAAAGAACTGAGCAAGAGTTTGTAACAATAGGAGACTTTAAGTTTCCAGGGTTCTGGACTATTCAAAAATACAAAAATGATAAATTCTTATTTCGTTTGGCAATTTTTCTTGAAGTTCTGTTTCTAGCATCTTTTTTCTTTTTACTTGGAGGTGTGGATATAATTTTCACCGTAATTGCAATTGTGTGCGTTGCTTTAGATCTAATAGGAGCATTTTTTCATTACAAAAATGGAGACAATATCAGTAGAGCTCAACTTAAACTTAATAATGAAAGATACCTAAAATTAATAAACAAGTCAGATGATAATAAAATTCAACAAAAGGAACATAAATTACGAAAGGAAAAAAATAAGACAATAAGAAAAATTGGAGTTGCTATCATAATTCTAAGTATTCTTGGAAAAATATTAGGGTCAGTTGTTATTTTTGAGTTGCCGGTTTTAATTGTGGCATCAGTAATTATATATTGTTTTGTAGCTTATATACATATTAATCATTCAGGATTTTGGTTTGCAGGTTGGAATTATTATAGGGCAATGGATAAACAGTTAATTGAAGAACTTGAAAAAAATGATGACATTAAAATTAAAAATGATCCTACAGCAGATTATCATAGAACTGAAGTTGAGAATATTCCTCCTAACGTTACCCTAAAGGAAATAAAATATATTATTTTCCCTGAAACAAATGTTACCGACTCTCTTGATTATGTTGAAACTGAAAAAAAGTGGTATTATAATAAGTGGAGATATCATTTTTGGGACGATATAGATTTGGAAAATTTTATTAATTCCAAAGATGATAAAAATACGGTTTTGTCTGATGCTGCCAAAGCATTTATAGCTGCTGATATTACAAATAGACGGTTTTTAAATTAAGAAAGATGAAAAATATATTTTACCTATTATTAATAGTTATACCTGTTAGTTTTCAAAGTTGTACTAACAGCTTAAAACAATATAACCTTGATTTGTTAGTTTGTGAACCTCCAGTTGATAACAAATTGAATGAACAGCAAATTCAAATTATTCTTCCAATAAAAAAGAGTAATAAGGAAATATATTTAGCAAAGGGGGAAGTTTTTAATACAAAAGGAAAAGTTAGTTACGAGCGAAAAAAAAACTTTCTTGATAAAATAAGAGGTGGAATGACTAAAAATACCTCCTTTATGATTTTAAATGAGAAAATTAAAAATCACCTTAATAAGCTAAATTTAACCCCCATTGTTTTAAACAAACCTTTAACATTTGATGAAATTTATAAAAGTGTAACTAATTACGATGTTATCTTGGGTTACAGTCCTTCAGGAACAATAAATTCTTCCGCTTATTCTTTTAAGTTTTTCACAAATAATGTCTATTTATCATCTTATATAACTGATTCTATCCTTGTTAATAATCCGAGTGCAAAAATAGTGGTTATTTGTAATCCTCCCATTATTAATAAACCAGATGGACCAGAGGATCCCAAATTACCACCAAGTATTTCATTGGTCGAAGCTGAAACGTTAAGGCAAGAATTATTAAAAATAATTGATACAAAACGTTCAAGACAAGAAAGAGAAAAAATTGCAGCACAAGTATGGGATGAATATTTTTATCCTAATGTTTATGTTCAAAATTTTGAAGATATAAATAATACTCATCCTCAAATATGGGATGCTGGACATGGGAAAAGTTATTTTGCTCACTTGGTTACACTTCCTTCCATAATTGATATTTGTATTTTGGAAATAGAACGAGATAAAGAAACCAATAAGATTTCGGGTTTAAAAGTTCGTGAAACTCGCAATAAAAGTTTAATCACCAATTAAATTTTATAAAATGAAATTATTTTGTTGTGTAATTCTTTTTATAACAATTTCAACTTCATCCTTGGTTGGTCAGAAAAAACTTTCTCAAGAAGAACTGGTTATGTTTCAAAACAGAGCAATTGAATATGTATATCTTTTCGAATATTATATAAAGCAAATTGGCCAGACAAATTCTTCAGAAAGCAAAAACGCTGAGATAATTGCTGCATTGGATCTTTTCGAAGAAAAGGCAACGATGGAGGTTTCATATCTGAATAAAGATAATAAAATATCTAAATCCAAAAAACCAATCAAAAATTACTTATATAATCTTGCCAGACTTTCCGAAAAATATGAGGTAGTTGTAATAGATTTTGAAGCCACCAAGATTGAAAATCTAATAGAAAAACAGAACAGGGATGGTGTTATTTATTATGAAGGTAATTATAGCTATACACAAAGTTTTTACGCTGAAAAAAAATCTATTACTTCATCTGATATTGAAAACAGGAAATTTAAACCTGGTGGTGATGTTACTGTAAAAAAAGGAAAGATAATACTAAAGCAAGTTAACACAGTAATTGGCGATCAATGGATTTTAAAATTAAGTGACATTTCAGTTGAAGAAACCAAACCGTTAGACCCATAGATTATAAAAATTAGCAAGTTTTTATGAAAAGGACCTTTTTTATAATCTTTATATTTATTCTTAATTCAAAAATTGTATTTGGAGCTTTTGATAAAAAAGAGGTTGAAATTTTTGTAAATCTTTATATAGAATTATTAACCAATTACTCCAACGCACCTAATGAAGGAATTGCCGATGAAAGAAGACATAAATTGCGCGAACTATTTGAATTTCCACTACTACCATATGCATATGATTTATTTGACGTTTCGGCACCCATTAAACAAGTAGGAGATATGTATTTGTCCATTATAGATACAGAATATGAAAATAAGATTAAAGTTGAATTTAGCAATGTTCATATTTTTAGTTGTGTCGAAAGAAGAAAAACTCAAGAATTTGCCTTGGTTACTGTTAATAAAAAGTTGATGTATATCGGTGATAAACCGGAATACAGGAACAAGCAGAGGGAAGTTAAAATTCTGTTGGCAATTAATGTTACTGGTGCAGAATACAAAATCAATTATGTAACTTTTCCTGAAGAATATATTATTGCAAAGGGTGGGTGTATAATAGATGAAAAGCAAGATAACCAAAACGAATTATTTCAGAATAATTATTTGATAGCAGAATTAGCGTTTAAGCATAAAAACTATATATCTGCAAAACAATATTTTGAAAAATCATTATTGTATAAACCCAATGAGTCAAGGGTTATTTCGTTAATTGACGAGTGTAATTCCAAGTTAAATTTTTTAAAGTATAAATCAGAAGCAGAAAAATTATATTCAGAAGGAAGTTATTCAGATGCTAAAGAACTTTTTGAAAGAATATCAATTAAATATCCGGAAAATTCAGAGTATGCTGAAATAAAAATTAAAGAATGTGATAATCAATTACGTATAGGTAATTATATAGAATACAAGAATATAGGAGATGCTAATTTTAATAAACAGTTTTACACTGTTGCCGCTAAAAATTATCAATCTGCATTAAGATATAATCCCGGGGACAGTTATTTATTGGACATGATAAGAAAATGCAACAATGGTGATAAATCTACTGTGTTAAAGGGAATCAATCAAGCCAGAAATTTAGTTGCATCCAGTAATAAAAAACATTTCCCAGATATAATTAAGATATATACATATTTTGAATCCAGTGGTTTGCTGAATGGGCAAGATTATTATAATATGGCGGCTATTCTTGATGTTGGGTATAAAAATGTTTGCACAGAACTTAATTATTCAAAAGATCAAAGTTTTCATCTAGCAAAAGAGTATTGTTTAAAATCGATGGCTAAGAGATACAAATCTGCTTATGTACTTTGGTATGATAGATTTAACAACAAATCAAGAAATAAATAATATAATGAAAACAATTTTTGCTACTTTATTTTTGGCATTTGTAATAGTTGGCGTGCAGGCACAAGAAGTAAGTTTGCCTCCAAAATTATTCACTCTGAGAAATGCACGATTGTCAATGGGATTAGGTATGGAAAGAGGGTTTGTCAAGTATAGCGGGAGTCCTGCAGAATTTGGAAGTTTAATAGATTCTTGTGAATATAATGTTTATGGTGCTAGTTTTGATTTATATGCTCCAAATTCACGCCTTGGTTTTATGGTTGAAGCAAATTATGGGAACTGGGATTTAGGTTTTCATAATTCCCAAAATCGAGAGTATCTTTTTGTAAGAACCCTTGAACTTCCACTTTATTTGAAGCTTAGATTTGGACGCATTGAAGCAACCAGTAGAATGTGGTTGTTAGCTGGTGCATCCTATATTATCCCTTTAAAAGTTTACAGGGAATTTAATTATGACTTTACAGATAGAAATAAATCTCAAATAAATGCCGTAACGGTTTTGACAGCAACTTTTGGTTATGAGCAGTATTTTGGGGAACGATCATATAATAAAACAAATAATCCCAAAAGTACTCATGATAGAATGAGAATAGTTTTTTTTGCACGTTATTCATATTTGCTTAACAGTCGTATAAATTCAAATTATTTTACTCCTGAAAATACTATTAGTATTCTTAATGAATATGATAATTTAGCTTTCAATGATTACGTAATTTCTTTTGGAATAAAATATTTTTTCCGTATTGGCAAGTTTGATTCCGGGAATAATTAATATAACGTAAGTTCCACTAAGAGAATATTTCAATTTACATTGAACTTTGGAAATCATTGGAAGGTTACCCAAAAACTCCGGAAGTAATAAGAAATTTACCCATCCGCAATCCATTGATTTGGTTGGTGGATGAGCCGGTAAAAAAATGAATTTGACAGGTTAAAGATTTCGCTACTACGTAGCTTTTTATATTTTAGTGTAACTATTTTACTACAAATATGTCGCTGCTCTGCAGCTAATAAAAGGCGACAGAGTTGCGTAATCTTTGTAGCAAAAATCTTAAATATGAGGAACTAAGCTCCAGCGGAGCGAAATATAAATACCATGACAGAAATCAATCAGTTGAGAATGGAAAAACTGTAATTGAATTGTTATATTTTTAAAACAAAAATTACCTTATGAAAAACCTGAATTTTCTAAAAACCATAACCTACTTTTTAATGGTTATCGCAGTTGCTTGCACCAAACAACCAATACCCGAAGGAATTCAATCGTCAACCCAACTTAAACAACTTTTTGCCGATCCACCTTCGGAATACAGAAGCGCACCGCTTTGGGACTGGAACGAACAGATTTCTGAGGAGGGAATCGATTTTCAGATGAAGGAATTTAAAAAGGCCGGAATTGGCGGTGTGTTTGTGCATCCGCGCCCTGGTTTGCTGACCGAATATCTTTCAAATGACTGGTTCCACCTGTTTGATTACACGGTTCAGAAAGGGAAAGAACTGGGAATGAAGGTTTGGATTTATGATGAAAACTCATATCCATCTGGTTTTGCCGGTGGTCATGTTCCGGCAGAAATGCCGGATTCGTATAAACACGGAACCGGATTAAGTATGGAAATTCAGCAGCAATTAAATGTTGTGGTTTCCGATACTTTGGCGGTTGTTCTGAAAAAAACGGATGCCGGATTTGAAAATATTACTGCAACAGCCGGTCAGGAAAATGGAAGCATGGGGACATTTTATATTTTCAGAAAAACATATCCCGGAAAATCGCCCTGGTACGGAGGTTTTACATATGTCGATCTGATTTATCCGGGAGTTACTGAAAAATTTCTGGATGTTACAATGATCAAAGGTTACGAGAAAAACAGCACCGATTTCGGACAAACTTTAAAAGGGATTTTTACGGATGAGCCCAATCTTGAAGCTGCAATGGGCAGAGGTTCTGTAATCCGCTGGACACCCGATTTGTGGGATGCTTTTCAGCAACGCTGGGGTTACGATTTAAAAGTGAACCTGCCTTCGCTGGTGGAGGAAACCGGCAACTGGAAAAAAGTGCGTCACGATTTTTACGAGCTTTTGGTTGAATTGTTTGTTGACCGCTGGGCAAAACCGTGGAGCAAATACTGCGATGAAAAAAATCTGGATTGGACTGGACATTACTGGGAACATGGCTGGCCCGAACCAACAGACGGAATGGATGAGGCGGCATTTTATATCTGGCACCAGATGCCGGGCGTTGATATGCTTGGAAACAGGCTCGACACTGCCGGTCAGGGCGGTCAATTCGGAAACGACCGTGCGGTTCGTGAGTTGCGGAGTGCTGCCAACCAGGCCGGAAGAACACGCACATTGAGTGAAACTTACGGCGGCGGCGGCTGGGAAATGAATTTCGAAACCCAAAAACGGTTGGTGGACTGGGAAGTGGTTTTAGGCGTTAATTTTGTAAATCAGCACTTGTCATATTATTCGTTGAATGGCGTGCGCAAGTTCGATTATCCGCCTTCGTTTTCATATCACGAACCGTGGTGGGAACACTACAAACTGATGGGTGATTATATTGGCCGCATTTCCATGGCAATGTCGTCGGGACAACAAATAAACACAACTTTGGTGCTTCAACCCAATACAACAGCCTGGATGTATTTTTCGCGGAAAGATAAAAACCCCGCAATCAACGATATTCGGACAGGATTTAAAAACTTTGCGTACCGCATGGAACAGCACCATCTTGAATATGATCTGGGTTCAGAAAGTGTACTGAAAGAAATTGGTAGTGTTGAAGGGAAAACTTTTCGTGTAGGCAAACGCGATTATTCACTGGTGGTTATTCCCGCAGAAATGGAAAATATCGACAAGGTAACTTTCGATCTTTTGCAGAAATTCCTTGAAAATGGTGGGAAAGTTTTGTCATTCAATTCAAACATTACTTTGCTCGACGGAACAGAATCAGCTAAAGTTGCTGAACTTGCCGCCAAATATCCTGAAAACTGGATTGTTGCCGAAAATCTGAATGATGCAACCGTGTTAAAATTGCTTGGCCGTGATGAATTTACAATGAACGACCTTACCAAAAATGGAATGTTGTACCATCAACGCAGGGTTTTGGACGATGGACAACTGTTATTTGTAGTTAATTCGCACACATCGCAAAAAGCAGTTGCCGATATTTCTGTTGAAGGAAAATATGTGACCAAACTTGATCTGGTTTCGGGTGAAATTTACAGTTATCCGGCACAAACTGAAGATGGGAAAGTTACATTTCAGGTTGAACTCGATCCGGTTGGGAGTGCCTTGTTTACAGTGAGCAATAAAAAGAGTGATGAACCGGAATACACATCGGTTTCAGGAACAGAAACTATGGTTGAAAGTAACGGAAATTTTGTCTTTAAAAGGGAATCGGATAACATTATGATGATTAATTATCTTGATTTGAAAACGGCAAAAACCGATAAAAAGGAAGTCTATTTTATGGATGCACTGATTGGTTTATTCAACGAAAACAGCGTGGAAATGGGGAATCCGTGGCAACATAAAATACAGCACAAAAAAACCTGGCTCGAAATGGACAGTTTGTTCAAGGACGATTCTTGGTTTGAAGCCAGTTATCATTTCAATATCAATTCCAGTCTCGATGCAGCTTTTATGAAATCAATCCGTGCTGTGGTTGAACGTCCTGAATTGTGGACGGTAAGTATAAACGGAAATGAAGTTTCTAAAACCGAAGGATGTTACTGGATTGAAAAAAGTTTTCCGGAGTTTGCGGTTGGCGAATTTTTGAAACCGGGCAAAAACACACTTACAATCAAAGCTCCTCGAATGCATATTCTGGCCGAAGTAATGCCGGTTTATCTGCTTGGCGATTTTTCAGTTCTGCCTGCAAAACATGGTTTCGAAATTGCGGGAGCAAGTCAGTTTAATACGATGGGTTCGTGGTGCGAAGCCGGTTTGCCATTTTATTCACAGAAAGTGTCGTACACGCAAAATTTTAATGTTTCAAAAACCAACAAGACATTGTACAAAGTAAAACTGAGAAAGTGGAATGGCTCGCTTGCAGAAGTCTTTGTGAACGGACAATCTGCAGGATTGATCGCCTGGCAACCGTATGAACAGGATGTTACTTCGCTGCTGAAAGAGGGTGAAAATGAAATTTCGGTTATAATTACCGGCAGCCTGAAGAATACATTTGGCTTTTTCTACCAGAAAAACGACAACTGGATTTTTGGCCCGCACTCATGGAACGATGCACCCAAAAAAATACCCGAAGCTTCGGAATATTTTCTGATGGATTATGGGATGTTTGAGCCGTTTGAGTTGGTGAGAATAAATTAATCGACGAATATTAAGGATGTAAGGATGTCATCCGTCAGCCGACGGATGACATCCTTGTCTACCTATTGTTCGGAAACAAAGGTTAGAAACCGAGTTTCATTTATATAAAACTCCTTCCGTTGTACAATAAGTAATACCTGTAGTTGGGTCGGTTTGTCCCGTGAAATGAGCATAACCCGTATATTTTGCCAGTCTGCCTGTCCCTCCGGTGTATGTAACATCAGCTTCTACTGTGCCAATTGTCATATCTGCATTTCCAACTATCGTATAAAACAATAAGTCACCATTAGCTGCAGCAAGTTGTCCTTCCATCCAATACACAATATTCGGATATGTACTCAAATCAGCTTCTGTAATATCAAAGGTACTTAGCTCAGGAATCAATTTACCCAAATGGGTAATGTTCCCTACCAGATATCCGGCACTCATCATCCTATTTGCATCCCAGGCCGTAGGAACAGAGTAAAAATCTCCTTTCAAAGGAATCCCTTTTATTTCAGCTTTTTTCAGGTTCATGTCTGCTTCATCTGTAACCATTTCATCTTTTGCACATCCGGCAAAAAGGAGCATTGCAATTACAAATAAATAAACCAGTGTTTTCATAATCGAAAATTTTAGTTAATAATTGACTTTTATTAATACTAAAGTTCGAACAAAAAGACATGGGGCACATAGTAACTGTTAGCCAAATGTTTGAGAAATCCAACAAATCATTTAAAAATCTGCGCAACTATTTAAATTATGGCGCAGGAGATAATTTAACAAGGAAGTAAGTGGAATTTATAAATAATCGATTTACATCAACCCCTTTTCTTTCAACAACTTCCCGAGACGGTCGTGTCCGGCCTGGTACTTGGCTTCCACATCTTTTACTAATTCAATAAATTCGGGTTCGTCACGAATAAAATCAAAGCAGGGATAATAATTTAAACAGTGAACAAGCCAGACAAAGTCTGCTTTTCGATTTTTCAGCATTTTTAAATTATCAAGCGCTTTTCTTTTTTCGCCCATAACAGAATAAACTACTGCCAAATTCCAATAACTGTGAAACAACTGCTCATTGAACCTGTTGGATTCTAATTCTTTCAATAACTTTTGTTCTATTCCTTTTAAATGATAATCAGCTTTTTTCGTATCTCCTTTTTTCAAGTAAATGTATCCTGAAAGAATATCCGGTTCAATATCCCTGCCTGTCTTTGAATATTCATTCTCAAGTGCAATTACATATTTATAAGCATTTACATAATCCCGTAATAGAATCTGGTCATATAGTAAATTATTAAGTGATTTTGTTTTTGTGGTATCAATTTCATAGCATTTCATGTCGAAATTTACTGCGCTTTCAAAGTTTCCCGAAGTTCTTTCAATATCTGCCATTATATAAAAATAATTCAATGAATCATTGTATTGATTCAGAAGTTTCCGGCAGTATAATTTGGCAGTTTGGGGGAATCCTAAAAAATTAAAGCAATAGCATACATTATGTAACATTGCCCGTTCTGATTCAAGTTCTTCTGTCTTGGTTTCCTGATATTTAAAAAAGTAAACAATAGCATTATAATAATCTTCGTTAGTACAAAACCGAAAATAAAATGCCATATAACGGGAATTTAGTTTGGATTTTTTTTCAAATCTTGCATTTTTGGCAAATTCTTCTTCAGCTTTATCCAACATTCCTGTTCGCTCATAATAAGTACCACGCAGCCAATATGCCCAACTGTTTTTCTCATCAAACAACAACGCTTTACTGGCCATTATAAAACTTGAATCAAGGTATTGTGGTTTAAATAATTCACCTCTTGCCAAATTATCCATATAAATAGATGCCAATTGAACATAAGCCTCTGCAAAGGTTGTATCCAGCTTAATTGCCAGTTCGAAATTTTGCTTGGCTTTGTACAATTCGTCCCAATTCCAACTGGAACCGTGTAACTTCATGTACTCGATTCCCCTTAGGTAATAATTGTATGCTGCAGGATTTTGGGTTGGTTTTTTAGTAATCCGGGTTTTCTCATCGGGAGTTAAAATAGCACCCAGTTCATCGGCCACCGAAAGAGCCACTTCTTCCTGGATATCAAAAAGGGTTTTATTGTTCACCTCCTTTTCGAAAGGTTTCGACCAAAGATGATTGCCACTTGCTGTTTCAATGAGTTGCAGCCTGATTCGGATATTATCCCCGATTTTTTGGCCGCTACCTTCGAGAATATAATTCACTTTTAACTCTTTGGCAATGGTACTGATACTTAATTTGGTATCCTTGTATTTTTCAACGGCTGTGCGCGATTTCACCCGCAAATCCTCAATTTTTTCAAGCTTGTCGAGTATTTCTTCCTGCAGCCCGTTAATTATGTAAGTAGTTCCTTCCTCAGGACTATAATCTGCGAACGGAAGGACTGCAATTGATTTTTCTTTTACGGCATTTTTTGAACCTTTATAAATCAGAAAAACAGAAATTGGAATCAGAACGACCAATACAACTAAGAGGCCAATCAGGATTTTAGGTCGTTTGCGTTTTTTTGATTTTGGTTGAACCGGTTGCTCTTCAGGTTCGTTTTCCTGTTCAAGGTTTCTTTGTTCGCTGGGGGCATGCCCAAAAGATTCGTGAAAGCAACTGCTGAAATAGGTCGGGCTGCCAAAACCCACGAGGTACGAAATTTCAGCAATGGTCAATTCTTTATTTTGTAAAAGTTCTTTGGCTTTTTTCAGCCTGATTTCCTTTATAAACTGGCTGCTGTTTTTATTCAAAATGAATCTAAGCTTACGGTTCAGATTTGAACGGCTTATTCCAGCTTCTTTTGCCAAATCCTCGGGGCCAAAATTCTCGTTGGCCAGGTTTGCTTCTACCAGACCGATTAGCTTTTGTATAAATGAATTGTTCATTGAGAATAACTCACAACTTGTTGTTTAGGTTTTCAACAAGCTACTAAATATACAATATTATAACCTCATAAACAATGGATTAGAACAATCATATATGGGGCATCCGATCAATACCCTTGCTTTTTATTTCTAATTTTAATTTGCAGTTTTACGGCAATTGCTCTAGGGCAAATCAAATGATAATCATATTTCGAAATCTAATAAAGAAGGATGAACTTGACATCAAAAATACTGTTGATTTCTCAACAGGATTTTATATACAAGTTTTTATTTTTATTTCATCCAGTCCACCTTCACTTTTTTTACATCCCGGGAATTTCCTCCAATTTGTACTTCAAACTGTCCGGGTTCCCAGTTATATTCAAGCTTGCTGTTGTAAAACTTCAATAGTTCGGGTGAAACCGTGAATTTTACTTCTTTTGATTCTCCCGGGGCAAGCAATATTTTCTGAAATCCTTTTAACTCTTTTACTGCCCTCGAAACCGAAGCCACCGGATCGGAAATATACATTTGAACCACTTCCTCACCTTTGTATTTTCCAGTGTTTTTTACTGAAACAATTACAGTGAGTGTTTCCTCGCCTTTCAAACTGGACTTGTTTAGTGAAATATCGCCATATTCAAATGTGCTGTAACTCAATCCGTAACCAAATGGGTAAAGTGGTTCGTTTGGTGAATCGATGTATTTTGAAGAGAACTTATTGTTTGGGCTCGCCGGGCGGCCTGTGTTTTTGTGGTTGTAATAAATTGGTATTTGTCCAACGCTGCGAGGGAAAGTCGCGGTTAGTTTTCCTGATGGATTTGTATCTCCAAAAAGGATGTCGGCAACAGCATTTCCTGCCTGGGTTCCGCCGTGCCACGCTTCAAGAATTGCATCGAAATTGGCATCTTCCCAAACCAATGTAAGTGGCCTGCCACTGAAAATAACAACTACAACTGGTTTTCCGGTGGCTTTCAATGCTTTTAGTAAGTTTTTCTGAGTTTCCGGGATACTGATATCAGTACGACTGGCAGCTTCTCCCGACCAGGCGGCGGGTTCACCAATTGCTGCAACAACTACGTCAGCCTGAGCGGCTAACTGAACTGCTTCCAGGATCAAATCATCATTTGATTTTGTTTCCTTTGCCCCATTATTACCTGTGGAAGGTGAAAGTGGCGACTGCATATTTTTTAATAAGTAAGGATCATCGGTAAATTCGGCACCTTTTGCATGAAGAATTTTTACTGAATTACCTCCCACATTTTTCAAACCGTCCAACAGGCTAACCACTTTTTCAGCATCGCCACCCATCGCCCAGGTTCCCAGCATATCAGCTTTACTATCCGCCAATGGTCCAATAAGTGCAATAGTCCCACTTTTTTTAAGTGGAAGTATTTGTTTGTCATTTTTAAGTAAAACAACCGAACTTGCTGCTATTTTTCTGGCTGCATTTTGGTTGGCTTCCGAAAGGATTTCTTTTTCCATCCGGGCAGTATTTATATAACGATAAGGGTCGTCAAAAAGCCCAAGTTTATATTTGGCTTCCAAAACACGACGGCAAGCCAGGTCAATTTCTTCATTTGTAACTTTTCCTTCGGTAAGAGACTTTTTTAATGTATTCAAAAATCCTTCGCCAACCATATCCATATCAACTCCTGCTTTAAGTGCAAGTGCCGAAACAGTTTGTAAATCGCCCAAACCGTGTGCTGTCATTTCGTTTATTGCTGTATAGTCGGTAACAACAAATCCATCGAATTTCCATTGATCGCGCAATAAATCGGTTAGCAACCAGTGGTTTCCTGTTGCAGGGATTCCGTCAACCACATTAAATGATGTCATTGCGCTACCTACTCCGGCTTCAATAGTAGCTTTGTATGGTGGAAAGAAATCCTGATACATCGAAAGTCGGCTCATGTCCACGGTGTTGTAATCACGTCCGGCTTCGGCAGCGCCATATAAAGCAAAGTGCTTTACACAAGCCATTATTGTATTTTCGTTCTGAAGATTATCACCCTGGTAACCTTTTACCATAGCAGTAGCGACCTTTGAACCCAAAAACGGGTCTTCGCCTGCACCTTCTGCAATACGTCCCCAGCGGGCATCACGGGCAATATCAACCATAGGCGAAAAAGTCCAGGCAATTCCAGCAGAACTGGCTTCTGAAGCCGCAATTCGGGCGCTTTGCTCAATCAGACTGACATCCCATGTACTTGACAATGCAAGTGGTATTGGGAAAATGGTTTTGAATCCGTGAATGACATCCATTCCAAAAATAATGGGGATTTTGTTTGGGCTTTTCGTAACTGCCAGTGCCTGAGCTTTTCGGGTAACTTCAGGATTCAGACTGTTTAATATGCTACCCACATTTCCTGCAATAATTTTTCCTTCTACATCAGTGCTCACAGTTGCCCCGGTAACAAATGAATTTGGAATAGCCAACTGGTTCAATTGTCCGATCTTTTCTTCCAAAGTCATTTTTTTCATGAGGTTGCCAACAAACGAGTCCATTTCCAAATTTTGTGCATGAATTTGAAAAACAAGGGCTAACAAGAGTACCAGTACATTTAGTTTTTTCATTTTATATGTTTTAATTTTCTTCGGATTTGGCGAAGTTGCATTTTTTTTTACAAAAACAGTTTCTGTAATTCTTATTTTTAAAAGCATGAATTTGATCAATAATTGTAATAGGTAATAAAAATGAAATACATTTTAAGATTTCATCCTGTCGAAACAGTTAAAAACCAATCTCCAATATAAAATTGACAACTATTATTTTAAAATTCAGTCTGTTTTTCCTTTTATGTTTTTTTACTTGAATTTGAAAATAAAATGTATTTTCAACACTTGAAACATAACTTATTTTAAACCAAAAAACAATATATTATGAGTACGTTGGACTGGATAGTATTAGGACTGTTTTGTGTAGCCTTAATTGGTATTGTAGTATGGGTAGTAGCCCAAAAAGATAAAAACACAACTGATTATTTTCTTGCCGGACGAGATGCAACATGGATTGCAATTGGCGCTTCAATTTTTGCTTCGAATATTGGTTCTGAACACCTTGTTGGGCTGGCGGGTGCTGGTGCTGAAAGCGGTATGGCAATGGCGCACTGGGAAATGCACGGTTGGATGATTTTGATGTTGGGCTGGCTTTTTGTCCCGTTTTATTCGCGGAGTAAAGTATTTACCATGCCCGAATTTCTTGAACGCCGATATAATCCGCAAGCGCGTTCATTTTTATCCATAATATCGTTGGTGAGTTATATTTTAACAAAGGTTGCCGTAACAGTTTATGCAGGTGGAGTGGTTTTTAAGGATGTTTTTAATATCGAATATGTTACATTTTTCGGTTATAGTATTGATTTCTTTTGGATTAGTGCAATTGGCCTTGTTGTTTTAACGGGTATTTACACAACTTTTGGTGGAATGAAAGCTGTTCTTTATACTTCCGTTCTGCAAACTCCAATTTTATTGATTGGGTCGGTTGCCGTGCTGGTTCTTGGATTGGTGAAATTAGGTGGATGGAATGAAATGATGGAGATTTGCCGTGCCAATGTTACTGTTCACGGCGATTCAATGACAAGTTTAATGCGGTCAACAAAAGATCCCGATTTTCCATGGACCGGCGTAATTCTTGGTTCTGCAATCATCGGTTTCTGGTATTGGTGCACTGATCAGTACATTGTGCAACGTGTACTTTCGGGCCGTGATATGAAACAGTCGCGCCGCGGAACTATTTTTGGCGCATATTTAAAACTTACCCCGGTTTTTATTTTTCTGATTCCCGGAATGATTGCTTATGCACTAACACAAAAGATCGATCCATCAAACGGTTTGCCCATGTTAAATCTGGCAAGTAATGATGCGGCTTTCTCAACATTAGTTAAAGTGTTACTGCCGAAAGGTTTTACCGGAATTGTAGT
This sequence comes from Draconibacterium sp., assembly GCA_041739985.1. GTDB lineage: Bacteria > Bacteroidota > Bacteroidia > Bacteroidales > Prolixibacteraceae > Draconibacterium. The sequence goes on along the minus strand of JBGSMW010000045.1, from coordinate 52,119 downwards.
TGGAGGGATTCTTGCCGCATTAATGAGTTCACTTGCATCGCTTTTTAACTCTTCTGCAATGCTGTTTACAATCGATTTTTATCAAAAATACAAACCAAACGAATCGGAAAAACATTATGTTGTTATCGGCCGTATTGCAACAGTTGCAATTGTTCTTTTGGGAATTGCCTGGATTCCGGTAATGAAAGGACTGGGCAAAGTTTTATATGAATATTTACAGGATGTGCAGTCACTACTGGCGCCTGGAATTGCGGCTGTTTTCCTTCTTGGAATCGTTTCGAAGAAAACCACACCTGCAGCCGGTATCTGGGGTTTGGTAATCGGTTTCACACTTGGAATGATACGTTTGGGATTGAAAATATTCGAAGGTTCAGTCGGTGATGACTCGCTGCTTTACTCTGTATTCCTTTCACACAACTGGTTGCATTACGAAATATACCTGTTTTTTATAGTAATTACTGCGATGGTTATCATTAGTTATTTTACCGAGCGAAAAGATCCAAATTCAATTATTGGTCTCACAATTGGTTCTGCGTCAGCAGAACAGCGCGCCGAAACAAGGGCTTCTTATAATTACTGGGATATTATAAATTCAGCTATAATAATTACAATTATTTTAATTTTCTACGCTTATTTCTGGTAATTTAATTTATTGGGAAATAGACTTTTCTGGTCGATGATTAACACTATAAAGACTTGAATCTGATGCTATCAAATTCAAGTCTTTTTTTTTTCGACCATTTTATCTATTTTTTTGTTGAAAGCATTTATTAGTCCGATTTATTCCGTTTTACTCGTTGAATTTTCAACTTCTGTCTTTCCCATGTTTTTTTTATACATTTGATTTATCAGAAAATAGTTATTTTACATTTTTTTTCGTCTAAACGATTTCAATAGTTTGAATATGTATGATATTATTGGCGATGTTCATGGTTATGCCTCTTTATTAAAGAAACTTTTACTTCAACTTGGATATGAAAAATCTGAAAATGGTTATTCTCATCCTTCCCGTAAGGCAGTTTTTGTAGGCGATTTTGTGAATCGTGGCCCTGAAATCCGAAAAACAATCCGTATTGTCCGCAAGATGGTTGAAAATGGAAACGCGCTGGCAATACTTGGGAATCATGAAATAAATACAATAGTATATTACTTAAAGGACAAAGATGGTTCTCCGCTGATTAAGTCACCGGGAAAGAATTTTTTATCACTTTATAAAACAATTAATCAATTTTCGGCCTATGCAGAAGAGTGGAAAAGCCACCGTGAATGGATGCAGGAATTGCCGCTTTACCTTGATTTAACGGAAATACGGATTGTGCATGCCTGTTGGTCGGAGAAGGCAATTGAAGCAATAAAAATGGCTGAGGCTGAAGGACGTTCCCGTAAAAGTATTTTTCGTAAAGCATACAAAAAATCAAAATCTTCAATAAGCAAAAGTGTATCGATTTTAACAAAAGGAATTGATTTTAAAATGCCCGGTGATTTAAAAATTATTAGTAATAAAGGGGTTTCACCCCGATCATTTCGAATGAGGTGGTGGGAAGATCCTGTGGGAAAAACTTTTGAAGATATTTCGTTTGAAAGTAAATTTGTATTGCCTCAGTATGAGATACCTAAACAGATTGTAACTCAAAATGATCCGTATCCGGAAGATGCGCCAATTGTATTTGTTGGTCATTATTGCCGTCATAATGGGCCACATATAGTAAAACCCAATATTTGTTGTGTTGATTCATGCATTGCAGGCACTAAAATCTTGACTGCCTATCAATGGAATGGTGAGAAGGTGCTGGATGCCAACAATTTAATTCATATAAAGGAATAGATTTGTGCCGCAATAAGCTGTTAATTAGTGTTATATGGAATTAATGAAAAAAAATAATTTTTGTGTTGCGGGAAAAAAAAGAAAGTATATATTTGCATCACTTTTCCGAAAGGAAATTCTTTGAAGTAATGATTAAAAAATCGGCAGTTCAGTTTGGTTAGAATATCAGCCTTACATCTCGACTTAGGCGAGACGGGTTCAACTCCCATTAACTTCGCATTTTTTTAATTTGTTTTACTTCATCAATAAATGGTGCGGTAGTTCAGTTTGGTTAGAATATCGGCCTGTCACGCCGAGGGTCGCGGGTTCGAGTCCCGTCCGCACCGCAAAAAGGGAGATTTTATCTCCCTTTTTTCATTTATGGAATATTTTGTTTACATCATTCAATCAGAACCGTCGGGTGTATTTTATAAAGGCTACACTTCATATCCTTCATTAAGGTTGGAGGAACACAACAGCGGGAAAAGTCGTTACACTGCCAACAAAGGTCCCTGGAAAATGGTTTATCTTGAAAAAATGCCGGATAAGAAAACAGCATTGATAAGGGAAAAGCAATTAAAACGTGTTAATCCAACTTATATCAACTGGTTAATTCATCAGGAATCCAACATTGTCAATCACTGAATTATTTGGTTAGAATATCGGCCAGTCATCTCGTCTGAGACGAGACGGGTTCGGGGCCTCTCGTCACAGAAGAGACAAAAAGCAACTTTTAAAAGCAGCTTTTTTTGTAGTATTCATTTTCTTATTCAACAATAATTGATCGCGTATCTGATTTATTCCCGTCTGTAATTTTGATGTAATAAACTCCTGAGGCTACGTCAGATAAATCCATGTTTTTATTTAACCTGCCGTTAACAGTTGTTAGGTGATCCTGTAAAATTCTGTCGCCAATACTGTTATAGATTGTCAGTGATAATTCTTTATTTATAATGCCCTCAGCTTCAAAACTAAACTTTCCTTTTGTGGGATTTGGAAAAACCTTAATATTGAAATTTTCATTCCATTCATTATTAATGGATTGTGTGGTGGGTTCGATGCTTATTTGTTGAATGCATAAATTATTATTTCCACATACATCTGTAATTAAATAAGTACGTTCCACCAGGTTAGGAGAAACGATTGTATCCTTGTATTCTGAAAATGAATAAAATAAGTCATATTCAGAGCCGCACTCATTTGAGAAATTCCCGCCGGCAATAATAAACTCATTTAATGAATTTGATCCATCCGGAATATTTTCATTTTTATTAAGTGAGATATCAGGAGGGCATGTTAAGGTTGATGCAGATGGATTAATAATTACTATTTGTTGTTCGCAGGTTGCCAAATCACCATTTTTATTCATAATTGAATATTTCCGTGTAATGAATTCTTTACAGTTGTCAAGATCATTGTTTTCAACTGTTTCCACCTGAAAAGAAGATTCAACGATTGGAAAATCAGGAAAGCTACCGGCAATGCCAGTTTCTGCAATAAAATCAGCATAAGTCAGTGGTGCATCAGGTTTATTTTCTGAACAAAGAATTGTCATGTCTAAAGGACAATTGATAAAAATCCCTGAATTATCGTAAAGTTTTATTGTTTGCTCGCAGCTGGATATGTTTTCGCAAAAATCCGCAATTTGATAAGTTCTGGTTAAGGTTTCAGGATTGGTTTTTCCATCCGATGAATCATTTATCCATTCAAATGAAGATTCATCAACCTCACAATTATCATCAGCAAATCCTCCTGCTGCAGTAAATGCCGAATAACTTTCAAAATGTTCAGGTTTAATTTCTCCGACAACAGCGATTTCAGAGGGGCAATTCAACACAGGGGCTACTTCGTCTTTAACCAAAATCGATTGAACGCAAAAGGCTGTTGTTCCGCATGAATCATTTACTTCGTAGGTTCTGTCAATATTCAAACAACCTGAACCATTTACAATCTCATCGCCTGCCCAGATAAAAGTAGCGGTGTCAATTCCACATTCACTAAATGCACTGCCACCGGCTGCAATAAATTCAGTAAAATCAGAATAAACCGACTGATCGATATCTTTTTTACAGGAGATTGTCAATGATGAAGGACATAATAAGTTGACCGATGCCAAGACAGATTCAATATTAATAACAAGAGAATCAGTACATCCGTTTGAATCCTGGACTTTAACCTGGTAAGAACCTGAAGGCAGAATTTCAATATCTTCTGTGGATTCTCCATTACTCCATTGGAACTGATAAGGAGGAACACCCCCGGAAACTTCAAGATTAATTTTACCGGTGTTGAGATTATCAGCTCCATCATTTTCATGTGTTTCTGAAAGTGTAATTCCCTGGGTAAGTTCAATTTTTTGAGTGCAGCTACTGACGTTGCTACAGGCATCATTGGCAAAAAAAGTACGTGAAATTTCGATTGGGCAAAAACCCGATATTATATCCTTGTACGTAACTTTTTCCATTAAACAGTTGTCACTTACCAAAATGTCAAGTTGGGTATAACCTGAGGAAAGAATTTGTTTTTCTGTTTCAGAATATGCAAGTCCGGTAAAGTCTTTCATATTGTCAATGCCGGAATCGAATGAAGCATCTGCAGGACATATTATTGCCGGTGGAATTTTATCTTCTACTTTAATTATTTCTGTAGCTTCCGTGCGGTTTCCACACTTGTCTTTAATTTCATACCACCGCACAATAGTTTCAGGGCATGTTTTGCCATCCGAAGCTTGTCTTGACAATTTGAAAGTAGTCCAATCCAACCCGCAATTATCACTGGCTGAGTTTCCCACCCCTGCTTCAAATTGTACCTTGCTTGTGTAAATTTCAGGTTTATTATCCGGGCACGATACTATTTTATTTCCTAATACTAAATTTGGATTTTCTAAATCACTTACAATAATCAATTGTTCGCAACTCTCAATATCTCCATTTTCATTTTGTACAGAGTAGGTTCTTGTAATCGTTTCGGGGCAGCTTTTATTGTCGGAAACATCGCTTTCCCATGCAAATGTCGATTCGTCAACCGGCGATGGTGAGCTGGTTGCAATTCCTCCATCTGATACGAAATTTGCCAGATTATTGAATGGTTGTGGAATATCATCAGCACATTCTACCGTTGAATTTGACGGGCAAATGAAAGTAAAAACAGTGTCGTTGGAACCCGGATCGGATTTTACAACATTTACACTTTCCGATATAAGCCAGCAATTGTTTTCGTCGGTTACTTCCAACGCGTATTCTCCTGATGCCGAAATCACATATTTTCTTTGTGTTGCATTGTTTATTTTCGATCCGTTAAGCAACCACTGATATGTATTGAATTCTTTTATTGAATACAATGAATCTTTTTTCACGCTAAAAGTCGGCGGGGTTGTATTGGTTATTTTGATGGTTTCAAAATAATTACTTTTATATGCAAGACTTTTGTTTACAATATATTCACCGCACAAAACATTATTTTGTCCAATATCTCTTGTTTTGCCATTTGACAGGCTAAAGTGCATCAAATCATTAATTTCGTTAACATGGCCAATTAAATGGGCATGACCAAGTTCGTGCAATACGACCGAGGCAAAATCAATTTGCTGCTGACTGATATTGCTGTTGTCGAAGCACCAGTTTTCAGCATTTGAAAAAACAATATCAACTTCTGAAAGCACAAATTCATTTGGATCCGAAGATCCTGCCGATTCAAGGAAATAGGAAGCTTGTCCTAAAGTTTCGCCGCCCGTACCACTGAGATCTCCAAATTGAATTGAGCAAATATCATCGGAACCTGGCTCAATATTTAATGTGTTCCCGATTTCCCAAGGAACAGAAGTTGCACAGATCCAGTTTTTTATCGAGTTTTCGATTATTTCTTTCGCCCCGCTATATGAATTTACATTACCGTGAAGATGAAAAGTATAACCACCCTTGTTATTTTTATTTGTTAAATAAACCGGCTTGTAATTTTGTTGAATTACATTGTATTTAACGGTTAGTTTTTCGCTGCTTTCTGCTTTTATTCCGTTGGTTTCAACTATTATTTTGCCGGTTGCAGCTTCTGGCGGAACTACCATTTGAATTTGAGTGTCGTTCCATGAAATAATTTTAAAATCTGAATTTGAAAAAATCTGATACGGGTTATCTGCATTTGTAAACCAAACTAAACTTTCCTCCTGTAAATTTCCAAAACCTTCGCCATTAATCGTCAAAGTTGTTCCCGTACCTGCTGTTACAGTTTTAGGCGAAAATCCTGTAATATTTTGTGTGCTTTTTGCTGATTTTAAAGTAGGAGCAGATATTTTATGTTTTATTTTTTCGCCGGAAATTCTTTCAATTTCATTTAAGGTCTCATTGATGGATCCATTCAAATCAACACTTTCAACTTTTTGAGATTCATCACCTAAAAAAATAAAACTGTATTCAGAATTATATAATAAGTAGAAATCAACGGTATTGTTTCTGATTTTATTTTGAGCCGATAATTTTTGCATCATAAATATTCCTTTGTCACCAATTTCTAATTTGGGTGAAGTACTTACAATTTGCAAAATGTCATCAACTTTTCCTCCCTTCAATAAAAGTTTCGGATTCATATCAGAATAACCCGCCAGAGGTGTGATTATTTTTAATTCAAATGCAGTGTAGATATTTCTGTGCTGCAAATCCCAAAATGAATGATTTTCAACTATTTCAGCTTCAATAACTATATCCGATTTCAAAAGGCAATCTTGAATTGAAGTCTTTTTATCATTTTGTGAAAAGCCAACAACAACCTGTATTACAAGAATGGAGATTAGGAAAATTTCTCTCATTGAATTTTAATTAAGGTTTTAATAAATCAATAGGTTAAGCGTCAAGGGTTTAAAATTATAAAAATAACTGGAATGTTTATTTTTTTATTTTTTTAATTTTGGAATATGCCAAAGAATTTTGAAAATAAGTAATTAGAAATATTTATTGTCGTATTTCTTACCCCAAACCCCTAAAGGGGCTTTTGGTCTGCAACTATCTGAAATTATGATTGATGCAAGAAGTCCCCTTTAGGGGATTTAGGGGTAAATTGCAAAAGAAATACGACATTTATTCATTTATTGTACTTATACCGAAGAATGAAGTTGGCAAGCTCTTTTAAAATGGAGGAATTGAATGAATCACCCATTTCTTTTTACTTTACTGCGGATCTTAAGTGTTGAAGAGTAAAAATGTAGTAGCAATTTCAAATGATATTTACAGAAAAGCATTGCAATGAATCACTATTTTCTTTTTCACGATTTCTCTGAACACTATTCCCTTTAAACCATATTTTTATATATTTGTTGATAATACTTTTTTAAAATAGGTGTTACTATGGCAGTTTCAAGAATTGGTGTTTCGCTGGAAAAAGATCTTTTAGATTCACTTGATGAATATGTTAAAGTGAACCATTTTGCAAACCGTTCGCAGGCTATTCGCCATTTGGTCAACAAGAATACAGTTGAGCAAAAATGGCAATGTAATAATTACGTAGCAGGTTCTGTAACATTGATTTATGATCCGCACCGTCGTGAAATACAAAATCAAATATCTGATATACAGGTTGATTACCATCAGGAAATATTATCGACACAACGTGTAATACTTGACAAAGCCAAGCACATGGAAGTGATTGCCATTAAAGGCATTGCCAGCAGGTTAACAGAATTGGCCGACAAATTAATAACCATAAAAGGAATGCAAAACGGTAAACTAACCATGAGCAGGGCCGATTAATTTTTTTTTGAAATAATGGTGTTATGATTTTTTGATTAATGCTACGAAAATAGATTAAAAGCAAAAACTATGAATGATTTAAGTCCAAAACTTCAAAATAAACTTTCAATTTTAGAACAGTGGTTTTCAAAAAGAAAGGGTTCAATTGTGGCTTTTTCAGGCGGTATTGATTCAACGCTTGTACTTTTCTTAGCCCGTAAATTTCAGGGAAAACAAAATGCTGTTGGCGTGATTTCAAATTCAGAAAGTTTAAAAATCAAGGATTTTGAACTTGCAAAAGAATTCTGTAAAACCTTTGATATCAATCTTGAAATAATAAAAACCATGGAACTGGTAGATGAACGTTATTATCAGAATCCGGTTAACAGATGCTATTTTTGTAAAGAACATCTTTTTCATGATCTGCAATCAATCAAAGAAAAATATCCCGATTTTGATGTTTTAAGTGGCACGAATTACGATGATTTGGGCGATTATCGTCCGGGTTTACAGGCAGCTGCAAAATATAAGGTTCTGTCGCCAATGGTCGATTGCAATCTTTCAAAAGATGAATTGCGCCAAATTGCGAAATATTTTGAATTACCCAATTGGGATAAACCTGCCAGCCCGTGTTTGAGTTCCCGGATTCCATATAATCACCAAATTACAAGGGAAAAACTTCAGCAAGTTGAGGACGCTGAGAATATATTAAATGATTTTGGTTTTAAAGATGTACGTGTCCGTCATTATGGCACTTACGGTCAGATTGAAGTAAAAAAGGAGGAGTTGGAAAAATTGTTACTTGTTGAAAATGAGGTTATAGATAAAATAAGAAATGTAGGTTTTTCGGAGTTGAAAATAGATAAGGAAGGACTGGTTTCAGGAAAATTGAATAGAGTTTTAAATACAGAAAAGAAATAAGAACTGAAATGAAAATATTGTATTATGATTGTTTTGCCGGCATCAGTGGGGACATGAATTTGGGAGCGCTGATTGATTTGGGTGTTGATGCAAACTATTTGACTTCGGAACTTGAAAAACTAAATATCGAAGGTTTTCATTTGGATATCAAAAAAGACATACGACGTGGAATTTCGGGTACAAAGGCAGATGTAATAATTGAAAATCAGGAAAACGAAAAGCACCGTCATTTGAGGCATGTCGAGGAGATTGTCAACGGCAGTTCGTTGCCTGATCATGTAAAAATAAATGCACTTAAAATATTCGATTTGATTGCAGTTGCTGAAGCAAAAATTCACAATATTTCGAAAGAAAGAGTTCATTTTCATGAAGTTGGAGCACTTGATTCAATTGCTGATATTGTTGGTGCAGCAATTTGCCTTGATTATTTGAAAGTTGATAAAGTGATGTCATCATCAATTCAACTGGGTGGTGGAATGGTGAAATGTGCCCATGGTATTATGCCTGTGCCAGCACCTGCAACTGCCGAAATAGTAATGAATGTTCCTGTAAAAACAGGACTGGTAAATCATGAAGCCACAACACCGACTGGTGCTGCAATTTTGGTCGCAACTGTTAACGAGTTCTCCGATAAAATGGATTTTCAGATTACAAAAACCGGTTATGGAATTGGCACCCGCGACAGCGAGATCCCCAATGTTTTGCGAGTTTATTTGTGCGAAGATTCTTCAAAATTGGTAGATGTTAATACGGAAGAGGCGATTGTTCTGGAAAGCAATATTGATGATATGAACCCGGAACACTATGATTTTTTGTTGGAAAAATTATTTCAGATTGGTGCCAGTGATGCATGGATTAGCCCGGTAATCATGAAAAAATCACGCCCCGGTGCGACACTTTCAGTTCTTTGTAAAGAAGAGTTGGTAGATAAAATGAAAGAAGTTGTTTTTACCAACAGTACTTCAATTGGAATTCGCGAATACAGAGTAAAAAAGAGTATGCTTAGACGCGAAGAATCAACAATTGAAACAATTTACGGCGAAGTTAGAGTAAAACAGAGTTTTTTTAATGGCCAAAAAGTTCGGTCAAAACCTGAATATGATGATTGTAAAAGGTTAGCAGAAAAGCACCTTAAAACAATTTCTGAAATCGAAAAAGCAGTCAATAAATTAACCGATTGATTATGAACCCGAAAGATATTCTTGAAAAATATAAAAATGGCGAAATTGATCTGACGGAAGCGCTTGAACATTTTCCCGACAGAGGTATAGAAGAAATGGGGTTTGCCACAATTGATACTGATCGTCAGCGCCGAACCGGACTGCCGGAAGTAATTTACGCGTCGGGGAAAACAGTGGAACAAGTTAGAATGATTGCTGAAAGAATGTATAGTAAGGGAATTAATGTTTTGGCGACAAGGGTAACTCAAGAAATGGCTGATGCTTTAAAAACTGTAATTCCTGATGCAGAATACAATGAATTGGCAAAAACAGTTTCTTACAGAATAACAGGTGAGATTGAAAGCAGAGGTTACATTGCAATTGTAGCTGCGGGAACCTCGGATATGCCGGTTGCTGAAGAAGCCGCTGTAACAGCCCGGTTTTTAGGCAATCATGTAGAAACTATATATGATGTTGGAGTAGCCGGAATTCACAGGTTGTTTAACAAACTGGAAATCATTCGCAATGCGCGGGTTATTATTGTAGTTGCCGGAATGGAAGGGGCGTTAACCAGTGTTGTTGGCGGATTGGTACATAAACCTGTAATAGGAGTGCCAACAAGTATTGGTTATGGTGCTAATTTTCAAGGATTGTCGGCTTTGCTTGCAATGTTAAACAGTTGTGCAAGTGGTGTTAGTGTAGTTAATATTGATAACGGTTTTGGTGCTGCGTGCCAGGCTTCATTAATCAATCAATTATAAATTAAAGTTATGAAGGAATTATATTTACTCTATGCCTCAGCTGCCTCGCTCGGATTTGTGCACACCATATTGGGGCCCGACCATTATTTGCCATTTATTGTTTTAAGCAAAGCCAGAAAATGGTCGAGCAATAAAACAATGTGGATCACATTTATTTCAGGAATTGGTCATGTTGGTAGTTCAATTCTAATTGGAATAATTGGTATCGCACTGGGAATCAGTTTAAATAAACTGGAATATATAGAAGCTTTCCGAGGGGAAATTGTAGGTTGGATGTTGTTTATGTTTGGCATTGCTTACACCATATATGGCATTTATAAGTATATTAAAAATTCTCATCATTTTCATTTGCCTGATTTTATGGTGCCAAAAAGAATTAGAGGTTTGCAGCACCTTCCAACAGAGGAAATTAAAGAAGACAATACAAAATTAACGCCCTGGCTCCTGTTTTTGATCTTCGTTTTTGGACCTTGCGAGGTACTTATCCCATTGTTGATTTTTCCAGCCTACGAAAACAGCACATTCGGAATGTTAACTGTTGCCCTGATTTTTGGTGTTGCCACTATTTCTACAATGATGCTGACCGTGTTTATTGGCCACAAAGGTGCGGCAATGGTGAAATTCAAAAAACATGAAAAATATCTTCATTTATTTGCTGGTGTTTTAATTCTTGTCAGTGCCAGCGGAATTTTATTTTTAGGTTGGTAAATTATAATAATCCATCGATATAATTGGTTTGGGAATATGGTATTTCACAAAAAAATCCGACAGACAGTATCAAACTGCCTGTCGGATTTTTTTTGTAAGTGACTCAATTTGTTAGTTGAAAAACTAATCGGTTTTTATTCAGCTTTTTCGATTTTATTACCCCTTAAAGCATTGTCTTTTATATATGCCCAGATTATTAAAATAAAAACAATAACAACCGCAACATAAACACCAGTTGGAACAGGTGCCGGTTCGCCCTGAGCATAAGAATGTAATCCCGATAGATAGTAGTTTACACCAAAATAGGTCATTAAAACTGAACTGAAACCTACAAGTGCAGCCACGCTAACTGCATAGTTTCCTTTAAACCCAGGTATTTTATGCATGTGACTGATAAATGTGTAAACCAAAATAGTTACAAGTGCCCAGGTTTCTTTTGGATCCCAGCCCCAGTAACGCCCCCACGATTCGTTGGCCCAAACTCCGCCAAGAAACGAACCCAGTGTCACCATTATCAAACCTATCAACAGTGCAATGTCAATGATATTGACCAATTCCCTGATGGTGAAATTCACCCTTGCCGAATTTTTTTTATTTCTTAATATTATTAGAATCAGGTTTATCATTCCAAGTAACGCACCTACTCCCAGAAAACCGTAACTGGAGGTTATTATCGCCACATGGACAATCAACCAGTATGATTTTAATACCGGAACAAGGTTGGTAATTTCCGGACTCATCCAGCTAAAACCAGCCACCATAAGAGTAAGTCCCGCAAGCAATGTTGTTGTTGAGAGTGTTATTTCTGATCGGTTGGCGAAAATCAATCCGGCCAAACAAGTCGCCCAACTTATAAACACCATCGATTCGTAACCATTGCTCCATGGTGCATGATCCGAAATGTACCACCGGATTCCAAGTCCAATTGTATGCGCTAAAAACAACACAAAAACTATAGCCAGCGATATCTTCTTCAATCCAGAGAGTTTGAATTTCGGGTTGAAAATGGTGGTTAAATTCATTACCAACAGAACCAAACCAAGTAAAAGATAAATTTTTGAAAGTTTTCCGAAAATATTCAGGTTATTGTAAATCACTTCAAAGTTTACTTTTGTTGCCGATGGTATAATTTTGGCACCTTGTGTTTGCTGATAGTTTTTCAATTGATTTAATAGGGTAGTGGCGGTTGCCCAATCGTTTCTTTGAACCGATGAAAAATAATTGTTTAATGAATTTCTAGCAAATGTTTCAATTTCGCTACCCAGCAAATTTGACTCTTTCAGCGAAATCCACTTGTGGTTATCATCACCTGGTATTGGTAAAATAGTAAGAAAATTGCCCTGGAAAACTTCCATCATAATATTGGCGCGCTCATCAACATTTATAATTTCCTTGTCGTATTTGTTGCGTTCATTGGGTTTCTTTTCATATGTAGCCGCAACAAGTTGATTTAGTTTGTATTCACCACTTACAGGATTGAATAATGAATTAAAAGAGACATAATTTCCGTTGGCATTTAATAATGTTTTCAAATCGGAATTGGCAACTTTAATTACCGGAATATCTTTCCATTTCCCGGGATTTACCTGCATATCAAGAAAAACTTCTGTTGATGACATTCCCTGCCAAGTGTTTTTTCGGGCAACTTTGCGTAAGATTTCAGAAGCTAAAGTGTTAACCGGCTCAACTCGTCCTTGTGCACTTTGAACCAGCATTTTTCCAAATTCTGAAACATGATCTTTGTTATATTGGGTATTTTGAGCCTGAGCATTTATCCCCAAAAACAATCCGAATACAAGAATAGCGAAGAATTTCTTTCTTTCTTCCCGAAGTTTTGCAGAGGTTTTAATCAATGATTTTATCCGGCTGTTTTTATTAAAAAAGATTAAAACCATCCCGATTGCCATTAAAAGATATCCAAAATATGTAATCGAGGTTCCGAGAGAATCATGATTTACAGATAATATTGTTCCCATTTCATCGCGGTCATAAGAAGATTGGAAGAAACGGAAACCATTGTATTTCAGTATATTATTCATATATATCCTGAAAGGTTTTTCGGTGCTTTGATCTATTAGTACTACTTCGCTGGCATACGATGACGGACTATTGGAGCCTGGATATCTTTCAAGCTGAAAATCTTTAAGGTAGATTGAAAAAGGGATTTCAATTAGTTTTGATCCGTATGTTATTGAAATATCAACTCCTTCAATATTGGTTGAATATTGTTCTCCTAATTCTCCTTTTGCGCCAAAAACATTTATTCTTTTAGTTGTATTTCCAATAGTAATCTCTGCCTGAATTGCATCTTTGTTTGCTACTCCATTTTGGGGTTGAACATAGTTCAGTTTTGAAATTCCTTTTGTGAAGTATTGTTTTACGGCAAAACTTACACTTCCAACCGAGTAAGCTTTTTGAGTGTTAATTTCTGTGCTCATTAAAGGTGCAATTAACTGTGGCTCCTGACCCATCATTTCCAAAACTGTAATTGTATCTAGGGTTGTTACTAACAGAATACCATTTTTTAAGCTGAAGTTAACATCAGAATTTTTCTGGGGCAGTTCAAAACCAAATGTAATCTCCCCTATCTTTTTCATTTCTCCGGGTTGAAGGAGGAAATCAAATCTGTCAGAACCATTAGCAACAGCAAGTATTGAAACGACAGGACTTCCATTGGGATCTGCTACCAAAACTTCTTCGGCAGATGGCATATAACCTGCATTTTCAATTGTAACCTGTTGCTCACCAATATTTATATTTTCTGAGAATCTGTTTGCTGTGTATGGAGAAAACAAAACCTGTTTTTCTGTTATCTCAGTTTGGTCGCCTTTTTTTGCTTTAATACTAATGAAAGTCGGCTCCGAGATAATTGTATTAGATGATTCACCTTCCCGAATGTGCATACTTCCTTCGTATCCATAATATCTGGTTATTGCCGCACCAATAAAAATAACTACAAATGAAAGATGTAAAAGCACTCCCGGGTATCTTTTCTTGGCAATTAACTTATTTGTAAAAATACTTCCGATTAGGTTTACGCAAATTATAAACAATAAAATCTCAAACCATTTTGAATTATAAATAAGGATTTTTGCAGTATCAGTGCCGTAATCGTTTTCAATAAAAGTTGCGTAACCGATTGATATTGCAAATATTACAATTAATATTCCAGTAAAAAGCATTGAGAAAAAGAATGAAGCAATTTTTTTCATTGATACCTGTTTTGTAGTGTTTATTTTAACAAAGAAAGCAATTGAAATGTAAAAATCAGCACATAAAAAAACTCCTTTGTTTTAATTAAATAAAACAAAGGAATTTTTACTAAAAAAAATTAATCTGACTATTTTTTTGCAGTCGGATCAGGATGGGAAATTGCTTTGCTAAATTCTGCAAAATTCCATGGTTTTTTGGCTTCTTTATGTCCATCTGGTTTTTTACCCAAATGACAAGCTTTACATGTAGCTTCAGTTGGTTCAATCATTCCTTTCGCAAGTGATTGTTCTTTGTTTTTCATAACAGAAGCCGTTTTATACATACTGCCTGGTCCATGACAAGATTCGCATGAAACACCTTCGTCAACTTTAATTGTGGCTAATAAAGCTTTGTCAACACTACCGGCAGTTGAATGGCATTTCAAACATTCTGCATTTTTCTTATCCGCATCCTCAAGTTTTGAATAAGCTTGTGCATGTCCGGTTTTTTGCCACTGAGCATATTGAGCTCCTTTTTCGGGTTTATTGTGGCACATCTTACAGCCATTTGCTCCGATATATTTTGCCTGCGCAAAAGACGTAGAACTAATTGCAAGTGCAAACCCTAATACAAACATTAATTTTAAGTACCTCATTTTCTTAGATTTTAGAGTTATTTATAATTGTTTTATTTCAAATTAGCATTTTTAGACTTTCAAAACTTGTTTAGCTAAATATGCATTAAAATCTTAATTCAACCAAAAAAATCAAACCAAAAATGCCTTTTATTGAGTTAATAAAGTGCAGAATGGCATGTTGAGCAAAGTTCTGTCTTCCAGGCATCATCAATATCAACCGGATGCTGAAATTCAAGCGATTCTCCTGAATTAGCATAAACCATGCCATCAGCATTTCCTTCAGCTTTGATATTGTGGCACAGCCTGCAATCTTTCGAAATCACTTTTCCCGAATCAGTGGTGTGCCTGTCGTTGTGGCAACGATAACATCCATTTGATTCCATATGTCCTAAATTGTTGGGATATGCTTTCCAATTAGCTTTCATAAAGGGGAAAATATTATTGGCATATCCATTTTGTATTTCAGCGATTGCTTCATCAACGTCTTTTTTCCTGGTTTCCAAAATTTCAGGATAACTTGATGAATAATAATCATTGATAGAGGAATTTATTGCCATAAAAGCGCTGTCTTTTGTTGAATAATCAACATACAACGCCTGCATTGCAAGCATTTTAATGGCAGGTAAGGTTTTGGATATTTTCCCGGTCTCCATTGATTTGTCAACGAAGTTTTGAGGAGCATTGTAATTATGAGATGGCCTGTTGTGGCAATCAAGACAATCCATTACCCGGGTTTCCAATGAATCAAGTTGTTGCTCAGTTAAACTTACATCATTATCCATATACACATAACTTTCACCGGTTTTGGTGTTGGTATATTTAACCCATGGAATCTCTTGTCTGCTGGCTGTTGTGGTTTTATATTCAATTTTTACATCCGGGCTAATATGTTGATGAATTCCTTTCTCTATTCCTTCAGGAGTTGATTTTGAACTTGTTTTTATCAACATCTGAAGAACTACTTCTGTATTGATGTCATCAGTTAAATAAGAATATTTCACACGCAGCTTATCATCATAAAATTTGTCGGGCCAATGACAACGTTCGCATGTTTCCTGTGCTGGTCGAAGATTTGCTATTGGAGTTGGAATAGGTTGAGGATATTTCTTTGCTAAAACCGAATACACCTGATATAAACCTGAAAGTTTGCTTTTTACATACCAACCGGCACCTTCTCCCACATGACATTCCACACATGCTACTCGTTCATGTGCCGAACCATGGTAGGTTGTATATTCTGGTTCCATTACTTTGTGGCACAATTTACCACAAAATTCAACCGACTCGGTATAATGAAATGCTTCGTAACTTCCTATTGATGAAATGATAAGCAGAAATATTGAGCCGACTGAAAAAATTATAGCCGCATTACGTGTTGATGGATTGTTGAAATCAACAACAGGCCAGTCAAGTTCCTTCCCTTCTTGTTTTGCTTTTCGTGCTTTTACCCGGTTTATCCGCATCCCAACAGGAATAAGGATTAGTCCAACAACCATAAAACCCGGTAAAATAATATAAATAAATAAACCAATGTATGAACCACCAAAATCGAAAAATGTGGTTAACAATGCCAACATTGTTATTGAAACAAGATTAAAAATAGCCAGAACTGCACCACTTATCGAAATCCAGTTTTTTATTGATGACGGTAATTTCATGTGTTAATTTTTACAGTTTTAAGCTCTCATTTTTACCTTAGCAAAATTGTAAAAAATGATGAGAAGTTCAACAACCATCGGCAATTTAGATGGGTTCTTTATAATACTTTTGACAATGAAATTATGTTTAAATAGTTAATGAAATATTAATGAATAGATGATTAGTATAACTAATATTATTCCGGCTGCAAGTGCAGAGAACCCGAATATTTTTACCATCCGCATTTTCTTTTTCGAAAACTCCTTTTCAACAACATAATTATCCAGTTTTCCCGATTCAACTAACCTTTCATAATCACGAGGCCTGTCATTTTTGTATTCTTCAAGTGGAACATGACCAGTGAAAATAACTGTGTCCATCGGAAAAGACTCTGGACGTAAATGAGTATTAAAGAAATGTATCGTAAATATAAAACCCACTGCCAGCAATGCTTCATCGCTGTGAATTATCTGGGCAACATTGATAAACCAGCCGGGAAGAAATTTAGTGAAAAATTCAGGAAACCAAAGAATCAAACCCGTAAATCCAATAATGGCTACCCCCCAGAAAACGGCAAAATAATCAAATTTCTCCCAGTATGTCCATCTTCCGTATTGAGGTCGTTTCCCTGCTCCAACAAACCATTTCATCGATGCCCAGAAATCTTTGACATCTTGTTTGTTAAACATGATGGTATTACTTCCGAAAATAAAACTCATTATACTGAGGTCTTTCTGCTTTTTTATTTTAACTAACGAGACAACATGATAAGCAAAGTATCCAAATGTCATAACTGCCGCAATACGGTGTAAAACACCTGCAACATAAGCTCCACCTATTAGTTTGGCAAGAAACTTGGCCCAATCCATATAGGCAAATTTTAGAATCATCCCGGTAAGAGCAAGTGTTATAAAACTGATTATAACAAAAATATGTGTAACTCTTTGCGTTGTTGTAAATCGCCTGATGTATTTCTGACGACCCTCTATTTTAACATGTTTGCGCTTTTTAAGCATGTGCCCAACTGAACGTGGAAACCAAAGTAATGTGTGAAGTCCAAAAAACAGGAATACACTTAGTAATAAAGTTGTCATTGCCCAAAAAGTATAATAAAGCCACGGAAATTTATCTTTGTTATAATGAGTTGCATGCGACAGATATCCTGTAAATTTCATGTTTGCATCCTCATGGCATTTTTGACAGGTTTTCACAATATTTCTTGGACTAATTGTTGACTTTGGATTGTCCATTTTGTAAATATTGTGGGCGCCATGACAATCGGAACACCTCGCCGCATTTTGATAACCAAGTTGGTGAACTTTACCGTGATATGTTTCAAGGTATGACTCGGCAAGTTGTTCATGACATTTACCGCATTGCCCGGTAATTTCCCCCATAAATTTATCCTCATGAACATTTGAGATATTGTGGGCAGTATGACAGGTTTCGCAGGTTGGAAGTTTTTGACCTTTTAAATCTTTGGAATAACCATGATCGCTGGCTTTAAACTGGTCGTAAATACCTTTGTGGCAATTTCCGCAGGTGGCTGCAAGGTTTTTTGGATTAACAGATGATCGCTCGTCAGATTCTTTTAAATTAAAATGTGTTGTATGGCAATCAGTGCAAATTGCAGTTGACAACAGACCTTTTTCTACAAGGCTTTTTCCATGTACACTTGTTGAATAATCGTGCAAAGCATCTTTTTCTTTTAAGTCGGTGCCAATTAATGCCTGCCCATCACTTTGATGACATTTTCCGCACAACCCGGGAACCGCCGATCTAAACACCGGTGAAGTTTCATCCGTTTTTGATTTTACCAGATGAGAACCGTGACAAGTTGTGCAATATGGGGCATTTTCCTGTTTTCTGGAATAAGCTTCCCCGTGTCCGCTAGAAGCATAGATATCTGCAACCTCAGCATGACAACTTGAACAATCTACTTTATCAGCTGTCTCGCATGGACGCGTTATATGTGGTGTAATGTCGGAGTGGCATTTAACACATGTAATATTTTTATGTACTGAATTTGCAATGTTTGTAACATCAACTTTTAATGAAACCTGCTTACCGTCAACAGTCTTGTGCACATTGTCTTTCTCATGGCATACCAAGCAGGTTCTGTCAGAAATATTGTCCAATACATTTTTCAGTTCAACCTTGTGTGGAGGATGGCAATCAGTGCAGGCTGGAATTGCTCCGGGGCTTTTTTCCCAAAGTGATTTATTGATTATTTTAACATGTACATCTTCTATCCGCGCATGACATTGCATACAGGTATTTGCAATATTCTTTCGGGAAACGGTTGAATTCAGATTTGTATGAGGCAAAATTTTGTGGTTCCCATGACAGTTGTTACATGTAGCTGTAACGGTTAATCCTTTATGAAATAAACCAACACCATGTGTACCCTGGCTATAATTTTCAATAATATTATGCTGCGATACATTATATCCCCGCGAAACCGGTGCTCCTTCTCTATGACATTGACCGCATAGAATTGGAATGTTCATTTTATAAGTTTTCGATTTAGGATCCAGGTGATTAATAATTTGATGCGTTCCATGACATTCCTTACAGGAAGGTGCATTTTTATCGTTTTTAGAGAATGCATCACCGTGTATTCCACCCAAATAATCAGTCATTGCCACATCATGGCAATCACCACAATTAACAGGAGCAAGTGTTTCGGGATGTGGGAATTCGCTTACCGCAGCTTCCGAATGACAAAAAGTACATTCCAAAGAACTGTGAACCGAGTTATTGAGCGCTTCTGGTTTCACGTATAATGAAACCTTTTTGCCCGCCCTCATTTTAGATAAATCCGGATCATTGTGACAAGAAAGGCAATCGTCATTGGTTTGTGAAAATGATTGTTGCGTTCCTATAAACAGGAATACGAAAGTTATAAACCAGAAAATTCTGATAAATTGTTTACCTATTAAAGTGATATTTCCGGAATTAAGGGGCTCCAACTTCTTTGATTCTTTCATCTTTGTTCCTTTTATATCGAATTTATTTTTATTATTCCGTTGGTAAATAATACCCTGGAAAATAATTTAATGAATATTGTGCCAGCCGGTAATGATGCTTTTAAAATTTTCTAAAGGTGATTTGCCAATCGAGGCCACATAAAGGTGTATTATTAAAAATATGGAAATAAAAAATCCTGCTGCCGAATGTGTAATGGCTTTTAAAAAAACGCCACTTAAAGTGTACACTTTATCTATTATTATTTCAGGAAAAAGCAAAGCAAAACCCGAAATAATCACAATCGGGACAACCAAATACATAATAGCAACATAAGCATATTTCTGTAATGGATTAAATTTTCTTTTTTCAGAAAGAGGGTAGGGGGCTTTCATTCCACGAAACATTCCGAAGGCATAATAATAGGCTTGTTTCATTGGGCGTTTGATAAAACCCATTGGTTTTATTAAATAAAACTTTACGTTTTGTGTTACTAAATTACCTATGAAAAATAACAGGTAATTAATTGCTACAGTTATACCTGCTATATTATGGAGATTTACTGCCAACCTAAAATTAATTAATTTCGAATCGATACCCGATTGTAAAGAAAATCCGGTAATAATCAGCAGTATAATTCCAATGGCATTAACAGCGTGCCAAATGCGTAACCATACAGGGTAGAAATAGAGCTTGGTATTTTCTGAACTCATGATTTTTTATTTTTTAGGTATCTGAAAAACATGTGTATTATCATTATTGCAATTGTCAGGAAAAAGATAATGAAGCTGAGTGTCTTTAGCAATGGAAACTGTTGTGTACCTATAACATACGACTCATTTGACAATATTGATTTTACTGATCCATCACTCCTGTTTTGTAGATTGGTATATTTATAAAGCGAAGCTTTTAATCTTGAATCTGTATTATGACATTCAGCACATTTCCTGACCGCCAAATCTTTGCTGAGTATGTTATGTGAAACCATTAAACTGTCTGCAACTTCGGTATGACATTCAATACATCTGACATGTTTAAAATGAAGTTCCTGGTTTGGAAGCCAATTATGTATCTGAACTAATTTTGGATTTTCGTGGCCTGAAACCATTTCATATTTATTCATATCATTATGGCACGAAAGGCATAAACTGTTGCTGTATTCAACTATTTCCAAAACATTATCACTATTTCTTGCAGTTGGATGGTAAGTATGCTGGCTGTGGCATTTTCCGCAAGTGAAATCTTCACCACTCACTTTAAAATGTACACTTTTCTCAAATTCCTCATTTATTCTTTCAAACTGATATGTTGCATAAGTTGGGTCACCTCCATGACAGTCTAAGCATGATGCCATTGGTTCAAGTTTCAGATTGGCAAGGTGTGGATAGGTAGAATATTCATAAGAATGGCAATCGGTGCAATCAAAATTTTGATGAACTCCGTTTTTAATTCCGGTAGTGTCAACTATGTAATAAGGGTTCATTAATTTCTTCTGATCCTTACCAATTACTTCGTTATGAAATGAAATTATCTGAGTTGAATGGCATTTCAGACAAACGTGGTTTTTTGCGTCATCATAAACTGATTGAGCTTTCAAACTAATTGAGCCAATGTAAAATAAGATAGTTATGAAAATTAATAATTTATACATGTT
Source organism: Draconibacterium sp. (assembly GCA_041739985.1). Taxonomy (GTDB): domain Bacteria; phylum Bacteroidota; class Bacteroidia; order Bacteroidales; family Prolixibacteraceae; genus Draconibacterium. Next base: position 30,960 of record JBGSMW010000045.1, on the reverse strand, counting down.
TTAACATTTAATAATTGGTTGATTTTAATGAAAAATGGTAATATCAATTAAAAAAAGATATTACCATTTTAAAGCATTTTCGGTTTTATGCTAAAAAGCCCAAAGCCTTGTAATTGTAAAACCAACAGCAATACCTTCTTTGTCAAATTTTGCCCTGTTATTCATCATGTTGTCCATTGGCAACATTCCAGGTGCGTTACTTACATAAATTTGGAAGGCATGTGTATATGTAGAAATCTGCCAACCAAGTGCGAGTGTTGGTATATAATCAGGAACTTCTGTTTGTTCTGAAAGCGACTGGATTTTTAATGGGGCATTATAATTAAATGTTAGCGATGACTGCGGACTGATTTTAATTTTTGCCAATCCATGTAATCCAATCAAATCATGATCAGCATCCCATTTTACCATGTTGTAATGTGTAAAACTGGCTGCTGCCTGAACTGATAACCATTCACCAAATTTCCTGCTAACCATTACCTGCGAGAAATAGGACCATCTGTCGGTAAAAGTAATATCATGTTCAGGATATGTGTGTTGTGGATTGGTTTCATCAGGATATCGAACTTTACCTGTTTCAAATGCATCCACATCACGTCCATCAATAGACAGAACACCATACACAGCAACACTTACAGGAACTTTATTGTCGCTTGTTTGCTTAATTAAACTGTATTTTGCGTTTAAATCAGTAGCCATATTGCTTTTTGTAATACCAGCGCCAATCTGAAGATTTTTCATTGGAACATAATCCAGGCCTAGCCTAATATTTCCAGATGCTCCATAAATACCCAGCAAATCAGAAATCCCATTATTGACTGGACCAAATTTGTGTTGAATGGCAAAACCTAAGGTTTTTTTGTCAAAAATCGTTGTGGTTTGGTCATCAACAATGTAGTTGCTCTCAAATGTTGTTACAGGGTAACTTTCAGTTGTTTCCTGTGCATTAATATAACTAAAAACAAATCCTGTTATTAGTAAGAATAGTATTGATTTTTTCATTTTTCTGACTTTTAATAGGTTAATTATTTTTAGCTCCCTGCTCAATCCATTTTAAAATCTTTGCAGCTTGTACAGAGTTATACTTTTTTCTCGTGTGTGTGTTGGTATCCGGATGCGTATATACGTAAATTTTACTTTGGTTAGGAGTTGCATCGATATATCTGCTGCTGTTTAAAGCATTAAATGCTTTGTCGGGAGTTAAATCAGGAGCCTGTTTTCCTGTAACATGACAAGCTGTTGTTGTACAGTTATTCCCATTGTTGAAAATTGGTATAATATCCGCTGAAAAGCTAACCACTACTGTTGAGTCAGGATTATCAGTGCCAGGGTCAGTATCATCAAAAGGAACAATAAAATTGTACTTACATTGGCTAAACAGCAATGTAACAACAATAACCGCCAGTAATAACTTTAAAATTTTCATTTGTTTTGAGTTTTAATTTGAATCGAACAAATATCTTTTTGAAATAGTTGGAAAACCTCGTTAGTATTTACTTCAACTTTATTTACTCCCGTTGTTTTCATTTTTATAAAAAAAGACTTCTGCTTTGTCAGAAGTCTTTTTTATAAAACTGTTTATATTTTATTCTAATGCTGCAATAGTATTTTGTAAAATAGCATTTACATATTTAGGATTGTGTACACCCAAACTACGGTCATATTTAACGCCTAAATAGTTAAAAACTGCCTGGGCCTGAACCATTGGAACTGTACCGGGTACAGGAGAGTAGTGGATTCCATCTTCTTCAATAGTTTCGACGATAACACCCAAAGCAAGTAATTTGTCGCGTAGTTTATCCAGGTTTTCCTGAGTAGCGGTTTGAACACCTCCATAATTGTAGTTTATAATTGGAGTACCACCATGGCAATCATTACATGCTTTTAAACTTGGTATAAATGAGTGGCCTCCTTGTTTAGCCGAAAATGTTCCCATATGACAACCTACACAGGATCCTCCATCCATTGTAAGGTGTTTGGATGTGCCTTTGTCTGGATAGTCTACAGCACCCGGGATTTCAGCTAATCCATTTCCGAAAAGAATATTTGACTGTGCTGAGTAATGAGGGTATGTGCGCACACCCAAGGCGAAAGTTTCTCCCGGTTTATCGGTACCCGGTTCTGCGCTTCTTGATTGGTGGCATGTCGCGCATAAGTTGCTGTTTCCTTTTAAATCCATAACGCCATTGGCTGCAGCAACCGGAACAACCGGATCAATCATTCTTAATGCATAGTCGTCTCCTTCAAACGATTTGTGCAATCCGTGACAGGTATTACATTCCCATGCGGAAGGATTCGTAATATCGCCTAAAACAGAATTAAACACTGAAAATTGAGTAAATCCCTCATGCGAATGACAACGTGCACAAGAAGCGCGGCCTCCCGCATAATCTACGGCAATTGCTCCTGAGCTGTGGATTGACATGGCAAACTCTGCTTGTTTTGCTTCCATATTTGTTCCTGAATGACAAACAAGACAAGTAACTTTACCATCAACACCAGGTCGGCCATCTGTCCCGTTGGTTCCATCAGTTCCATCTGCACCGGCTGGCCCCATTGGACCCTCTTTTACACACGATGTGGCAATAAAAGCGCACACAAAACAAAATAAAATAAGCTTTAAAAGTGAGTTGTATTTCATAACAATAAGTTTTAATAAATAATTTTAATTATTAATTTTTTTTATGAGGGTAAAAATACAACCGAAAGCAGGATGAATAACGGATTTAAAGGTGATATATAAGTTTTGGGGGAATGATAAATGTTTTTTCAGAAATTGATAAATGTCAATTTAGCCGTTTTTGCTGATATTAATAAGAGAACTTTCGTCCGTTATTTCTATTTCACTTCCCTGAGTTTTAATGATATTGGATTCTTTAAACTGCTGGAGTATCCTAACAAGGCTTTCTTTTGTCATGTTCGACATATCTGCAAGTTCCTGGCGTGATAGGTCAATGGTGAACCTGGATTTTTTGTATATATCGTTTTTTAAATAGAGCAATGTTTCTGCTACACGGCCCGGCATATATTTCTGTGTTAAACTAACCATTTTCGAGAGCAGGTAGTTGTTTTGTTTGGTGTGGTTGCGGAGTAATTCTACAGCAAAACTATTGTTTTCAGCAAATAAGTTGCTGAGTTTACTGGCATCAATCAGGCAACATGTTACAGGAGTAAGTGCCGAAATTGTAAAATGTTGCACATTTCCGTTGAAAAGACCTCCGCCACTTATAAAATCTCCACGGCCAATTATTTTTACGATAAGATTTTTTCCTTTTTCTCCTTCAATAAAAACTTTTGCCAGGCCATCTCTCATGCATATAACAAAAGTTGAAGAAGTGTTTTGTTTGATAATTGTTTCTCTTACGCTATATTTAATTTGCTGTTTTTTATCAATCAGAAAGTGCAATTCTTTTTCTGTTAATGATTTGAAAATATTTGCTTCGCTTTCCACAAAGCAATTCATATTACAGCAGCTTTTGCCTTTTTCACAATCAATGCAATCCTTATCAGTTGAATTCGTCATATTAATCTATATGAATAATATAAAGTACTTAACATTATATTATTAAATCATTTTAAAACGATGGAAACTTAATAAAAATTTGACATTTATCAATAAATCAATTGATATTTTTTTGGAGTTTGGATATGGTCTATAGTGAGAATTGTAAATAATAAACAGGGTACAAAGGCTATTCAAAATCGAATAATAATAGAAAGAATGATATTTCTGATTTTATCAAATTAACCTCGTTCCCCTGCCGGTTGCTATGTTTTCCGCATTTGTAATCAGAACTTCTTTTACGCCTTTCTTTTTTGCATTGAATCCGTTGTCAAGTTTAGGTATCATTCCTGAATTTATTATTCCTTCATTTTTGTACTGTTGAAACAGAGTTGAATCCAATTCATAAATTATGGAATTTTCATCATTTTGATCTAAAAGCACTCCTTTCTTTTCGAAACAAAAAAACAAGTAAACGTTATAATACCGTGACAATTCAGTGGCAATTTCAGAAGCGATTGTATCAGCATTTGTGTTTAACAACTGTCCTTTTCCATCATGTGTCAGGGGCGCAATTACCGGAATTACATTTTCAATGAGAAGCATCCTTAATTCACGCGAATTAACATCCTCAATATCTCCTACAAATCCATAATCAATATCACCAACAATCCTTTTTCTAGCTGTTATTAAACTCAAATCAGCACCTGTCATGCCAAGTGCGTTACAATTCCTTGCCTGTAACCCGGCAACAATTTTTTTGTTGATCAAACCGCCGTAAACCATTGTTACAACATCCAAATTTGCTGCATCCGTAATCCGGCGACCATCAACCATTTTAGTCTCAATACCTAATTTTGCTGCTATTTCGGTAGCTGTTGTGCCACCACCATGAACAAGGATTTTATATCCCGAAATTTTACTGAATTGATCTAAAAGTGAATTCAATGATTGCGGATCTTCAACCACTTTTCCGCCAACTTTTATAATTGTAATCCTGTCCATGAGTTTTGTTACGTTTTAAAGGTTTATAAAGTTTTCCAAGATTTTTGCACCAACAGTTCCGCTTTTTTCAGGATGAAACTGTGTTGCATAAAAATTATCTTTTTGCAGTGCTGCGCTAAATGGTTTTATATAATTACAAGTTGCCACAGTGTGTTCGCCCAATCCTGCAAAAAAGGAGTGTACAAAATAAACATATTGGTTTTCAGTTTCTTTCGAAAAAATCCTGCTTTTTAAATTGGTTATCGAATTCCAACCCATGTGTGGTACTTTTGTAATAAATTCTTCTCCCAGTTTTGGGATAAACCGAATTACTTTCTCATCAAAAATCCCCAAACATAATGTGTCGTTTTCTTCCGAATGTGAACACATTAGTTGCAATCCGAGGCAAATACCCAAAACCGGCTGTTTTAGTGAAACAATTAGTTTATCAAGTCCCTGATTTCGCAAATATTCCATTGTAGTGCTAGCTTCTCCAACACCTGGGAAAATCACTTTGTCAGCATTCCTGATTTTTTCATGATCGGCGGTAATTTCAGCTTTGACACCTAATCGACCTAATGCGTTTTTTACTGATTCAATATTACCTGCGTTGTATTTTATTATTACGATATTCATTCTTCAATTTATCAGTTTTTCTGATTTCGGGTTTTAACTTGAAACCTGTAACCTGAAACTATTCCTTTAACAACAAATTTATAACTTCCTTCATTTCATTAAACTCATCTTCCTTGTAAAGCCGGGTGAGATATGCAATTTTTCCGTTTTTATCGATAATGATATTTCGTGTTACACCCGCGCCTTTTGCAGCAAAGGTGTAGAATATTTCAGCACCTGGATCTAAAGCAAGTGGGTAGGTAATTTTCATGTCAGCGGCAAATTTTTTTACTTTCTCAACAGGTTCATCCATGTCAACACCAAAAAGTACAAAATTCTTGTTGTTTTTATGTTTTTGCCAGATTTCACTTTCAATATGTGGCATTTCTTTTCGGCAAACCGAACACCAACTCGCCGTGAATTGCATCATCACTACCTTCCCTTTCAAATCTCCAGTTTTTATTGTTTTCCCATCTGTGAAGGTGAATTTAATTTCAGGCATTGAATCACCTTGTTTTACCAGGTATCCATATTCAGCAGGAATATCCTGCTTCGGCACTTTTGTTAACTGTGCATAAACACAAGGTGTTAACAAGGATAAAAGTAGAATTGATACTATAGTTTTCATTCGCTTTTTTTTATATTGAAAGTTTCCTGTTTTAACATGCAACCTGCAACCTGTAACTTCTTTCTAATTAAACACAACCGTTCTGTTCTGATAAACAAGTATTTTACGTTGCAGGTGTTTATATACCGCTTGCGAAAGTACAATTTTTTCCAAATCGCGTCCTTTCCTGATTAATTTTTCAACAGTGTCAATGTGGCTGCAACGGGTAACATCTTGCTCAATAATTGGGCCGGCATCCAAATCAGATGTTACATAATGACTTGTTGCACCTATGATTTTCACCCCCCGTTCATGTGCCGCATGATAAGGTTTGGCGCCAGCAAAGGCTGGTAAAAATGAATGATGGATATTTATAATTTTATTTGGGAAATGATTAACAAAATCACCCGAAAGTACTTGCATGTATCTTGCCAAAACCACAAAATCGATTTTCTTTTCCTTTAGAAGTTCAATTTCTTTTTTCTCAAGCTCAGCTTTGTTTTCGCTTGTTACAGGGAAATGGTAATAATCAACTCCAAATCTTTCCGCAACAGGTTTTAAAGTTTCATGGTTGCTTATTATCAGTGGAATTTCAACATCCCATTCACCTGCGGTATATCGGGCTAAAATATCAAAAAGGCAATGTGGCATTTTTGAAACAAACAAGGCCATACGTGGTATATCATCGGTAAAATAAAGCCGCCAGTTCATTTGCAAAGCATTGGCAATCAGTGTTTCAAAGTATTCGCCGATTTTGTCGTGCGGAATAGCAAAGCCGTCCAATTCCCATTCAACCCGCATGTAAAAAATTTCTTCTTTTCGGTCAACATGTTGGTCGAGATAAATAATATTCCCTTTGTTTTGGTTCAAAAACTCTGTAACTGTTGCTAAAATCCCTTGTTTATCAGGACAATGAATCAGCAGTATTGCCGTGTTTTTCTTTTCGCGAAGTGGTTTTATGGTTTTCATAATGGTAAGCAAAGCCCCCTAATCCCCCGAAGGGGGACTTTTGGAAACCGTTTTATTTAAATTGTTAATCATTTTATTTCATTTCTTTTATTCTTTCTCCTCCCCCTAGGGGAGGTCGGGAGGGGCTGCTTCCTACAACACCCCTTTTGTTGATGGGAGTTCAAATTTAAAAATATCTCGTTTTATTGCCATTTTTATGGCTTTTGCAAGCGCTTTGAAAATAGCTTCAATTTTATGATGTTCGTTCTTGCCTTCTGCTTTAATGTTAAGGTTGCAGGCTGCTGCATCGGAAAATGATTTGAAAAAATGCAGGAACATTTCGGTTGGCATGTCACCAACTTTTTCGCGTTTAAATTCAGCATCCCAAACCAACCATGGCCGGCCACCGAAATCTATTGCAGCAAGTGCAAGACAATCATCCATTGGCAGGCAAAATCCATATCTTTCTATACCTATTTTATCGCCAACTGCCTTTTTAAAAGCTTCGCCCAAAGCAAGAGCGGTGTCTTCAATTGTGTGATGTTCGTCAACTTCCAAATCACCTTTTACTTCGATTTTTAAATCAACTCCCGAATGACGGCCAATCTGATTCAGCATGTGATCAAAAAAATGTAAGCCTGTTGAAATTTCACAAACACCCGAACCGTCAAGATTAATCCGGATTGAAATACTTGTTTCTTTTGTTGTTCTTTCAACTTTGGCGATTCTTTCGGAAGCAGCCACACATGCATAAATATCATCCCAATCTTCAGAAATCAAAACACAATGATTGGCTAAACCTTGTTTTTCCATCTGTTCAACCAAATCGCCATTATTAATTAAAATACCTTTGGCGCCAAGGTTTTTTGCCAATTGAATATCTGTCAAACGATCACCAATGACAAAGCTGTTTTCAAGATCATAATCGCCATTCAGATATTTGGTTAACATTCCAATACCCGGTTTTCTGGTAGGCAGATTTTCATGCGGAAAACTACGGTCGATTAAAATATCATCGAAAGTTACACCTTCGTTTTCAAAAGCCTGAAGTACCTTTTTATGTGCAGGCCAAAATGTTTCTTCCGGATAAGAAGCTGTTCCCAACCCATCCTGATTTGTAACCATTACCAATTCATAATCCAGGTTTTTCTGAATAAAAAATAAATTCCTGAAAACTTTTGGCAGGAACTCAAGTTTTTCAAGCGAATCGATTTGTTCGTCTTCCGGCTCAAAAATCAATGTGCCGTCGCGATCAATAAAAAGTGCCTTTTTCTTCATTTATTATTAAAATAATACTTGTCAAATATAATCTTTTAAAGCCTGAAGCAATACAATATCTTCGTCCATTGTGCCAATTGTAATGCGCAAACTGTTGTCGCACAAATGTATTTTCGACCTGTCGCGAACGATGATTCCATTTTCAACTAGATAGTCGTAAATTCTCCGTGCGTCATTCATCGAAACCAGCAAAAAGTTTGCATCCGATGGATAGATTTTTGTAACGAAATGCAATTTTGCCAAATACTTAGTCATTTTCTCACGCTCTTCAATCAGCTTTTTCACCCAAATATCAACTTGTTCTTTGTTGTCAAGTAGTTCGAGCGCCTTTTGCTGCGTTAAAATATTTATGTTGTAAGGGTATTTTATTTTATTCAGCACCTGAATTATTTCAACTGATGCAAATGCCATTCCCAGTCTGATTCCGGCCATTCCCCATGCTTTTGAAAAGGTTTGCAGGATAACCAGATTTGGATATTTATCCAACCCGGGAAGCAATGATTTTCCCGGGGCGAAATCAATGTAAGCTTCATCAACCACCACAATCCCTTCGAAATTTTGAATAATTTCAAGCATAGCTTCTTTATCCAAACTATTGCCGCTGGGGTTGTTTGGCGAGCAAAGGAAAATTAGTTTTGTATTTTTGGTTACTGCCTGGAATATTTGTTTCGAATCCAATTCAAAATCCTGGGTCAACGAAACTTTAATTACTTCGATATTATTTGTGTCGGCGGCAACCTGGTACATTCCGTAAGTAGGATTGATAGTAACAATATTATCATTACCCGGTTCGCAAAATGCCCGAATGAGCAAATCGATTGGTTCGTCGCTGCCATTTCCGAGGAAAATCCGGTTGGCAGAAATGTTTTTCAAAAATGATATTTTTTGTTTCAGTTCTTTTTGCAGCGGATCGGGATAACGGTTGTAAGGTTCGTTAAACGGATTCTCATTTGCATCGAGAAAAACCATCGCATCGCCTGAATATTCATCGCGGGCAGAAGAATAAGGTTTTAGGTTTTGTATGTTTTTTCGAAGCAGGTTGTTGATGTTCATTTTTATAATTGGTTATTAATTAGTAAATGTAAATTTTAACTTTGCAAAATGAGTCCAACAGTTTTCAGGGAGCAAAATTACAGGTTTTTCTTTTTTTCGAGGGAAGAAGAAAGAATGCACGTGCATGTAATTAGCCCTGAAGGAGAAGCTAAATTTTGGATAGAACCTGAAATTGAACTTGTTAAAAGTACCGGATTCAACAAAAAGCAGATTAATCTGTTGATGAATATTATAAAACGGAATGAAAATGAAATCAGAAATAGCTGGAAAGAACATTTTAGAAGTTGAAGTTACCAACATTTCAGTACATGGATTTTGGTTGTTATTAGGAGAGAATGAGTTTTTTCTTCCATTTAATGATTTTCCCTGGTTTAAAGATGCGCGCATATCAGAAATTTCTGACGTTTCATTATTGAACGACCAACATTTGTTTTGGGAGAAATTAGATATAGATCTTACTTTAAACATGATTAAAAATCCTCAGAATTATCCATTGATTTCCAAATAATTAGATTTCTCTCAACCTCAAACTAATTGCGTTTTTATGTGCTTCCAATTCCTCGGCAGCGGCCATTTTTTCAATAGCAGGTCCAATATTTTTTAATCCTTCTTTTGAAATCTCCTGAAAAGTTATTTTTCTTAAAAAACTGTCGAGATTAACTCCGCTGTAAGACCGTGCCCAGCCATTTGTAGGTAAAGTGTGGTTTGTTCCTGAAGCATAGTCACCGGCACTTTCGGGTGTATATTCCCCAAGAAAAACAGAGCCTGCATTTGTAATTTTTTCTGCAATCTCAGCATAATTTTTTGTACTGATTATTAAATGCTCAGGAGCATATTCGTTAATAAACCCAATTTGCTCATCCCGATTTTCCTGTACAATTAAAATGCTGTGTTCGAGTGCTTTTGAAGCTATTTTTCCTCTGGGCAGCATAATTACCTGTCTTTCAATTTCGGTTAAAACTTTTTCAACTATTTCCAAGCGGTTGGCAACCAAAATTACCTGACTGTCAGGTCCATGTTCAGCCTGTGAAAGTAAATCAGATGCTACAAATGCCGGATTGGAAGTATCATCGGCAACAACCAAAACTTCTGATGGTCCGGCAGGCATGTCAATGGCAACATCATTCATGCTTACCAATTGTTTTGCTGCCATTACAAACTGGTTTCCCGGACCGAAAATTTTGTAGGTTTTTGGAACCGTTTCAGTTCCAAATGCCATTGCGCCAATTGCTTGAACTCCACCCAATTTGTAGATTTGGGTAACTCCGGAAATTTTTGCAGCATATAAAATTGCAGGGTGAATTTTACCTTTTTTATTGGGAGGCGAGCACAAAATAATTTCTTTGCAACCTGCAATTTGAGCTGGAATTGCCAACATTAAAACTGTTGAGAACAGTGGAGCTGAACCTCCGGGAATATACAGTCCTACTTTTTCGATAGCCACAGGTTTTTGCCAGCAAACAACACCTTTTGTGGTTTCAATTTTTTTGATTTCTGATTTTTGTGCTGCGTGAAATTTCGTAATATTCTTTGATGCCAAAGTAATCGCATCTTTTAGTTCACTGTCAATAAATTCTTCTGATTCATCAATTTCTTCTTTTGTTACCAAAATTGAATCCAAATCAACTCCATCGAATTGTAAAGTAAACTTTTTCAGTGCTTTATCGCCATCACTTTTAATTTCATCTAAAATAGTTTGAACTTTTCCATACAATTCAGAAACGTCGGTTAAAGGCCGTTTTAATATCTCGGGCCAGTTTGATTTTTCAGGATTGATATATGTTTTCATTTTGTAATTTTTTGTGTTTTAAAACGCAGTGCAAGAAAGTTTCCTGAGAACAGAAGAATTATACCTGCAACAGCAAACAAATCCCATCTGTAACCTTCAAAAATAGTGGAAATCACGATAGCGATTGCGGGGGTAATAATTGAAATGTACACCGATCGGTCGGGGCCAATTTCACCTAAAAGTTTTAAATAGGTTGAAAATGCGATTATTGAACCAAAAACAGCAAGATAAAATAATGATAATGTGTAACTTATTGTTGGTTCGAAAATAATTGGTTTGTTTAATAACAGAACTGTTAAAAACATTGCAATTCCGCCATAAATCATTCCAAAAGCATTGGTTTGCAAAACCGGTATTTTCCGCTTTTGTTTATAGGCCGACAAAATATTTCCGAGAGAAGCGGTAACAATTCCTCCCAGACAAATGATAAAAACAAATGCATCTTTTGAATTTAAGGAGAAAGTGCTCAACTCGTTTTTGAATAAAAATATTGTTCCAATTATTCCCAAAACTGCTGCAAAAATTACATCTCTTTTAATTTTACCTTTCAAAAAAAGTGCATTGAAAATAATATTAAATACAATAATCAGAGAGAAAATTACAGCAACTACTCCGCTTGTTAAAATGGTTTCGGCCTGGTAAACAAACCAGTAATTAAAGCCAAACAAACTTAATCCAAGCAACAAAATCAAAAAATGTTCGTGAAGCGTGAATTTCATTCTTTTGCCAGTAACAAGACAAAATGAAATAAGTAATACTCCTGCCAGCATAAAACGATAGGCAACTGACAATAGTGGATCAACCATTCCTAACTGAAATTTAATAACATACCAGGTGGAGCCCCAAATTAGTGCCGGTATTATAAATAATATGTATTGTCGTTTTGTCATTTCCGGATTATATTTTTAGTATCATGATTGTTAGATTTGAGAATCAAGACAAGGAAAATATTGATTGAATCTCACTTTCAATATCTTCATCTTGATACTTACTTCAAATTAAAAAATCATTTTTTCTATCGGAATAACCAGAATTCCTTCAGCACCTGCTTTTTTAAGTTTACCAATAACTACCCAAAAATCGTTTTCTTCGATAACTGAATGCATTGAACACCATCCTTCTTCAGCCAAAGGTACAACTGTTGGACTTTTCATTCCGGGTAACAGAGCAGCTATTTCCTGAATTTTGGTGTTGGGAACATTCAATAAAATATATTTTTTCCCTTTTGTACGTTGCACCGATTCTATTCTGAAAATCAACTCATCCAGAGTCTCCTGTTTTTCGGGCGATAAATTTGGGTTTGCGATTAACAGGGCTTCCGATTTCAATACAACTTCAACTTCTTTTAAACGGTTGCTGATTAATGTTGAACCGGAACTTACAATATCGAAAATAGCATCAGCCAAACCAATTCCCGGTGCAATTTCAACCGAACCTGAAATAACATGAACTTCTGCATTGATATTATTTTCAGCTAAAAATTTTTTTAAAATAACAGGGTAGGAGGTAGCTATTTTTTTACCGTTGAAGAATTCAAGTCCCGTATATTCCAATGATTTTGGGATTGCTAATGAAAGTCGGCATTTGCTAAACCCAAGCCGTTTTACAATAACAACATTTTCGCCTTTTTCAAGCATTTCATTTTCGCCAACTACACCAATATCAGCAACGCCATCACCAACTGTTTGCGGAATATCGTCATCGCGCAGGAATAATGCATCCATTGGGAAATTTCTGGATTCGGCAACAAGTGTCCGCCTTCCAATTGAAAGATCGATACCGGCATCCTTTATCAGTTGCATTGAATCTTCGTTTAATCTTCCTTTTGTTTGAATCGCAATCTTTAATCTGTTTTCCATAATTTTTTGTTTTTACATTTCGAATTCAAATTTTTATAAAGAACCTGCTTCAGTTTTTAGATTTCATTTAAAAATCGAAATGGCAATAATTTTTAATTAATCATTTCTTCCAACTCCTCCCCCTCGGGGAGGTGGGGTGGGGCTATAAAAAAAGGCTTACCACCTGGCAAGCCTTTTTTATAATATCGTTTTAAATTAAACAAAACAATTACAGCCTACCTTTCGATTGGTTAATTCCATGATGGCCGTGATGTTTTTGCTTAAAATACATTTATACTTTTTTTATTGTGCAATAATAATTATAAAATGGTATCTGACAATAACATTGACGATTAAATTATTATTAATAACAAAAAATTGATTTCAGGTTTTGTTTTGAAAATTGCAATCGGTTGCATAAATTTGAACCTTTACTAAACTCTAATAAATCAATATATTTAAAATAAAAATTAAACTTAAAATCAAATGAACAAAATCATCTCACTCTTAATTTTATTACTTGTGTTAAGTGGTTCAATTTCAGCGCAAAAAGCGGGTAATGAAAAACTTTTCAAACCAAAGGCGATAAAAAAAGTAATGGTAACTGCTCTTGACTGGCAGTTGAAAAATCCAAAACATGAATTAACCGACTGGACAAATGGCGCATTTTACGCCGGAGTGTTTGCTGCATACGAAACAACCGGTTCGAAAAAAATATGGAATGCCATGTATGAAATGGGTGAAGCTACCCAGTGGAAACCCGGGCCACGCCTGCAACACGCTGATGATCATGTTATATGCCAAACATATATTGATATGTACAGGGTTAAACCCGAACCTAAAATGATTCAGCCATTTATTGATATGATGGATAAATTTATGGTAACACCTTACGAAACAGGGGAAATCAGGCCGGTTACGTGGTGGTGGTGTGATGCACTTTTTATGGGGCCTGCAGCATTTGTAAAACTGGGCAATACAATGAAAGATGACCGGTATCTTGAGTTGAACGATAAACTTTTCAGGGAATGTTACGATTTGCTTTATGATAAGGACGAACATTTGTATGCACGGGATATGAAATACAAATGGAACGAACCAAGTATAACGCCTATAAAAGAAGCTAATGGCAAAAAAATATTCTGGTCGCGCGGAAATGGATGGGTGATGGGAGGTTTGGTCCGTGTAATTTCAGAATTGCCAAAAGATTATCCAGGCCGTGAATTTTATATTCAGAATTACAAAGAAATGGCTGCTAAAATTATAACACTTCAACAAGCTGATGGTTTGTGGCGTGCAAGTTTACTTGATCCAAATTCTTATCCCGGCGGCGAAGCAAGTGGCTCAGGATTTTATTGCTATGCACTGGCATGGGGGATTAATAACGGAATTTTGGATATAACAACCTATTTACCAGTTGTGGAAAAAGCATGGGTTGGATTGAACGGTTTAATTCAACCCGATGGACATGTTGGCTGGACACAACCAATTGGCGCCGACCCGAAAAAGAACTTTAATGCCGAAAGTTGGGAAGTTTATGGAACAGGGGCTTTTTTGCTGGCTGGGAGCGAAGTAATTAAATTGAAAAATTAGTAGTGAGATTTTGAGAATCAAGTATCAAGACCGGCAATACGATTTGTCTTGATACTTGATTCTCAGATCTCATATCTATTTTTATTTCTGTTTTTCGGCGGTTAGTTTCATTTCGCCTTCAGGAGTCTTTGCAACACCTGTCATTTTGCTGCCTTCGATTTTGATTTTTACGCTTACATATTCATAATCAACATATAATCCGCCTTTTAATTCACCGTTTTCGTAAGTTACATTTTTCATGTCGATTTTGTAACCATCGGCAAATTTAACTTCACCAACCAATTTCCCTTCTTTTTCAGTAAAAATCAAAGTGCCTTTTTCATATCCGTGTGGCGCCGAAGGAACTTCGTATTTCCAACTACAAACTACATCTTTATTACCGGCAGCCAACGAAACGTTTACGCTTCCAATTACTGCCAAAACAACTAAAGCAAGAATCATTAATTTTTTCATTTTTATTATTTTTTAAAATGTAAGGAAAACAAATTTGTATTGTAATATTTTACCATCCAAAAATTGGTGGTGAAAAGGTTTATTATGGGATGAATGAAAACCGTTCAGGATAAAAAGTCAAGAAACGGGGATGAATATTTTTCGGAAACAGGGATTGATTTATCAAAGTGTCTTATTTTAATAGTGAGTTTTTTACTGTCTTTTTGCATAAACTCAACATTTGCGGGGTTTACCATAAACGAACGGTGACAGCGAATTATGGCATTTTCTTTTAGCATTTCTTCAAGGTTTTTTAGTGTGTTTCGTAAAAGTTTTCGCTGAACTTTGTTTTGCAGAATGTAAAATACAGAAACATAATTGTCTGTTGATTCAATTAACAGCACATCGTTGGCAAGCACTGAAAATTTGATTTTACCATTATCATCTTTGAAAACAATCAGTCTTTTTTCAGCGGGTTTGTTTGCATTGGTTTTCAACGATTTAATTTCATCACGTTGATTTTTATAATAAACTATCAATATCGCAAATGAATATGGCAGCCAGATGCTCAACAAAGTATATTTCAGGGAAAACCCCAAATCGTTAATGAAATTTCCGATTGGGTTGCCATACAATATAATGTAAACCAAATTAATTAGAGCAATTTCGATAATCAACCAAATCAGGTAGGTTTTGAATTTAAACGCAGTGATTTTAAAAAATTTGCGCAGCGGAAACTGGGTAAAAAGAAATACGATTGCAATAACAAAGCCGTAACTAGACAAGCGAAGAAATTTTATAATCCCAGAATCGGAATACCACCTGCCAATATTAAATGGTTCAAAAACATTAAGGAAAATTACACTGAAAACAAAAACTACAACAATAAGAAGGAATCGATCTTCTTTTTTATCGAGGAGAGAGAAGTTTCTATTTAAAAAGGATAAACTCAAACGCGTATGTATTTTTGCCTGACAATAATAGCGAAAGTTTCTGTTTGTGGTAGTCGGTATTTTTGGCTATCAAAAAAAATCAATCAATCAAAACAAGGTTCAATTCTTTCTCCCCGGTGATATTCGAACATCATTTTTATTTGTTCAGTAGTATTTCGCGGAGTTGATAATTCAGGTAAATTATTTTCATCAAACCAACCCACATCTCTGGTTTCGGTGCCAATTGAAATATTATCGTCAAGCTTTATGCACAACAGATAAATCTTGTAAACATATTCGAATGCCGGTGGCATGTTTTGCTTTTGTTTGTCGAGCAGAGCGAGCAGTTTAAAGGCTTTTACTTTTATCCCGGCTTCTTCAAAACATTCCTTTTCGGCAACTTCCGAGGGACTGTAAGAAATATCGGACCAACCGCCGGGCATCGCCCATTTTCCATCCATTTTTTCCTGAATAAGTAGTATTTGGCTATTTTCGTTGAAAACCACTGCACGAACATCTACTTTTGGAGTTTTGTATCCGTCTTTTTCAATAATTACAGGTTTTATTTTTTCAACCGGAACATCAGTTATTTGCGCCAACATTTGCAATGAAATTTCCTGAAGTTCTTCATAACGTTCTTTATCAAAAGAGTTTTCGGCATAATGCAATCCGATTTCTGCCAAAGCCTGAATCCGTTTTATTTTTTCGAAAATGAAGTTGTGCATATATAAAATTGATTTGGAACAAAGAAAGTACGAAGTTTTTTATTCAACTAATTTTCTTCGTTTTTTACAAGTATGTATTTGTTACTTTCCACTTCGCAATAACCCTGGTCGTAACAGAAATAGTAAATGCGCCCGGTTTTGGTGGTGTACGTGTTTGTATAATACTTAAAATTAAATCCCTGTTTTTCGAGAATGCTTTTAATGGTTGTCGATTTTTCATCGGGATTTAACCTTTCCAGAATGGCGTGATTTGTTTTTAAGATGCGATTTATTTTCCGCATAAAATTGGTGGAGCCACTCAATTTTTTATTATTATAAGAGTTGCGACACAGGTCGTTACAAAATTTTTGGTCAGCTCTGCCTTTTAAAGGTTCTCCGCAATCGAGACAAAATCGTTTTTCCATCGTAATTTTATTTTTTGTTTTTAAATCACTGTATTTCTTTTTGTAACGCGCTAATTTATATAAATATATCCGTTTGTAAACGGTTACAAACGTTTATTGTCGAATACAAATGCTTAAAAACCGGATAATTTTTGGAGGTCACTCTACCTTTGAATCAACAATTTCGTTCAAGGGCTTGCGACAGAAACAGCCCTTCAATTATTAACTAAAAAAATAAATAAAATGAATGCTTTAAGAAACAGCGTTAGGCTTATCGGAAACCTGGGAGATGCCCCAAAAGTGAGAAAGTTGGACAGTGGAAAAACAGTTGCTAATTTCACTATAGCAACAAACGAAATTTACCGCGACAGTAAAGGTGAAAAACAAAGCGAAACAACCTGGCACCGATTGGTAGCCTGGGGAAATCAAGCTGAGATTGCAGAAAAATACCTGAAAAAAGGATCGGAAATTGCAATTGAAGGCAAACTCACCAACCGTAGTTGGGACGATAAAAACGGTGAAAAACAATACATGACCGAGATATTGGTAAATGAGATTTTAATGCTCGACAAATCAAAAAACTAAGAGGCAAAAGTTTGAACCCAAGTGCTTCTGCAACAAAAAGCCGGTCCGTCAATTGACGAACCGGCTTTTGTTATTTCTTAACTTTTAAAGTTCCTTTTCTGTACAAATCCAGTGCGTCATTGATTAACTGTTCAACTTCCTGCAACGGTATGTCAGTATTTGGATTAATCCTGAAAATTTTCATCCGTGAACGTTTGCCCTGTTCTAATCCAGGATTATTCAGGTGTTTACCTTCTACCATTAAAATATAGGGTTCGTCTGTGTTTTTATCCGTCCACAAATAGCAGAACATCTTTTTCTTATAACAGAAGCATGGCATTCCATACTTCCATGTTTCACTAACATTACTGTCTTGCCGCCGGATTATGTCGCGCAAAGCAAGCAAACAACTTTTGATTGGTTCTTTCTTACTCAAATAATAGTCTTCAGCTTCCTGAACCATAATCCCAGCAATTGTGCAAACAGTAAAATTTATGATTAACCGAAAAAAAAAATTATAAACTAAAAATTATCTTGTAAACAACAGTTCCCTGTATTTTGGCAACGGCCATTTTTCATCGTCAACAATCAATTCAAGTTTATCAATATGTTCCCTTATTTCTTCAAGATACGGTTTTACCAAAGTGTCGTAAGCTTTTGCCTTACTCACAGCATCAATAATAACATTGGCACTTTTACGGGCTTCAATCATTTCTTTTCGAAGTGATTTTATCGTTGAAATATGTATGCCGATTTCTTTGATCAGTTCAATCCTGTTTGTTGCAAATTCCTTAAACTCTTCAGCAGTAAACACCTCTTTCATGTTTCTAACGTTTTCGAGCAACATGGTTTGGTATTCGATAGCGATTGGAACAATATGGTTGAGCGCCATATCGGCCAACACACGCGATTCAATCTGAATTTTCATGATAAACTTTTCATATTCAACTTCAACACGGCCATGAATTTCTGATTCGTTAAATATTTCAAGTTTCAAAAGCAGGTTTTTAAATTCCGGCCGATTATATGCTTCAAGCGAATCCGGAACATTCTTAATATTCGTCAGCCCGCGTTTTGCTGCTTCTTTCACCCAATCTTCACTGTAACCGTCGCCATTGAAACGAATTGGTTTCGATTGGATAATTAAATCTTTCAGCACCTGAAAAATTGCCTCATCCTTTTTCACACTTTTATCGATTAATGCATCAACAGCAACCTGGAATTTTTGCAACTGATTTGCAACAAGCGCATTTAAAACAATTAGTGCCGAAGCATTATTTGCTGACGAACCAACTGCCCTGAATTCGAAACGATTTCCGGTAAAGGCAAATGGTGAAGTCCGGTTACGGTCGGTACTGTCTAAAATGATTTCGGGGATGCGGCCAATATTTAGTTTTAAAGCGGTTTTTTCATCGGGTGTCATTTTTCTGTCAACAACTGCTTCTTCCATTAAATCAAGCATATTTGAAACTTCGGTTCCCAAAAATACCGACAAAATTGAAGGAGGTGCTTCATTTGCCCCCAAACGGTGGGTGTTTGACGCTGTTAAAATACTTGCACGCAGCAAATCCTGTCCATCGAGAACTGCTTTTAACGCGTTTATCACAAAAGTGAGAAATTGTAAATTCGATTTCGGATTTTTACCCGGCGAAAACAGGTTTACACCAGTGTTTGTTTCCAATGACCAGTTGTTGTGTTTCCCCGATCCGTTAATTCCCTTAAAAGGTTTTTCATGAAACAGTACACGGAAATTGTGCCGACGTGCAATTTTCTGCATAATGTCCATAATCAACTGGTTATGGTCGTTGGCGAGGTTTGCTTCCTCGTAAATTGGTGCAAATTCAAACTGGTTTGGCGCTACTTCATTGTGTCGTGTTTTTAACGGAATTCCAAGTTTGTATGCCTCATTTTCAACATCCTGCATAAACCTGTTGGCGCGGGTTGGAATCGATGAAAAATAATGATCGTCCAGTTGCTGGTCTTTTGAAGCAGCATGCCCCATAAGTGTCCGTCCGGTCAAAACCAAATCGGGACGGGCTATAAACAATGCCTCATCAATAAGAAAATACTCCTGCTCCCACCCCAGATTTGTGTGGACAGAAGTAACATTTTTATCGAAATACTGACACACGGCAGTTGCAGCCTTGTCAACCGCAGAAATTGCCCTTAAAAGCGGTGTTTTATAATCAAGCGCTTCACCTGTGTATGAAATAAAAATGGTGGGGATTGTTAAAGTTGTTTCGCTGATAAAAGCCGGAGAAGTAGGATCCCACGCAGTGTAACCGCGGGCTTCAAAAGTCTGGCGGATTCCACCACTTGGAAATGAAGAGGCATCAGGTTCCTGTTGTGCCAGCAAATTTCCTGAGAATGATTCGATTACAGAACCATCGGCACCGTGGACAATAAACGCATCATGCTTTTCAGCCGTGCCGTCGGTTAGCGGGTGAAACCAGTGGGTATAATGGGTTGCCCCGTTTTCAATCGCCCAGGTCTTCATTCCCTGAGCAACCTGATCTGCCATTTTGCGGTTAATTGTTGTGCCGTTTTCAATCGCATCAGTTACCGCTTTAAAGGCTTCTTTTGAAAGGTATTTTTTCATTTTTGGCTGATTGAACACCAACATCCCGTAATAATCTGAAACCAGGTTTTCTTCGCGATGTATTTCCATTGGTTTGCGGTTCAAAACCTCTGTCAATGCTTTAAATCTTACTTGTCCCATCTTGTATATATTTATCTGTTATTTTTTCAATAATCAAAAATATGTAATTTTGATGATTTTAGTCATATTCAGAACTACCTGTTTAATTAAAATAACAGAATATTTATAAACAAGGGTGCATAAATGTGGGGGTAGCCTGAAGATTTAAATAAAAAAATAATTTTACATCTTAATTATTTACTAAAGACGCGTTTTAATTTTCACTTTTTACTGAATTGTATTTGATAATTACTGAAACAACAGCTACTTTTCTTCAAATTTTAAAAAGAATGAACAAGGAAAAAATAATAGAAAAAATAAAGGAATCAGCTTCCTCAAAAATCAAAATTGCCATTACTGATATTGATGGAATCCTTCGTGGAAAATACATTCACAAAAAGAAATTTCTTGATTCAGTTGACCGGCAGTTGGGTATTTGTGATGTAGTTTTTGGCTGGGATTCAGGCGATGTTTGTTATGACAATGTTGCTGTTACAGGCTGGCACACCGGCTATCCCGATGCACGTGCAATGATTGATATTTCAACATTCAGGGAAATTCCGTGGGAGAACTCAACCCCGTTTTTTTTAGCCGATTTTAGTGAACATGAGTTGTATGCAAAAACCACATGCCCCAGAAGTTTATTGAAAAGGGTGAAAAATGAAGCGGAAAGTTTAGGTTTCAAAACCCGTTTTGCACAGGAGTTTGAGTGGTTTAATTTTGCCGGGACTCCTTCTGAAATTCAAAGTGCGGGATTTAACAACCTCCAGCCTGTAACTCCGGGAATGTTTGGTTATTCAGAATTACGCACTTCGTTAAACCAAAAATTTGTGCATGAAATTATCGATTTTATGGAAGCATTTAATGTTTCGCTTGAAGGATTGCACACAGAAACCGGTCCGGGTGTTTATGAGTCTGCCATTTATTATGATGATATTTTAGCTGCAGCCGATAAAGCCGTTCTTTTTAAAACCGGGATAAAGGAAATTGCCTACAGGCACAACATTGTTGCGAGTTTTATGGCAAAATGGAATTCGAAACTTCCGGGTTGCGGCGGGCATATCCATCAAAGTTTATGGGATATGGATGGAACTTCAAATTTATTTCACAACACAGGCAGCAAGCGAAAAATTACCGAAGAGATGGAACATTACATTGCCGGACAGCTGCTTTGTTTGCCCGAAATTCTGCCCATGTTTGCCCCAACAGTTAACAGTTACAAACGAATTGGCCATGGCGACTGGGCACCGGCAAATGCAAGCTGGGGATTTGATAACCGGACTGCTGCGGTTCGTGTTATTCAGGGTCAGACTGACAGTTCAAGAATTGAATCACGTATTCCTGGCGCTGATACAAACCCTTATCTGGCGCTGGCTGCAGCTTTGGCGTCGGGTCTCTACGGGATAAAAAATAAACTTAAACTTGAAACTCCCGAGACGATTGGTAATGCATACAATTTTGAAAAAAATGGAATTTTATCACGGAATTTAAAAGACGCTACTGAAAAAATGGCTCATTCAGATCTTGCAAAACAATTGTTTGGAAATGAATTTGTCGATCATTTTACAAAAACCCGCGACTGGGAGTGGCGGCAATTTGAAAACCAGGTAACCGACTGGGAGTTGAAACGTTATTTCGAAATCATTTAACCTGATACAAATGCAGCATTTCGATTATATTCAGATTATAAAACGTGCCTGGCAGGAGTTCGACAGTCGCCACGAAATACGAGGCGTTTATGATGTCAGCGCATACGTTTCGACAAACCAGGTGTATAAAATATCGTTTTACAAGCGCGAACCCGTGTTTGCCAAGCTATCAGATTATGGCCGGTTTGAGGATTTCAGGGAAGACCACATCATTATTAACAACCTGGCGAACAATCTTGAAGCGCCTTACCAAATGTTCCTCGCCCAATCGCTTGTAAAAAAGAATGAGTTGTTCACTTACCTCTTCCACCAGGAAAACAGCAGCGCCTGGGTGGTTTTTTATAATCCCATTCAGTTTAAAACCAAATTGCCGGCCCGGCTCGATGAAAAGCTAATCCGCAAACTGGGGCGCGAACTGGCACGTTTTCACAAAGCATGCACAAACGTTTCGAATCAGCTTCCCAATGCTTCAAAAACCGTGATCACGGATATTCATAACCTCGTGAAATCGGTAAATAAAAATGAAATTAAAATGTGCGAGAACCACAAAACGATGGTTTTAAAACACGCCGATCTTTTCCTGAACAATGCATACAAAGCCAATTATACCGAAGATTTTGAAACAATACCTGTTTTTATCGACTGGAATATTGGCAATTTCTCGGTTACTCCCGAAGGCAGGTTTTACTCACGTTGGGATTACGACTGGTTTCGCATGTCGTCGCGGGTAATGGATTTCTACTTCTTTAGCCGCGTTGTTTCCGACGTGGGCGACCGCACAGTTTTTAGTTACCTGGTTGACACTTTGATGGAAGACCGTTTTATCATGTTCCTGAAAGAATACCACCGCATTTTTCCTTTAACCGAACCCGAAATTCATTTTATAATTGAAGCCTACCGATTCTTTATTTTGAATTATGTGATAAAAGACGGCCCCTATTTTTTCCGTCAAACCTATTCAAACAAATTGATAAAAGAAGCATACGATACTTATTTCCCGGCAATTGATGCCAACTACAACGTCGAAAAAATATTAAAAGCATTAAAATTATAATTCATGAATATCAGAACGAAAAGTTTCCGAAGTGTGGTTAAAAACTACAAAGCTGTTTTTTTCGATGCGTTTGGTGTTTTAAAAAACCACAAAGGACTGATTCCGGGCATCGAAAAAACATTTGATTATTTAGATGAAAAGGGGATAAAATATTATTTGCTGACAAATGATTCATCACGCAGTCCCGAAGCTTTGGCACGATGGTACCAGGATCGCGGAGTTATGCAGGTTACAACCGATAAAATCCTGTCATCGGGAATGCTGGCCATGGAATTTTTTAAGGCGAAAGTGGCAAACGGAAATGCAGTGGCTTATCTCGGAACCGAAAATTCTGCCCACTATATTGAAACTGCCGGACTGCAAACAGTGGCAGTAAAAAATATCGACCTCGACAATATCGACCACATTGAATCATTTGCATTTCTTGACGACGAAGGTTTTAACTGGAACGAGGACATTAACAAAACAATTAACCTGTTGCGCAAAAAGAATATGACTGTTGTTGTTGCCAATACCGATATTAATTATCCGGTCAGTAAAAATGATATTTCGGTGGCAGTGGGCAGTCTGGCAGATATGGTAGAAAATATTATTGGTAAAAATTTTATCCGTTTTGGCAAACCCGATGCACAAATGTTTTTGCTCGCCTACGAACGTGCCTTACAGGATATAAATGTAAAGCGCAGCGAAATTCTGATGGTTGGCGACACGCTTTACACCGATATTATTGGCGGCAACAAATTTGGCCTCGATACAGTTCTTGTCCTTTCGGGAAACACCCTGCCCGACATGGCCCATATTCGCATCAGCAGCTCAGGAATTATCCCTACCTATGTTTGTGAGTCGGCGGTGGTGGAGTAATTGGTTGATAAAAGGGTGCATGCAGGCATTTTAAAAAGAATACCGAAAAAAGCTTGCACTTGAAATTTTAGTCTGTTCTAAAAAGTTATCCCAGAGGCCTGTCCGACTATCCATGCGGGGATAAAATGTTTATAGAAAATGGTACAAACGTGCGAATGTACGACCCTAGCCGGGGTCGAATACCTTTCAAATCATCATTATCTATAAATATGCGACCTCTCTGAGGTCAAAATAAATCGACTTGAGCCTTTCAGCAGAACCTAAAGTAATTTCGAATAAATCTTGCAGTCATTGGATGACATCTTGTAGTCCTTGGATTATATCTTATAGTCCTTGAATGAAGTCTTGCAGTCCTTGGATGACATCTTATAGTCCTTGGATGAAGTCTTGTAGTCCTTGGATGACATCTTAAAGTCTCTGGATGACATCTTATAGTCCTTGGATGAAGTCTTGTAGTCCTTGGATGACATCTTGTAGTCCTTGGATGAAGTCTTGCAGTCGTTGGAAGCAATCCGGAAAATGTGGTTTTTGACTGTTCCAAATATATCCCTGAGGCCTTTCCGTCTATCCAGGCGGAGATTAAATGTATATAGATAAAGGGTCAAACATGCAGATATGCGACTCCGTCCGGGGTCTAACCATCATTTAAATAATCAATATCTATCCGCCAGTTGGCGGATGACCTCTCTGAGGTCATAGTTAACCCAGAGAGGATAGCATGTGGAAATCAAGTTTTCAATAAATACATGTTTTTAAACATAATTTCAATTATTTTTATTTAGAACTATTGCTTTTTATGTTTGGTAGTTTTAACTTAGCATCATCTAATTAACCTTTAATATTCATTAAAAAAATCATTTAACATTATGACAAACGGACAAGATGATCATCTGAGTAGAGATCTAACAGTTGTGAGCTATTTTAGCAATGGCAATCATGGAGGAATTACTATCGCTGCCTTGGGAGAATATCTGGAAACACTTGCAATAACAAATAGCCAGATACAGGAGATATCAAGAATGCAGGAAACCGAGACCAGTGGAGTTGCCGCCAACAAAAAACAAATACGTACAAACCTGAACACAAAGGTTTCTGATTCAGCCCGTAAATTAATCGCCTTTGCGATATTAAACAACAACCTCATTTTACTGGCTGAAGTTAATTATTCTGAATCTGAATTTAAGAATTTCATAGATAATGAAATCCCCGAAAAAGCACAGCTTATCCATAGTAAAGCACAGGAATACCTTGAAGAATTGCTCCCGTTTGGTATTACTGAGGAAACGCAGATGGCCCTACAAAACGCGATAAACGATTTTAGAGAGGTGATTAGTGCACCACGCATTAGTAAAATGGCTAAAAGTCAGGCGACCAAAGAACTGGTTGTTTTATTTAAAACAGCAGAAGATGCAATCGAAAAAATTGATTCTATAGTTGAAATGGTAAGATATACCGAACCTTTCTTTTATAATGGCTATAGACTGGCCCGTAAAATAGTAATCACAAGCAGTGGAAAACTGGCTGTTAAGGGTCTTGTTACCGATGCGCAAAGCGGAGAACCTGTAAAAGGCGTTACCATTACATTTATGCACGATGGCGAAACCGCACCTGCCGCACTTGCTGCAAATGGTGAACCAGTTGTGACCAAAATCTCGGCTGCAAAAGGTGGCTTTAACATTAAGTCGTTGCCGGCGGGTGTTTACAGGGCAAGCTTCAAAAAAATGGGTTATGCCGAACAGTTTGCCACAGTAAATGTAAACGATGGCGAATTAACCACTGTTGATATAGCGCTGAATAAAAACTAAGCCAAATCCTAACCCGGTTTCCCTGCTCCCGCGATTGTATTGTGTGGTATTGTGATCTCCACGCGATGCAATCGCGCGGGAGCGGGGGGCAAGTTTAAAATACAAATAAATAGCTATGACAACAAATAATCTAATAATGGATGAAATAACAGATAAACGAGATATGCAAAAATATCGTACTGTTAAAATAGGTAATAGTTGGTGGATGGCTGAAAACTTAAATGCATTATCCTTTGCAAATGGCGATATTATCCCTGAAGCCAAAAGTTTTGATGATTGGCAAATGGCTGCTAATAAACGATTGCCAGCGTGGTGTTACTATAATTTTGATCAAAAAAATGGTGAAAAGTTTGGAAAAATGTATAATTGGTACGCTGTAATTGATCAGAGAGGCATCTCTCCTGAAGGTTGGCATATACCTACAAATGAAGATTGGGAAAATTTAGAATTTTTTGTTGGTGGTCCAATTATAGCTGGTTTAAATTTAATGAGTAAATATTTTTGGAATAAACAGAGAGGTTTTAATTTATATGGGTTTTCTGCATTACCAAGCGGTACATTAGATTTTGACATTAAATGTTTCATGCATCTTGGTGATATTGGGTATTGGTGGACTAAATCTCAAATTAAACCATCTTGGTCAAATGATTTACAAGTTATTATTAGATCAATTGTTAACACTTACGATAATCTACAAAGGAGTGAAATCCTAGAAGATCGATTTGCATTAAGTATTAGATGCATTAAAGGAATTTAGTATAAAGATAAACTAATGGTTAAGATAAAAAAGATACATCGTAATGAAAAACACGCGAGAACCACCGTCAATTCAACATGATATTTTTTATCAGTGCCGACTGGTTACAAAAACAAGTGGAGACCAGAAACCACACAAAAAAAACGGGGAGTATTCTAAAAAACCAAAAGAGTAAGAACATAACTTAAATTTAAAAGAATATGATAAAGGTAATGACAATTTTCGGAGCAATATTGTTTGCTTCATCAATTTTAACTAGTTGCGGTGGTGGTGGTAAAAGTGAAAAAACTAAATTAAATTATTCTGACGAAGAAACCACAAAAGCAAATAGTCAAATATCGGTTAAACCTAACATTGACCATGTAGTAAAAATTAAAAATGGTAAACCTGTAATTTCTCTTTCAATTGAAAACAATTCATCTTATCAAATAGATTTTATGGATATTGAAGTTTCAATTTATAATGAATTTGATCAAAAAATAATAAATGGTACTGTTAATTATGCTAGCTTGCTTTATTCCAACAAAATAGGCCCCGGAGACAAAGCAAATGCTACTTTTGACAATATAAAAGAATCCGATTCACAAAGCAAGAGAAATTTATTAGATATTCTAAATTCTAAATCTAAGAATGAATTACAAAAATATAAAGTTTACATTGATAATTGGCGATTATTTGAAGCTAACACCACAGGACAAAATTAGATTTTTGAATATATAGTTATGCTTCTTCATAAAAATACAATCCTTTTTCCCTAAAAAATAAAAAATAAAAATATGAAAATAGGAAATTATAAAATTATTGTGAACTCTGCCTGTGTAATAATACTTCTGTCTGTTATTCTATTTGCATGCAATGGCAAACAAAAAGAACAAGAGGAAACCCTTGTTAAACAAGCCAAATCAATAATAATTGACAATGAGTCTTCAAGTGAAAATAATATCGAAAATACGATTTCCTCTATCAGGAGTTTTTTGTCAGAATATCCAGATTCTAAACGCTATTCCGAATTAAGTGGTTATATTGATGACCTATATCGTTGTTTGGACTTTCATAAAGTCAAAGAATACAAAAAAAAATACGAGGAACTTTCTAGCAAAGCATATTATGATATAAATTCTGCCATTGAAGAGCAGGAAAGTTTTTTAGATGAATTCACATCCGAATATGGTTCTCAATTGCTTGTTAGACAACCACAATTAAATTCGTCAATTGATGATGTTAAAAACATTAAAGATGAATTTAAAACAATGAAATTATTTTTTGATAGAGAGTTTTCCGATTTGGCTTCATTTAATTCAGAAGTGAAATACAATGCATACAAATACGAAAATTGCAGTTTTGAAACAGTCCGAACAAGTTATAAAAAAATTGCTGACAGTCAGCGTGGTGACCAGGCTACAAAAGATATGAATAAAAAAGTAGCCAATTTTGAAGAATATTTACAAAACGATGCAGAGAGAATATGTAACTACAATTTCAAAGATTTTATTGTTGATGGTAGTCGAAGCATACAAACAATAAGCATTGGTAGCCCTTTTCAGCACGACACATACAATGCAAAAGTATGTGAGGGTGTCTTCAGAGTATATTTAAAAGGTGCTTATTTAGGTTGGGATAAAGGGACTGCAAAAATTTCTGTCAAAGGAATGATTGTCGTTACAATTGATGATAATCAAACTAAATCGGGTGTGGAATATCGTAATATGGATTTTAAAATACTTGAAACGACAGGGGATTTGTAAAATTTAGGAAATAAAATGTATATTAATAGGATATTTGGCGAAAAAAACCAGCCCATAACAGGCGGTTGCTGTCAGTGGCGGAACTGTGGCCCCCGCTCCCGCGCGAATCCTTTCGCGTGATAAGTGTTATTTTAGTTTTGAGACTTACACGGTAAAATTGTGCGGGAGCGGGCGATTAAAAGTTTATTTCTTAAACAATATTTCAGGATTTAAAAAAATAGGATTAATCATATCACATTAAATTATTTTCATGAAAATTCATCAGCCGGAAATCAACAAACGATCCATTATTAGATGGAAAGTCTATTTTGACAGGTCAAGGATGTATATTGGATATATTCAATTCTTTCTTATTGGGATTGTTTTTCTTAAATCTTTTAAAGACAACCCCTGGGGCGAATGGATATTCAGGTATGCAATTGTTTCGATACCTGTTGCATTTCTTTTGTTTGTTATCCTCTCGCTGGTATTGGGTTATTTCGATTCAAAACTCGGACTTAGAGAAGAGGAACAAAGAAACCTTTCGAGATCAAATCCTGTAATGATGGAAATGCTCGATCAACTCAAAGAACTCAATAAAAAGATAGAATTACTGGAGATGGAAAAAACAAATAAAAACGACGTGTAACTTCAGCTACCCGTCAAGTGCGGCAGCAGTGGTTTTCGGTGGGCATCTTTCCGCTCGGGCCGTCTTTTCGGCTTGACAGGAAATCGCCCGCATCCGACCCCATCGCGGTAATATGCAAGCCGGGGTGCAACCACGCCGCTTCTATGAGGGGTTCATGGGAGGGCGTTGTGGTGATGACAATATCACTCTGTCGTATCACCGCTTCGATAGACTCTTCAGCGGTGACCTCTATGCCGAGTTCTTCACTCATATCATGGACGTATTGTGTGAGATGATCTTGCGACCTGCCGTATACAAGCAATCGCTCAAACGATCTGACCAACCGGAGTGCGCGAACTTGATAATGTGCCTGCGCACCTGTACCAATGACTCCCACTGTTCGAATAGAATCGCGTGCCAGATGTTTGGTGGCAATCGCTCCCGCAACACCGGTACGTACATCGGTCAGATAACCATTATCTAGAAGCACTGCCTTCACAAAACCTGTCTCCGCACTCAGCAACACCATCAACCCGCTCGTGCTCGGCAATCCAAGTGTGTGATTATTAAAAAAGCCGGGGGAAATTTTCACGGCAAAGCCTTCTAAGCCGGGAATATAAGCCGTCTTTACATCAACCTCAGCATGTTTCTCCGGCATGTCGAGGCGCATAATCGGCGGCATAGTGACTTTGCCAGCGGAGAGTGCGCTGAATCCATCTTCAATTCGCTGGATCAAATCAGCATTCATCATAACGTATTTGCGAAGTTGTTCTTCAGTGGCAATCAGGGCTTCCATAATTATTCTCCGTATTTTTCGCTGATACGTAATGCTGTTTTCGTGTCTACATTACCACCACTCAAAATCAGTGCAATATTTCGGTTAATGGCTTCAACTTTGCCAGATAGCAATGCCGCGATGGGTACTGCGCCGGCACCTTCAACAATCATATGATGTTCATGAAGAACCAGCGCCAGCGCCATTTCAATCTCATCTTCGGATACAAGCACGACATCATCAACGAGTTGTTCAACCAGATGATACGTGTAGCGATTTGCCAGTCCAATCCCGCCATTTAGACTGTCCGCCAGAGTTTCCGCTTCGGGGAGTTGAACAGGCTTGCCTGCGTGCAAACTATGATACATCACACAGCCTTCGTCCATCGAAACGCCAATTACAGAAATTTTTGGATTGGCGGCTTTAAGCGCAACGGCAATGCCGGAAATCAAACCACCGCCAGATAGTGGCACGAGCACAGTGTCCACTTGCGGGAAATCCTGCAATAGTTCTAGTCCAATCGTACCCTGACCGGCAATAATATAAGGATCGTCGAAGGGATGAATCATCGTCAAGCCATGTTGATCGACCAGTTCATTGGCACGGACTTCAGCATCATCCTGACTCTGACCATGAATAATCAATGTCGCGCCGCTTTGTTGCAGGGCTTTAATCTTGTTGGCTGGCACACGTTCAGAAACACAGATGGTCGCCTGAATACCCAGGGCTTGCGCAATATATGCCACTGCCTGTCCATGATTGCCAGTGGAGACCGTAACAATACCCTTTTTTTGCGCCTCTACCGGAAGATTCAGCAGGCGGTTAGCCGCACCCCGTACCTTAAATGATCCGGTTGGTTGGAGTGTTTCCAGCTTGAGGCGAACATCCGCATTCAGCAACATGGAGAGCTTGTTAGATGCAACCAAGGGTGTATGCCGGACAAGTCCACTTATCCTTGACTGTGCCAGAAACACGTCCTGTTGGGTGATTTCATGTCCCAACATGCGCCGTTTAGTGATGTAAAATCGCACTCAGGAATTGTTGAGTGCGTTCGCGCTGTGGATTGTCAAAGAGGTCATCCGGCTTACCGGACTCAACAATGCGTCCCTTATCAAAGAATAACACCCGATCGCCAACCTCACGCGCAAAGCCCATTTCATGAGTGACGATTAACATAGCCATCTCGAATTCGGTTGCCAGTTGGCGCATCACATTGAGTACCTCGCCGACTAATTCAGGGTCCAGCGCAGATGTTACTTCATCAAAAAGCATGACCTTCGGGCGCATCGCCAGCGCACGGGCAATCGCAACACGTTGTTTTTGCCCGCCGGAGAGTTGCGATGGAAAAGCATCAAGTTTCGCGCTCAGTCCCACCATATCCAGCAATTGGCGTGCGTTTTCCTCCGCGTTTTTTCTGGACTGTCCCAAGACATGGATGGGTGCCTCGGTCACGTTACGGAGCACATTCATATGCGGAAATAGATAAAAATGCTGGAAAACCATGCCAATATCACCGCGCACTTTACGTAGATGGCGTTCGTTCGCAGGGCGAAGTTCGCCATTCACTTCACGATGCCACAGAGATTGCCCATTCACGAAAATCTTGCCAGAATCGGGCTTTTCCAGTGTCATCAATGTGCGTAGGATGGTCGTTTTACCGGAACCACTCGGACCGATAATCACGATATTTTCATTCGGTGCCACATTAAGATTCAGGTTATCCAGCACAACCAGATCCCCAAAGGCTTTATTTACATTTTCAAAGC
>JBGSMW010000033.1:0-4180 GCA_041739985.1 Draconibacterium sp. | reverse complement strand
CACCTATTCCGGTCAAAAGTGGCAGGTTTGGACCGGAATAGGTGTTTTTCGGGTGGCAGGTTTCCGCCGGAATCACTGGCAGGTTTGGACCGGAATATGCATTTTTTCTATCAGTCTTAAAGAATAGTCATCGCGTATCTTACAACTAAGCATTTTTTCTCCAGAAATTAAGTGCCTTAATATAAATTAGCAATAAAACTAATAATTAAAAATAATGTACTTAATGAAAATAGCATTATTGCAATATTTTTTTTCTTTTTACTTAATTTGTATAACAAGAATAAGTTTAGAATATATGGAAATACCATAAAGGTTAACATTGTCAGAAGAAAACAAAAATATATTAGTCTATTAACCTTTCCGTTATTAACAGCATTTTCTTTATTATCATTTAATTCCATCTGAGGTTCAACTTCATAATTCTCATCTATATCATATCCAGTTATTATTGTTTTTATTAAGTTAACTGATAATTCACTGTCCTTTTTATTTACATAAAGTTGAATTGAACCAACGATTGGATCGTATCCAGCGAAAACCTTATATCCGCCAAAAAGATTTTGTGTATGATAATTCTTGACAATAACATTAATGTTGTTTGTTTCCAATAAATCTTTTACACGTTCAATTTCAGTTATATCATTTGCCTCAAAAATACATTCTAAATCCATAATTTTTCCTTTATGACATATATTTTTGCAATTCTGAAAAACAATTAATCTTCCGTCGCCGAAGGCGTATGGCTAACATTTGCTTAACTCGCAATTCCGGCCCGTAGGGGCTTGGCGCAATTTTTGCAGCGAAGCGGTCGCAAAAATTGTGACAACAGGAATTGTCGATGTTGAAGCAGTTGTTAGGTTTTCTTATTTCTCTTCAAACAGTATTTTTATATAACTAATACAATCTGGAACAATTTCGTTGTTTTTAATAAACTCTTTTATTTCTGTTTTACCAATAATTTTGGCTTCCTCGACTTCTGATTCTTGACATATAATATTAACATTGTTATCAATAAGTGAGAATAACCAAACATCAATGAAATGTGGTGAGTAATTATTATTACCTTTAAATTGATATATTAATTTCCCATTTGTTTTGCTAAGATCAATTCCTAATTCTTCATTTACTTCTCTAATTGCTGCATTTAGGCTGGTTTCTCCAGCTAAAACAGATCCACCTGTAGCTTCCCACAAACCTGGGTATGGTTTTTTCGTCATTTTGCGTTTTGATAAAATAAATTTATCATCTTTTAATTTTACCCATACATGAACTATTAAGTGAAACTCATTATCTGAATATGAATCTCCCCTTTTTACTTTTTTTCCAATAAGGTTCCTGTTTTGATCAAAAACATCAAAATACTCAACACTCTCAACGTTCATTAAGAAACTCCCAATTCATGTATACTAAAAAAAGCAAAATATAGACAATAGCAGTAAACTTTTGTCAATTTAGTTTTTGAATTACTTTTTTATGCACAGTAATTATTGTATAACTGTTTGCATTTACTGTTATTATGAATGGCGCTTCCGACTATCGTGTGGCAATCGGCATGAGATCAAGACCGCCTAAATGAAATAAAATCGCGTTTCTGAAGCGTTCCCGATTGCGAAATCCACAGGCTGTTTTCTTGATACGTTGGATTCTGTTGTTCTTTGCTTCTAGCATGCAATTATTGGCCCTGAGTCGGATTGCATTGAGTATGCCCCAAAAATACCGGCGGATCGTTTTCCCGACAGCAATCATCGGTTTCAATCGGCTATGGCTAATCCAGAACAAAAGCTTTTTCCAGTTTTTTTCAGCTACACCCATATATGAATAATTCCATAACATGGAAGCGGCTTCCTTGATTCGCCAGGCTCGTGCGGTTTTCAGGTTCATTCTGGTCAAGGACAGAAAGTCCTTTCGCCCTGAGCTGCGATTGTCAGTTCGCTTCGAGTTTTTCAACCAGCTGAATCGAGATCTGGTCAATGGATTCGATTCCATCGTGGCAGCGAAAAAACGGTGTTCTTCCGCGCGTATTTTATCAAGAGCTCTGCTGAAATGCTGTGCCACATGAAACCGGTCGAAAGCGATCAGCTTGTCGGCATCCGTAAAATACGCTCTGACCGCATTGATAAAAGGATCCCACATATCCATTGAAATGCTCTGTGTTTGGCTAAAATCGCTCTTCTCCTGCGTTCCGAACCAGTTCTTGAGTGTTTCCGCTTTCCGGTCATCCAGAATATCTATAACGACATCGTTATCTTTATCCAGGATTACCGTTACGTATTCATGCCTCTTTTGAAAAGAAGTCTCGTCAATGCCGATGTTTATCGGCTTGCTGATTTTCTGCCGGGCAATGCCTCGACGTACCGCGCGATCCATGATACCGGCGACTTCATCCCAGGACAAACCGAAGTTGACGGCAACTGTAGAAATTGGGTCTTCCTTGAGCCACAGAATTACCGTCGATTCAAATTCCAGTGTAAAACGAGAGTTTTTCTCTGCCCATGAAACCGGAACTTGTTTTACGCCATGTTTCAAACATTCGATACGAGGAACATTCGCTTGTATCATTGTCTTGTGGTTGCATGAATCAAGATGTCGCCAAGTACGCATTCTGTGATCATGCAATTTGCCTGTCACTCCGCATTCCGGACAAACCAGTGGTTCGGACGTTTTATACTCGACAATAGCCGTTACTTCACGTGTTTTACCGTCCCGCTGTATTGCGACTACTTCCCAGGGCTTTTCTATATCAAGAATATGGCTGTAAAATTCTTCCAGTGTTTCGCTCATGCTGAAAGTTTAGCTTATTTACTGGTTTCCCACACGATAGTCGGAAGCGCCAAATATTATAAAGATAATAATTTAAGAATAAAACTATGATTAAGAGGTAAATAGAATAAAATTATATATCACTAGTGTCCAAGATAAATCTCATAATAACTCCAATTGCAGCGATCCTGAGAGCGGTGTTGAAATCGGCGGTGGCGATTCACTGAACCAATCAAAAAGGGAACGTCTTTGAAAAAGGACCGTTGGTAAAACAGAAATAAAACAGGTAAATGTTCGAACTGCATTAGTTTTAAATTTCAGAATTTTGAACAATAAATAGGAAATAAGAGAGATCCAAATCTGGGTCATAACAGCATTTCTGGACGTGCCATAAAATCTTTTTATTTTCAAATTCTGTTTAATAGCTTTAAAAAACAGCTCAATTTGCCATCGGTCTTTATAGATTGAGGATATTGTTGATGCTGCCCAATCAAGATGATTTGTTAATATTGTGATCTGCTTTTTCGTTATAGGATCTTCAGAAACAATTTTCCGTAAAAGATATGGACAATCCTTTTGAGCATAAAAACCGTTCAATTCGATAATTTCATCCGATAAAAGGGTCTTTGAGTTACCTACGGAATTAGTTTTTACAACAGTATACGTTGCATTTGATTTCATACGAGTAACGAAATATATCCTTTCACTACATAGATTTGCGAACCATGAATACCGAGTATACCCACGATCAAAAGCCACAATATCGCCAGACTCGAGGGGAATCTGACTGACTGAATTAAGTTCATGATGCTTCGCATTGCTCATGACAACGAAACAAGGTATTTTTCCCCGATGGTCAAGTTTGACAGATAATTTAATGCCTGCTTTCTCTTTACGAAAATCAGCCCAAGGGAATAATTTTAAGCATAAATCAATTGTGGTTGCATCAATGCTATATAACGGATTCTTGAATCGGAATCCATGTGTCGGTTTTTGAACTTGAATCAGTTCAAGTATTTTATAAAATAGTTGCTCAAATAAAATTGAGTTTCTGTTTTTATTTGCATATGAAATGGTCGATCGTTTGACAAATTTTGGTATGCCCAAGTGATATAGGGATTTCCCTTGTTTATTCATCCCATCTTCCATAGAACGCAATCCGCTTTGACCAGAAAATTGAGCAAAAAGCATGGTGCAAAAATGAGACCAACTTGAAAATCCTTTTGCACTTTTCTCAATTTTATACTGTTTTACAAGTTTATCGAATTCAGGTCGCGAAACGAGTCCTAGAATTTGTCCAAAAAGCGTGTTACTATTATTCATGCCTGATTTCCTTTCCTGGTAATGATTTAGTCTTGGTCGATTTAATCATACCATGGAAATCAGGCTGTTTGTATTATTTTATCTTGGACACTAGTGA
>JBGSMW010000004.1:0-34568 GCA_041739985.1 Draconibacterium sp. | reverse complement strand
AACGAGAGGCTCTTATTCCACTTGGTAAATCATATTGCTCACAAGTTGCTCCTCAGCATTGCTTGTTTCCCCTTCTGATTTACAATCGTATTTTAAGAAATAATTTTATCAATTCCACCAACTATTTTTGTCACCATTACCATAATTTAAGTTTGTTCAATTGAAATAAAAAGTACGATTTTACGCAACTTAATCCCTGAACCGTTTTAACAGTTCATCATAATCATCTATTCGGCGATCGCGAAGAAATGGCCAAATCCTGCGAACTTGTTCAGAACGTGAAAGATTTATTGTAACAATTTCATTTTGTTCTTTTTCTGCTGAAAACTGTTGAATAATTTCGCCTTGTGGCCCTGACACAAAAGAGTTGCCCCAGAACGTAATTCCGTTTGTAGCACCTGAAGGATCAGCTTCAAAACCCGTGCGGTTTACACTGATTACAGGCAATCCGTTTGCAACTGCATGTGCGCGTTGCGAAATCATCCAGGCATTTAATTGTCGTTCTTTTTCTTCAGTACTATCTGTGCTTTCCCAACCAATTGCCGTTGGATAAATCAATAAATCAGCGCCTGCCAATGCCATTAGACGTGCAGCTTCCGGGTACCACTGATCCCAGCAAACTAAAACACCTAAATTTCCAACCGAAGTTTTTATGGGGTTGAATCCTAAATCTCCGGGAGTGAAATAGAATTTTTCATAATATGCAGGATCATCCGGAATGTGCATTTTGCGGTACTTTCCGGCAATCGACCCATCTTTTTCAAAAACAACAGCAGTGTTGTGGTACAGTCCGGCTGTACGTTTCTCAAAAAGTGAAGTTACAAGAACAACACCGGTTTCTTTTGCTACCTGCGAAAACATTTCGGTTGCTGGGCCCGGAATTGTTTCTGCCAAATCGAATATTTCAATATTTTCGGTTTGACAAAAATAAAGGCTGCTGTGTAATTCCTGAAGTACAACAAGTTCAGCGCCTACAGCCACACATTTCCTGATATTAAAAATGCTTTTTTCTATGTTGGCAGCTTTATCGGAAACGCAAGCCATTTGAATCAATCCTGCTTTTATATTATTCATTTTTAGTAAGAATTTCTTTATTCAATTTTACCTGATCGGGAAATTGCATAGTTACACAATGCAGCGAACCATGTTGTTCAATCAAAGCTCTGCAATTTATACCAATTATTTCTTTTCCGGGAAAACAACTTTGCAGAATTTCCAGCGCCGGTTTATCTTGAGGAAGTCCGTAAACCGGGACCAAAACAGCTTCATTGATTATCGTAAAATTTGCATAAGTTGCCGGCAAACGATTCCCATCATTATCAAAACAAGCATCGGGAAATGGTAGTTCAACCAATTTGTATGATTTTCCATTGAAATTTTTAAAATTCCCGAGTTCCACTTTCATTTTCTGCAGTGCCTCAAAATGCTCGTCAAATTGATTGTTGCAACCAACGTAAGCAATCGTATTTTCATCGCAAAACCTTGCAAGCGTATCGATATGCGAATCTGTATCATCTCCTGCCAGGTAGCCATTTTCGAGCCATAAAATTCTGTCGCAACCAAAATCGTTTTTAAATACCTGTTCAATTTGTGATTTTGATAAATGTTCGTTCCGGTTTTTCGATATTAAACAAGTTGTTGTTGTTAAAATGGTTCCTTTTCCATCACTTTCAATAGAGCCACCTTCTAAAATAAAATCTGAAGCTATTAAGTCACAATCTTTAAAAACACTTCTTTCGAAAAGCTTTTTTGTAATTTGATTATCCAACTGAGCATCAAATTTGTTACCCCAACCGTTAAAAACATAATCGTGAATCAGTGCTTTTCCATTGTTTAGAACCGTAATTCCAGCATGATCGCGTGCCCATGTATCATTTGATTCTGCTTCTGTAAAAAATATGTTCTGCGCGGTTTTAAAATACGATTGAACCCGTTTAACATTATCGCAAACCACCAGTACATCCTGAAATCGGGCAGCAGTTTCGATTATTTCAGCAAAACATGATGAAACTTCATTCAGTAAATAATTCCAGTCGCTTTTTGGATGTGGGAAAGTGAGTTGAAGAAATGACTGTTTTTCCCATTCAGCGGGAAGTTTTTTTAAATGATTCATTTTTTTAATTAAAATGTTGGCAACAAAAAAAGTTTTCAATGAAATTAAAACCTTACAATTCATCCTTGATAAAACCTTCAATTCCCTTCTCAATTGAAATGTCGCGCAAGCCTTTATTTGTTTATTTATTTCAGATTACAAATTTAAAGTACAAATTAGGTGAATTTCTATTGATTATTAAAACTCATTTAATGAGGATAGAATAATAGATAAAACAATTATTTATGTTTTAAATGATTGTTAATTATCATAAAAAAAAGTAAAGATTTACATAAACCTGAAATTGTAATTTTTAAAAGAGGGTTTTTATTACCATTAACTTTGTTTGAATTATTAATGTTAAAATAGTTAAAATAAAGACATAATTGTCTGTTTTATTTTTATAAGTATTATTTTAGTATTCGTATTCATAAAAGATTCAATAATTAGTAAATATTAAAAATCATGAAAGTAAATCCATATCTGAACTTCGACGGCAAGGCTGAAGAAGCGTTTATTTTTTATAAATCTGTTTTTGGTGGCGAATTTACAGGAAACATGAAAATGAAAGATGCCCCGGATGGAGACAAACTCCCGAAAGACGAACAAAACCGTGTAATGCACATATCGTTGCCAATTAGTGAAAATATCCTTTTAATGGCCTCTGACATAATGCCTTCAATGGGACAGAAACTTATTAAAGGGAACAATAACTATATTTCTCTTCATCCCGATAGCAAAGCAGAAGCGGATCGTTTATTCAAAGGACTTTCCGCAGGAGGCGAAATCGAAATGCCAATGGCAGACCAGTTTTGGGGCGATTACTTTGGGAGTTTCATCGACAAATTTGGAATCTGTTGGATGATTAATTTTAATCCACAATTCTAACAGCAATATATAATTTGGCAAAAATGGAAACAAAAAAAATTACTATTCAGGCAGATATTTCTGCTGACACAAAAAAGGTTTGGTACTATTACATGCTGCCCGAACACATTACAAAATGGAACTTTGCATCGCCTGATTGGCATTGCCCAAATGCAGAGAATGATATTAGGGTAGGAGGTAAATACAGTGCCAGGATGGAGGCCAAAGACGGAAGCTGGGGTTTTGATTTTGAAGCAATTTATGATGCTGTTGTTGAATATAAAAACTTTATTTATACAATGCCTGATGGTAGAATGGTTACTGTTGATTTTGAAAACAATGGCGACAAAACGCGGGTTGTCGTAACTTTTGATGCTGAAACAGAAAACTCAGAAGATCTGCAAAGGAATGGCTGGCAAGCTATTCTTGACAATTTTAAAAAATATGTGGAAAACAACTGAGTCTGATTGTTATTTCTCATTTGTGAAGTTTGAAATACTGTCAGGTTTCTTTCAAAAATGGTGATTATAATTCATGGCAACTTATATAGCATTATTACGTGGAATAAACGTTGGGGGAAATAATATAATACCCATGTCAAATCTCAGGGAAATGTGTATTGAATTAGGTTTTACTGAAGTGCGTACATACATTCAAAGTGGCAACATACTGTTCAAAAGCGATTTAGCTGAAAATGAACTTATAGCTAAATTGGAAAAATCTTTGGAAACACAAGTCGGGAAACATATTTCAGTAATTATTCGTTCCGCAAAAGAACTGGAAAAAGTTATATCTAAAAACCCATTTTCAGATTCAAATCCGGCACAGGTAGGTATCTCATTTTTTACTCAAATGGTTCCTGAAAATTATTTAAAAGATTTTATTAATCCCGGACCTGAGGAAATTGTGGTTTCCGGTCGGGAAATTTATATTCACTATCCAAACGGAATGGGGCAATCAAAACTCAAACTTCCCAAAATGCAGGAACAGGGAACTGCCCGCAATCTCAACACCGTTGGAAAACTTGTGGAGATGAGCAGGGAGAATGATTTTTGAATTCAAAAATCAAGCTTTTGTTTTAAATCTTACTTTATATCCCTTGTAAAATATTTCAATTTACACTAAACCAGTTTATTTATTAGTATTTGAATTACAGATAAATAGATTTGGTAAAATATTTATTCAATATCACTTGACTTGAATTAAATTAAATCGGATATTTATATCTTTATTTAAATAAACACAAAAATATCCTGCTGTTATTGATTTTCATTTAATTCTAAAACCAAACGTGACAATTTGATAATCTTAATTTCCTCACTGACTTTATAACAGAATTGAGAATTCAAATAAAAACAGATTTTGATGTTCTGAGATAAATTAAATACGATTTCTATAAAGTATATAAACGATGCATTTAAACCAGAAATAACTTAAAAAGTGAATCAAAACAAATATGCATATAAAGCTTTTATTTCATATGCCCGGGATCCGGACAAGCAAATTGCAAAAATGCTTGAGGATAAAATTGAGCGATTTGGAATTAACTGGCATCGCATGGGAAAACAAAAGCTGTTTATTTTTCGGGATATTACGGGTTTAGTTCCTGATAAAAGTTTACCACATAAAATTGAAAGCGCATTAAATAATTCAGAGTTTTTAATTATTCTGGTGCAGGAAAAGTTTTCCAGACCCGACTTCAGTTGGGTAAACATTGAAGCAGAAAATTTTATCAAAAGTTGTGTAGAACGCGGTGATGACCCTGCAGATTTTATAATTTTAGTAGTTACTAAAGGAGATATTGAGTGGGACAGGGCTAAGAACCAATGGGATTTCAATATAACAAATGTTCTTCCCCAAAGCCTTCGAAATATTTTTAAACATGAACCAATTTATGCTGATTTAAGACCCCTGCATGATAAATTAGCAACAAAGAGTCTTAAAAATCAGGTTTTTAGAGATACGATTATTGCAATTGTTGCAAAACTGCTGTATAAAAAGCCAAGTGAAATACAAAATCAAATTATAAGGTTACAAAGGTATGCCATTGGGTTTATCGCAATAGTATTGGTATTTATTTCAGTTCTTTCAGTTTTTGCCATAATTCAAAAAGAAAAAGCAGTTGAAAATGAAAAGGAGGCAAAAAGGCAAGAGCAAATTGCGGTTGAAAACGAAGCTGAAGCTAAAAAACAAAAAAATATTGCGGTTGAAAATGCAGATGAAGCAAAAAGACAAGAATTAAAAGCAGTTGAAAATGCAGAAGAAGCAAAAAGGCAAGAAAAAATTGCAGTTGTAAACGAAACTGAAGCAAAAAAACAAAAAAACATTGCAGTTGAAAACGAAGAAGAAGCCCAGAAGCAAAAAAGTATTGCAATTAAAAACGCAGATGAAGCAAAAAGACAGGAAGCTATAGCTATCCTCGAAAAAGCAAAAACCGATACTATCAATAAATTGATAGAAGCAGAAAATTTAGCATTGAAATCGTTGGATTTTTTCAAATCATTGGATGACACATTGGTTAGAAACAGTTCCACAGAAATAGATTTATCAGCCAGAAATTATAGCGATAGTATCAGTAAAGCATTTACTTTATTTAATAAATATGATGGAATTCAAAAAGAAGTTCATCGAAACAAACTTGAGCCTTTATATACTTCAAACATAAAGTCATATATATTTCTTACCCAAAGCAAATTCAAATTAGATACTTTGTTTGACATGATTTATCAAACTCCTGAAGATAAAACTGTTGTATTTAATTTAGACGGTCAGGTATTTGATATCGACAGCAAAAAACGTGTTAATTATTCTATTAAAAATTTTGTTGAAGCTACCCCTGTTTTTGGCACAAACCTTATTTTATATTCAGACTACAACAAGAATATCAATCTGTTAGACATGAATAAAGAAAAACCTTATCAGATTGAAATTCCAAATTTGATGGAGAAGGATGTTATTACAAAGGCATTTAAAGAAAATAGCAACACACTAATACTGAATTCAAAAAAAGGAGCAACCTATGAAATTCAATTCAATGAAAATCAGAAAACATACTTTCCTCAACTTGTAAGTAATAAATCAAAATTAATTACAAATGAACGTGGGATTATTTATAACATAAACTATTACGATGGAGAATTGAAAATAGCATCGAATGCGGATACCACAAAAATCAAAGTCAGCGCCTACGGAACAGATAATTACAGTGGCAGTTTATTCTGGGGAAACTCTGCCGGTGAAGTTAAAGAGCGCAAGCTTTTCGACATGGATCAGGAATACACAATTGCTTCGATGAAAGATAGAATTAACAAAATTTTATTCGATCAAAAAAATCAAATATTAATTGTTCAAGTGGGAGCCAACCAGGTTGCAATGTTTTATAAAATGGAATGGGGATTCACAAAAATTTATCAGGAATCAATTGGAAAAAGGATAAATGATATTTGCCTGGGAAAAAATGGACTTGTTTACGTTTTATACGACAGAAACAGATTGGTTTATTGGCCAACCCAGAGCATTCTATCACAGTTACAACCGGAAAGAATAGCAAATCAGTAGATTATGATTATTCAAAAATGTTACATATGTTGTTTTGGTATTTTACTTTCTCTTTCTGTTCTTGGACAAGATGATAACAAAATCATTCTGGAAAATGCCCAAAAAGAATATGAAAAGGGCAATTATGAAAGAAGTTTGGACTATTTGAAATCCATTTCAGATTTTGAGTTAACAGATGATTATTTAGAAGTTAAAAGGCGATGGCTTTTAGCTGAAAACTATATTGAATTAAGTCGTCCGGAAGAAAAGATTTTAAATAATCTGGATTCCATACTATTAATTGATCCTCTTTTCAGCAAGGAAAAGTACAATTTAGAGATTTCAAGCAGAATGGAAAGTCGTTTGTTTACGATCGATGTTTACCCTAATTGGGTGCTTAGTTTGCATGCGTCAAGAGATTTAATGATTCCCGTAATAAATAAAGAGCCTTATATCTGCGCTGAATGTGTCGAATCTGACAACTATTCTTTTTCAGAGATGGGTTCGGATTTTAATATTAATCTGGCTTACTTTTTTAAAAACCGAAACGGAATAGAAGCAGGAATAGGATATGCAACAGCTAATTATTCGAGAACCATAAAAAGTATAAGCAGTATTGATGAATATTCAGTACAATATAATGAGAGATTGCAGTTTATTGATCTTCCTGTCAGATATATAATTGCGTTTAACAAATGGAACATAAGGGTAGGGGCAAATTATAAATACCTTATTCAATCAAATGCTAAAGTATATCATACTGGTGCGGAAATCCAGCAAGTATATTCTTTGGATGATTTACAAAAAATCAGAAACAGGAATCTTGCTTATCTGGGTTTTGGAATAGAAAGGAAAATATATCCAGCAAAAGATAAATCTTTATGGTATTTATCCCTGAGCTTAA
This sequence comes from Draconibacterium sp., assembly GCA_041739985.1. Taxonomy (GTDB): domain Bacteria; phylum Bacteroidota; class Bacteroidia; order Bacteroidales; family Prolixibacteraceae; genus Draconibacterium. The sequence goes on along the minus strand of JBGSMW010000004.1, from coordinate 27,168 downwards.
ATGCTCAAATGGGATTAAATTCTTTTATATCAAAGGAAAACAGGTTGTCGGATATTGATTTTATTTCGGATACATATTACACCGATGATGTGATAAAGATGGCTATGATAGGTTTGGGCTTACGATTTAACTATAACGCAAATTATAAAATTCATTAATGAAACAAACATTTATAATACTACTGGTTATCATTTGTTTTGCAGGATGTAACAATGATGAGTTTTCAAATGATGTTTCATCTTTTAACAACTTAAAGATTTATGATTTTGATGTTCAAAGAGTAAAGAAAATACACAATCTTTTTGCGTTGATAGACACTTCAGCAATATTGTTTTTGAATGAAGATGGTGACAAAGTGTTTGACATTAGTAATAGTGATTATAAAAAGAAAGAAACAATAGATTTTAAGTTCACTGATGTAGTTGCCGGGTCAAATAACGAAATTTTTATAATAGGAGCAGAAATTCTAAAGGACAGCACCTTTCAAATTTACGTGTTTAAAGTAAATGAGAATGGGCAAAATATTTGGGCTAATCCTGCTAAAATTCTTATAACTGATGATTTTGATTATGAACTTTATGAAAAAGATAAAACTATTAAGGTATATTTTTTTATTTCTGAAAACGGATATGCTTTAGGAACTTTCAGTAATAATAGGTTATTTCTAGTTGTAAATTATCAGTCGGCCAGTAACTTTAAATGGTACTATAAGCTTATTGCTCTCGATGAAGCCGGTTCTGTGTTAAAGGAAAGCTTGCCGATGCAGGAAAGCCACCCTGAGATATGGAATTATATGATTGAACCGCTGCCAAACGGAAATTTGCTTACATCACTTGCAGTGGGTTCCGGAGCAACCATTCATCAATTTGATTCCAATACATTGGAATTAAAACAGACCTCCATAATTCTGGCCAGTGATATTCAGGCCAGACTGCCAATATTTACAAATATGTTGCATTTAAACAGTGAAGAAGTAATTTTTACGGGCCATGCCAATAAAGAAGATAACCTGATTGTTGGTGGTAATTTCGATGCATTTCTTATTAAATACAACACTACTAAGAATAGTATTACGGATACGTTGTTTAGTGGTGCAAATAACAGTTATGAATTAACCTTTCATTCTTTTATTGATGCAAATGGAAATATTAGATGCATTGGAACTAAAAGAGATGACCTGTTTATATCACACGGTCCAAATTCCAGTCTTTACGAAATTAATTTTAATCTGAACTCTTACCTCAATGATTCCTTATTTATCATTCAAAATAAGGGATATGAAGGACTATATTTTGAACCTGTTGGAAATTCTGGTTTACTGAGAATACTCGGTAGTAAACTTGATATTTCGGGGAACCAAAATAAACAAGCTTTTTTCACAATCGTAAAACCTTAAATCATGATTTCAAAACTTTTAATTACATTTTTAACCTGCACATTAGTTTTAATACTCGGAACGAACATTGCGACAGGGCAGGACACAATTCCTCCTACGATAACAATTACTAATTCTCAGATATATGCAAATTTTGGATTAGGTGAATCTGATGTATATATTAACCGTATAAATGGCGATACCTTAAAAATTGAACTTACCTGTCTTTTTTATTTCCCCGATGAGTATTTTTTTGATATAGGGTATGCTACTATTAATGATGACTACGGCATAATGTGGGATACAATTCTTGTTGATAGTATTGTGTATGACGACATTGGATATGGCACAGTCTTTCAAACAATAATTGCGGATGATTATTCAGGGAATACCGCTAAATATGTGATTATATCAACGCTTTCCTATTTGTATGATTTTAATTTTTTAGGTTTGGATGTGGGTGATATCCAGGTATTTTACGATGAAAATGCTTATTCCCTTGATAATAATTATTTTGAATTCTGCAAAGTTGAAAATATTAATATTGAAGCGTTTACTAACAAAAACGGATGTACCGGTAAAGCAGAAATAAATTGGTTTATAAACGATTCACCGGTTGAGCCGGTTAACAAATTTGAGGATATTATTTCGATTGATATAAACGAATTAAAACTAAGCAATACGGTTGGAGTTGTTGCTAATTTTAACAACACGAAATTTGGTGATACAATAAGTCTTAATATTCAAAAAACTGTAGCTAATACAGAAATACAAAACCCAACTTGTTCAAATTCGGCTGATGGAATTATAAATTTAGACCCAAGGACAGTGCAAGCGATTTGGAGGCATAATAATTCAGATGCATTTTATTTGGATACACTTAAGGCTGGCACTTATTATGTTTCATATATTATTCCTACTGAGAACTATTATTGTGAATTTAACGACACCATTATACTTATTCCTGATAATATTCTTGATTTTACTGTTTCTGAAGCGATAATTGATTTAAATCAGAAAGACTATATTACAATTAACAATATTTCAACTACTGCCGTAAATTATTTTTGGCAAATTGGGGATAGTTCCTTCATTAACAATTCAATTAAATTTGATTATTCTTTCAAATCTTCCGGAAATTATGAAATTAAACTTACCGACAACAGCGGTAATTGCAATGATGTGATTTACAAAAATATTTTAGTGGAAGGTGATATTCCTGTGTTGGACACAATCCCTCCCATAATTACAATGTATGTTGATGGGAGGGGGGGAGATTTTTTTGAAACTTATATTTCTTCCGGTAAAAGTAAAGATACATTAGAAATTAGGTTTTCATGTCTTTATTCATTTCCAGGAGAGTACGGACCATCTTACGTGAATTTTGAAGATGACTCGGAAGTTTTAATAAGCAATATCAGTTTGAATAAAATTATAAGGGATAATATAAATGGAGTTGAAACAGGATATGGTTCGGTCATTCAAACAATATATGCAGAAGACATTTATGGTAACATCTCTGAGTTAATAGTTAAATTCACAACCGGGGATATATACCCTTTTAATTTCTTAGGTTTGGATTTCGAAGGCGGACAATTGGGCTATCTCTATGTGCCTTACTTATCCAATACATTCACCTTGGATCAAACAGATTTTGTACTGTGTGAAGACAGTAAAATTGACATAACTGCGAATACTTCAAAAAATGGATGTACAGGCAACTCTAACATTAATTGGTACATTGACAATAGAATGATATCGTCAGATCCGGATAAAATTTCGATAGATTTAAGCCAGCAAAATGATAGTTTTATGGTTGCAATTGAAGCTGATTTTAGCAATACTAAATTCAACGATAAAGTAAGTTTCAAAATTCAAAAAGCAACCACTCAAACAGTAATAAATAACCCAACTTGTTCAAATTCGATGGATGGTAGAATTAAATTGGACTCAAGAATATTTGGTGCTATGTGGGAGCATACTGATTCAGATGCATTATTTCTGGATTCTCTTAAGGCTGGTTCCTATCAGGTTTCTTATTGGTTCAATGATTGTAATTTTGACGAAACCATTACATTATTTCCGGAGAATAACCTTGATTTTACTGTTTCGGATTCAGTTATTAATTTGAGTCAAAATGAATTGTTAACGATTAGCAATCTTACAAATAATATTGGAGAATTTTTATGGCAAATTGGTGATAGTACTTTCATCAATAATTCAAGTGAGTTTGATTATTCGTTTAAAAATGCCGGGAATTATGAAATTAGACTTACTGATAATAGTAATAATTGTAAGGATGCATTATCCATGAGTATTATTGTAGATGGCATTCTTGTGGAGGAAGACACAATTCCTCCAACAATAACTATTACTGAATCTCAAATAAATGAGAACTATTTCAAGGAAGGAGCGGGTTTTGACGGGAATTTTACATTTCAGAATTCAAAAACCCTGGAAATTACACTTTCGTGTATTTATTCATTTCCCGATGACTATTATTTTAAATTAGAGAATGTCACCATTAAAGATGACATTGGAATTGCAAAACAAACTATTGTTATTGATGATTTAACGTTTGATGATGAAGGATACGGTACAGTTGTTCAGACGATTACGGCGGTGGATAGTTCAGGAAATACTTCGAAATTTAAAGTTATAACCAAATACAGTGGAAGTGAATACCTTTTCAATATTTTAGGTATTGACGTTGGGGGAAATGTTGAAACGAATAATGATTTTCCCTTCAAATTGGAAAATACTGATTTTGAATTCTGTAATGCTCAGAGTGTTGATGTTGTGCTTTTATATTCAAAAAATGGGTGCACAAGTGATGCAAGAATAGATTGGTATATCAATAATGAACGGGTTAAAAGTGATGCGGATAACATTACCATTGATCTAAGCAGCAACCCTGATGGATTTACTCTTGAGGCCGAAGGAAAATATAATAATACAAACTTTCAGGATCGAATTCGAATAGATTTAAAGGGTAGAACCCTCGATTTTACGGTTTCTGATACAATCGTTAATTTGAATCAGAATGATAAACTTACAATTACTAATCTTTCAAAAAACATTGGAGAATCACTTTGGCAAATTGGGGATTCCACATTTGTTAATAATGAAAATGAATTTGATTATGAATTCATGTCTCCTGGAAATTTTAATATTAAACTAACTGACATCGGTGGATTTTGTAATGATCCTAAAATTAAAAATATTCGTGTGGAAAAATCAACATTAGTTTTTGAAAACTCAATTTCTTTTGTAAAAATTGGTCCTAATCCTTTTACCGATTTTTTAAATATTGACATGGGAAAACCGGAGGATTACGAAATAACAATATTTGGTGTTGATGGAAGAGTTTATTTAAAAAACCAAATTTACGATAAGGGAAACGTCCAGTTAAACCTTGGTTTTTTACATCCCGGAATCTATGTTTTAAATATAAATTCAGCAAAAGATTCAAAAACTGTTAAAGATTTTAAAATTGTAAAACTTATTGGAAATTGAAATGATAATATGTTTTTGTGTGAAGTTTTCAATATTACTTCCCGATACAAAAATTCTTAAAAATATGTCCCAGAACTTCCTCGGTACCTACTTCGCCTGTAATTTCGGCTAAATAGTGCAAACATTCACGAATATCCTGCGCAAGGAAATCGCCTGTTATTCCTGAATCCAATCCGTTTAAAACCCGCAAAATGGCTTCGTGGGCATTTTTAAGTATTTCAAAATGGCGGGCATTGGTAACAATAATATCTTCCTGACCGGTTATATCGAAATTTACTGCATGAACCATTAAATCAATCAGTTCTTCAAGGTTTTTCCTTTGTTTGGCAGCAATAAAAACAAGTTTTTCGTTATCAGCAAAATCGGTAACTTCCAATTGCTGAATGGTGTCGCGCAAACCAGAATCAACTTTGTTGGCAACAATTATCAATGTTTGCGATTCGGAAATACGTTCACGGATTTTGTTAATCCGCTCAAAAACAATCGGGTAGGGGTTTTGCAAATCTATTACAAGCAAAACAATTGTTGCCAGTTCCAATTTACTGTAACTGCGCTCTATTCCAAGGGTTTCAATTTTGTCGCTGGTATCACGAATTCCTGCAGTGTCGAAAAAACGAAATGCAGTTCCATGAATATTTACAACGTCTTCAATTACATCGCGTGTTGTACCATGAATATCCGAAACAATGGCTTTGTCTTCGTTTAATAAAGCATTTAATAAAGTCGATTTTCCAACATTTGTTTCGCCAATTATTGCAACGGGGATTCCATTTTTGATGGCGTTTCCCAATTGAAAGGAGTTCTTGAGCTTTCGCAAAAGGTTTTCAATCCTTTCTGTTAGCTGGCGAAGTGCAGTACGGTCGGCAAATTCAACTTCCTCTTCGGCAAAATCGAGTTCAAGTTCAACCATTGCGGTAAAATGCAGGAGTTGGCTTCGTAAATCATTAATTTCTTTTGAAAAGCCACCGCGCATTTGGTTTATTGCCAACCTGTGTGCTGCAGCGTTTGACGATGCAATTACATCGGCAACTGCTTCAGCTTGCGATAAATCCATTTTACCGTTTAAAAATGCCCTCTGGGTAAATTCTCCGGGAAGCGCCAAGCGAGCTCCGTTTTCAACCAAAACTTCGAGTATTTTTTGTTGAATGAAAACCGACCCGTGGCAGGATATTTCCACAATATCTTCGCCTGTGAATGAATGTGGTTCACGAAAAACAGCCACAATTACTTCGTCGATAATCTCATCTCTAAAAGCAATTTGTCCAAAATGTAATGTGTTGGCTGGTTGTTCAATTAATAACTTGTTCTTTTTCAGGCTTTTGAATATTTTATCTGCAATTTGAATTGCTTCACTTCCCGAAAGACGGATTACGGCAATTGCTCCAATTCCCGGTGAAGTTGAAATAGCACATATTGTTGACTGATCTAGCATCGAGTTTTTTATTTAATGCCACAAAAATATACAATTTGAATCGAAAACGCTGTTCGACATAAAACTCAGCTATTCAAACTTGAAATGCTTAAAATAAATTACTGGCAACTCCACACAATTTAATTGCTTTTTTCGAAACCAGACATTGAGGAGACGCTCCGCAAGAAAGCCCATTATTCTTTGCTGATAACCTGTATATGTGTTTAAATTTATTCGTTTTTCAAATTCAAAAAGCATGTCAAACCACCATTCCATAAATTCTTGAAAATGTTCGTCTTTCAAAACAAACATATTGTTGGCATACAACCTTTTACCTTTCAATACATCATGAAATGATTCAACAAATTCGGGATACTTTTCTTTTAAAATAGATTCAACAAGATTTAAATCACTGATATTGTGATACTTTTTATAATGAGTTTCAACCGAATATTTCATCTTTCGGGCTTGTGGCAAAATAGCATCAAATTTTTGAAGTAATGATTGGATTTCATTCTGATCAATAATACGATCGATAAAAAGATCAGTATTTTTTGTATAAATCAGACCATACCGTTTTTTATATAAACCTGCAGGATAATACAACAATCGTTTTATTTTGTACAAAAACGGCTCTGGTTGAGCCGTAAAATAACGTCGGTAATGACAAGCACCTGAAACCGATTGTTTGGTGTTTTTCCAAACCCAGTAAATTCCTGTTAATTCGCTGTAATACTTGTTTTTATGTGATATATTTTCGCCTGTATCATCACCTTTTAAATCTGTATTGGCCTTAAGGATTGAATTGCCCGCCATGAGAGGTTGATACATTGAATCCAATTCTAATACCTTCCCACTTTTATAATAGAAAACATAAATTTTTATTTTTGAGAATGGCATTGTAATTCATTTTTTGGTAAAAATAAAGGTTTTGTGTTATCAGGCAATCTTTTAGCTTTGCAGCTTTAAAATTAGCATTGAAAATAACAAAGAAGATGAATAAGTTGACTTCTCAGATATATAGGATTGTGGTTCCAAAATTTATCAGAAAAAGAATACTTGCCAAAAATCTCCCCAAATCAATTCTGAAATATTATGCAGGATTACCCGAACCACCGTCTGCTGAAATTACCTCGGTTCTAAATTATTTAAGGAGAAATCCAATAGCAGTTTTTCCGTATGATTTTCAGGATGAATATATTGCTGAAAACATTGACGTTTTTGATGATAAAGAGAAAGGTTTAAAATATGTTTTAATGGATGGAAAAAGACTCTATTTCAAAAAGAGATGGGGCAGAAAAACTATTCAAAACCTATATAATTTGTTATCGAAAGAGCAGGATTTGCGCAGTCCGCACCGCTATCTGACGAATCAGTTTGAGTTTAATATGGGAGAAACCCTTGTTGACGTAGGTGCCGCTGAAGGTAATTTTGCTTTGAGTATTGTTGAAAAAGCATCAAAAATTATACTGTTTGAGGCCGATAAAGAATGGATTGAACCGCTAAATGCAACATTTGAACCATGGAAGGATAAAGTTGAGATTGTAAATAAATTTGTAAGTAATATTTCTGATTCTTCAAATACAAAACTTGATGATTATTTGAATGTTGAGAAGGGGAGAGAAACATTTATTAAAATTGACGTTGAAGGTGCAGAGTCGCGTTTATTGGATGGTTGTAAAAAATTCCTTTCAAAACAAAAACCATTGAAATTGGCAATTTGTACCTATCATAAACAAAACGATGAAAAAGAATTTTCCACGCTGTTGAAACAACACCATTTTAACATATCACATTCAGATGGCTATATGCTTTTCTATTACGATAAACAAATGACTGCGCCATATTTCAGGAGAGGTTTGATCAGGGCAACAAAAATTTGAATTTGAACAAAGCATCCGGTCCAAATTTATTTTAAAAACTCATTTTCGCATAATTTGTTATTTTTGCCAAATCGTTGAAAACACATAAAATTGAAAATAAAATGAAATTACTTGAAGGAAAGACAGCAATTATTACCGGAGCTTCCCGTGGAATTGGTAAAGCTATTGCAATTAAATTCGCCCAGGAAGGTTGTAATGTTGCATTTACCGACCTTTTTGCCGATGAAAATATGAAAGCAACTGAAGCAGAACTTAGTGCCTTGGGTGTAAAAGCAAAAGGCTACGCCTCTGATGCGAGCAAATTTGAAGAAACGGATAAAGTGGTTGCCGAAATTGCAAACGATTTTGGTCGGATTGATGCACTTGTAAACAATGCCGGGATTACAAAAGATACTTTATTGATGCGAATGACCGAAGAACAATGGGACATGGTTATTAATGTAAACCTGAAATCAGTTTTCAATTTTACAAAAGCTGCACAAAAAACAATGTTGAAACAGCGCAGCGGATCGATCATCAACATGAGTTCGGTAGTTGGTGTTAGCGGAAATGCAGGTCAGGCAAACTATTCAGCTTCTAAAGCCGGAATAATTGGATTCACAAAATCTGTTGCACGCGAATTGGGTTCGCGCGGAATTCGTTCAAATGCAATTGCTCCCGGGTTTATTATTACCGAAATGACCGCCAAAATTCCTGAAGATGCACGAAAAGCCTGGGAGGAATCAATTCCTTTAAAACGCGGTGGAACTCCTGAAGAAGTTGCCGGTGTTGCAGTATTCCTTGCATCCGAATTGTCGTCATATGTCAGTGGACAAGTTATTACTGTTTGTGGAGCAATGAATACTTAGAATATACTTTTAAAAAATGCCATAAAGCTGTCGATTTATTGACAGCTTTTTTATTTTATTATGTTTAGATTTAAACGAATTTATTAAGTTTTCCAACGCACGCTGTTTTTCAAAAAATAATCCTTAAATTGTTATTCTTATAGGGTAGGAACAATGTTATGATAAATAAATCAATTGCGTATCGGTTAAGTATTTACATTTCAGTTGCTGTTGTTGGTGTTTTTTTAGCATTTATTATTATTGCTTTTTATTTTAACAGTGGTATATTAAAAAATAATATAATTAACAAGGCAACTACGCTTGGAAGCCAGGTACTGATGGTGGGAGAGAAACAATTGGTTTCAACAAGAGAAATAACCTCAAATATATCTGATCAGGTTTATTATTTTGCCGAACATGATGATGTAGAGTATTTTGTAAAAAAATTAATCTCCAGATATCCATTTCTGAATGCTTTACATATTAATTTTGATTCGATAGTCCCTAATTTAAAAAATCATAACTACTATTTTTTTACAGATAATGATTCAATTTATTTTCAAAAGGGAAATCAGTTTATTTATCATTGTTTGCATGAAAAAGGAATATTTGATTTGGCGATAACAAACAAAGAACCAGTCTGGACTGAAAGTTTTTTTTGTAAAAAAAACAATAAGCAGGTAGTTTCATATTATTCACCTATTCGAATGCAAGGTGAGAATAATGAACTTATAACCATAGGATCGGTAATAACAGAATTATCGTTATTGCAATTAAACGACTCTATTAAGAACTTAAAAATAGGGGCAAAAAGTCTATTCAATTATGCATTCATTGTTGCAAAGGATGGAACGTATCTAACTCATCCAAACAAGGATTATATTTTAAACAGGAACTTGTATTCTTTGTCTGACAAGGTAAGCTCAATGGATAGTTTGGAGGTTTTCAAATTACTAAATAGCGGTTTATCAGGCACAACAATTGGGTATCCTGAATTTTTGAATTACAAAAAGTGCTGGGTTTATTATACCCCGGTCAGGGAAACTGACTGGACTTTAATGTTTGTTGTTCCGTATGATGATTTATTTGTTCCTCTTTATTTGTTGGTGCTTAGAATGTTGTTTTTTGCTGTGCTGGGAATTTTGATTATTTTTTTCATAGTTACCTATATTTCAAATAAAATGATTCTCCCACTGAGCAATGTAACAACTCAACTCAAAAAGTTCAGCAGTATGTCAGGTGAATTGGTGCTTAATACAAAAAATGAAGTTGAATTGGTTTCAAAGAGTCTTGATTTTTTAAAATTATGGTACGAAAAATTTGAAATAGAACACCGTCAGGAAGAAATTCTTAATTCTCAGCGAACACAGGATTTAATGGAAGCTTCAGAAATTCAAATGAGCCTGATAAATACTGACTTTTCTGTTTTTAGCATAAAAAATAATATTGACTTATTTGCACTTTATAAACCAGCGCGTATAGTTAGCGGTGATTTGTTTGATTTTGTATTTCTGGAAAAAGATATTATTTTTTTCACAATAGGAGATGTCTCAGGGAAAGGGCTTTCGGCTGCTTTTTTTATGAGTGTTGCACAAACCATTCTAAAGAGCAATGCCAGATTAAAATTACCAGGAAGAATTGTAGAATCGGTAAATAATGAATTATATACAGTAAATCAACATCAGTTCTTCCTTACACTATTTTGTGGAGTTCTTAATTTAAAAACTGGAATCTTGGATTATTGCAATGCTGCCCATACTTCAACTTTAATTTTAAATAAAAAAGGCGAAATCACCGAATTAGAACAATCTCATGGACTACCTCTCGGTTTATATCCAAACAGGTCATATGAAGAATCAAGTTTTAAGTTAAAACCAGGAGATTCTGTGGTGTTGTATTCAGATGGTGTTACAGAGCAGCAAGATGCTGAAAAAAAGAGTTTTGGAATGGAGCAGTTTTATCCTATCCTAAATAAATCTGCTACTTTAAAACCTATGGAAATTATTAATGAAGTTGATAACAATCTGGATTTATTTAGGGGGGAAGTGAGACAAACAGATGATATTACAATAATGGTTTTAAAGTATAAAAACAAAAAAAAGGCCTGATAATCAGGCCTTTTTTTTAGTTATTTAATTCTTGCTTGTTAGCTAAAATTCGCATTTGCAATTTCTCATTCTTTTTGTCGAAACCAACAGAAATTGTATCTCCTTCGGTAATTGAAGCTTTTATAATAATTTCAGCCATTTCATCCTCCAGATATTTTTGAATAGCTCTTTTTAACGGTCTGGCACCAAATTGCGGATCATATCCCTTTTCTGCAATAAAATCTTTTGCAGCAGGTGAAATTTTTAGCTTGTAGTTTAACGACTCAACCCGTTTATACAAATCCTTAATTTCTATATCGATAATTTTATGAATCTGTTTTTTATCTAACTGATTGAACATTACAACATCGTCAATTCTATTTAAAAATTCAGGTGCAAATGCCTTTTTTAGCGCTTTTTGAATAACGTACTTCGCATTTTCATTGTCGCTTTCAGGTGTTTTATTAACATTAAAACCTACACCCTGACCAAAATCTTTTAATTGACGCGAACCAATATTCGACGTCATTATAATGATCGTATTTTTAAAATCGATGTTTCTGCCCAAACTGTCGGTTAATCTGCCTTCGTCAAGAACTTGTAACAAAAGATGAAAAACGTCGGGGTGTGCTTTTTCAATTTCATCCAGGAGTACCACAGAATAAGGCTTTCTCCGTACCTTTTCTGTAAGTTGACCACCTTCTTCGTAACCTACATAACCAGGAGGAGCTCCAACTATTCTGGATACAGAAAATTTCTCCATATACTCGCTCATGTCAATTCTGATTAACGAATCAAGGCTGTCAAAAAGATAAGTGGCAAGAACTTTTGCCAGTTGTGTTTTACCAACCCCTGTTGGACCAAGAAAAATAAAAGAGCCAATTGGACGGTTAGGGTCTTTCAACCCCGCTCTGTTTCGTTGTATTGCTTTAACTATTTTAATAATTGCTTCCTCTTGTCCAATAACTCTGCTTTTTAAATCCTCAGCCATGTGCATCAGACGTTTACCTTCTGCCTGCGCAATACGTTGCACAGGAATTCCGGACATCATTGCAACCACTTCGGCAACTTTATGTTCGTCAACTGTTTCCCTGTGGTTTATCAATTCCTTCTCCCAGTTTTCTTTTTCCTTATCAAGCTGTAAAAGCAAGTTTTTTTCTTTATCTCTGTGATTGGCTGCCAGCTCAAAGTTCTGACTTTTTACAGCAGCAATTTTTTCCTCTTTAATTTTTTCAATTTTTTCCTCCAGCTTAATTATATTCTCCGGAACATTGATATTTGAAATATGCACCCGCGAACCTACTTCATCAAGTGCGTCAATGGCTTTGTCAGGTAAATAGCGGTCTGTAATATATCTTGCAGTAAGTGTAACACAACTTTCAATTGCTTCTTTTGTGTAGATCACATTGTGGTGATCTTCATATCTGCTTTTAATATTATTCAAAATTTCAATGGTTTCATCAACCGAAGTAGGATCGACCATTATTTTCTGGAATCTTCTTTCCAAGGCTCCGTCTTTTTCAATATGTTGCCTGTATTCATCAAGAGTGGTAGCTCCAATACATTGAATGTCGCCTCTGGCCAAAGCAGGTTTTAGCATATTTGCAGCATCAAGCGAACCGGTAGCACCACCTGCTCCAACAATTGTATGAATTTCATCAATAAACAATATGACATTATTAACTTTAGCAAGCTCATTTAAAATTGCCTTCATTCTTTCTTCAAATTGACCACGATATTTCGTTCCGGCAACTATTGATGCAATGTCCAAACTAACCACACGTTTGTCAAATAGAATTCTGGAAACAGTTTTGTTAATAATCCGGAGAGCAAGTCCTTCAGCAATTGCTGATTTACCAACACCCGGTTCTCCAATTAAAATTGGATTATTTTTCTTTCTGCGACTTAAAATCTGTGCCAATCTTTCAATTTCTCTTTCCCGGCCAACTATAGGGTCCAAGCTGTTTTCCTCAGCCAGTTTGGTAATGTCAATCCCAAAATTATCCAATACAGGTGTGTCTGATTTTGAATTGGGACCTTTTTTCTGTCCGGGTTGTTGCCTAATTGGACCTCTTGTAAAATCATCCCCGGTTTCATCATCTTCTCCTTCAGGAAAATCTGATTTTGCTTCAATATCTTCCTTGTAATCTTGTATTTGATTTCTAACCATATAATAATTAACCCCAAATTCAACTAAAAGTTGTGTAACAATACTATCACTGTCTTTTAAAATAGCGAGTAACAAATGCCCGCTGTTAACAGTAGCACTTTTAAAAGAACGCGCTTCAAGGTAAACAAGCTTTAATGTTTTCTCTGTTGATTTGAGCATTACTATCTCAGCCTGCAGATCAATTTTTCTGTCAGTTCTAATCTTTTTTTCGATAAGATCTTTAATTTCAGCAAGAGAAATACCAAGGTTTTCCAAGATATCAGTTGCCATTCCTTCCCCGTCACGCAAAATACCGAGAAACAGATGCTCCTGCCCAATATAGTCATTTCCAAGGCGCACTGCTTCTTCTCTGCTGTATCCGATTATATCTTTAATTCTTGGTGAAAATTGTGAATCCATATAATAAATTTTCAATATTTTTTATCCTTAACACAAAAACTATTCCTAAAAAATAAAATACTAAATTACTTAAAAATACCTGTTACAATTTAAGTAATTGACAGAAGTTATTAAAATTTAATTATCGAACCTGCATTATTGGCAGTTGAAATGTTAATATCTTATCGTTATGATGAAGTTAAATCAGAACAAAAAATGGCCTTTTTACCAGTGTTTTTACTATTTTTGTGGGTCTTTTTTACTAATAAAAATTTCTTTTAAAAGCAGATATAAATGATTGAAGATGAAAAGATTATCAGAATAAATATAGAAGAGCAGATGAAATCTGCCTATATTGATTATTCTATGTCGGTAATTGTTTCGCGGGCTTTACCCGATGTTCGTGATGGTTTCAAGCCGGTTCATCGCCGTGTTTTATACGGCATGCATGATTTAGGGATGTTTTCGAACCGGCCTTATAAGAAGTCCGCAAGAATTGTTGGGGAAGTACTTGGTAAATATCATCCACATGGTGATTCATCAGTGTATTTTGCTATGGTTAGAATGGCACAGGAGTGGTCTTTAAGATATCCTATGATTGACGGGCAGGGGAACTTTGGCTCTGTTGATGGTGATAGTCCGGCAGCAATGCGTTATACAGAGGCACGCATGGCAAAAATTGCGGAACTAACACTCGCTGATTTAGATAAAAACACAGTTGATTTTCAGCCTAATTTCGATGAATCGTTGAGTGAGCCTACGGTTTTACCTACAAGAATCCCTCAATTACTTATCAATGGTACTTCAGGTATTGCAGTTGGAATGGCTACGAATATGCCACCTCACAACTTAACTGATTCAATTGATGCAATAATAGCATATATTGATAACAATGAAATTGAAATCCAGGATTTAATAAAAATAATCATTGCCCCCGATTTCCCAACTGGTGGTATTATTTATGGTTATCAGGGGGTAGTTGAGTCATATGAAACTGGCCGTGGCAGAATTGTAATTCGTGGAAAAGCACATATTGAAAACGAAAATGGACGCGAAAAGATCGTAGTTACTGAAATTCCATATTTGGTTAACCGTGCTGATATGATTCAGAAAACTGCAGATTTGGTTAACGATAAAAAAATTGAGGGAATTTCGAATGTAAACGACGAATCTGACAGAGATGGCATGCGTGTGGTTTATGATATAAAACGCGATGCTATGAGCAATGTAGTTTTAAATCAATTATACAAATACACTGCATTACAAACCTCCTTTAGTGTCAATAATATTGCACTTGTACATGGCAGACCAAAAATACTTAACCTAAAAGATTTAATCAGACATTTTGTTGACCATAGACACGAAGTTGTTGTGCGGCGAACAAAATACGAACTTGATCAGGCAGAAAAACGTGCTCATATTCTTGAAGGTTTGATTATTGCCAGCGATAATATCGATGAAGTTATTGCAATAATCAGAGCTTCTTCAACACCTGATGAAGCAAGGGAAAAATTAATGGAGCGTTTCCAATTTAGCGAACTTCAGGCTCGTGCTATTGTTGAAATGAGGCTGAGACAATTAACAGGTCTTGAGCAGGATAAGTTGCACAAAGAGTACGAAGATATAATGGCTCAGATTGAATATTTCAAGAAAATTCTTGCTGATGTTACTTTAAGGATGGAAATCATAAAAGATGAGCTACTTGAAATTAAAGATAAATTCGGAGATAAGAGAAGGTCAGAAGTAGTGCCTAATGCAGAAGAATTTAATCCAGAAGATTTCTATGCTGATGAAGATATGGTAATTACCATTTCGCACCTGGGTTATATTAAAAGGACTCCGCTAACAGAATTCCGCACGCAGGGCAGGGGAGGCGTTGGATCAAAAGGCAGCACTACCCGTGATGAAGATTTCCTTGAACATATTTTTATTGCATCTATGCACAATACTTTACTTCTTTTTACCGAAAAAGGAAGGTGCTTTTGGCTTAAGGTATATGAAATTCCGGAAGGAACAAGAACTTCAAAAGGTCGGGCAATTCAAAATGTATTAAACATTGAACCGGACGACAAAGTTTTGACCTTCATAAATGTTAAAACACTGGCTGACAGCGATTTTATAAACAATAATTATATCATTTTAGCTACTAAAAATGGTATTATAAAGAAAACAACTCTGGAAGCATATTCACGTCCTCGTCAAAATGGAGTAAATGCAATTACAATTAAAGAGGGTGACCGACTTCTTGAAGCACGTTTAACAAATGGAGAAAACGAAATCATGCTCGCTGTAAAATCGGGAAAAGCAATTCGTTTTAACGAGAAAAAAGTAAGAGCAATTGGTAGGACTGCGTCTGGAGTTAGGGGTGTAACCCTTGGAAGTCCGGATGATGAAGTGATTGGCATGGTTTGTGTTCAGGATGAAAGTGAAGATATACTTGTTATTTCTGAAAACGGTTATGGTAAACGCTCTAAAATAGGAGATTATAGAATAACCAACAGGGGAGGAAAGGGAGTTAAAACTCTTAACATAACAGAAAAAACCGGGCATCTGATTGCAGTAAAAAGTGTTTCTAATGACAATGATTTAATGATAATAACAGAAAACGGTTTAACTATAAGGTTAAATGTCAATTCCATATCATTACTCGGAAGAGCAACACAAGGAGTAAGAGTAATAAATTTGAAGGGTGTTGACAGAATAGCTTCCGTAGCCAGGGTAAATGTCGAACCAACTGCTGTTGTACCGGATGATGAAAGTGTTGAAGGAGAAGATATTGAAGGTGAAGTAGATAATAATGTAGAATGAAAATAAACAGTTGATTTTTATATTCTTTTTTGAAATAAATATTTTAATCATATACTTTTGTAGCAAAATTTAAAAACCATTTAAAATGAAAAAAACAATTATTGTGCTGGTCTTGATGGTCGCTTTCTCTTCTGCTTTTGCGCAAAAAGGTAAAGTTACAACTGCACAAAGTTTAAAAGATGCAGGTAAAATAGCCGAAGCTTATGCAGCAATTGAAGAAGCGATTGACGAATCGAATCCTAAAGCTGAGAAATCTATTCCTTGGCCAAAAACATGGGAAGTTAGGGGTGAAATATTACAAGCTATAAGTCAATCTACCGACGAAAATGTTAAAAAACTGAGTAAAGATCCTTTAACTGAAGCATTTAACTCATACAAAAAAGCACTTGAGTTGGACACAAAGGGTAGTAATGGAAAAAGTGTAAAAATTATGTTGACACTGTTAACCAATGATTTAACCAATCAGGCAGTAAATGCTTTTCAGGTTGAAGATTACAATAAAGCTTTGACTTCTTTTGAGCAAATTATGGAAATTAATAATATGCCTATTGTAAAAGCAGATAATCCTGATGCTGTTGATACGGTAATTATTTTTAATGCAGCTCTTGCAGCCTACAATGCTGAAAATTACAACAAGGCTATTGATTATTACAAAGAATCAGCGAAACATGGATATAACGGTGCAAAAACCTACAGTTTAATTGGTGCTTCCTACCAAATGATGAAAGATACTACTTCTGCTTTGGAAGCGTTAAAAGAAGGTTATGCAAAATACCCGGATGACAATGCTGTGCTTGAAAGCATGATTCAAATTTATATGGATTTGAATAAAACAGACGAAGCACTTGCAAACCTTGAAAAAGCGATTGCTCAGGATCCAACAAAACCAAGATATTATTTTGCTCAGGGAGCATTATATGAAAAATTAGGCAATGAGCAAAAAGCAATTGATACCTATAAAAAAACAATGGAAATTGACCCAACGTTTTTTAATGCTTATTATAATTTAGGTGCACTTTACTATAATAAAGGAGTTCAGCAGGTAGAAGTAGCAAATGCAGTTCCGGCAAATGAAAAAGCCAAATATGATGTGGAAGTAAAAAAGGCTGATGAATGGTTTGCTCAAGCACTGCCATACATGGAAAAATGCAATGAACTTCAGTCAGATGACAAAATGGTGTTGGAATCATTGAAAAACCTTTACTACAGGTTGCAGGAAATGGATAAATACAATGCAGTTTTAGATAAGATTAAAACGCTGTAATTCAAAACATATTAAAAAGGAGGGCAAACACTCTCCTTTTTAAATATATATTATATTTAACATAATATCAATTATAAGACAAAAAAGTCAAACTACTAATTACAGATTTTAGCTGTTTTTCACTAATCATAAACAAAGTATGAATATAACAGCAACAATGCATAAAACAGCAGTTTCAGGGTCCGCTTAGCAAAAATGCTTTTAAAAATACGGGGTTTCATTGCTCATCAACATTACTTTTTCTTATATTGATACAATGAGAACTGATGAAAATAT
Source organism: Draconibacterium sp. (assembly GCA_041739985.1). Classification (GTDB taxonomy): domain Bacteria; phylum Bacteroidota; class Bacteroidia; order Bacteroidales; family Prolixibacteraceae; genus Draconibacterium. The sequence goes on along the minus strand of JBGSMW010000004.1, from coordinate 9,173 downwards.
AGTCAAACTAAAATTAATAAATCCCACAACAAATATTTCAATCCATTTGCCGTTGGTTGACGCAACAATTTCAGCCGGATTTCCATCGCCTGCAGACGATTATTCAGAATCAAGGCTCGATTTAAACAAAGAATTGATAACCAACAAAAGTGCCACATTCTACGCCCGTGTCAGAGGCGATTCTATGACTTTGGCCGGAATATCGGACGGAGATTTGCTTATAATTGACAAATCAAAAACTCCTGTAAATGGTTCAATTGTGGTTTGTTTAATTGATGGTGAATTTACAGTTAAGCGACTTCAGAAAGTCTGTAATCAGTACTATCTGATGCCTGAAAACAATAATTACCAGCCAATCAAAATAAAACCTGAAAATGAAGTTGCCATTTGGGGTGTGGTTACTTATACTATAAAAAAACATTAGTAACTGAAATGTTTGCGCTAGTTGATTGCAATAATTTTTACGTTTCATGCGAACGGGTTTTTAATCCGGCTCTCAAAGGAAAACCAGTTGTTGTTCTTTCGAATAACGATGGCTGCATAATTGCGCGTTCAGAAGAAGCCAAAATGCTTGGTTTGCAAATGGCCGAACCTGCATTTAAAAAAAGTAAATTCCTGACAGAAAATAACGTGCATGTATTTTCATCCAATTACACCCTTTATGGCGATATGTCGGAACGTGTAACAGAAACACTTTCTCACTTTGTTCCTGAAATTGAAATATACAGTATTGATGAAGCATTTTTGAACTTAACCGGTTTTACAGGTGATTTGGATGACCTCTCAAAGAAAATAATATCAACGGTTTGGAAGAATACAGGAATTCCAATTTCTGTTGGAATTGGCCCAACAAAAACACTTGCAAAAATTGCAAACAAAGCTGCAAAACTATCCGGTGGAATTTTTATCATTAGAAATAAAAGACAATCAGATATATTAATTCGAAATACGCCAATTAACAAAGTTTGGGGAATTGGCGGACAGTACACAAAATTATTGCTTCAAAATGATGTGAAAACAGCCTTTGATTTTACTCAACTGGATGACAACTGGTTGCGCGTTAAAATGAAAGTTATGGGCCTGCGAATAAAACGGGAATTACTTGGCGAATCGTGCATTTTACTTGAATTGATGGTGCCTCCCAAAAAAGCTGTTGCAACAACCCGCGCGTTTGGAAAGAAAACCTCAGAATTGATTTATATAACTGAAGCCGTTTCTACATATGCAGTCAGGTGCGCCGAAAAATTAAGAAAACAGAATTCTGTTGCAAACCTGCTTACCGTTTTTATACACTCTGATCCGTTTAATTTGAATGAGCCGCAAATAAACATCAGCAAAACAATTTCATTACCTGTGGCCACCAATGATAACATTGAACTGGTGAAATATGCCATTATATGTTTGACTGCGATTTTTAAACCCGAATTTCAGTATAAAAAAGCTGGAGTAATTGTTGAAGGACTGCAGGATGAAGCTCAGATTCAGGGAAATATTTTTGATAAAACCGACAGAAAAAAGCAACATAAGTTGTTTCAGGCCATTGACAAACTTAATCATGAATTTGGTCGCGACAAGGTAAAACTGGCAGTTCAGGGGAATGGAAAAGAATGGAAACTACGGCAGGAAAAACTCTCAAAACGTTACACTACCAACTGGAAAGAGATAATTGAAGTTAAAGCATAAATTAGATTATTACTTGGAATTTCACTTTAAACTTTGAACTTTAATTTGATTATTGTTATTTGGAATTTCACTTTAAACTTTTAAGTATATGTGTTTTTATTACGCAGTTGTTAAAACAAATGCAAAAGCCCTGATTGAAAATGGAATTGTAAGCGAAAAACAACTCAGTTTGTTTTCTGACAAACAGTTTGTTAAAGGATTTGATTTTCCATTGATGCCGGTAATTTCTGATGAAAATCCGGAAATAATTCAAATGTTTCAATGGGGATTTGTTCCTTCAGTTACAACTTCGAAAGAGAAGGCTACCAGCTTTTTGCGCCAGTACAATACTCTTAATGCCAAAGCTGAAAACCTGTTTGAGAGCCGTTTATTTCAGGATGCAATTCAAAAACAAAGATGCCTTGTTTTATGCAGCGGTTTTTTCGAATGGCGTCATAAAAATCCTGAAAAAAAGAACGCTGAGAAATACCCGTTTTATGTTTCGCTGAAAGATGAAGGAATGTTTGTATTTGGCGGAATCTGGGAGAAATTTACAGACCGGAATACAGGTGAAATAATTCATACATACGCCATTATTACCACCCGGGCCAACGAATTGATGGAATTGGTACACAACACAAAAAAACGCATGCCACTTATTATTGAACCCGAAAAAGCTTTGCGATGGCTAGATCCGAAATTGAGCAGTGAAGAAATCAAAACCTATTTTCAACCTTTCGATTCGGAGAAATTAAAAGCAAGGCCCATAAAAAAAATAAACCCGCGTTTGCAGTACGAAAACGATCCGGGAATTACTGTTTATTATCATTATCAGGAACAGAGTGCAATGTTGGCACAATACCCGCAATATTTCGAAAAAACTGTTGATTTGAGAGGAGGAACCCCTACCCTTTTCTGACTGGAAATATGAAAATTAAGGAACAAAAAAAGGATACCCTGGAATGAAATTCATCCTGTAGTATCCTTTTTTAAAAATGATGTGGTTTCTATCTTTTTAGTAAGAACTCTTTTTCATATTGCTGAATTTCAGATATGTACTCCTCTCCTACCGGAACATTCTCCTGCAGGCAGTAATAATCCCAAACAGAGCCAAAAGATTTTGTTTTCAGTTCTTCAAGCAATGCAAGCCGCTCAAAGTTTTGTCCGGCTTCCTCATATTTCAGTAAAGTTGAAGTGGGTTCGAGCATGGCAATCATAAAAGCTTTTTGAGCAGCACGTGTTCCTACAACATATGCACCGATGCGGTTGATTGAAGCATCAAAAAAGTCGAGCCCTACTTTTACCCGGCTCATGAAATTATTTCGAACAATTTCTGATGCAATTAACTGAATATCATCATTTAAAGTTACAACATGATCAGAATCCCAGCGAACCGGACGCGTAACATGGAGCAGCACTTCGTCAAGAAATTGAAGACAGGATGAAATTTTGTCGCCAACCTGTTCTGTAGGATGAAAATGCCCGTTATCAAGGCAAATCAGTTTGTTATTTTTAATTGCATAACCAAGGTAAAAATCATGCGAACCAACTGTCATTGACTCGGCGCCAATACCAAAAAGTTTGCTTTCCACAGCATCTTTCATCTGCTCTTTTGGATAGTCGGTCGCCATTGCTTCATCAAGCGATTTTTTTAACAATGTGCGATACCCATTTCTGTCAATTGGAGTATCCTTTGTACCGTCGGGTATCCAGGTGTTGTGAACGCAAGGAGTTCCAAGCTGTTTACCGATTTCTGCCGAAATTGCGCGACAACGTTTCACATGTTCTACCCAAAATTTGCGATTTTCCTCGTTTTTGCTAGATAGCGTAAACCCATCGGCAGCACGGGTATGAGAAAAGCAACTAGCATTAAAATCCATGCCAATTCCCTGTTTTTTGCACCAGTCAATCCAACCCTGAAAATGTTTAACCTCTATTTGGTCGCGATCCACAAGCTCTCCCTGAAAATCTCCGTATATCGCGTGTAGGTTTAAACGCTGTTTCCCCGGTAAGAGTGCCAGCACTTTTTCCAGATCAGCCTGCACATGTGCAATTGAATGTGCTTTTCCTGGGTAATTTCCGGTTGCCTGGATACCGCCACCCGAAAGTTTGGCATCAGGCGTTTCAAAACCACCAACATCATCGGTTTGCCAGCAATGGAGAGAAATTATTATTTCCTTCATTTTTGCAAGAACATCATCGGTATTTACACCAAGCTCTGCATATTGTTCCCTGGCCAATTCGTATGCTTTTCCGATTCTTTGTTTGTTCATTTTTATTTTATTTTATAAAGTTCTACTTTACATTTTATGAAAGATAAGTTTGATTTTCTTTCATATTCAGCTATTTGTTTTTGTTTGTTGATGTTGTCAGAGCTTCGCATGCTGACAAGTCGAATAAATCTGAACAGGTTCTGACAGCTTCAACAAAACTACTGTCTTCAAATATCCTTAAAACAAACCTTATTTAATTTCCTCAACCTTAGTAGCATACAAAATCCCCTCAAAATCCAAACCTTATTATTTTCATAAATTAGATGATTCCGTATCTTATAATTATTGAGTTACGGCATAGCTAAAATTGTATTTACCAGAACCCAAATTCAGTTTTACAGTTTTCCCAACTTGTTGTGCACCTTTCGATTTATCATCTTTTAAAGCCGCAGCATTTACGGATACTTTATCGATGGAAGTAGAAGGCAGAATTACAGTAGCTGTTGTATTCGCAGGAACTGACACTTCATAAACCATATTTCCACCCTCAATTTTCCATGCTGAATTTATTTCACCATGAATTGATTGGAAAGTTGCATTTGCATTTGTAAGTCCACCTCCCGGATGCGGAGTCAGGAAAAAATGTTTGTATCCCGGGTTTTCTTCGTCGATTTTGATACCGGCCACATAAGTATAAAGCCATTCTCCAATTGCGCCATAAGCATAGTGGTTAAAACTGTTCATTCCAACATCCTGGAAAGTTCCGTCTGGTTTTTGTCCGTCCCAGCGTTCCCAAATCGTTGTTGCGCCCTGAGTTACGGGATATAACCACGATGGGTAGTCTTTCCGGTTCAGCAACATAAAAGCGAGTTCATCATATCCTTGTGCCGACAAAGTTTTGCATAGCAGTGGAGTACCTACAAAACCGGTTGTCAGGTGTTTAAATTTATTTACGTCTTCAGCAAGATAAGCGGCTGATTTCGAAACAAGGTCAGCAGGAAGCAAATCAAAGGCAATTGCAAGCAAATAAGCTGTTTGAGTGTGTGAAACCAAACGACCGGAAGGAGCAACAAATTCATTTACAAATGCTTTTTTAATATTGGCCGAAAGCTGTGCATATTTTGCTGCATCATCGTTTTTACCCAGAATTTTTGCGATTTTCGAGAGCAATTCGCTTGAAAAAGCATAATAAGCAGTGGCAATCAAATCTTTTTCGGTTGTTGCGCCTGTATAATCTGAACGGTTTGTTGCAAATGCCAGCCAGTCGCCAAAATGTGCATCGCCTGTCCACAAATTATCCTCCCCTGCCCTGTTGTGCATATATTCCACCCATGCTTTCATGCTTGGATACTGAACTTCAAGTATTCGCTGATCACCGTAAGCAAGGTAAGTTGTCCAGGGCACTACAAGGGAAACATCAGCCCAGGCAGTTGAACCTCCGCCGCCTTTTAAAACGTCGGGAATAACGTGTGGTACTTTTCCATCGGGAAGCTGGTCGGCGGCAACATCTTTCATCCATTTGGTATAGAAACCTGCCACATCGAAATTAAAAGCAGCAGTAGGGCTGAAAACCTGTGCATCGCCTGTCCATCCCATACGCTCGTCACGTTGCGGGCAATCGGTTGGTACATCAAGGAAATTACCTTTTTGTCCCCACTGAATATTGTGTTGCAACTGGTTGATCAACGGATCAGAGCATGAGAATGTACCGGTTGGTTCCATTGCCGAATGAATAACAACGCCTGTAATATTCCCAATCTGTGGAGTTCCGGGGAAATCAATCAACTGCACAAACCTGAATCCATGAAATGTAAATGAAGGTTCATAAATTTCTTCGCCATCGCCTTTTAAAATATAAGTATCGGTTACTTTTGCCGCACGTAAATTATCGGTATAAAAATTACCGTCTTTATCAAGTACTTCCGCAAATTTCAAGGTTACTACATCGCCTTTCTTACCATTCACTTTTAAACGTATCCAACCAACCATATTTTGACCCATATCGAATACAATTTCCCCTTTTGGAGTTGTAATTTTCTTAATGGGTTGAATCTCCTGAATCGCCTGTACAGGTGGTCCCTGCGGCGCAACCAGATGATCTTTCGAATAGTTCAAAACTGACACTTTTCCCCATGCACTGTCGTCAAATCCGGTGGCTTTCCAGCCAGGCAGTTCTTTGTTTGCATCATAACTTTCACCATTGTAAATATCCGAATAAAGGATTGGTCCGGTTGTAGCTTTCCAACTTTCGTCTGTACTGATTGTTTCACTTGATCCGTCAGTATAAATAATATGGAGTTGAGCGATTAAAGCAAGTTTTTCGCCATAGTAATTGCGTTGATTTTGCCAGCCAATATTTCCGCGGAACCAGCCATCGCCCAATTTAGCGCCAACTGCATTCTTAGACTGCAGCAACGAAGCCACATCATAAGTTTGGTATTGAATGCGTTTGTTGTAACTGGTCCAGCCGGGAGTAAACAAATCGTTTCCTACTTTTTTACCGTTGATAAAAAGCTGGTACAGCCCCAATGATGAAACATAAACATTGGCCGATTTTACTTTTTTTGAAGTAGAAAACTCTTTTCTCAGATAAGAGCATGGTTTTGAACCATCAAATTTAACTTCATTCTCACGGGTGATCCAATTTGCTACCCACTGCTCCGGTTTCAAAATCCCCATTTCCCAAAACGCCGGTTCGCTCCAGTCAGTCGCTTTACCGTTATTGTCCCAAACCCGCACCTGCCAGTAAACACGTTGCATGGCGTTTAATTCAGGTCCGTCGTATGAAATATTAACCGTTTTGTCGGAACTTACTTTTCCCGAATTCCAAAGTACTTTTCCTTTGGCTGTTTTGTCGGTAACTTTTAATTCATAGGCCGACTGCATTACATTTGTTTCGGTTGAAGCAATTTTCCAACTCAGCCGGGGTTTCAGAATATCAATTCCAACCGGATTTGTGTGATACTCGCAAACCAGATCGGTTACAGTTGTGGTTTTTGCACCAAACACAGCAAAACTGCTGCACATTAATACGATGGTAAATAAACTTACCCAAATTTGATTTCGTTTCATTCTTATTCGTTTTTGTTGATTTGAATTTTTATTCCATATAAAAAACTTCTTCCAATTCTGTTGTTAACGGCGAATTGTCGGGGTTGGTTACCATAATGTCAGCCATAAATTTCCACCATTTTTTAACGGTTTCGGTTTGTCCCAAATCCTGCGAACCACCATCCCCGCTTACTTTCTGAAAAGCAAAGAGTGTATTTGTTTCTTCATCCAAAAAGATGGAGTATTCACTAACTCCTGCCTCTTTTAAAAGTACTTTCAGTTCAGGCCAGATTTCGTTGTGGCGTTTTATGTATTCCTCTTTTTGCCCCTTGTTGAGGTGCATTTTAAAAGCTAATCGATTCATATTTAAAGCCCCCTCTAACTCCCCCGAGGGGGAGGATTAAAAAATTCTATTTATAATTTAATTTCAGGAATCAGATATCATTTACATTTTTTCAATGACCAAATACTATTGAATGTTTACCTTCTTCCAAATCCCAACATTCTTCTATCCGAGTGCGTTCAGCTCAGGGTACAACCATTTGGCAACGCCAATAACTATAACCGAAAGCAGAATTGCTCCAATACCGATCAATATTGTATTGTAAGTACTCTTTGAAACACCTTTCCATTCCTTTCTGTAAAAACCCCAGAGATTGGCTGTCAGTATAATGGTGGCCATGTGCAGGGTCCATGAACTGGCGCCGTTGCCGATTTTTGTTTCACCCATTCCGTAGAAAAAGAATTGAAGAAACCATGTAGTTCCTGCCAGTGCGCAGAATAAGTAATTACGCAGCAACGGTGTTTTCCTGTCAACGAAGTCGCCTGCTGTTTTGTTTTTGAGAATCAGTACTGTAGTCCAAATGAAATTTGTTGTTAAACCACCCCAAAGAATTACAAAGAAAATAATATTGTTTTCGAACAGGTATTTAAAACCTCCTTCCGATTCAGTCAGGAAAGAATAGTTTTGAGCTACTGCAAGAGATCTGGCTTCGAAAGCCATCTCTTTTCCGGCATCGATACCAAAACTGAAAAAAGCACTCAACACACCCGAAACAATAGCAATCATTAAACCTTTCGACAGGCTGAACTCGCTGTTTACTCCTTCTTTTATACTGCCCAAATCCCTGTCTTTTTTTATTCCTGCTCTTCCGCTGAGGATAATTCCCACCAACAGGATTAATATGCCAAGTATAACAATTCGGCCGCCGGTGCTGCCAAACAGGTCGGAGAAGGTGAGCCCGGCAGGAATAATGTCAGCAATACCGGGAACGTTGCGTAAGATTGGAAGACCTAATGATCCAACAACAGAGGTAATACCTAGCAAAACCGAGTTTCCAAGTGACATGCCAAGATAGCGGATTGCCAGTCCGTAAGTTAGTCCGCCAATTCCCCAAAGCAAGCCCATTATGTATGTATTGCGAATAACACTGCCGCTTGAAGCATGCAGAATTCCCTGCCAGTCGGGAATTGTTAACCACACGGCAAGAAATGGCATAATAAGCCACGAGAAAATTCCACCGGTAATCCAGTAGATTTCCCACCGCCATTTTTGCACCCAGTTGTAGGGCATATACCAACTGCCAGAAGCTCCACCACCTAAAGAGTGGAATAAGATTCCTAAAATAACGTTCATACTCGTTTAATTTATTTGATTTGTTTTATTTGATTTAGTTCACCTGCAAGGAAACAAATATATATTTGTAAATATGCAAAAACAATACATTTTCTGGCATAAAATTTACACTTTTTGACCCAATAATGATCAGCAACGAATTCAAATATTTAACGATAAGTGAAGAAGACGGCAACTGGGGTTTGTTTTTAAATGTGGCAGGTACGGCAAAAGTACTTCCCAATGTTGATTATCCGTCGCCAAACCATCCATCGGAGTATTTTTTTACATGGGAAAAAGGACGGATTTTAAATGAATTTCAAATAAATTTTATTACAGAAGGCGCAGGAATACTGGAAAACAGGCATGGAACTTTCCCGTTAAAAAAGGGAAGTATTTTTTTTACGGTAATGGTGACAAAAATAGTTGGTGGAATTGATAAAATTATTTCTTAAAATACGATTGTAAATCAGAAGGGGAAACAAGCAATGTATCTCCGGCCACGGGCATTCCAGAGAGGCGCCCCGAACCCGAGGCTACCAAAGTTTCCCCGTATCCACCGGCGCCGCCGCCCGCTCCGCCTTGGGCCGTACGGACACCACCTAGACCTGCGACACCCGTGTTACCGACGG
>JBGSMW010000019.1:0-3661 GCA_041739985.1 Draconibacterium sp. | reverse complement strand
CCTTTGTCGAGCGGTTGCCAAGACCACCCCTCGGATGAATTATTTTTCATTTCATTTATTGCTAATCCATTTACTTTAACTGACTTTGGTTTTACTATAAGCCTAAATGTTTCTTCAGAAAAGGAATCAAAAGTGGTGTAGTTGATTTTCAATGGCCTATATGATATTTGGGTTACTATTGAAGATGTATTTAATAAATGGTTGGCATCAGAAGGCGCTAATTGAGGTGCTGCGGCCATAGCCCGAAGGTAATGACGAACATAATCACCGTACCCATCAGTCATCCAAATACCGTTAGTAGGATACAGGTTTTTGCCATCATTATCGACCATGTATGTAGCCCAATTTAACATTCGAATCGCATTCCTCACATAGGTAGTGTCGCCTGTTTTTTCCCAGTACATTAATTCTACTGATGCTTGTCGGGATGAATGGCTGTTTCCGGGAACACGGTAAGCAGTTTGTTCATCAATGCAAGTTACGCCATATTTTTCAAATTCATTGTTGCCAAGTTCATCATACACCCAATGAAAAATATGATTCACTGTTTCTATCCAATTAACATCCAATTCAGGATGTTCAATTATGTACATGGCATAGGTTATGGCATTTATTTGAGTGTCAGACCATCGTGGAATATCTTCAAAAAACGGCCCCCATTTATTTGTTTTAGCCGGATAGCTTTTTAACCATTCGAGTGTTATGTCGAATGCTTTTGCATAAGCTGCGGAGTTATTATTCTGCAATTTAATGAGCCCTGAAAATAATTCTAAAGTACTTACATAGTTTGTTGTGTATGCCGATTTTGCCTTTTTAGAGTTTGACTTTTTTAGGTCTTCGGGCATTCCTTCATACCATGAAACCTGATCAACAAGTATCCCCATTTCCCCGGTTTCTGCATTGACCTTAAATGGCCAGGGAGAGTTTTCGTTATCTCCTGGTTTTATTTCAGCAGCCAATGTATTTGCTATTTTTTCTGCGGCCAACAAGTATCTTTCATCACCCGTTTTTTTATACAGTTTAAGCAATTCAAATCCAAAGTAACCTGCCTTGTCTGGTTGAAGGAAGCCCTTCCCAAGTATCATATCACCATCATAAATGCCCCACTCCACATCCATATTATATGGGAAAGGCAAGTTAGGCCATTTACAATCAGGTGGCGACAACGAATTTTTCAGGTAATAATTAGCCATGTATTGCATGTTGTCAATTATTGCTTCATCGCCCGTATAATTGTAATATAAATCCCATGACGACAGAGCCATCATTATCTGGTCGCCGCCCAAACCCCTTTTATCGTGATCCGGAGCCCAAACCTGATGGTTCATGTAATAAGGCATCCTATTAGAATCAAGCTCCATGTTCTTCCAAAAGTCCCATACTCGATTTAGCACGTAGTCGTAAGATTTGCCTAAATCTTGTGAATACCAAGGTAAAATAGCACTATTTTGATCAACCCTAACATTATTGTAAATAATCTTTTCAGAAAGAATTGTATCAGTTTTTGCCTGAATTAAATCAGTGCTTAAACCATTGTATTTTAACGACTTGTTGCAGCCGACACTGATAAACAGGGTAATAAAGAAAATCACAAATAATTTATACATAGCTATATTTTTTTAGACTGCTTATCTGCTTTAAACAAGTTAATTTTACTTAACAAGTTGATATTGTGAGAGTTGATATTAATTTTGTGTGTTTTCACAAATACCATATTCTCAATAAGTTAAATGATTTACATGTGCGAAACAGATAAGCAGTTTTTTTTTAGTTGTCAAAGTCAGGAATTGCCATGCACTCACCACCTTTTAATGCCGATTGATGTGCCACTATTCCGGGAGCTGTGTAGGCAATTGCTTCATATATATCAACTTCTGGTTGACGGTTATTAACCAATGAATCGATAAACTCATGGGTAATAAAGGTATGTGACCCACCATGACCACTGTCGTGACGCAACGGTTCTGGTAATAAATCTGTTTTCCAAAATTGTGGTGACTCAAATTCTTCCCGGATTGGTTCCTGAATTATAAATCCTCCCTCATCTTTGCCTGTTCTTTCAGAGGCTTTAACTACAATCTCGCCCATTCCATTCTGATCTTTGGAATAAAAGCTCATTTTGTCACCGTGCCATTCTCCTCGTTCAGTTCCCATAATTGCTCCTTTACGCAACAATTGAACACGAAATGCTGTGCCTTTATTTGTTCTGAACAGGGCAGTTTCGTTCCAGAACGGATTATTGTAAACGTTATCTTTGAGCAGAAAATCATCATCGCCCCATCCAAGACAACTAACGCTTGTACACCTCTCACCGGTAACACTAATCAGGAAAGATGTTGCATGTGTGGGATAGTGCATTGGCGGTTGTCCCTGTCTCCATGTCGGTATTTTGTTAGCATCAAACCATATATTAGAAATCCCAGGATGATAATATTCCGCCTCTGCACTAAATATATTACCAAACATTCCTTCTTTATACCATATTTTTGCCTGAATATTGTTTTGGCGGTAAACAGTTGTTTCAGCCATCATATATGTTAGACCTGTACTTTTTACGGTATCCAGGATTGCCTGACATTCGTCAAGGGTCATTGCAGCGGGAACAGTACAAAGTACGTGTTTGCCTGCTTTCAAAGAAGCTATAACATGGTGCGCATGATCGGGGACAGGAGTGGCAATAAAAACAGCCTCCACTTTAGGATCAGGTAAAAGCTTTTCAAGCGATTCATAGCTCTTGGAACAATTATAAACCTTCATAAGTAGGTCACGCCTGTCTTGTCTTAGGTCGCTTACTGCTTCAACTATACAGTTGGGGTGTTCATGGAAATAGAATGCTGTACCAAATCCACCTCCAATAATGCCAATCCGAATTTTACGGTCACGATGCTGTTCTTCTGCAAATGCAAAACGCGATGATATTGTAAGTGCCGCAGCACCAACACCTGCTGTACTTATAAACTTCCTACGATTTAAAGTAGAAGAGGAAAAATTAAGTTTAGTCATAATATTGTTTTTTACTGTTGAAAAAATTCTAATAATATTGTCGGGTTAAAAATTGATAACCACTTCATTCCCTTTTTCGTGATTTACATAAAGTACGCCACCTTTCTCTAATTCAGACCAACTCCAGCCAAATTTATCGTTTGTGCTGTTTTCTTTCAATATGTTGCCATTAACCTTAATCGTTGCAGGCTTTTTGACTAATCTGAATTTTTCAACAGATTGATTATCAAATGTTTTATATTTAATAGAAATAGTCCCATACTGAATTGAGGAAACGACTGAAGTAGTCCTCAATAAATGATTTTCGTCAGGCGGGGCAAGAGTTGGCAAAGCAGCCATAGCCCGTAAGTAGTGGCGCACATAATCGCCATAACCATCGGTAAGCCAAATATCATCGTGATAATACTTGTTTGCCCCGTCAAAATTAACCATGTAAGTTGCCCAGTTTAATTGACGGATTGATGGTTCGACGTATGATTTGTCGCCGGTTTTTTCTGCAAACAGAAGTTCGGTAGCAGCTTCCCTTGATGTATGGCTATTCCCAGGCACCCGATATGCAGTTTGCTCATTAATAGGAATTACCTTGTACTTCGACCAGTTGGGGTTTCCCAATTCTTTATGAACCCAATCGAAAATTGATTTGCAGTGTTGTTTCCAG
>JBGSMW010000098.1:0-42455 GCA_041739985.1 Draconibacterium sp. | reverse complement strand
GTCCTTCACGCCCAGCTTCCTGAATAATCGATAAACGATCTTCCGGTGTAAATTTTCGTCTTGTGTTTTTCATACCCTAAAATTAAATTGTTACAAAATTGTTTCGCAAATTTTGTCCAACTTTTTAGGGGGTTAAGACAGCTCCTGCCCGTTGACTAAAGTCAACGGCAATAAAAATGTCAGTTAATCTTTTCAATGTTTTAAACTTTTGAAAAGATGAAAAAGAAACGGAGCGTGCGGCGGATTTTAACCACCAAAAATAATCGCGGATAAAGTTTGGATAAATGCAAAAACCTTGAATTCCCGGCTTATGCATCGCATGTTTTATCCATAAAAATCTCAAATCATTCCCTCGCCGGCGGGGTTTGTGTATCTATGTCTTGCATTGCAAAAGCAAAAACTAATTGACTTTGAATGACAAAACACAAATTACAAATTACCGCCCAGCGGGGAAAAAATATTATATTACCAATGAATCAGGAGAATGTATCGGCCATCAGATTATTAAACCATTTATACATATCCTCCGTATTTTCTGAATTTGCCCCATTTGATTCAGTTACACCATTACCCGTTGGCACCATAGTTTTTGTGGCCGGATCGTATCTATAAACAACCGATAGCCATGCGGATGTTTTTTTTGTGATAGGTGAAAAACAAGATGAATTTGTCATGGGCGTTTGAAGGATAGTGCCTCCTTTAAATGTTTGAATAATGGCATCGGCACAAACTTTGGCTTCTGCATTTGCAATATGACCGGCTTTAGGTTGGGTTGTTGACGATGAATCGCCTAAAATATGAATACCAGCCAGACCGGGAACTGTAGATTCGTATGAAAGCACATTTACTGCAGCCCATTTTCCATCGGTGCTGTTATTTAACCCAATACCCGATTGCGTAATTAAATTACCCGCTTTGTGGATAGGTATTGCGTTGATCACTTTCCCCTTAAAAGTACCTGCACTTGTAACTACCGACATTGTATCAGCATTAATGCTGCTTATTGGTGCATTGGGAACATAGGTAATAATTCCTTTATGTGTTGAATTAAAGGCCGTAGTAAAATTTTGTACTGCCGCCTGAATTTTAGGATTTGCATCCAGTATAATTACTTTACCACCCCCTTTTGTTCTTTTCAGATAATCGGCAACAACACAGGCACGTTCGTACGGACCGGGAGGACAACGAAACGGAGATGGTGGTATAGTTAAAATAAACGCATCACTTTTTGTCATTGACTTTATTTGGTTCTGCAGTGAAGTGGTTTGAGTACCAGCTTTCCAGGCATGCACAATTTTCGCCTTATTTGTGGTTGAACCCGACATGGGAAGTGATTCAAAATCAATACCCGGCGCCAACACCAAACGATCATATGGCAATGTGGTTCCACTCGAAAGTTTAACATTTTTACCAACCGGATCAATACTTGTAACTGAATAATTCTGGACTTTTACACCATATTTACTTTTTAAGGTTGAATAATTGAACGTAAGCTGGCTTAATGACCGTTCTCCGGTGAGAACCATATTACTAAATATGTTTGAAATATATGAAGCGTTGGGTTCAACCAATGTTACGTCAATTCCGGTTCCTCCCCAATATCTAAGATACTTGGCAACTGTGGTCCCGGCCATTCCACCACCCACAACCACTACTCGTCCGGCTGCACCGGCACTTGCTGCAAGTTGTCCTGCCATTGCCGAATGAAAAAATGAAAACCCAACTGCAGTTGCACCTATGTTTTGTAAGAATTGTCTGCGTTTCATAATTAATATTTTTTTTGTTTTGAAATATAGTCAGCTATCAGTTTAATTTCTTCTGTAGTATATGCTTTGGCATGAACGTGCATAATATTGGACCTCGGGTTTTTGTTTTTCATTTCATTCATATCTGAAATGATACTTGAAGCACTCTGTTCGCCAATCTTTAATTCTCCTGCATAACCGTTAGTTCCATGACACTGGAAACAGTTTGAGGCTAAAACCCTTCCGGGTAAATCAATTTCAGCACCTTTTAGTGATAATTCTGAATCCAAAACCTGATTATCTGAATTTTCCGGAGGTATCAGATTATCCTTACATGAATTCAGGGAAAGCGATGCAAGAAATATTGCACCCACTGTTGTTGTTTTAAACGATTTGTTTTTCATACTTCTAAAAATTAATGATTTAAACTATATCAGTTTATGCATTACAAAATTCATACATTGAACATAACCATTATTAGAATATTAATAAACAACATGTTAAGAAAAATATAACTATAGACATTTTATCAAAACGATAAAATATTATCTTTTTTGATAGTGTTTAAAATCCTCTGTTCCCACGCTATTGCACTGCATGGTTTGCCCTCAATAAATTTCCCATTATTCCCCGGCTAACTTGAAGTGAGTGCCTGGTGTCTTGCTTTACAAATGCACAAACCAATTGCCATAAATGTGTAAAGTACGAAATACAAATTAAGCTGTTGCGAGGGCTGATTTCATTCGGCAAGCCGATAATTCAATACCGAATCAAGGTAATTCCATAATACAAGAAACAAAAATAAATCCGGTATTCAGCCAACCGATTCAGGAGTGTATTCAGAACTAAGATGAAACAAGAGAAAGTCCGCGTTTATACCGGGACAGATTTTTTATTTCATCAGCCTTACAAAGAATGAAGCATTGTAAATTTTCAGCAGCACGGTTGTCAAAGGGTGCGGCGGTTTTTAACCGCCTAAAAAAATCGCGGATTAAATCCGCGACACACCTCGCTGCCTATTTTATCCTCCTGATCTTTATATTCCGATACCACGATTCATCGGTGTGGTTGGTAATTACGATATGCCCGCTGCGTTTTTTATCAAACCCTGTATAATTTGCAAACTTGCTTGCACGAAACAACGAATCGAATTGAGCGGTGCCCATTTCATATTCCACAACTTTAAACCCGTTTAGCCAATGTTCACCGTGGTTGCCGTTTAATAGGATTGTGCTTTGGTTAAATTCGCCAATTGGCTTTAAATGAACATTTGAGGGAGCGTAAAAGTCGTACAACGAACCTGTATATTGAAAAGGATTGAGGTCTTTGTAGATTTCATTCCCATCGTCAAGCGCCTGGTATTCGAATCCGAGTGCGCCATGCCCCGAGCCGTAGGTTGTCGAAATTTCCTCGGAAACATTGTATTTGATTCCGCTGTTTCCGGCTTCCCTGATTTTCCATTCAAACTGCAATTCGAAATTATCAAATGTATCGATTGTCATTAAATCGCCACCAACGATTTTTTCACCGTTGAGAAGTGGCGGAACTTGGCGGTTATCTATTTTATGGATTTCACCGCTTTCAACTTTCCAGTGATTTGTTTCTACTGTGTCGCGCCCAAGTCCCCGCCATCCGGTAAGTGTTTCTCCATCAAAAAGCAGTTCCCAGCCCTGTTCTTTTTCGGTTTTGGTTAGCGTATTGTTTTTATTGATTTCGTTGGGTGAGCAGGCAAAAAACACAAGCGAAACAGATAAACTTATAATAGATTTTACAATTTTATTCAGGTTTTTCATCTTATTCATTTTTAAGTTCACTTCAATAGTTTGAAACAGGTTGAAAATAAGCAATAAAAATCAATTCAGAAGGCAAAAATTCATGAATTGTAAGACAAGATTGTGTTAGTAGAAGTTGGAAATTATCAGGAACTTAGAAAATAATTTCTGAAATCAGAAACGTAATTCTAAACTAATATTTTACAGTATTTCAAACTAAAAAAAGACAAATGAAGAAAGTAATGTTTTTAGTAGCCGCAGCATTTTTATTAACCATAATTGCAGCGAAACCCGAACCAAAATGGCAATCGTTTTTTAATGGTAAAAATCTTGACGGCTGGACAGTGCGCGGAAAAGCCGCATGGGTTGTAAAAGATGGCGTTTTAACATGCGAGGGTGATTTTGGGCATATTTATGCCGCTCCTGAACTTAGCGACCTGGAAGTAAAAGGTAAATTCAGAATTACAAGTACGGGGAAAGATGCCAACAGCGGACTTTATTTTCGTTGCAATCCACCGGCTGATAATCCGGATGGTTTTCCACGTGGCTATGAAGCACAGATTTGCAACAGTCAGGACGCACACACAGGCTGGCTATGGAAACCCGGAAAGCCCACA
The DNA here is from genome assembly GCA_041739985.1 of Draconibacterium sp. Taxonomy (GTDB): domain Bacteria; phylum Bacteroidota; class Bacteroidia; order Bacteroidales; family Prolixibacteraceae; genus Draconibacterium. Next base: position 38,321 of record JBGSMW010000098.1, on the reverse strand, counting down.
GGAAAAGCATCGGCAAACCTAACCAAAGACGGCGAATGGTTTGATTACCGCATAAAAGCCGTTGGCAGTCATATCGAATTCTGGATAAACGATAAACCTGTAATGACCTACGACGATGATGAATACAAAAAAGGATTTTTCGCCATTCAGAGTCACAACCCGGGAATGAAAATTGAAGCAAAGGAATTGTATTATAGGGATTTGAGTAAGTAAGCCCCCACTGACTCCCCCAGGGGGGAGGATTAAGAATAAGCATTCAGTTCAAGCTAAAAAGTTAAGCTGAACTGTGAATAGTAAAAACTATGTAATATCGAAATATCCACTTATTATTCAGGGTTTCACTTTAAGTGAAGCCCTGAATTTTAAATAACCAGGATCAAGCAGCCGGTTACTTTAGTTTTTCCTTGAAAAAATCAATGGTTCGTTGCCATGCAAGTTTGGCTGCAGCCTCGTCGTAACGCGGCGTTGTATCGTTGTGAAAGCCGTGGTTAACACCCGGGTAAATGTGGATTTTATATTCAACTTTATTTTCTTTTAATGCTGCTTCATACGCCGGGATTCCTTCATTTACACGTGTATCCAGTTCGCCAAACTGTAAAAGCAGCGGGGCTTTTATTTTAGCTGTTTCTTCAGCTGTTGGCTGACCGCCATAAAACGGAACTGCAGCTTTTAAATCAGGGATACGAACTGCCATCATGTTCGAAATCCAGCCACCAAAGCAAAAACCAACCACTCCGACATTTCCTGTACATTCGCTGTTTGTTTTCAGGAATTCATAGGCGGCAATAAAATCTTCAAGCATTTCATTTCTGTCGCGTTTACTTTGCAGTGCACGGCCATCATCATCATTTCCGGTGTAACCACCCAGCGGAGTTAAAGCATCGGGCCCAAAAGCAATAAAACCATCAACAGCCAATCTTCGCGTAACATCTTCGATATATGGATTCAGCCCCCGGTTTTCGTGTACAACAATTACTCCTGGCAATTTTTTGTTATTTCCGGCAGGTTTCGCCATTAGTCCGCGAATTTTCCCGCCACCTTTAGGCGAATCGTATTCAATATATTCTGTTTTTATGCGTTTATCATCAGGTTTAACCTGCTCTGCCAGCGCATATTTTGGCATCAGAAACGACATTAATGAACCAACAGTAATTCCACCAACGGCATAAACCGAAAGCCGGTTCATAAATTCGCGCCTTTCCATTTTACTGTGTACATAATAATCGTACAAATCAAATACCTCCTGGCTGATGTCTTCTTTTTTTATTTCTTTCATGATGATATAGTTATGATGTTTGTTTCAAAATATTTAACAAGGATTTTAAGAGAATGTTTATAAAGGATATTTCCTATTTCCAGCTACCTCATCGGTTACCTCATTAACTCAAGGCCAAAAATTAATGCCGAACTGTTTACCAAAGTATGCACTAGCGCGGCATAAAACACATTCCGGGTTTTTATCCAGGTATAACCGTAAGCCCATCCTGCAATACACGCAAAACCTATGTAAACAATAGATCCGGCATGATAATGAACCAACCCGAATGTTACCCCTGTAATGGCAAGCGCTGTGTAAACCCCCAATTGAAATTTGCCTGATTTCTCGATAAAAAACGCAGCAAGAAAAATCAACAAGGTAACAAGTGCCGGAAACCATTGCATTCCGCCCTTTAAAGTATAACCAACCAGAATGGCCAGAATAAATAAAATTCCAAGTCCCCATTTCCAAAACACCATCCACGATTTTGTTTGATTAATGCGTTTTGAAAGCAGGTTTTGAAGTATTCCCCTAAAGAAAAGCTCTTCGAAAAGGGCAGTATGCAAAAAGGTTGTGATTAATGTTAACGCTATTTTGTAAATTAAATCGGTAGAAAATATTTCGTGCCCTTTTAGCTGAATAAAATTTACTGAATAACCAACAATAAAAACAAAACCATAAAATGCAAGCCAAACCCAAACGGCTGTAAACAGGTTTTTCAGTTTGAATTCAGGAAAAAAACCAACATCATCCAAACCTCTCACTACAGTAAAAGCGTAAACAGCAGTCAACATCATTACAATCCGGTAAACTGAATCAAAATCGTTACCGATATCCGGGAGTTTGCCTGAAGGATTTGCATCGATTAATGTGATTGGCAAAAGAAAAAGGATGAAAGTTGTAAAATCAAGCCAGTCTATCTTTTTTACATCTTTTCGTTTGGCTGCAAATACAAGTACGGGGAAAAACACAAGAAAGGGAACCATGGAAACCGCACCCTGAAAAGGATTTTTACCGATGAATAATATATAACTGAAATAAAGCACGATCAGTATTGCAGGAAAAACTACTATCTTTTTAATATCAGAATTCACCCACTTTCTGATACTTTCTGAAATGTTATTCTTCCCGATTGAAAACACGAGATAATACAGCACAACAAAAAACGGAAGCGCAATTAATGTTTTGGGCAAAATATCGGATGACCGGTTAAAAAAAAGGAAAAGCGCAGTTAACAAAGCTGTCCAGCCCACACTGTTTTGCAGTTCTTTTGTAATCACTTTATCAATTTTCATATTTATAGACTTAATGATTTAATTGAATCAGGAACGAATCAAAAATAAAGAGAATTGTCAAATACACGTAATTTTATTTGTTACTGAATACTTCCCGGGATCGAAATGAAATCAGATTATATTTTAAGGATTCCATCTGCTCAAAAACTAATCATAAAGATTGAATCCAACTGTCACAAAAGTGAGATTTTACTGATTTTTCCATCTACTTTCTCTCCACTGACTTTGTTCCTCTTTTGAAAGGAAAGTCCAGGCTACAATTCGGCTTGATTTATTCCCTGTTCCCATTGGAATTGTTTTAATCTGAATTACTTCAACCTTTTCCAATGATTTGTAAATTCCTTTTAAATTAGCTTGTTTCGATACCAAAGTTGAAAACCAGTAAAAGTTTTTGCTGAAGTTTTTGCTTTCCCGAATCATATTTTGAATAAACTTATATTCGCCACCTTCGCAAATAAGTTCATTGCTGATTCCTGCGAAATTGCGTATCGTTTTTGTTGTTCTTTCTCCCGACAGGTTCATTACTTTTCTTTGAGTTCCTTTTTGAGCATCTTCAAAAGATGAATGAAACGGTGGATTACAAACAGATAAATCAATTTTAGAGTCTTTGCTAATTATGCCGTAAAAAATATTCGGGGAGTTTTGCTGTAACCTGCAATCAATCTTATCTTTTAGTATCGAATTAGCATTTACAATTTGCTGTGCCGATGCAATCGATTTTGGATCAATATCAGAGCCAATAAATTTCCAGTTATATTCTGCAACCCCAATTATTGGGTAGATACAACTCGAACCAACTCCAATATCAAAACAAGTAATTTTTTTACCTGTTGGAATTGTGTCAAAATTATTTTCACTTAGCAAATCAGCCATATAATGAATGTAATCAGCTCTTCCGGGTATTGGAGGGCATAAATTTTCATCCGGAAATTCCCAGTATTTTATTCCGTAATAATGTTTTAGTAATGCTTTGTTTAACAGTTTTACTGCAACAGGATTTGAAAAATCAACTGAATCAACCCCATATTTGTTAGGTTTTATATAATCGGCTAATTCATGTACAGCTTGTTTTAGTGCGCTAAAATCATATCTTTCCCTGTTTTTGTTTCGGGGGTGCAGTCTTGTTTTTTTCTGTTGACCTTTTTCTGATAACATGATTTATTTTGATTCAATATTACCCGCCCGGACGATCCTTTCGAGCGGGGAAATTTGTTTAATGTTTAAAAATCAAGGATTCCATCTACTCTAAAGCTACAGATAAAGATGGAATCCTACTTCTATTTTTAATCCTTAAATTAAGGATTTCATCTTCACTAAAACTACAGATAAAGTTGAAATCCCATTTCGTGCATTCAAAACTTCCGTCTCCTGTCCTCCGACTTCGGACTTCCGACTTTCCCTAAAACTGAAAATAAATAAATGCCTGCATATCCGACGAGATTGACTGATATACAATGATTACAACTATTGCAGAAATTACAACTTTAGCCCAAACAGGGGTCGCAATAAACCAGTCGGCTATTTTCTCCTTTAGGTTTTCGCTGAGCCAGTGAATGACAAAGCCAAACAACATTACAAGGAAAACCCATTTGTAAGCGACCAGAACTTCAGGGATTATTGAAAAGTTAAATGCCGAACTAATCTGGTGCATCATTTTTTTCACAATGTCAATCGATTCGCCCCTGAAAAAAACCCGGGTGAAAGTGATAAACGAAAATGTGATAGCGATTTTCCAGATATTTGCCGCCCAGTTGTTATGTTTTTCCCACGGACTGATTTTTCGCCAGAATTTATAAACCACCAACCCTACTCCATTCAAACCTCCCCAAATAATAAAGTTAAGCGATGCACCGTGCCACAAACCACCGAGTAACATGGTTAACATCAGGTTTATATTTGTATCAATATTTTTTTTAACAGCCGGGAAAAAACGAATAAGGAGCACAATAAGAATAATAATTCCGATTGTGATTGGAACTAAAATCAGTTTGCCAATCAACAAAAGAATGATAGCCAGAATAACACCCAGACTTACATAACTAAAAGCCGAACCACTTCGGTTTCCGCCAATTGGGATGTACAGGTAATCTTTTAACCACGATGAAAGCGACATGTGCCAGCGTTTCCAGAAATCGCCAACATTTTTTGCCTTGTAGGGTGCGTTAAAGTTTTGCGGCAACCGGAAACCCATTAAAAGCGCCACGCCAATTGCAATATCAGTGTATCCCGAAAAATCGACATAAACCTGGAGCGAGTAACCAAAAAGTGCCATCAAATTCTCGAAACCGGAATAGGTAACCGGATTTGAAAAAACGCGGTCCACAAAATTTACTGCAATGTAATCGCCGATAAATATTTTCTTGATCAATCCTTTCAGAATCATAAAAATAGCCCAGCCAAATTCAGCTTTAGAAACGCTGTAATCTTCGTAAATCTGCTTTATAAAACCCGAAGCACGCACAATTGGACCCGCTACCAGTTGTGGGAAGAACGAAACATAAAATCCAAAATCGATGATATTTTTTACAGGTTCCGTTTCTCTTCGATAAACATCAACTGAATAACTAATGGTTTGAAATGTATAAAACGAAATCCCGACAGGAAGCAAAATCTGGTTTACATTAAAATGTGTCCCGGTGCTTTCGTTTGCCCAGAGCGCGAGGTGGTTCAGTACATTTAAATCCAGCCCAAACAGCACATTAATACTATCGATAAAAAAATAGGAATATTTGAAATAGGCAAGTACAGTTAAATTAACCACAACACTTGTTGCCACAAGGATTTTTCGAGTGAGATCACTTTTCGATTTGTAAATACCGTTACCAATAAAATAATCAACCGCAGTGCTGAACAGCAAAATAAAAAAGAAGAAACCGCTGGATTTATAATAGAAAAAAATGCTGAGAATAAAAAGATAACCAGCCCTGATACTGCGGTTTTTGTTTCTGTAAACAAGCGAATATCCCAACAAAACAACCGCAAAAAATGCCCAGAAAAAGAACCGGGTAAAAATCAGCGGCGCACTTTGGTTATACAAAAAGATGGCACGCAGCGCTTCGGCAATATTTAGGGTTAGGTTTTCCAATTAATCCTTTGTTTTGTTAATAATTACCAAATCACAAGAACCAAAAAACAAATAAGCAACAAAACTCAAAAACACAAATTCATAACCATCCGAATGAAAATAATTGGAACTTGAAAAATTTGAAACTTGAAACTTGTTTGTCATTTGCAGTTTGTTTTTTTGAATTTGAAATCTTTGGTCATTGTAATTTATTTGAAATTTGCTTTTTGTTTTTTGGAGTTTCAAATACTCACTTATTCCACGTCTCCAATTTCCTGTCCTGCATATATTCCTCAAAATTTTTCATCAGCGCATTAAAAAACAGGTCACCCAAAATGAGGTAACCTTCGCGTGTAAAATGGATTTTGTCGCGCTGTGCCAACCCGTTTTTTTCCCACAAAACCACAGAGTTTAATCCGCCCATCACTTCGTACATATCCCAAACCCCGGCATGATATTCCTTAGCCATTTTAAGCATGCTTTGCTCTACTTTTTCGCCATTTTTATTGACATAACGCCGATACAAATAGCTATCGTTGTTTGTTGTGAAAATTATAGCAGTTTCAGGGGCAGCCCGTCGGATCATAGCAATCAACTCTCCATAATTTGATTCATAATCGCTTTGGGAAAAACGTTTTCCGTAAGCATCGTTAATTCCCAAACCCAAAATAACAAGGTCAGGTTTTAGTAACGATAGCTGCTCTTCCAACAAAAAACACCGGTTAAACGAAGGAACCTGCGCACCATTTATTCCAATGCTGTGATATACAAAACCGTTTGGAGCCGATTCGGTTGTAATTCCGTAAAGCGTAAAACTGCCCTCTTTATTTTCCTGATTTTGAATGACAATATTCAAACTGTCAACATGCGTGTTTAATTCGAAATCAATATATTTATCGGTTCTGACAAAGCTTTTCAGAATTGAAGAATCAACAGAAACCGTGTAGGTTGAATCGTTATTTTCGTAAAAAATCCTGATTTTATTGAAGCTGTAATCCAAATCATTTTCATCTTCGAGAAGTAATGTCAATTCGGCTAATGGAGAATTGGTTGTTGCAGAAATACCACCCACGCCAAGAATACAGGATTTTCGGGTTTCCACGTTTCTGCAGGTTTGCCAGTTGCCGCTGTACCTGATATAATATCCAAAAGGTGTGTTTGTACGTGCAATCCGGTATGGAAACATAAAACCCCAGCCGGCATTCATTTCGCCGTTCATTTGTTGCAGGCGCGAGCGGATTTGCCCTGAAAAAGTGCCTGCCTGAATATGCGAACCGCCAATCTGAACAACACTTATTTTTCCTTCGCCGGTGTTAACCAACTTTTCAAGTTTATTATAAAAATTCGTTGAATATTTATCATCGCCAAAATTGTACAAGCCATTCAAATCATATCTTATAAAATTATATTGATTGACGTGATAAAGATAAGGCTCGGTTTGAGCCGCAGTGTTGAACGAAAAAAGGAGAACGAAAATGGGAAAAATAGTTACGGGTTTCAGGTTTCGGGTTTCGGGTTTCGGGTTACAGGTTTCGGGTTTCGGGTTTCGGGTTTCAGAATTTAAAGAACAAATATCCAATATCAAATATCCAATATTCAAAATCCAATTTACGAATTCCTGCAACTTGTAACCCGCAACGTGCAACTCTGTCCCGATAGCTATCGGGATTGAACTCCAAACTCTGAACTTTAAACCTTCAACTTTAAACTTTAAACTCATTCCCCACTTTTTAAATAGTTGTTATACTCAAGCATAAATGCGTTGTAAAACATATTGGAGATGAGTGTCGAGCCACGTGGCGAGAAATGTACATAATCAGGCTGTGCAAGTGCAGGGTCTGCATTCACCCAACCCGGCATACTGTTGTATCCACCCATTGCCTGATACATGTCCCAATAACCACTGCCGGTTGACAAAGCAGCCTGTTTTAAAGCCTCAACAACAGCTGGCAAATAATCGTAAGTCACATATTTATCCTTGTCTTTTGTTGACATGTCGCTGGGTCCAATAACAATTACTGCAGCATTTGGGCACGACTGTTTCAGCCTTTTAATCTGGTTTGCAAACCACCTTCCGTAATTATCGATCGCTTTTTGATCTTTTATGTAGGGCATTACGTTACCTCCAAACTGGAGGATAAAAAGTCCGGGGTTCAAATCCCTGTACATTTTTGTACTGTGTTTAAAATCAGCCTGTGTAAAAATTGTACCTGAACTTCCACGCAGCGCAATATTATCAACAATTACACCTGTTGTATCAACAAGTTCAATCCCGTAAACATCGGGGCTGTCATAACCCGAAAATTTAAAAGTTACATTATCGGTTGCATCTGGTAAATTGCATGAAACTATACCGTAATCAATGTCGGGTTTAAGAATTTCGGAGAAAACCAAAGCACCGCTTACGAACAATTGCAGGGTCACCGGGCTTTTTGCATTACCGTAATAAAGTCGCATTTTCTTGTATTGGCGTGTACGGTTATATGAAATACTCGATTTTGAAATGCTCAATTCAGCTTCGTAAAACTCTGTTTCATGAAATGGGATTGAATCGAAAGTGAGCGGCGCAAAACGAGAGAAAGCGCCCATAACACCATAACGACTGTGCTGGATAAGTGTGTCAACATTTCCGTAAATGGGGTAACGAACCCAGTTGTCGGAATTGGTTTGAACAGCACTGAAAACAAAATCATAAGGTTGCACTGCAGGTCTCAACCCAAGTCCGGTTCCGCCGTATTTCGATTGCAGTTTATTGCGGAAAGGCGCAGTAATTCTGTCTCCTTCCAATTGACTATCACCGTAATGCATGATTCTTGTCAACTGTCCCGATTTCAGTTTTTGAAAGAAACCAGTCAGGTTTTCGCGCCCTTCTTCAGTTATCTCAATTTTATGGATTGATTCAACAAGTGCATGATAACTTGCTGTGTCAATTTCCCCGGCAGCGTTTCCGTCTTCCAGTGCCAGTTCAGCCAACGAATCGATATCAAATTGCTGCTCGATTATTTCAGAGACATCAGCATATTCAACTTTTTCGGGTAAAAACATTTCGCCAAAAGTGGGCATGTGAAAATTAAACTCACCCACTTTTACACCTTCTGATGGAGTAACCAGCATTGTACCGGCCAGAAGCACAAAAACTGCAATAAGAAAAAGTAATATTTTTATCGGTCTCATTTCGAAGTATAAATTATTAGTTTTTGGCCAATCTGTATTCTCCCGGCATCTGTAATGTTATTCCATTTCAATATATCTTCAGGAGAAACGCCTGTGTATTTTTTTGCGATCGTAAATGGCGATTCGCCATTTTTCACTGTGTATTCCACTTTATTTCCAGAATTCATTTCCTGAAAAACCGCAAGTGTTGTATTTTGTTGAATCTGCTTTGGAGTAGGCGATTTTACAGAATTCGTTTTTGTCGATTTTTGCAAACCTGCATATTCATCAGCTTTATCATTATCAACAAAAATATCAAGTGTTTTTCCGGCCTGAATTTTTCGCTCGTTAGAAATGTTATTCCAGTATTTTAAATCGGCTACTTCAACGTCATATTTTTCCGCAATAATCCCGAGAACATCGCCCGTTTGCAATTTGTATTTAAGTTTTGTTTTGCCTTCAATTTCGAGGTTTTTCACCGGCTCACCCAAATACTGGCGACCTGGCGCAGGCGGATATTCAATTTTTTGCACAGTTACTGCAAACAGGGTTGAATCGGCAGCATTGTAAATTGAATCCCGGAACAAAACAAACTCATCCCAATATCCATCGGGCACAACTAGTTTCGAGACAAATTTATCGCCCGGAACAATATGAAAACGATATTGCGGATTGAGAAATTCCAATTGTTTTTCTGAAATCCCCAACACTTTCGACACCTGCTGAAAATGAAGCTGGCTGATTATTCGATTAGTATCGGGTAATATTTTCTTCGCTAATGGATCAAGCGCCGGTTTAAACTGGTTTGCATTTAAAAATGTTGACATAGCCTGATATGCGCCAATAATAAGATTTGCAGTTTCGGGCAGGTAGTTTAAAATTTGTGATATTGACGCATTTTCACCCGCGAACGAAATTGCATTTTTTACTTTTGCATTGCCAAAAAAATAACCTAAAACGGCAAGATCAGCAGTTTTAAATGTTGCAAAATTTTGTTTCATTACCGCTGTGAATGCCCGGACTGAAAGATTTGTATTCAATCTCTCGTCAACTAACGGATTGATTTGTAATCCATTCATTACCGCCTGAAAATGTGTCAATTGAAAAACACCGGCTTTCCCATCCCAATTGGTTGCGGTTGGGTTCAATGCCGAAATTGCCGGAGCGAGGTATTTCAATTCATCTGGCAAACCAGCCGCTTTCAATCCTGCATCCATTTCTTTTTCGTAAAATGAAAAAAGACGCACCAGATTTTGTTTTTCGTTTGTATTTAAACTTTCGAGAAAAAGATAAAAATCTTCGGCTTTATCAGAAAAAATTGGGAATATAACAGATTTTTGGTTTTCGTATTCGGATTGAAAATTGAGTTTGGAAGAGAACTTGAATTTGCCGGGATAAAAATCAACATCCGACCAGCAATACAAATCATTCAGTTGCACCAAATTGGTTTTGTACTGCGTTTTAAATGCAATCCAAACTGAATCGGTTTGCGACTTCGTTTCAAAAGAAAAGAACAACAAAACAAAGATTAAAAAAAGACTTGTCCGTATATTTAGTTTTTGCAAATTCAAATCAATAGTGAAAATATAATTAGACGTGCAAAAATATCATTTCCTGCCAAAATGTTACCCGGTGTAGAATATTAAATTGAAGCTAACAGATTTTAAATTTTAATTTAACGACTGACTTATCATTTCTGTTAATTATTTTATTGACGGAAGATTTGCTGTTTATTTTGTAAACCTTTGAACGCCCTGACCTATATATGCCCCAATGATTCCCGGTATGGTATAAATAGCATACAAGATGAATTCAATAGGTAACAGGTTATGAGATGTAGAATCAAAAATCGTTAATTCTATAATAGCAATTACGGGGAAAAGCGCCATTGTAGCCAGGCCTATTTTCCAGCCGGGCAATTTGGTGAATGATCTCATTACAAATCCTGTTGAAAACAAGAATGCAAAACTCCACATCGAAATCCCTTCAATACCAATCCGGATCAAATCGAAAATTAGGGATTCATAATGCTTTAACCCGGCATGAAAAAATACAGGAAGGATAATTGACAGAACTCCCAAAACTGTGGTTAAAAGATACAGTAACCAGTTTTTTTGTTTCATGATAATTTAATTTAATTATTGAAAACTATTTACTTAACCATGAATTTTCCAGAATAAAAATCCTGTTGATCGGATAACCTGTAAAAATAAAGTCCTTTGTTGAGCGATTCAATTGATACTGGCCTATTGTTTTCGGTGGTTTTACTCATGACCAACTTTCCCTGAATGTCATAAAATTCAACAGTAAACTGATTGACCGGAGCATCAAGTTTAAAAGTAACCTGGGTTGCAGCAGGATTTGGAAATAAGCTAACGTTACTTACTAAATTCAAATCACCAACAGCGGTAATATTTTGTTCAGAATAATAAATCACGTACTCGTCAGTCATAATCCAATCATCTCCAACTCCATCTCCTTCATAATAAGTTAAATGAACCAGTTTGTGTTTAAACATGAGGGTAATATCAAATTGTAAAACTACTTCAATGTCAAAATCTGAGTCACTTTCGAAATTATCGGGATTGAAGGGCAAAATCAAATCATTAAAAGAGAAATTATTGTCATAATCATATTCCTCTCTCCAAATTGGGATAAGCGGAAATTCTTCATTTTCAAAATCAACTTCAAAAAACGAATATAAAATTCGGTTACCATATTCATCATAAACCGATTCCTCCTTCGAATAAGTAATTCTTTGATCATCGAAAATGTAAATTAGGTTCGATAACGTCATATTTCCATTAGCATCGTATTGGTATTCATATTTAGCTGCTTCCACCCATTCATCATTATTCCATTCAGAGAAAACAAACTCGGTAATATTTTCATTCGCATCAAAAAAAGATTCATACTTTTCTGAATAATACCAATTTTCACCGTCCCATCCATAAGTAAAAGCCTGAGTAATTATTTGACTGGAATTAAAAACAATCTCAGTTTTCGATGCGTTTTCCCATTGTTCATTATTCAAATAGTATTGAATATTTTGTGTTTGGTTTCCGTTTATATCATAAGCAAATTCATTTTTACCAACTACAATCCATTTATCATCAGGTGAACCAGACCATTGTGAGGAAATATTTTGTGTCAAATTACTTTCAGCATCATAAACGAACTCATTTTTATAGGAATTTATCCAGTTGCTTCCATCCCAGTTTGAAGATAGCTCTTTCACTTGATTACCATTGGAATCGTAACTGTTTTCATGTTTATACAAGTTTATCCACTGGTTTCCATCCCATTCATTACTAATAACTTGCGTTTGATTTCCATTGGATTCATAAGTATAATCGTCTTTCCATGAGTTTACCCACTTTGTTCCATCCCAATCAAAATAAGTATCCAGCAATACATTTCCGTTGGCATCATAAACATATATGTCTTTGTCCGAATCGGCAAAAACAACACTGTCAAGACGTTGTTTTAATGCATTAGCCTCTTTTAAATGCATGTTTTGCTTTGCAGATTTGGCATGAACATCAAAATTTAGGAATTTATCATTTATAGCCGAAACGGTTGATTGTTTGTGGTTTGATAATTTACTTTTAAAGACGGTGAGGTTTTTGGCGTTTTGCCCAATAACTGATATCGTTAAAAAAACTGCACTGATAAGAACAATCATTTTTTTCATAAGTAGGTAAATTTGAATTTATTAATAAAATTACCGTACCTAATTTGTTATTCTAGTTACAGCTTATATAACACAACAAAACAATTGAAATTAAGTTTTAAATGTCTTTTGTTTATATTTTCCCGAAATAAAAGAAAATCAAAAGATTACAAGTGTTTATTTAAAGAACTCCATACTTTATCAATTAAATCATATATTTGAAATTATGCGGATACTTTTAACAGGAGTAACAGGTTATGTTGGCAAACGATTGCTTCCGGTTCTAATTGAAAGCGGTCACGAAATTATTGTTTGTGTGAGGGAAAAAAACAGGCTGACTATTCACAAAAACATGCTTCAAAAAGTTCAAATTATTGAAATCGACTTTCTGAAAACTCCACTACCTGATATTTTTCCGAAAAATATTGATGCTGCTTATTATTTAATCCATTCAATGACAACCTCTTCAGAAAGATTTGATTTGCTTGAATCGGAAGCAGCCTTAAATTTCAAAACAATTATCGAAACAACTTCGGCAAAACAAGTAATTTATCTGAGTGGAATTTCAAACGAAAGCAAACTTTCAAAACACCTTCAATCGAGACGAAAAGTTGAGGATATATTAAAAAGCGACAAATATGCATTAACCGTTTTACGTGCCGGAATTATAGTTGGATCAGGAAGCGCGTCATTCGAAATCATTCGCGATCTTGTTGAAAAACTGCCTGTTATAATTGCTCCTAAATGGGTTTTAACCAAAGCACAACCAATTTCAATACGCGATATAATTTCATTTTTAAAAGGAGTTTTATTTCATGATAAATGTTTAAACCAGGTTTTTGACATTGGTGGCCCCGAAATATTAACCTACAAAGATATGATGCTGCAATATGCACGAGTGCGAAAATTAAAAAGAAGGCTTTACACCACTTCACTCATCTCTCCCAAAATATCATCGTACTGGCTGTTTTTCATTACCACTGTTTCTTACAGACTCGCAATTAGTTTGGTTGACAGCATGAAAATGGAAGTGGTTTGTAAAGATAACCGACTTGAAGAAATTTTAGGATTAAAGCCAATCACATATGAACAAGCCATTAAAAATGCGTTCCTGAGGATAAAACAAAATCTTGTTTTAAGCAGTTGGAGAGATTCTATCATTAGCAGCAGCCTCGGCCTTTCATTATCTGATTTTATTGAAGTACCCAATTTTGGCTGCTATATAAATAAAAAACATTCGCTGGTTAAAAATGAGCAGCTGGTATTAAATAATATTTGGACAATTGGTGGCGACAAAGGTTATTATTATGCCAACTGGCTTTGGAAAACAAGGGGTTTTTTCGATCAGATGCTTGGTGGAGTTGGATTGCTGCGGGGTCGCCGATCGCCAAAGGAAATCCTTCCGGGAGATGCGCTCGATTTTTGGCGGGTATTGTATGCCAGCCGCGAGAAAAAACGTTTGTTGCTTTTTGCCGAAATGAAACTCCCCGGCGAAGCCTGGCTTGAATTTAAGATTGATGAAGAAAACATTCTACACCAAACAGCAACATTCAGACCGCGTGGTATTTGGGGAAGATTGTATTGGATAGCAACATCACCATTTCATTTTTTTATTTTCGATGGAATGATCAGAAACATTGCAAAAGAATAAATTTAATTTTGCTGTAAAATGAATAAAAACATAATAGTAACCGGTGGCGCACAGGGAATAGGGAAAATAATTTCAAAACAACTACTTGAGAATGGATATTTAGTTTCTGTATTTGACATTGATGAAGAAGCGCTTACTGAATTCGAACTGGAAAATAATTTAGAGAATGTTGCATTTTTTCAAACAGATGTTTCAGATGAAGAAAGCGTCCGTAATTCGATTCGGCAATCATTTGAATTGTTTGGTGATATTTCGGGATTAATTAACAACGCAGCAATTCAAATCGACAAACCAGTTACCGAATTATCATTTGAAGAATGGAATCGTGTGATTGGCACAAATCTTACAGGAGCTTTTCTTTGTTCAAAACATGCCGCATCATTCCTGAAAAAATCAAAGGGAAATATCATCAATATCAGTTCAACACGGGCATTTCAATCGGAACCAAACACTGAAGCATATTCAGCCAGCAAAGGAGGAATTCTGGCATTAACACATTCACTTGCAGTAAGTTTAGGCCCAGAAATAAAAGTCAACTGTATTAGTCCAGGTTGGATTGACGTTTCATTCATAAAGAAAAAATCGAAGGCGAGTCAGATTAAACTTTCCGAAGCCGACCATTTGCAGCACCCTGCCGGGAGAGTTGGAAAACCGGAAGACATTGCAAACATGGTTTTGTTTTTATTAAATCCTGAAAATGATTTTATTACAGGACAGAATTTTATAATTGACGGAGGAATGACAAGGAAGATGATCTATGTATAATTTCAGGTCAAATCCGTATTTCATTGATTTCTTCCCGCACTCAACTGTTTCAAAAATACCTCGCATCCCAAAACTTCAATTTCGCTGAAATAGAAATCGTGCTGGTCTTCGGTAATAATGATATCGCATTTTTGGTTCAGCGCTGAATAATATTGCAAACCATCTTCAAAATCTTTGATTTTATGGTTTTTAATCGCTTTCTCTGTAATTTCCTGATTGACTGCAGTTATGCCAATGTTCTGGCAAAGCATATCTATTTTCTTTTTGGCAATTCCCTCACCACTCTTTTTTGTGGCGAAATAAAAAGCAATTGCCAAACACAGCGGAGATGTAAATAGCTGAATATTATGAGTTCCGTGAAGGCTCAGAACCCGCGCCGACCAGTTAAACAAAGGGTACTCTCGATTCAGCGTCGCCACAATGATATTGGCATCTACAAAAACCCTCATTTCCGGCTGTTGTAATATTCGTCTTTTGTACTTTTCCGGCTGCGGCGTTTGTAAACAGCTTCACCATCGGCAACCTGGTTTACCCAATCTGCAATCGGAAAATCGTCAATCGAAATGTAACTTCCTGATGTAACCTGCCTGTACAAATATTCAGTAAGCCGGGAAAGGCTGATACCTCTTGCATCGGCAAATTCCTTGGCTTTTTCAATAACTGAACTGTCGAAACTCAATGTTAATTTGGCATCCATTTTTCTTCATTTTTATTTACGTCAAAGTTAATTATTTTATACGTAATCTAAAAATCCTTTTAATATTTTTTTTTAAAATAACCCGGATTCGCCTATTTAATCTGAAGAACTGGAATGGTCGCTAACTATCCACCATTCCTTTTCAAATTTTTGAATTACCAAAGTATAATACCCACTAACATTTCCAATTTCACGTATTAAATCAAACTTACCAATCACATAAACAGTTTTTTTATCGATTTTCGAAATGTTCAGAATTGTAAATTTCAGATTTCCCATTGCTGCTTTGTCAGGATAACCGGTTTTGTAATTTTCCAAAGTATGCTGCCAGCCAAAAGTTGGTCCGCGCGAGCCTACAAAACTAAGTTTCTCTGAATTCCAGTAAGTTTCCATAAACTTTTCAAAGTTGCCTTCATTCCAGGCTTCCACTTGTTTGGCTAGCAAAATTTCTATTTTTAGTTTCTCTTTTTCACTGATTTTTGCTTCACCAAAAGTGTTCAAACAAAACGAAACAATCAGAAATCCTGTAAATATTAACCTTAAAGTTTTCATATTAAATTTTTCAACTAATTTAGAAAGTTATCTAAATTTAAGACATGAAAAATAGTTTTGTTGCTCAATTTGGTTTGCTATTAATCATAATGAATTTCTCTTTTACATCGTTTTCACAAATAAAAATCGGTGTTTTTGCCGATTGCCAGTATTGTGATTACGAAACTGCAGGCACACGATACTACCGAAATTCGCTTCAAAAACTTGATGATTGTATTAACCATTTCAATAATAATAAAGAGCTTGACTTTATTGTTGGTTTGGGAGATTTAATTGACCGCGGTTTTTCGAGTTTCGACAGTGTGAATTTAATTCTGGCAAAATCAAACAAAGAAGTTTATCATGTAATTGGCAATCATGACTTATCAGTTGAAAAAAACCAGCTTGAAAATGTTCCGGAGAAATTAAATCTAAACGAAACCTGGTATTCGGTTATCAAAAATGGTTGGCGATTTATTTTTCTGAACGGAAACGATATCACTTTTCATACAAACAATAAAGAAAAAGTTAAGGAGGCAGAGGAAGTTACTTCAAAGCTAAAAGCTGATGGAAAACCCAATTATTTCGACTGGAATGGTGGAATTGGCTCAACACAATTGAAATGGCTTGAAAAAGAATTGCAAAAAGCAAACAACAAAAATCAAAAAGTCGCAGTTTTCTGCCACTACCCGCTCCTGCCGTTTGACGCGCACATGCTTTGGAATTCAGAGGAAGTACTCGCAGTTTTATGGAAATTCAGTTGCGTAAAAATTTATATGAATGGGCACAACCATGCCGGAAATTACGCGTTTCAAAACGGAATTCATTTTGTAAACCTCAAGGGAATGGTTGAAACTGAAAACGAAAATGCATTTTCAGTAATTTCTGTTTCTGATAAAAAAATTGAAATTGCAGGTTTTGGCAGAGAGGAAAACAGGAATTTAGTGTTTGAATAAAAAAGGCATAATACCGAAAAATAATAGTTATTGTTTTTGCGGTGTGCGGTTAAATCGCTAAATCGACAATAGCAACAGGCTTTGATTTCCTGCTGCTATTTTGCCATTACAATTGCGGATTACCATTTCAGCACCAGGCGAAAGAAGGAAACGCCAAAACTGCCAATAACTGATTTAAATTCGGCAAACTCGCTGCCTGCACGCATTTTTTCGCCAATAGCCTTTACTTTTTCCATGTTTTCGAAGTGGAAAACAAAACGCCACGCATTGCCTTCCAGCGCCTGTGTCATTTCTCCATCGATGTATCCGTCTTGTTTTTTCAGGAAGTTGGCGAAGTTTTCAGCTTTTTCGGTAAACTGTTCAACTGTTAATGTTTCAGGCAGTCTGATTTCAACAAACTCTGTAATCATTGTTGTTTTCATCTCATTATCTTTTTAATTTATTACTATTCCAGATGAAATTTGTCCTGAAAATCTGGTCTCATTTCATCTCTTTTTTTTTGCAATACCAAGTTCAGAAATCCTTTTTGGCACTGAAAATTTTTTAATTTGAATGACAGTTTTTGAGAGGTGAACAAGAGATGAACAAATGCCTTTTATACAATCAATAATGGAAAATCAATCAATTCAGTAGCAGGGTGGATGACTAATTGCAATTAATATCGAGAAGTTTGGCCTTTCCAAAATTCATTAAAGTCTGATTTTGGATTTTTAAACAGGTAAATTTTTGTATCAAATTCAATTGCCAGCGAATTTTCCACCGTGCCTATTTCAACCCTTTCGTTAAAGAAATTATTTAAGTCTTTAAAACTTCCACTGTCCATTGCATCGGTTCCAATTACATAAACCAATTCTGTTATTTCATTTTCGAACTCTTTTGGAATCCAGTATTGAAAAGATTCGCTGAAACTAACTGGTTCGGGCAGGTTGTATTTATTGCCAATAACGCTGATTGCGCCTGCCTGTCCATAATTTGCACAGAAAATAAAACTGCTGTTTTTATCTTTCAACTGCATCCAGGCAACACTTGTTTTTTCGGTAATTTCATTCCAACCAAGCATATCGGCATAAACCTGCGAAAGTTTTCGGTAATTTCCATCTTCGTCTTTTCTTAGGAAATCAGCTCCCGTAACCGAAGCAAAAGCATCGAAATAGTGTGCCATTTTGATTGGTTTAAACAGCGGTAAACCCAGTGGTAATAAAAGTACAGATATTACAACCAATATTCCGGCAACTGAAAAAAACAGGTATTTTCTGGCGAAAGCTATTTCCAAAAAAAGTGCGCCGGTTACAATCAAAAAGGGGAACAGTCCGGCCGTATAAAAACTTTTGCCTTTCAGTAGCAGGAAAAGCAACAAAACAACTGCTGAAACGCTTATCAAAAACCTGTATTCCTTCAACTGTTTTTCAATTAGAAAGAATATTATTCCGGGCAAAACAATAAAAGTAAAGGGTAACAAAAAAATGAGTTGTTCGATAATAAATTCCAGGCGGTTTACATTGTCGAGCTGACTTCCCTTTAATTCTTTCATGTGATTTATTACCGGAAATTGATGGGTTATCTGCCAGATAATATTTGGCGAAACAATAATTCCTGCCAGGAACAAACCAATGTAAAGGAATTTGTTTGAAAAGATTTTTCGGTGACTGGTGAATGGAATAACTAATAAAATTGCGGTAATCAAAAAGAGTACATTGTATTTATTCAAAAATGAAAAACCAATTACAATTCCCAGCATCATTAGAATTTTGTTGTTTTCGGTGTTTATAAATTTTACGATAAGATAAATAATCAGGGTCCAGAAGAAAACATCTAAATAGTAGGGAGTAAAAACGCCGAAAATGGTAACCAAAAACAGGCTGCCTGTAACTCCAATTGCTGATAAAAGCTGCGATTTAAAATTGCCTTTTAGTTCTTTTGCAATCATTGCTGTTAAAAAGGCCACAATACCACTAAATAGAGCTGGGAAAAACCGGACAGAGAAAACCGAATATCCAAAAATACTTTTTGAAAGATATGCCATGTATGCAACCAATGGCGGGGTTGTAGCATATCCGAAATCAAGATGATTACACAATGAGAAGTACAAAAGTTCGTCTCTGTGGTATTCGAAATTATATCCAGGGAACATGTGCAGAGCCATGTTGATTGCGCCAATCAGGGCAATAATCAGATACCTGTAATTATTTTTCATTTCACAGGTTTAAATTAGTTGCAAATATTTTCTCACAAACGCCACAATTTCATTCATTGCATCGGTTGCTTCAGGGAACATTGGTGCCAGCAGCGGGTAACAATGCACCATTCCGACACCAGCACTGAAAGTAACTTCGACTCCAGCTTCTTTTGCCTTTGCTGCGAACTTTTCACCATCTTCAAACAATTCATCGTTGACACCCGAGTTGATAAAAAGGGGTGGAAGTTCTTTCAAATCGCCAAACAGTGGAGAAATAAACGGATTTGTTGCAGGTGTATTGCCACAGTAATGTTTGCTGAACACAAACCACGAATTCAACGGTGCCGGAGAAAACCTGTTTTTTGTTTTGTATGAATCACTGGTACAGGTGAGGTCAGTCCACGGTGAAATGGCAACTGCAGCGGCGGGCATTTGAATTTTGTTTTCCTTTAAAGCAAGCAGTGTTGCAAGACATAATCCACCACCAGCCGATTCTCCGGCGATAATAATATTTTCAGGTTTGTAACCCGATGAAAGCAGCCAGTTGTAAACTATCACAGAATCGTCCAGGGCGGCAGGAAAGGGCTGTTCGGGCGCTAAACCATATTCAAAAACAAGGTTGCTTACCCCTGTAAACCGGGCAAATTTCGATACAAATCCGCGGTGGTCGCTGCACGAACCCGAAACATAACCACCGCCGTGAACATACATTATTACTTTTTCGCTGTTTGTTCCTTCCGGAATCAGCCATTCCGACTTTATGCCTTCAATGCTTTGTTCTTTTACAGTAATTCCTTCGGGTATTTTTGCATAACGGGCAGCTCCTTTTTCACAATCTTCCCTGAATTGTTCGATGGAGGTGTTCATGTCAAAAGTTTCCTTTTTTAGTTTTCCGCGCAATAAAAAACTGTTTCGCATCATGAGGTTAAACATGCGGCTTTTAAGACTTGTCATGGTTTTTGGTTTTTACCCCTAAATCCCCTAAAGGGGACTTATGCTGTCTGCTTACCCGGATGAGGTTCGCAGCCTGAGTCCCCTTTAGGGGATTGGGGTGTTCTTATTTTTAAAATTCAATTGATGGCGCTTTAAAGGTTTGCGGGTCGTTGTTTAGTCCGTGTTTGTAATTTATCACTTCCAGTCTTTCGGGAACTATTTTTATTAAAACAAAAATGTCCTGCCAGTTTGGAATGCCTTCCCAGTATTCGCGTTTCATTTTCTGCAACAGTTCTTTGTCGTCGATTACCTCTGCTTTTCCTGAGATATTAACATAACCTTTTGCCGTATTGTGATCAGCAAAGTAAACCGCCACTTTCGGATTGGCTTTTAATTCGCCCGCTTTCCTGCTGCTTCGCGAAGTAGCGAACCAGATTACCAAATCATCTTTAACAGGAAAAGGGTTCATTGTACGCACCTGCGGCTGGCCGTTTGAATCAACTGTAACAAGTCCGCAATAGGTGGTCTGGATAATGATTTCACGGGCTGCAACCAGCACTGTGTCGCGGTTAACTTCGCTCTGTGCAAAAAGATTTGAAGCAAAGCATGTGATAAACAGGGTCAGGAGTAGAATTTTGGTTTTCATAGGTATTTTTTTTAGGTGAAATGTTTAAAATTGTTTTATTAAATCAGGCACTTTAAATGCACAAAAAATATTGCATAATGGGGTTGAAACCCCTTTGTCATTACATCTTATTAATCCGTTCACTGAAGTGAACGGCAATAACAAAACCCATCTGTTTTAGTAGGTGCTATTTTTATTGCCGTCCCGTTTACGGAACGGATTGAATGAACTGCTGTTTTACCGGACTTTAGTCGCATCATATTTTGTATGTTTTAAGTGCATCATTCTTTTGTTTTAAAAAGGAATTTAGATTTTGTTTTTACCAAAGTCCTTTTTATAATTTTTCATCATTTTACCAAAATGTTTGTCGCGGGTTCGCTTTTCGGCTACAGTTGCCTCAAAATGCGCTTTTTCTTTTTCCATTTTCATGTAGTTTGCGTATGCGTTTCTGTCGAATTCCCCGTTCTCAACGGCTTCGAGTACAGAGCATCCAACTTCGTTTGTGTGGGTACAATCTTTAAACCTGCAATTTTTGGAGAAAACTGAAATTTGGTCGAAAGTGGTTTCAAGGCCGCCGGAAGAATCAGCAATTCCAACTTCCCTCATCCCCGGATTATCAACAAGAATTCCTCCATTTTCAAGCACAATAATTTCCCTGTGACTTGTAACATGCCTTCCTTTATTTGTGCTCTCGCTTATTGCATCTGTTCTCATGATTTCTCTGCCCGAAAGATTATTTACCAATGTTGATTTTCCAACTCCCGATGAACCCAGCATACAATATGTTTTTCCTTTTTCGATGCAGCTTTTTAGCGCTTCGTAACCATCGTGCGTTTCGTTGCTAACTGCAATTACAGGCACATTTTTAATTCGCTGATGAATGGCATCTACTATTTCAGCAACTTTTTGAGCGCTTATCAAATCAGTTTTTGTCAGCACAATTATGGGTTCTACTTTCGAGGCGTAACAAATGGTGAGGTATCTTTCAAACCTGTTGAGATTAAAATCCCTGTCAGCCGCCTGGACAAGAAAAGCAAAATCAATGTTTGTAGCTATTATCTGCACTCCACCGGTCTGGCCAATTGCCTGACGTTTTATGATTGAAAACCGAGGAAATATTTTATGAATGATTGAGAAATCAGGATCATAATTTATCAATGCAACCCAATCGCCAACCGCAGGAAAATCTTCTCTGCCAAGGGCCGAAAACCGCAAATTCCCTGTTATCTCTGCTTCCGATTCTCCCTTTTCGGTTTTTACAATGTATCTCTCTTTATGCTCCGATATCACTCTTCCAATCTCAAAGTCTTTTAGGTTATTTTCAATCCTAAACTTTTCGAGATCATTGTTGTATCCAAAATCTTCCGGTTTCATTTCATTTTCTTTTTTCGGTTAGCCACATACAAAGCCTAGTTATGTAAACTTTTCATCAAATTGCAAAGTACTTCTGTACGCGGGGCATAAGCGTGAACACAATAATAAGTAACCCCACGCCGGCAATGATTGGTTGAAGAACAAAATATGCAGTTATTAATTGCTGAACAATAATCCATACAATACAAATAATTCCGATGTAAAGTGAAAATGTCCAGCCCCAGTATTTATCCTTATAAATATTGAGCCAACCAAAGCGAATACTGTTTTTAGTAATAAGACCGAACAGCGCCAGCTGTGGAAAAATGCCGTTCATCAGCAGGAGTAAAATCCCGGGAACCAAATAATTAGTAAATGGTGATTTGTCGAGCCACGAAGGTTGCATCCCCAACAGAGATCCGTCGGGTGCCAGCATCAGACTGATGCCACCGTAAAACGCGTTAATTGACAGCAACATCAGCAGCAGATATAAAATCCAGATTTCAAAAGGTTTTTTCATGTTTTGTAGTATCGGTTTTTAATTTTTAATTAGTGTATAAACGCGGTTGAAAACCGCACCATTCATTCTATCAATCCATCACTCACTCATTCACTCATTCACTCACTCTTCCATCCACCCACTTTTTGAAATCCACAACTTTGTCGAGGCTAACAAAAACACCGTCAGGAACCGGTGGATTCAACTCCAGTTTTAAACGGCTTTTAGGGAAAATATGAATATTTACAATCGAAGAAAGACCAACAACATATTGTCTGTTTACCCTGAAAAACAGTTTTGGGTCGAGTTCTTCCAAAAGATTATCGAGGCTCAAATCGAGTGAATACTGGCTTTTTGAGAGCATGGCCACAAATGTGATTCCGCTGTTTGAGAAAAAATAAGCAATATCTTTTACTTCGATACTTTTTAGTTTTTGACCAACCACAACAGAAAACCGTTCGCGGTAATTTTGTGTTTTCCCCTGTACCAGTCTGTATAATTCCTTCACGTCAATCACCTGCTTTTTTTCTCCCCAGTCACGGAACTTGTTTACTGCCTTTTTCAGATCGTCGGCAATAATTGGTTTCAGCAGGTAATCAATGCTTTTCAGTTTAAATGCTTTGATGGCGTATTCATCAAAAGCTGTAGTAAATATAATGGGTGAGTTCACTTTTACCTGATCGAAAATGGAGAAGCTTAATCCGTCTTCGAGGTGGATATCCAGAAAAATCAGGTCGGGATGTTCATTATTTTTAAACCACTCAACCGATTCTTTTACGGATTCCAGTTTTGCCATAATTTCAACTCCCGGGTCAATTTCGCGAATCAGGTTTTCAAGCCTGCGTGCAGCTAAGTGTTCGTCTTCGATGATGATGGTTTTCATAAGAATGTTGTCGTTGTTATTTTGTTGTCTTTGCGTGAAATTTCTTACTTGTTATCAAATATATCACCGAAAAAGCCGGCACCGATTGGTTTTCTGTACCTTTTCCCTGATTTCAGATATTTTTCAAGCATAGTTGTAAGTTCAGTTTTTACAATGGGTTTGTGCAAAAAATCGATGCCTTTTGTTAAAAAGGCTTTCACGGCCAACTCGTCGGTTGCAGTTGTAAAAACTATGGGACTTGTAACGCTCACTTTCTCAAAAATGGCAAAACTGAGATCGTCTTCAAGGTGAATATCCAGAAAAATAAGGTCGGGTTCGAGATTGTTACCAAACCATTCTATTGATTCAGCTACCGATTCAAGCCAGGCCGCAATTTCAATTTTAGGGTCAAATTCCTTAATCATATTTTCAAGCCTTTTGGCTGCATACATTTCGTCTTCAATAATTACGATTCTCATTATCTGTATTTTTAATAATTTCAAAATAAATTAAGAACTGAAGTCCATCAGTAACTTGTATTCTTTATCCACTGCTGGAAGTCTGGGGTTAGTCAGTATTTCAAAGGTACACGAGCGATAAATTTTGTTGCAGTTTTAATAAACTCGGGTGCGGGCATTTCAAGCAATTTGTAACGGTGTTCAATATTTCTGAGCCCTACTCCTGTTGATGCCATGTGCGATTCCCTTTCCTGCAGATTGTTTTCAACCATTAAAATATTCTTATTGTCAATTGTAATTTCGATAATTAAAGGGTTTTTCTTCGACATTGAATTGTGTTTAATTGCATTTTCTATGAGCAATTGCAGGGCAAGCGGGAGAATTAACAGCTCCTTTTTATTATCAGGAATTGAAACTTTCACTTCAATTTTATCCATAAACCTGATGTTTAACAGGAAAATATAAGCTTCAAGAAAATCGAGTTCGGTTTGTAAACTAACCAAATCGTTGTCTTTGTTTTCCAAAACATATCGATACACTTTTGAGAGGTGTTCGGTAAACTGTTCAGCCAAATCGGGTTCGAGTTTTATTAGAGAAGTAAGTACATTCAAACTGTTAAAAAGAAAATGCGGATTTACCTGCTGACGCAATACTTCAAATTGCGACTGTAAATTTTCTTTTTGTAAACGTATAAGCTGGGTGTTTGCCTCAGTAAGTTTGAGTGTACTTTCCTTCACCCTGATTTCGAGATTTTGGTTCAGGTGTTCGAGTTCTTCTTTTGCCATGCGCAATTCTTCCTCAGTATGAAGACGATCGGTAATGTCGCGGGTAATTACAAACGACGCCGGGTTTCCATCGAAATCGGTGGTTCGAGAATTCAATTCAACCATAATACTTGTGCCATCTTTCCGGTAAAGTTTAGCCCTGTAAATAGCCGGGAAAGATTCGCCTGTCATCCGTCGCTTGTGGTTTTCAAGCATTTCGGCGTGGTGTTCTTTATCAACAACATCGATAAATGGTTTGTTAATCAATTCTTTTTCGGTGTATTGCATCATTTCGCAAAACGCTGGATTTACAAATTTAAAAACACCACTTTGCGTAATCAGAATCCCGTCGGTAGCTTTGTCGATTAGGGTGCGGTATTTTCGCTCGCTTTCGCGCAGCGCTTTTTCCATGGCTACATATTCAGTCATATCGATAACAATACCGCGGGTGCCGGTAATTTTTCCTTCCGAAAGCATAGGCGTGGCAAAAATCATCACCGGAAATTTTTCGCCGTTGGTGCGTATTGCAGTGTATGAATTTCCGCTTGAAGAAGTTTTTTCAAAATAGGAATTCTTCATATTACTAATCATCCTTTCGATATCACCAGGAATCACAAGCTCTTGCGCCGATATTCCCGACTCGAGACTTTCGATTCCAAATGTCCTTTTCCCGGCTTGATTTAAAAAAGTAAGTTTACCCTGGATATCATGCTCATAAACGGTTTGCGGTAACATTTCTGCAAGTTCCCGGTATTTTTGCTCGCTTTCACGAAGTGCTTTTTCCATGGCTTCATGTTCCGTCATATCAAGAATTAATCCCCTGATTCCAACAACTTTATCTTCAGAAATTATTGGCGCCGCAAAAGTCATAGCCGGAAATGTTTCCCCGTTTTTACGCACGGCGGTATATTTATTTCCATAACTGTTCCTTCTTTCATTAATGGTTTTTAGCATATTTAGCCGCATCTGTTCATGTTGTGAAGGGTGAATGAAACTTAACGAGGATTTTCCGATATCGTTAAAACCCAGTCCGAACTGGTTTAACCCGGTCTGGTTAAAATAAATAATATTTCCGTTTGTATCCAGCTCGTAAACTGTTTGGGGTAACATTTCGGTCAGTTCGCGATATTTTTTCTCACTTTCCAGCAAAGCCAGTTGCATTTTTTTACTTTCTGTAATATCGTGCAGGGTCATAAAGGCGGCGGGTTTTCCCTCGAAATCCACTGTCGATGACTGAATTTCAACCTCAATAGTCCGTTTGTCTTTCGAAACCAACTGCATAGAATAATTTAAAGGAACAACCAGCCCTTTCATTCTGTCAGAGTGGATTTTCATTATTTTTTCGCGGTGTTGTTCGGGAATAATTTCAACACCAGACATAGCATAAAATTCTTCACTGGTGTAGTTCAGCATCCGGCACATTGCACTATTTACAAATTTGAATTTACCGTCCTGTGTTATGATGATTCCGTCCTGCGAATTCTCGACCAACGTTTTATGTTTTAATTCACTATCCCGCAGTGCTTTTTCGAATTTCAGGCGTTCAGTAACATCGCGCATGGTTACAAACGATGCATTTTTTCCATGGAGCAAAACAGTTGCGGCATTAATCTCGACAATGATCTCTTTTCCCGATTTGTGAATGAATTTTGCAGAATAGCTTCCGGTTTCAACTTCTCCTTTCATTCGTTTATAGTGGTAATTCAGAACCCTTTCCTTATCATCCGGAGCAATGAGTATGGTTGGATCTGTCTGTAAAAGTTCGTTCATTGAATAACCAAACATTTCACAAAAAGACTGGTTTGCCATAATAATCCGGCTGTCCTGTGTTATTGATACTCCATCAAGCGATTTTTCAATCAGCGTGCGGTAAAGTTTTTCCTGCTCGGCCAGTGCCAACTCTAGTTGCTTCTTTTCGGTAATATCCTGCTGAATAACAACATAACCGTCGATTTCACCTTTTTCATTTTTAAAAGGCGATGCAATTGTATTTGCCCAATAGCGTTCGCCCGATTTATGAATGGTGAGCAATTCACCATCCCAGTTTTTTCCCTGTAAAAGATTTGATATTATTTCCTTTCTTGATTCGGGAACATCGGAAATACCTTTGTACAAAGTATCTCTGATATTTTTATGAAGCAGCTCTTCGGATGAGTAGCCTGACATTTGCGTAAAGAAGGGATTGATATATTCGAAGTTCCAATTTTTGTCCATGATAAAAACCGCACCCGGCGCCTGATCAAGAACCAATCTGAATTTCTGAAGTTCCCTCTCTGTTTTTATTCTTTCGGTGATATCCATTGAAACTCCCAGATAACCGATTTTTTCGCCATTTTCGTTATGGATGGGTGAAACTCTTGTATCGTAAAAAACTGAACCAATTTGTACAATATCACTTTGAATTTCATCTTTCAGCATTTTTTGCAGGAAAATTTCAACTTCAGTGCCTTTATATACTTCCAGTGCCGATTTCCCAACCCTTTCTACGGGCACATTTCCGTTGTCACCTGTGTATTGCGAGTATGTAAATATTCCATTCAAATCAACACTCCACACAACAATCGGTGCATTCGAAAGAATACTGTCAAGCAGCTTTTTATTTTCCAGCAAACTTTTGTTGGTTTCCTTGAGCCGGTCAATTTCAGCGGTCAATTCGGTGTTGGTTTTCATCAATTCATCAATTTTATCTTTCAAATTGGCGTGTTTCATCTCAGGCAATTTTAGTTAATGCCAAATTACTTGTTTTCTTGCTTTCCTTGATCAGTTGTTAAACAAAAAATTTATCAATTAATTAAATATTTCAACTGGTTTTAAGCTGTTTACAAATGAAATAAACAGCTTTACCGATTTTATAAAACCGTGAACCATGAACGGTAAAAAACAAAATATCCATTTCAGGATTTCAAATGATGAATGCATACAATTGGTTAAAACCGCAGAATCAAATAAACCTGTTTGAATTGATAAAGTTTTCATTACTTCTAGTCTTTTTTTACATACAAGAATCCAATTTCCGGGTGTAATAATCCACGAAAATTTGTTTGGAATGTTTTTCAGCCCATTGTTCAACTCCCATTTTCTGAATCATACAGAGGTTGAAGATTTTCAGGGCGTGAGGAACTCTTTCTGCACGGTCTGCAAGGGGTTGTAGTTTCATACATGGAAATTCGACACATTCAAAACAAAACTCTACTTTTTTCTCCTGAACACATTTGTACAACTTGCAATTTCCGTTTATGCCAAGTATTTCAAGTCCAGGACAATATCCTTTGTTGGGCCGGCAACCTTTGCACAAATAATTGTCAGCCGGAATATTATTTCTTTTCAGAAAAGCTTCCCTGTTCAGGCGGTTTTCCTCGCCAATGTAAAGCGGGCAGTTGAAGCAATCTTTACCACAAGGTGCTGTTAGATTTTTATAGTCCATCGTTTCAGATTTTTCATTAAAAGTACTTTGAACTCCCGGAGGAGTATATTTTTTATTGTTGAATGACGAAAAACAAGGATTGAATGGGATATAAATGGAGATGAATTAATATAAAACACTTCTCTCCGGACTTTTTGTGATGATAAATTTATAGAAGCAATAAAAACTTTAATATAAAGCAGGATCGATTTTGTTAAATGAATTTCAAATTTCAAAGCAGCCACAAATTCAGATATATAAATCACAACTGCTACTCAGGTTTCAGCTATTAAATTTAAAAATTGTTAAAAAAAATGCAGCACTCTATGAATTAAATACTTTTTAGTCGTAAATTGTTTGAGAAGATTTTTATCAATTTCTCTTTGATTTTATTAGAAACACTTAAATAAACCTCATTATGGAGATCAATCAAATTACCGCCCAACTTGCTATGCTTACCGGACATTTACATTCTTCAAGCTCTGATGATGAAAAGCATATTGAAAAGTTGCAATCAGCAATTGCCAATGCCATCCTGAACCAGGATCCGTCAACGATAAAGAGCAAGGAATTCGTTTTTGAGAAAAGTGATTTGTTTCTCACTACAAATATTGAAAGCAACCGGCTTAAAAAGATAAGTGAATTGGCCGAACTTGCCAGTAAAGGCGAGAAACTGAGCGAAACAAATGTTTTTGTCCGAAATGTACCAATCCGTACCACGCAAATACAGGGTAGTATTTCACCCGCTTCAGCAGGTGTGCGTGTAAAAACAATTGGGCCTGTTCTTGACAAACTAAAAAGGCCGGTTTGGTTTGATTTTGTGACAGTTAAGAAACTAATTGCTTTATATGTTCAAGGTCAGAATTTACCTGTGATTTTATTTGATGCGACTTTTAGACAATCAAAGCTTCTGTTACAAAACTCAAAACCTGTAGAACTTACCAAATCATATACGATTGACCCTGAAACAGTTTGGATCAGCGGAAAGTTACTTTCTTCGAATGTACCCGATGAATATTATTGCGGATTGCGGGTAAAAAGCGGGACTATAACACTTGATACAGATCCATTTATGTTGAATAATAGGGTTACCGTAAGTAATGCCACAAAAGTTACTGTTAATTTAAATCTTGAACAAAACGATGTTTTTGACAACGATCCAACAAGTCCGTATGGTGTTGATGCACGAAATGCCACTTATAATCTGCCTGCCAATTTTCAGTTCACTTTTAAAAACAATACAAAAACCATACTTGCTTTAGGTAATTCGAAATGGAATGTTTTTGGGCAAAAGAGCAGCTTTGTCTATCAGAATGTGCAGAACTGTGTGTATAATGCCTTTATTGGAAGGATAGCAATTCCTGTACATTGTGCTGACACAGATTTTGCTGTTGGCGATTGCAAGTCGCCATTTTTTAGCCTTTCAGGAAAAGCAAAAATTAAAAATAGCTGGTGGGCGCTTTCGGTTACAAAACTTGATATTGCCAATCCACTTGAAGCCGATGGAAACGGAGCTTTAATTATTGAATGTGAAAAAGGACTTGATGCGAAATGGAGCAACCTTCAAAACAAATCAATTTCGTTTATGAACCCATTCATTCTTGGCGAACCGGGACGCATTAGTATCACAGACTTAAAAACCGACGGAAGCGGTGCATTTCAAACTTTTGAAGGTTGGAAAGACGAGCAAAATGTTTACGGAACAAC
The DNA here is from genome assembly GCA_041739985.1 of Draconibacterium sp. Lineage (GTDB taxonomy): Bacteria > Bacteroidota > Bacteroidia > Bacteroidales > Prolixibacteraceae > Draconibacterium. The sequence goes on along the minus strand of JBGSMW010000098.1, from coordinate 8,498 downwards.
TTTGGAATGTAAGTTCAGTAAAGACTCACTGCTCATTTTAAATACAGTTGCAAAAGGCGATGAATTGATTTTTGGGTTGAGCGATTGGGATATAAAAACCGATCGCCCGGTAAAAGTAAATGGAGAAGCGGTTACAGTGAAAACAAAAAACTCCGCCTTTTTTATTGCTTTCAGCAAAATTAAAACCTTGTTGATGGTAATGGATGAAAACATGCTGTGGGACAACAAACTTCCGGCAGATAAAATCCCAAAAGTTAAACCGTATGCTTTGGCAATGCACAATGCACTTTTTACGGTAACACCACCAAACAATTTGGTTCTGTTTGCAGAGGCAACTCCCGATTTAAAAGCGCTGACTCACGGACAAATGTATCTTGGTTTTGGATTATATTCTTACCTTCCTACCCTCCCCGACCCTTATGCAGCAAATCTTGGGATTTTACAAAGACAATTTGAAATCAATGATTCAAGACCAGGAATGGTTTCAAATGTTCCCAAAAAAGGAAGCGCGGTTTGGATGTGGTTGATTGGTCTGGTAAAATGGGAGCCCAAAGAAGATACATTTAAAGTTGGCGTATCTTTTCATTTTTCTCCTTTAACTACACAACTTCAAATTGAAAAAGAAAAGGAAACAGAAGCTACCGATAGTCAAAATATTGAGAGAGTTAATCCGGATGTTTTCAGCCGTTTTTCTGATACGGCAAATGTTACGGGTGCAGCGACAATCGCAACGGATACAAATTTAACCGGGGCAATGCTTTCAGCACGAAACCCGCTGGCAGGATTGAACCTAACCGATTTTTCTTTAGTCGATGTGAGTAGCAAAGCGAACCAGATGGGGGTTTCATATGCAAAACAGAATAACTTTCTGCAGGCAACAATTGCCCGCAAATATAAAATTGATATTACGGGCGAAACAAATGCTTCGGTTTTTCCAATTCAGGTGAGTGGGCTCGATGTAATTACAGCCGGAATGAACGCACAGGCTTTTACTGTGCCAGCTATTTCGTGGGAACCTGTGTTCAATTTAACGAATCCTAATCCTGCAAAACAAGATCCACCGGTTGGATATAATTATTATCAAAACGATGGTTTTGCTACAAGGATTGGTAATTTAAGCAAAAAAACCGTTCCCTTATCACCAATCCCAATGGCAAAATATTTGGTTCAAACATACAAGGATAAAGAAGATGGGAAAACCTTCGCTATTTTCAATTTGCCCTTTGGCATGTTTGCAATTACCATACTTGACAACAAATCAAGCCAACCTCAAAAACCAACAATGATAAATACCAGTCCAGTATTTGAAAATTATATCAATGGTGGAATACAATTGGAACTTACAGCGGGTACTTCCTTTAACCCAAATGATTCGGATACAATTTTTGAAGGATATACAATTCAACTTATAAATATAAACAAAGCCGACGGTAATCCGGCAAATGCAAGCACCTTGGGTGAAGATGTGTGGACAATGTATAATGAGGAATTTTTTGCAAATGCCGTTAGCAATTTGGTTGGAAGGCCGGCTGTACCAGTGAAAAATATCGGATTAAGCGGATATGGCACAAGTATGTTAAGCGAATGGCAGAATAAAAATGTACTGGTGGGAACAAGTCAGGCTTATTTTAATGTTTTTACGGGTCGCACAAGTTATGAGGTAGTTCAGGTAAAAAGTAAATTATATTGTTGTGGTGCAGATGTTGTTCGAACAATCACTTTATTTAGATTGGCAAATGGTTATGTTGCCAGAATCGACAGCGGTTGGGAATCGAGAAGCGATGGAAAATATAATTTTATTGAACCTGATGTTTCCCCAAATAACAAATTTGATTTTCAACCCGGCATTGTAAGAGGTTATTATAATATTCGAAATATAAAAGAGTCCCCTAAGAAACCCGTTAAAATTGGTACAGCTACTTTTTCTGAAGTTACATTTGATGCCGACATTGAATTGGAAAATGTTACTGAAGGTGGAGAAAACAATATTGTTAGTGGCAAATCAATTCTGGGATATGTTCAACTATTACCAATCGGTAAATATGTTACTGCTGATCAATTTGTTGATTTGCTCAAAACCCAGAATAATTCAATTGGTGGTTCTTTAAGCTGCATGATTAAAATTGCCGGAACTCAGCAACGAATGAAAATCAACAGGGTTGATGTTAGCGCTGCTGTTGATACAGCCAACAAACCAATTTTTGTAAGTGCCGTGCGCGGTTCGGTTATTATGCCAAAAGATGGTAGCTGGACAATGATACAGCACAACCGCGGAACCGGCGATGTTTCTCCATTACCTGAACAATTGAGTGTTCCTTTAATTCGTGCCGGAAAATGGGTAAAAGATAAAGTTGTAAACGATGCCGATGTTTCAAACTTTTTACGCATCGCACACCCCGAAGATTTATTGAAGATACCTGATTCGGATACACTCAATTTCGGCTTTCTTCAAAACATGGGCACACAAAAAGTGCTGTTTATGACTCCCGGTTTCAAAAAAGGGGTTGAATCATTACTGAGTAAAACGCCCCCACTTCTTGCCGATTCTTCCAGATTACTTAACAGCAAAGGTATTTTCCCAAATATTGGCGATGCTGAAAGCAATTTCGGACAGGCTATTTCATTATTAAAAGGTATTGGAGGTGGTAACAACCCGCTGGACGCATTCAATAAAATAAACCTGCCCGATGCCGGAGATGTTTTAAATGTACTTCAACTTAAAGCAAAGGAAGAAGCAGGAAAAATTCTGGATCAGGGATACGAACTTGCAAAGGGAGCAGTAAATGGAGTTGCTGATAAAGCAATCAAATTTGATCTGCCATCATTTGATTATCCGTTGATTGACTACCCGGGAAAATTGGTTATTGCAATTCAATACAAGGCAAGCAGCAAACCCAAAGGACAGTCTCAAAAAAACTATGTGGGCAAATTTGATTTTGATGTTGATTCGTTTGCAGGCGATTTGGCTGACACATGGAAAGGCCGAATGAACAACCTTGCAATGGTAGTTTCTATTGGACCTTTGACAGATGTGATGACGATTAAAGGGAATTTCAACTCGCAAAAAGGCAAAGAAGTTGACCTTGGCAGTAGCAGCGCCGGCGATAATCCATCATTAAATTTACCAACTCCCGAAATCGAATTTAGCGATGCGCTTGAACCTGTTATCAAAATACTTGAAATTCTTGCTTCTTTAAGTTCAGGCGAATATGGCGACGCTCTGAAAAAAGGTTTAAAAGTTGCGATGAGTAACAGCGCGAATATCTGGGAATATAAATTTGAAGCCAGCAAAGACATTCCGCTTGTGAGGTTTCCGCCAACGAAGGAGTTGTATGAAAGTCCTCAAACACCTTTAAAACTGGAAGCCAGCCTTGGGATCGGTGTATATTTTAATGCTGCATTAAAAGTCACAACCGACCCAAATCAATTATTGCCAACTGCCGGGGGATTTTTCAATTTCCATGGTGGATTGCAGATAATGTGTGTGTCTGTTGGTGTCGGAACCATTTACGCCGTTGGTAATGTCGATTTAAAACTTGAAGCTGACACAAGTCCGAAGGTGGGTGTTACCTTGAAATTTGGTTTTGGGGCACAGATTACAGTCGGTCTTCCGGTTGTTGGGCATGCCAGCGTTCTGTTTATGGTTGGTGTTGAAATTTATGCCGACAGCGGTTCAGTTGTAAAAATCACAGCATTTATGCTTTTCAAGGGTAATGCCGAACTGCTTGGCGGAATAGTGAGTGTTACGATTACAATTGAAGCAAAAGGCTCGGTGGAAAAAATTGCACCAACCCCTGCTGAACCGAACCCACCAGCCAATTGCAAGGCTCAGGTAACTTTTGCCATTGATATCAGCATTTGTTTTATCATCGATATCAGTTTCAGTGAAAGCTGGGAAGAAACGCGACAAATTGCTTAATTATAACCATTAAATCCTAAAGATATGTCATTCGAACAAACAAGGTTTTCAATCATGGCACTCCCGCAAAGTGTGGATGCCAACGGCGTATTATCGCTCAACATTGTTTTTGTGCCACGTAATATAAATCCATTAAACGAAGTAAATACAAACTACGGAGCAGGGAATAAAGCAAAGGCATTTGTGGATGTAGAACCGCAATTCGAGATAAAAGTGGTAAATAATCCCAATGAATTTCCCGGGAAAATACCGGCAGATGAAAAGGCGGTAAATCCTGTTACTCCATTTATTTATTCTGAAATAAGAGGGGAAATTTATAAAACTTTGCGCGATGCAGTGGATGAAAATGGAAAGCCAAAATATTTTGATATTGATGAAGCCAGAAGTACCGATGTTAATCCGAATTCAAAATACACATTGCCTAAAGCTGAAGTGGATCGCGATTTGGCCATCCGTAAATATTTGCCTGTAAGTTATCGCAAAGCATTCAATTTTACTGCTCCCCGACTAAAAAATGCTGTTACTGACAACAGTTATATTTGTGCTCTGCGCGACCAAAAACCACCCATTGCTTTTGTAAAAGACGACAAAGTGAGCTGGGGTAAAGTGTATGCCCATTTACTGCGTCAACCGCTTTTGGCAAAACAAGCAGGTTTAATTTACGAGGCACAGGTTCAATTGGCTGCCGGAGATTTTGAAAAAGGTGGCTGGCTTTATGTTGACATTCAAAACGGTACCGATTATGCACAGGAACAACTCAACTCGTTGCCCGATACAAAAGGACCATTTATAAAAAGGTATGCAGCAAGAATTCCTATCCTGCAGGAAAATGAAGCAAGAACCTTGTTTGCAGCAGTTCTTTTTCCTGTTGTTAAAGCAGGTGAATCACCAGTTGGAATTTATGATGAATTGTACATTGAAACATCCCGTTTTAACGAAGGTTTTGCAACTATTGTGCATGCCAATCAGCCAGTTAGCGGAAATCTTTTAAGAGAAAATCAGGATGGTTTTCATCCGCAAAAGGAAGTAGGAATCCGTCTGGGTTGGGAAGATGAACAAATTTTAATCTGGTATCTGCGACAAATGGCAGTCGATAAAAATACAAATGAACGTCTGGATGCCCCGCTCGGTGTGATGGGTTACCAGGTTGACATGAAAAAAAGCACTGCCGGTGACAACGAATGGGAATCGCTGAATTCAGTTAAAAGCAATGGTAACATACAGTTGGAAGACATTGATATTGGTACATACAATGGGGAACTGCCTTACCAGGTATATCCAACAAAAATTTACGATGGTACAAATGATGCAAACAATTACTGGTTGCCCATGTATTTTGCCAACTGGAACAATACTTCAATTGTTCAGCCCGACAAAATCGCTGCCCGGATATATCAGAGCGACGCTGAAAAAAATACTCCCGTCAAAATCAGTGAAACTTATTTAGCGGTTGAAACAAATACAAAACTTGAATATGGAAATGAGTATCATTTTCGAGTGCGGCTTTCCGATATCAGTGGTGGAACTCCTTCTCCGCTTACGCCAACACTTCCGGGTTTTTCGGTAAGCCATATTGGTAAAACCCAGTTTAAAAGATATGTTGCGCCCCATGCAGTAACCATTCAAAATGAAGATGATATAAAATCGAATACCGATGACAACAATTTTGCAGGGAATTCATTAAAACTTTCGCGTCCATTGCTTGGTTACCCGGCTGCAGTTTATACCGGAAGATATTCAGATGCTGTTGACAGACTGGCCACCTCGGTGCAGGAGATATTAAATGCACAGCAGGCTTCGGGCGGAATATCGGGCGCTAAAGCTTTTGGTATTCCCGACCCCGATGTTATTGCGGTTGAAATAAAAGTTGAAGTGGAAACGCTAAACATGGATAATCTTGCAAGCGATAATGGCCGCGAACATTACATTACTTTGTACAAAACCACAAGGTTATTTGGCGCATTTGATGAAAACTCAGCCAGTGGCGATATTGAAGTGCCAATTACATACAAAGATGTAAATGTATTGAACCTTACAAACACAACTACTCCATTTCCTAACCCTGCTGACAATGATTTCATTGCTAATACAGAAGGTGAAATCATTTTACCAACTGCCCGGAATATCCGCTTAACACTTAGAGCTGTTGGCGAAGAAAAAGCAAATTACTGGGGACATATAAATGCAAAAGATTCAAATTTAGATTCCAGGTTTGGAAAAACCACTGTAATCAACATGCGACAGGAATCTGAAAATGAACACGAGATATTTACCGATACCGAAAATGCAAAAACTTTACAGGGAATTTACCTTCAACCCGACCCAATTACTATCAGTCTCGACCCGATTCTTTTTAAAACGTTACAAGGTGGAAATGAAGGAATGCCGGACATTGTTCACCGCTTAGGGAACCAGTTGGATGTAAAAATTAAAGAGTTGACTTTGCTTTCTGAAAATGGCGAACGTTTGCAATTCTGGTGTAGCAGCATGATTCGGCACAGCATGTCACCCGATAACAGTAGCATCACTTTTGCCAATAAACACGAACTACACGACCAATGGCTTGTTTGCACAACATTGTATATCAATCGCGACTGGAGTTGGGACAGCCTCGCACCAAGCAGTTTTCATATCTGGCGAAGAAGAAGAGCAGGCAATGTCATTACACCAATTGGAAATATAACATATGATTTTATTGGCGATCTGGAACTAAAAAAAGTTGCTTCTTTTCAGGCAATTCAAAAGGGCAATGATGGACTTGTTCACCGGGAATTTACAAGAATTGTACTGATCGATGTTGTTGACAACAAACCAGCGGAAGGCATGTTCCCTGAAACAGTTGAAGTTCAGTATTTGATTGAACCGAAGTTTAGGGAAGGTCATACTCCACTTGCGGATGCAGCGCTTGAAACGCAGGCTATCGAGTTACCAACCACATTCAATCCAACACAAACTCCTAAGTTAATTGGGGCAGGTGTGGCATTAAGTCCGTACAACAGAAATGAAAAATATTCAGCAACAGAGGTACGAACACGTTATTTGTGGCTCGAATTCGATAAAGCTCCAAAAGATAAAAGTGATGCTCTTTTCTGCCGTGTATTGGCATACAGTCCCGATCAGTTGATAAGCAATAATCATCCTTCGTTAATGGATTTACCAAACGAAAAACCACTTTCACTCAATCCTGAATATATTAGGGTTGTAACACCCGAAAGTGCGCATGATCATGCCGGTTTGGATGCAATGCAAAAAATGGAGAAATCTATTGACACCAACAGGCATTATTATATTCTTCCTTTACCTCCGGGGTTACATCATGAAAGTCCAGAGCTTTTTGGGATGTTTACCTATGAATTCAGGTATGGCCATACCGATAAATTGTGGAGTACAGCGCAGGGCAGGTTTGGAAGGGCTTTGCGTGTTTCAGGGTTACAGCACCCCGCGCCAGCACTTACCTGCCTGTTGAACCGAAATGAAAAAGCAATCTCAGTAAACTCGCCTTATGCAACAGCAGTTTATAATGGCAGAAATGTTACAGCTTCTCCACCCCACACAAGTATTTGGGCGTTACTATATGCTCAGGTAAAACAGGCAGATGGATTAGATTACAGAAATATTTTGCTGAACGAAATGGAACTCAAACCATTACCAGAAAGAAGTGAGAAGGAAATGATTCCTGCTGTTCAACATTCATTGAAAGAAAAAAACCTGTACCTTAAAGTAAAGGGGCTGCCAACTATTAATATTACCAATGAATTGGTATTACAGAACGCATTTCAACAAATTGCCTGGGAAAAAGAAAGCACAAAACAGGCTTTTGGTGTTTGGAAAAATTCTGATGTTAGACAAATGCTCGATTTATATGGATTACCGCGCGATTCATCGCTCAGTGTTTTATGTGTTGAAGTTTTCGGGCATATTACCAACGCTTTTGAGCATATCGATAATTTCAGGAACAATGCTGAAAAATTGATTGATAAAACAGCAGTGGTGTTTAACGAAACAGTTGCTGATCAACTCAGCAAGAATGTTCTCGATGTGAACAATCCACCGGCAAAAGCGCCCATCGACCCATTAAAAAGCCAGTTGGGTTTATTTAGAATTTTAAGGACTTCGCCACTGGTTGAGGTGCCGTTTATTTGTAAAACCTGAAAATTTGAGGACTGCAAAATTTGAAGTAAGCAATGAGAACTATTTATTGTCGCGTTTTTTACCCCTAACCCCTGAAGGGGCTTTTGGACTGCATCTATTTGAAAAGGTAGTAGATGCAAGAAGTCCCCTTTAGGGGATTTAGGGGTAAATTATAAAATGAAATACGACATTTAAACATATGTTGTACTTTAATTCAAATTTCGTAGTCTTTTTTTAAATCCGATTTTTTAGTTTTATTTTTTGCAGAAAGGATTCTGTCTTGATAATAAAAGATGGAATCCTTTATTTTGGTAATGGTGACAAAAATAGTTGGTGGAATTGATAAAATTATTTCTTAAAATACGATTGTAAATCAGAAGGGGAAACAAGCAATGCTGAGGAGCAACTTGTGAGCAATATGATTTACCAAGTGGAATAAGAGCCTCTC
>JBGSMW010000085.1:0-33887 GCA_041739985.1 Draconibacterium sp. | reverse complement strand
TTATAAAATAGATGAGCAAAGAGATTAAGGAATCAAAATCACCGATAACCCAATAGTTCAGAATTTTAATTACATGAAGCTATAGTATTTAAAGCTCTTTCGAGATCTCCCGAATTAAATCCCACGTCTGTTTTACATGTTTTTCTTCGGTGTTGGTTTGTCCGATACTCATTCGCAAAACCACCTGTCCGTTCAGTTTGGTGTGGGTGAAATAGGCTTTTCCGGTGGCATTTACTTCATTCATCAGTTTCATGTTAAAATCATCGCCTGCTTTGTGGCGGAAGCAAACCAGGTTAAAAGGTGGTTCAACAAAAATTTCAAAGTCGTCAGATTGTTTTATCCATTCTGTAAATTTTCGGGCAAGTTCAACATGTTTGCGAATGTGAAATTGTAATCCTTCAATTCCGTAATGACGGATTACAAACCAGAGTTTTATGGAACGAAAACGGCGCCCCAGTTGAACGTGCCAGTCGCGATAATCAAAAACCTCGCCCGATTCGGTGGCTTTGTTACGTAAATATTCGGGCAGAATCGAAAAAGTATTGATTAAATCCTGTCGGTTGGCGACCCAAAAAACATCGCAGTCGAAATTGGTAAACATCCATTTGTGTGGATTAAAACAGTAACTGTCGGTTAGTTCAACGCCTTCCTGAAAATGTCTGAACTCAGGGCAAAGCATGGCAGTACCCGACATTGCAGCATCGATGTGAAACCAGCAGTTTTCTTTTTGTGCAATTTCCCCGATTGCTGCAACCGGATCAATCGCGTTCGACGAAGTTGTGCCCAACGCAGCGCAAATAAAAAACGGTGTAAGTCCTGCTGCTTTATCTTTTTGAATTTGTTCTTTCAGCAAATCGGTTCGCATGGCAAATTTTTCATCCACTTCAATCATTCTCAGATTGTTGCTCCCGATTCCGCAAATTTTTGCAGCTTTTTCCAGCGACGAATGGGTTTGGGTTGAAATATAAGCAACTAATTTTTGCTGAATCCCGGTTTTGTTTGATTGAAAATTTGTTGCTCTTTCGCGGGCGGCAATCATTGCTGTTAACGACGAAGTTGAAGCGGTATCCTGAATAACTCCTCCGCCGGTTGATGTTGATTTGAATTTTTCGGGCATTCCCATCATATCGGTCAGCCAGTCCAAAACCCGGGTTTCTAATTCAGTCGCTGCAGGACTTGTGGCCCAAATCATTCCCTGCACACCAAGTCCCGACGAAATCAAATCACCCAAAATTGACGGAAACGAAGTGTTTGAAGGAAAGTAAGCATAAAAATTGGGCGATTGCCAGTGGGTAATTCCGGGCATTATTTTATTGTCGATATCGCGCATCATTTCATCCATCGACTCCCCGGTTTGAGGAGGATTTTCGGGTAACGATCCCTTTATTTCGCCTGGTTTAACCTGCGATAGAATGGGATATTTCTCAATGTTTTCGTAATAATCGGCAATCCAATCGATCACTTTTTTGCCTTCTACACGGAATTGATCCGCGGACATGTGGTAATTATTTTTTTCCAATTTTAGCTGATTTTAGAATTTCATGCTAAAACTATCAAAAACGCTTGTAATTTGCATCTCACAAGTCGATATTTTATCAACCCGGGAACGCGTTGGACCAAGATATAAATAATCAATAAAAGTTTTCAATTCAGGTTCAAATCCTTGAGCAACAATAAGTACACTTCCGTCAACCAAATTTCTAACCCAGCCGGTAATACCCATTTCATTAGCTTTCTGAACTGCAAAATAACGGTATCCAACACCTTGCACACGGCCTTTTATGGTTATTTCGTATTGTACCATCATTGAGTTTAAAGTTTAAAGTTTCGGATTTGAGGTGTTTAAATTATGGAGTAATTACTGATCCGTGGATTTTACAACAAGGTTTTTAAACGTTCCATCCGAACCGTTTCCAACCCAAAAGCCAACTTTCCCTTTTTTGAAAGTACTCAGCATTTTTACTTCAATTGAAGGTTTGTCAGAGTTTTCAACAAAAACCTTAACAACAGGCCATTTTACTTCAAATCTGGCATGAAATAATTCATCGGGATTTGGAACAGGTGAAACTGTTTTCTCAAATTCTTCCGGAAATTCGGTACGTAATTTTTGCCAGGTAAATTTTGGGTGACTAATATATTGAACGGAATGTGAAGTTCTTTCAGGTTTCCTGAAATTAAAGGGTCGAAAATAAACTGCATTATAAGTTGAATCATTCTGAATATGAAAAGCTACACCCACAAAACTTTGCTGTAAAACGTCCTTCCCTTTTACGTCGAATTCAATAGTTCCGTTTTCAAATTCAATATTTTTAAAAATGGCAAGTCCATCGCCTTGTTTTGCATTAAAATCAATTTGTTCAACCAAACCGGTCTTTTCACTTTTACTAATTACAACCTCACGGTTATGAATTTCCAATGCTGATTTATTTTCAACATCGGGAAATACTTCCTGTGAAAATAGTGAACAGGAGAAAATCAGACCTGCAATTGATAAAAGATACTTCATCCCTTTAACTTTTTGTTTTAAATAGCTCAACTACTTCCGGCTGCACCATTGCCCAAATTGAATAGGCGCCAATTGCGGTTCCGATTGGAAAATTTATCAAACTTAAAACCGATAAAATCAACGTGAGGATACGTGCCCACTCTTTTCTTTTCAGCAACCCGATTCCTGCAATAATCCCCGGGATACTTAAAATAATCAACACAACCATTACAACCTGTGCGATAATCCCAAACACCATTTGAGCATCAGGTTCGTCGATAAAGTTTCCTAAAAGAACAAAAAGGGTAAACAACACTCCCCCGATAATAAGTCCGAGAATACTGAATCCAATCTGAAGTGCTGCAACTACGTTAATGTGTTTTTCCATGACTTTTATTTTTTTTGATGAATCTAAAATTACAAAATTCAAACGTATATTATGAACCGTGAGTTAATTTTTAGACGAAGTTCAACATTTCGAGGTTCAACGGGTTATACTGGTAGAGATTAACATCAGAAATGGTTATTTTTGCCGAAAGAAAAGGAGGAGAAAATGGAAATGTTAAAAGTAATATTATTGGCAATTGGGTTGGTGGGCATTGCAATGGCAGGAATGGCAATTACTATTTTGGTAAAAAAGGGAGGCAAATTCCCAAATACGCATATTAGCGGGAATAAATATTTAAAACAAAACGGAATTTATTGCGCACAAACCCAGGACAAAATAGACCAGGCAAGTGCCTACAAAAAGGTAAAATTCGAGAATTTAACTCTCGAATCAGATATGAAAACCGGTGAATAACCGGTTTTTTTATTTATGAATCCGGCAATAAAAATTATTGAACCACCGCTATTATTCAATACAAATAAAAATCCTGGTCAGGAAATTATTTATTTTGTTTGATCAGCATATTTCCACCAGAAAATTGTGCCGAAATACCCAAATACACTCGTCAAAGCTATAATCAGGAAGCTGAAAAAATTCAAATCTGCTTTCATATCAGCACCACCACTTCCGCTGTAAATACCAGGAATTGCCCACGGAAAATAATTGCCAAATCCCAGAGCACCAAAAATTTGAGCCAGCACCAGTAAAATCGCAACAAAACCAAGTGGAGTCATATAACCTTTTCCGAAAATTGCAAAGAAAGCAATTGGAGAGTTCAGTAAAATAATCAGAATAGTCGTTACAAAATATATGATCAAATTGTTTACAAATATTTCAGTACTCCAACCCGGTAAATGCAAAACAAATCCAATCTGTATTCCCAAAATTAAGTTTGATATTACAAGAGCAATACACCACAAAATGTAATATATATACTTGGCATTAATAATTTTTGCCCTTGAAATTGGTAATGAAAGTAAGTCCTTTGCTGTACCATCTGAGTATTCTCTGCCAAACACCCAACTGGCAACAAAACCAAAGATTAAAACGCCACCAACTCCCACTGCCTGTGATAGAAGTCCTAAAAATGAATTCCAGTTGGCTTCAAATGACAGCAATGTCGCTTTTGCCTGAAATGCTCCTGAAAGACCTTCTGTACCATTATCTTTCATTAAAAACATAAACACCCCGCCAAACAACGGAGCAAGCGAAAAAGCAATAAAAGTAACAAGGGTAATTGTTGAATGTCTGTTTTTAATAATTTCTGCTGTAAAAGCTTGCCATTGTTGTTTCATCGTCAATGTTTTAACTTTTAATCATTCTAAGAAAATAAGCTTCCAGGTCTTCTTCAAAAACGGAAATCATTTTTGGTGGAAATCCATATTTTACCAATAGGGTTGATATTAATTCCGGGTGTTGAATAGCATTAATTTCAGTCGATTCTATTAACCCGTTTCCGTTTATTGATGCGTTAAAACCATTGTCTTTCAATATTTGCAGTGCTTTTTGATTTTCATTTGTATTTACACAAAGCTTTTTAATTATCTGATCTTCCAATTCATTTGTGTTAATTTCCTTTATCAGCTTTCCTTCATGCACAATTCCAATACGCGTTGCAACTTTTGAAATCTCAGACAGAATGTGGCTTGACAGGAAAATTGTTGTATTATGATTTTTTACAAGATCTTTAAGAAATTCTCTGACTTCGACTATTCCTGCAGGGTCCAAACCATTTATTGGTTCATCAAGAATTAATAATTTCGGATTGTGAAGTAAGGCTTTTGCTAATCCCAGTCTCTGGTTATTACCCAATGATAAATATTTAGCTTTCTTGTTTTTATATTGGTCAAGTTGCAAAACACTTATGATTTTATCTATTTGTTTTCTGTCATTAAGACCCCGAAGCTGATAAAATACCTCCAGATTTTCTTTGACAGTTAAATTTGGGTAAGAATAAGGTGTTTCAACCAAATACCCAACATTATTCCAAATATCAGAACCTTGTTTTGCATTTTGCCCAAACAATGAAATAGAACCTGAATCAGGCTTTATCATTCCAAGTAATAATCTGATCAGCGTAGTTTTTCCGGCACCGTTTAATCCCAAAAATCCATAAATTTCTCCTTCTCTTACGTTTATTGAAATATGATCAACAGCAATTGTATCACCGAATGTTTTGGTAAGATCATATGTCTGTATTATATTCATAACTCACTTTTCAAAGGTAGTAAGTGTTGATTTACAATAATTTATTTAATTATGTATTGCTTAAACCCTTCCGACATGTAAACCTGGTTTTCACCTTTTTCATCGGCATAAATAAAAAATACTTCAATCTCAGGTACGTTTTTGGCAACTTCAATTCCTTTCTCCAAACCCAAAACCATAAAAGCTGTTGCAAAGGCATCTGCAGTCATGCAATTATTGGCTATTACAGAAGAACTGAGAATACTGTGTTGAACTGGGTATCCCGTTTTTGGATCAATTGTGTGGGCGTATTTTTTTCCGTCTTCCACATAAAAATTCCGGTAATTGCCCGAAGTTGCCAATCCATGATCGGTAAGTTTAACTTTCGCCTCTAAACCCGAACTTCCAAAAATAGCTTCTTCGTCAGGTTTGTTGATTCCGATCGTCCAGGTTTTTCCGCGTTCATTTATTCCTTTTGCAGCAACTTCACCGCCAATTTCAACCATGTAGTTTTTACAGCCTTTTTTGGCAAGGAAATTTCCGATCAAATCACTTGTGTAACCTTTTGAAATGGCACTCATATCAATCTTTATATCAGGGTCTTCTTTGATGATTTTGCCGTCCTGAAGCTTAACTTTTTGATAACCGGTAATTTGGAGCAGACTGTCCACTTTTTCCTGGGTCATTTGTTTTTTTCGTTCAGGGCCAAATCCCCAGGCATTAACCATTGCGCCTGCAGTAATATCAAAAGCTCCATATGTTTTTTCGGAAATTTCAATTGATTTATTAAAGCAGGTGATAAATTCAGGGGTCAGTTTGGTGGGCTGGTTATTGTTTATTTTTGAAATTACCGACTCCTTTTCATAAGTAGAAAACACCAGGGTAAATTCGTTAAATTTTTGCGTAATATCTTCCTGAAGGTCTTCCCCGTTGGGACTTTCATAGGTAATGGAATAAGTTGTTCCATAAATCATTCCTTTGTTGTAAATGTATTTTGAGGTGGAGTTTTTACATGCGTTTAATCCCAAAAGTATTACAACATAAAGAAGTATGTATTTTTTCATATTGAGTAAATTTTAGAGAGTTCGAAATTAAAAAATATATGCGATTTTGAAGTCGAAGGAAATGAATGTATTTGAAATGATTTTTGGTTTATTGTATCGCTTGTCGTATTTTCATTCCGTAGTAGAAATTTTTTATGGAAGCAAGTAGAAATTAGAAATTAAAAAAATGAGAAATTTATTCAGTACAAATATCAATGTCAAATCTTTGGATTTTATCCTGTTATTGGTAAGAATTGCAGTGGCAGCTTTTATGCTTACACACGGTTACCCTAAATTGATGAAACTACTGGCAGGTGGCGAAATCCAGTTTGCCGATCCTTTTGGGTTTGGGATGACATTTTCATTGGTTTTAGCTGTTTTTGCCGAGTTTTTTTGTTCCGTTTTAGTTGCATTTGGAATCGGCACACGGTTGGCAACAATTCCTTTAATAATTACAATGTCGGTGGCTGCATTTATCGCTCATAGTTCCGATCCGTTTGGGAAAAAGGAACTTGCACTATTATATATGGTTATTTACGTTTTTCTTTTGTTTGCGGGCAGCGGAAAATTTTCTGTTGATTATTTGATTTCCCGAAAATCAAAATAGAGTTACACCATTTTAAAAATTTATCAAAAAATTTATTTAACTCATTATGAAAATAGCATTGTTGGGAACTGGTTTAATCGGTACATTTTATACAATGTCCATTCATGGCATGCGTAGCCGTGATGAAGTAGTAATTGTGTATTCGCGCTCAGAAGAACGGGGTGCAAAATTTGCAAAAGAGAACAATATTCCGAATTGGACGACAAATTTACAGGAGGCAATTTCGCACCCTGATGTTGATGCAGTAATTGTTGGTTTGCCAAATAATCTGCACAAAGAAGCCATTTTTGCAGCTGTTGATGCGGGGAAAGCTGTTTTATGCACAAAACCACTGGCAAGAAACGCTGAAGAAGCATGGGAGATTTTGCAGAAAGTGGAAAAAGCAGGTATTTTTCATGGTTACCTCGAAGATTTGGTTTACACGCCAAAACATTTAAAAGCACATGCTTCGGTTGAAAATGGTGCTATTGGAAATGTTCTTTGGGTTCGTTCACGCGAGGCTCATCCCGGTCCACACAGCGACTGGTTTTGGAATCCTAAAATTTCAGGTGGCGGGGCAATTATCGATTTGGGTTGTCATTGTATTGAAATTGGCAGGAGTTTTATCGGAAAGGATATTCGTCCGGTGGAGGTTGTGTGTTGGGCTGACACGCAGGTTAAACCAATTGCGGCGGAAGATCATGCAATCGGACTTGTGCGTTTTCAAAATGGTGCAATCGGTCAATTTGAAGTAAGCTGGTGTTTTCGTGGCGGAATGGAATTGAAAGACGAAGTGGCGGGAGTTGACGGCTCAATCCGAATCGACAATTTTTTGCGCACAGGTTTTGAAATGTTCTCGGCACCCGGCAAAAAAGGTTATGTAGCTGAAAAGGCTGAAACTGACACAGGCTGGTTGTTTCCTGTTGGAGACGAAGTACACGAATTGGGCTACAATCACATGTTTACTGATATGTTTAACGCCATTGAATCAGGCAAAAAACCCATTGAAAATTTTTATGACGGTTATGTGGTAAATGCAATTATGGATGCATGTTACCTTTCGGCAAAAACAAAAAAATGGGAACCGGTGGAACTTAAAGAGTGGCGCGGGAAAACTGAAGTAGAGCCGCTTTCGGCATTTGTTGAATACGACGAAAACCACTGGCTTGTTAAAAAAGAAACACTACCCGACGGGCGTAAAAAGGTGATTCTGAAAGTTAAAAGTTCAGGTGAAATAATCGAAAAAGTAGATTAAAAAGCATGTTGAACTCTTTTGTAAGATTTTTAACAGCCATTCTGTTTTTTTTGAATGCCGGAATAATTTCAGCACAGAATGAAGTTTATTCCGGTTTAAATCAATTTGAAGTAGAGGAGGTTGACAACAGTTTTTTCAGGAACGATAAATTTTGGCGGGGAGCTGACGGAGCAGCAACAATTGATCTCGAAAACGGAAAAATTTTATGGTTGTTCAGTGATACTTTTATCGATACTGCCGGCACTGGGAAACGCTCAAATTCTGTGATGATTAACAATACTCTGGCAATTCAGGTTGGAAATGAATTGGGAAAATCAAAACTTTCGTTTTACTGGAAAGAGGAGGGCAACCAACCAAAATCGTTTTTTGAACTACCCGGAAAAACATGGTTTTGGACAGGACATGGAATTGTTTTAAATGGCAAACTTTTAATTTTTTTGTTTGAAGAAAAGTCAACGACCGAAGGACTTGGTTTTGAAACTATTGGCTGGACTGTTGCAATTATTGACAATCCGAATGATGACCCAAAAAATTGGGAAATAAAATATGTAAAAGGCCCCGAAACATTTGGTGTAATCGTTGGTTCTTCGGCGGTTTTAAAGGATGGAAGTTATGTTTATGCATTCGGAGTAAAAGAACCGGGTACGCACGAAACTTATTTATTGCGGTTTGAAAGTAATAAATTGGAAAAAGGCGATTTGTCAGGAATGGAGTGGTGGGTTGATAATGCCTGGACCACAAAAGTTTACAAAGAACCAAAACAAGATGCATTATTCAGCGGACAAACTGAATTTTCGGTTCATTTCGACAAGGAACTTGGGAAATTTATACAAATCCAGACTTATGGTTTTGGTGTTTCTTCAATTGGGTATCGCCTTGCCGATCAATTACAAGGACCGTGGTCTGATCCGGTAATTTTTTATACCCCAAAACTGAACCATGAAAAGGATTTTAATTACACGGCAAATGCTCATCCTGAACTTAAATCCAATGGAATTTGGATTACTTACAATATAAATAATTTTGATTTTGGTCAGCTGGTTAATGATGAATCCATTTATTTCCCCAGATTAGTAAAGTTGAAATTCAACCAATTCAAACATCAATAACCCCATTTGAAACAACAAACCTCACAAGGGTTGCGGTGTTTTTTACATTGAATTTCTAAATCAATTTCTCTTCGATGGCCATTTTTACCAGAACAGCTGTATTTCGGGCATTCAGTTTAAAAAGCAGATTTTTCCGGTAGCTGTTTATGGTTTCAACACCCAAAAAGAGTTCGGCTGCAATCTCAGGATTGGTATATCCTTTTACAATCAAACGTAGCAGATCGGTTTCGCGTGGAGTTAGAAAAACATGCCGGTGCGAATCACGTTTCATAAACACATCAATTTCATGACAAAGAAAAGATTCTCCCTTTGCAACGGTTTCAATTCCTTGCAAAATTTCTTCGGGCATGGCATTTTTCAGCAAATAGCCGAGTGCTCCATTATCGAGCATTTTACGTACGATGGTATATTCCCCAAAACTGGTAAGTGCAATAATATTTACTTGCGGCCAGCTATCGTGAATTTCTTTGCATAGTTCTATTCCACTGTAATCGGGCAAATTTATGTCGAGGAGAAGTACATTTGTGTGGTTGAATGCGAGTTGGCGTAAACATTCCTTTCCGTCTTTTGCAGCAAAAATTACTTCGGCAATGCCCGAGGCAACAATTAGTTTATGTAGTCCTTCCAGAAAAAGCGGATGATCGTCAACGAGCCCTACTTTAATCATTTTCAAAGATTTAAAAATTAAAATTCACCTGAACTTCAGTGCCTTTTTGTGGCTCCGAGAAAAAATCAAGCTGACCTTTCAGTGATTCAACCCGGGAACGAATACTGCTGAGTCCACTTGTATTCATGTCTTTCAGTTTTTCAGGATTAAATCCAATTCCGTTGTCCTGAACTACCAGATTAATACGCTCTTGTTCCTGAATGACCTGAACGTTTATCTGTCGGGATTTTGAATGTTTGATGGCATTGTTTACCAGCTCCTGAGCAATGCGGAATACAGCAACTTCGTATCTTTCATCCATTCGCTTGTCGTCGCCAAAATAATGCAGTTTTACGATGTCAATACTTCCGCAAAAGTCAGAAAGAGCAGCTTTTAATCCATATCGCATAAGCGATTCGGGCATAAGGTTGTGTGCAACCCGGCGAAGTTCGCGGATGGAGCCATCGAGCATTTCGAGTGCATTTTCAAAAGCCGGGATATCCGTTTCAGGTAAAATGGCATTTCCTTTCATATTTGTCAGATTAAGTTTTATAACCGATAACATTCCGCCCAATCCATCGTGCAGGTCGCGGGCCAAACGCTTGCGTTCTGCTTCTTCACCCTGCAACAATGATTGTGTGGCGGTGAGTTGTCTTTCTGTTTCCAATTCACTTATGCGTTGGGCTTTTAATTCTGCATCTTTCTCCACCAACTGTCTTTTTCGGTTCAGATTGCGGGTAAAAAAGAAGCCCTTGACTGATAACAGAAGCATAATAATAAGCAATCCGATGATTGAAACATTTCGAAGCTTTTTATCTTGTTCAAGAAGAAGAATTTGAGACTGTTTTTTTTCAGTTTCGTATTTCAATTCAAGATCCTGTGTTGCGCGAAGTATTTTTTCATTAATTATCAGGTTGCTTACTGAATCATGTTTTTGAGCGAAATAATGGTATTTGGGATAATCATTCTGTGCCAAATAAACTTCGGCGAGCGATGCCAGACATTCCTGTTCTTCGTTCAGGAAATTATTCTTTTGGGCAATGCTTAATGCCTGCTGAAGCAATTCTTCTGATGATTTGAATTGGTTTTTAAATAGCTCGTAATACGATAAGCCTCGTTTGGTCATGCAAATACCTCTTTGATCATCAATCTGAATTTGTATTGGCAATACTTCGGTGTAATACTGACGGGCTTTTTCGTAATCTCTAAGCTGATAAAAATGGTCGGCCAAATTGACTAAAATACTGCTTTCGAGATAAAGGTTTTGATTAAGTTTTGCAATTCGCAAAGCTTCCTGATATCCAGCCATTGCTTTTTCGGTTTCAGGAGGATTGTTTTTCGAATAGCTAACCGATAAGTTCATTAATATAGTTCCCCGTGTGTTACTGTTAGGTTGATCATCACAGAGAGCAAGTCCCTTTTCGCCATAAAAAATAGCCTTATCATATCTTTCCAAATTTTGATATAACATGTGCATCACATCGAAAAAGAGTGATTTGTAGGCTTTATTGTCAGTCTTTTCGAAATATGGAGCAACCTTCTGATAATAAATGAGGGCGGTTTCGTATTGCTCCATATAATTGTAACAGTTGCCAATGTTAAAGAGGCTTTTATTTATCAATAATTCGTTATTGATTGATTGAGCTGCTTCGAGTGATTTCTGGTTTACAATCAGCGAAGAGTCATAGTCGCCCTGCATATTTAATACAGCTGAGTAATCCGCTGCATATCTGCAATATCCTGCAACATATTGAATAGAATCGCTTAACTGCCCCGCTTTCCGGTAATATTGCTTGGCAATTTCAGGATTATTTGTTTCGTATTGTTCACCAATATTGATATAAAGTTTAACTGCGTTTGAATCTTGTTTGGCGGCAGAAAGCAGACTAAGCAGGCTATCAAGGTTCATGGTTGTTTGTGATATTGCCTGAATAAAACTAAAGATTACAAACAAGACTATAATAGTTTTTTTCATTCGATACTTATTTTGATAATTCAAAACTAATAAAACATAAGTTAAACAGAAACCCCTTTTTGGGGGTAAAAATACCTGTGCTAACGTTCTAAATTTGTGAAGATTGTAATTGAAAAAATCTTTAAATCAATATACAAAGCTACCTATGACAAGTTAAAAAACTAAAAATCAAATTATCATGAAAAATCTAATCTTAATTTTTGTAATTGTGTTTTGCAGCGCAGTAATTAACGCAACTGCTCAGATTGATGTAAAAGGAAAAGTTAAAAACCAAACCAACGACAGGGCCAACAGCAAAGTTGACCAGGGCATTGATAAAGGACTTGATTCAGTTGAAGAAGGCGTTAAAAACATTTTCAAAAAAAAGGACAAAAATGCAAAACCTGCAGAAACTGATGAACCTCAAAGATCCAATCAGGACAATCAATCGAGCGTTTCAGAAAACACAGATCAGAATGCTCAACCTTCTCAACAAAGCCTTCAATCCTATTCAAAATTCGATTTCATTCCTGGCGAAAAGGTAATTTTCTATGAAGATTTTAGCCAGGATGCAGTTGGAGATTTTCCCGCATTGTGGAATACAAATGGTTCAGGGGAAGTTGTAAACACAAATCTGTATCCGGGAAACTGGCTAAAATATGTTATGGATGAATCAATCTGGACTGACCAGTTGTTAACCTTGCCTGACAATTATACTTTGGAATTCGATGTTGTACCAATTGAAGGATCAGAAGGCGGTATGGGTGGATGGAGTTTTAGGTTGATGAAATGCATAAATCAAAAATCATGGGATGGCGGTGCGGTTCCCGGTAATGCTGGTTTTGCTTTTGGTGTTGAATATTTTGGAAGACCTTATTATCGCGCTTACAATAACAAACTGGACGGTGAGTTTTGGGATCAAAAAGGGAATATGGACGATGAAAAAAATTACCAGAAAAAGGATCAAAAGTATCACATGTCGGTTTGGGTACAAAAAACTCGGGTGAGGGTTTATCAGAATGAAACCAAGATTTTTGATGTCCCACGGGCATTACCTGATCCTGCTGTAAAAATGGATCGCCTGAGGTTTGAAGCAAACGCTGCAATGGTAAGCAATATCCGCATTGCAGTTGGTGCGCCTGATATGCGCAATAAACTGATGACTGATGGAAAGCTGGTTACTTATGGAATTTATTTCGACGTAAATAAGGATGTGGTGAAACCTGAATCAAATGGAACATTAAAAGCAATTGCCGCCATCTTGAATGAAGTGCCTGATGTGAAAGTTAAAATTGTTGGACATACTGATTCGGATGGTGATGATGTCAAAAACATGGATTTATCGAAACGTCGTGCCGCCTCGGTAAAAGCCGAATTGGCCAAATCATTTGGCGTAAATGCCGATAGACTGACGATTGATGGCATGGGAGAAAGTCAGCCTGTTGCACCAAACGATACTCCTGTTAACAAGGCTTTGAATCGAAGAGTTGAGTTTATTAAACTGTAACATTCTGTATGATTCATCTTTTGCCGGAGATTTAACTTCAATAAGATTATTAAGAAAAGCATTGCAAAAATTTGATTTCTCGGAGTATAATAAAATTAGTTCGGATTAAGATTAATATTTGTTTTTGATTAAATCTTTCTATGCTGAATTAATCTTTTTTTAAGAGGCTTGTGGCACTTTCAATAATTGAAATATCTGATGAGGTGACATTTAAAGATTCAAATTGTACAATTCATTAAAGCGAACAATCATAATCCGGTGAAGCGGAAGAACATGATTGGAAAAATGGTTATCTAAACTACAATGAAGTGGTATTAAAGGAGATCGACTGGAGCCAACTGGCGGGAATGATTGAGAGGGAATAGATATTTAATTAAATACCCTTTATATTATGTGAAAGGGAAGTTGTATTTTGCATTTAAATTTCAAACAGATATTTAAATACAACAATATGAAAAACATCAGTTGGTTAAAAACAGCCATAATTTTTAGTTCAATCGTAATTGCCGGTTTTTTTATTGGCAACATGCATAAAGTCGGGAAGAAATACGACCATTATGTTGAAGTAAAGGGACTTTCAGAACGCGAGGTAAATGCTGATTTGGCTGTTTGGCCACTCAATATTACGATTTCAGGCAACGATTTGAGCCAGTTAAAAAGAGAGATTGAAAACCAAAGTAAACAGGTTTATGATTTCTTTATTAATCAGGGATTTTCAAAAGAGGAACTTACTGTTGGAAGTACCAATATCAACGATGCTTATGCTGATATGTATAATCAAAACGCACGGAACAATGAATTTCGATATTTGGCAAAATCTGATTTTACTGTTCGAACCAATGATATTGAACGTTTGCAAAATGCTTTGTCAGAATCGCTTGAACTGGTTTCGCAGGGAATTTTGCTCGGTTCGAAAAATACATGGAGGCCAATCGAATATATTTTTACAGGGTTAAACGACCTGAAACCCGCTATGATTGAAGAATCAACTAAAAATGCCCGCGAAGTTGCAGAAAAATTTGCCCTCGATTCAAATTCACGGGTTGGTGGAATCAGGGTGGCCAGACAGGGTTTGTTTTCAATTTCCGACCGCGATGAAAATACACCGCAAATAAAAATAGTGCGTGTAGTATCTACCATCGAATTTCAGTTGGAAGATTAATTTCAATTTATAAATTATTCATTGTTGATTTATTCTGTTTAGGATTATTCTTGTATTTCTTAAACAAAATACTTATTTGTCTGTTTATACTTTCGAGATTTAAAAATAAAGAATAAAATTCCGATAGCGGAAACAAAAAACGAAAGCTATGAAAGACGAATTAATTTTAACAAAGGTAAATGGTAAAATCAACGGCAACGCCGGGATTAACGGAAACGGTAAACGTACAATTGAGATACAGGATTTTGATTTATTTGGCGATAACCATATAGGAACTTCGGTTGACACACCCATGCGTGAAGACGCATTCGATATTTCGGACGATGAAAAAATGTCGATTATCGAAGATAAATTCCGTGACATTATGGAAACTATGGGTTTGGATTTGACCGATGATAGTTTGCGAGGAACGCCGCACCGAGTTGCAAAAATGTTTATTAAGGAAATATTTTACGGCTTAAATCCGGCAAACAAACCTAAAATTTCAGTTTTCGAAAACAAGTTTAAATACAATGAAATGTTGGTGGAAAAAAACATCAACATGAACTCAACCTGTGAACACCACTTTTTGCCAATTGTTGGGAAAGCTCATGTGGCGTACATTTCAAACGGTGAAGTAATTGGGTTGAGTAAGATTAACAGAATAGTTGATTATTATGCCCGCCGTCCGCAGGTCCAGGAACGTTTAACTGTTCAAATTGCCAACGAACTTAAAGCGATTTTAAAAACAGAAGACGTTGCAATTGTTATTGATGCAAAACACATGTGCGTTTCTTCACGCGGAATTCAGGATGAAAGCAGCAGTACTGTAACTGCAGAATATTCAGGTAAATTTAAAGACAAAGCCGTTCGCGACGAATTTTTGAGATATTTGGAATTGTAGAAAAAAGTATGAAGTATGGAGACAGACGAGGTGAGGAATGATAAAAATAACCACTTTAAAACTGCTTGAGGAATGATTTAATGAATTTATTATATGCGGAATTTCGCCAGTCATTTGGCTTGTTCAGCGCTTTTGAAATAAAAGAAGCCCGGTTTTACCGGGCTTCTCATTAATAATTTCTCATTTCTCATTTCTCAATTATTCTTTCCAAACCGGCAGTCTGCCTGGTGTCCATGGTGCACCAATTTTGTTCAGTTCAGCTTCCAACGCCGGTATATCATTTTCAACAATCCGTTTTAAAGCCTCCAAAACCGGAGGGAATTCTTCTTTTAAAATTTCGAAATTCTGTTTTTCGGTTGTTGTAATACCGCTTGTTGATCCCATGTGTGTATATGTAATTGTTCCCAATCGCGAATTCAGTGGAACTTGTGCCGGAGGTGTTTCTTCAGCACTGGCTTTTGCCTTAACCCCGCTCATTTTGAAATTAAGTTCTTCCAATTCTTTTCCCAATGCACGTGCTTTGTTCATCAAATCCTGGCTTGTACCCGGAGTTGAATAAATTGCCTGTTTGATATTTTCAATTTTCGTGCTTGTTTCATCAATCATTCTATCTGTTCCTACTACTGCAATAGCAAGCTTGCTTACATTTTTAGCAAATTCAACGTTCTCATTGTAGTTTTTTGACGGAAGCGTTGTGTTGCCCAGTTTTTTACAGGTGAATTCCACAGGTTCAACTAAATTAGTCAACTCACCCTCGTGCCACATTTGCAGGCCGACTTTATATTTACCAGGCATTACCAAAATGCCACCTCCACCACCACCCCGGCGACCCCGGCGACCACTTTCAGCAATTGGGCTAAAATTTCCGCTTACACTAACACTTGTTGGCATTGAATATCGCAAATCCCAGTTAATCCGACTCAATCCTTTTGAGGGTGAAGTTGTCAACTGGCGGACAACATTTCCGGTTGCATCATAAATTGTGAATATTAAGTGCGATTTTTCTTCTTTTTCTTCAAGTTCCATTTCCCTCCAGGTGGGTTGCGGAATAGGTTTCCCATCTTTAAATAATTTCTTTTCTTCCTCTTTCCTCAATTGTTCTTTAGTTTTTGGAACTTCATTTAAATAATAGGTAAATGTTGCTCCAAAATCAGGATTATCAGAAGAAAAATAGGTGTTTCCCTGGTTGCCTTTCCCACTTGTTTGTACAAACATCAATGCATCTTTAATGGGGAAAATGGTTGCTTTTGTTTCTTTAAGTTCTTCCGAAATTTTACGAAGCGGGTTATAATCGTCGAGAATGTAAAAACCACGGCCAAAAGTTGCAAGTACCAAATCGCTTTCACGCTCCTGAATGGCAATATCGAAAACTGCGATGGTTGGAATCCCGGATTTTAACTGAACCCAGTTTTTACCTCCGTCAATTGTGAAAAACACGCCAAATTCAGTTCCGGCAAATAAAAGTTTGGGATTGATATAATCCTGAACAATTGTGTGAACTGTTCCGTTTTCGGGAAGGTTTCCACTAATTGCAGTCCATGTTTTTCCCTTGTCGGAACTTTTAAAAATGTAGGGTTTGAAATCATCGTTTTTTAAATTATCAAAAGTTGCATAAACAACGTTTTCATTAAAACGGTCGGCACACAAATCGCTCACATAAGTATATTGCGGAACACCGGGAAATGATTTTACCTGCGACCACGAACCACCCCCATTTTCGGATACTGAAATCACGCCGTCATCGCTTCCGGCATATAACAGTCCTTCTTTCAGTTTTGATTCATCAAGCGCTACAATTGTTCCCCACTGCGAAGTTGAGATATCTTTAGCAACCGCATCAGCAGGCCAGTATTTACCCATCACCGGAAAACTATTTCGGTCAACCTGAGCGGTTAAATCATTACTGATAACTGTCCATGAATCACCCCTGTCGTCGCTTTTAAATACTTTATTTGCAGCCATATACAAGCGTGTTCCTTTATGCGGGCTTACAAACATTGGCGTATTCCAATTCCACTTGTATGTTAATTCACCTTTTCCTTCGGTTGGTTTGATATCAATTCTCTCTCCACTTTTTCTATCGAACCTAACAACATTTCCGTATTGTGATTCACTGTAAATAATATCAGGATTATCAGGATCGGTTGCTGCCCAAAAACCATCTCCACCAGCAGTTACAAACCAATCATCATTTACAACTCCATCACGGTTTGTGTTCATTGAAGGACCTCCCATGCTGTTGTTGTCCTGTGTTCCTCCATAGACATTGTAAAAAGGCTCTGCATTATCAACGTTAACCCTGTAAAATTGAGTTATCGGAAGGTTTTCCTTAAAATCGAAAGTTTTACCGGCATCCCATGTTTCGTAAATACCGCCATCACCACCAATTATATAATGATCAGTGTCTTGTGGGTCAATCCAAAGTGCGTGGTCATCAACATGTCTGCCACTTGTAGTGATTGTACTCCATGTTTTACCACCATCTTTTGTAAAACGTGAAACAGTTTCGGTAGAATACACTTTGTCAACATCTTTTGGGTCGCACACGATTTCGTTGTAATACTGACCGCTTGATGCATAATCGCTCATTTTTTCCCAGCTTTCTCCTTTGTTCACTGAACGGTAAAAACCACTTTTCCCCTCGGCGGCTTCCATAATAATGTAAACAACATTGGCATCTACCGGAGAAACATCGATTCCCATTCCACCAATATCAACTTTTGGTAAACCTTCCATAATTTTTCGCCAGTTTTCACCGCCATCGGTAGATTTATAAACTGCTGATTCCGGCCCTCCACCAATTTTTGAGAATGAAGTCCTGCGTCTTTGCTCCGAAGTTGCGTACATTATATCGGGATTTGTGGGATCTATTTTTACATTGTTCACCCCGGTGTTTTCGCTGATTTCCAAAACTTTTTTCCAGGTATTGCCACCATCTTTGGTTTTATACAAACCGCGTTCAGCACCCGGCCCCCAGGCAGATCCTTCTGCAGCAACAAAAACTATATCTGAATTTCGCGGGTCGATTGCGATACCACCAATTTGCCGGCTTTCTTTCAAACCCATGTTTTTGAATGATTTTCCACCATCGAGCGACTTGTAAATTCCATCACCGTATCCCAGTGCACGCTGATGATTGTTTTCACCAGATCCAACCCATATTACATTGTGATTGTTTGGATCTAATTCCACATCAGCAATAGAATAAGCGCCGTAATTATCGAAGATGGGCGACCAGGTGGTTCCGTTGTTTGTGGTTTTCCAAACATGGCCACTGGCAACAGCTACATAATATTCTTTTGTGTTTTTTGGGTTGACGGCAAAATCGGCAATCCTGCCACTTGCCCATGCAGGTCCGATACTTCTAAATTTTAAACTACTTACAAGTCCACTGTTGATGAAAGTTTTTTCATCTTCCTTTTTTTCATCTTCTTTCTCTTTTTGTTTTGCAAATGCCACCGTTGAAGTGAGCAATATTGCAACCATAAACCATACAAATTTTCTCATGTTTTATTATTTATGTTGAATTTAATTTCGCTTTGGTAAAAGTTGGTTTTAAAAGTCGCAAAAAATACAATATTAAATGGGGTTGAAATAAGATAAAAGTCACAAATTTTTATTTGTAACACAAAGTGTCCAAAAAGAAATAGAAATGAGCAACACCCAATTTATATGTTTAATTCATTTGCTGATTTATCCAAAACCTTAATTTTTTATTTGATAAAGTTTCCACCAGGGTGTTGTTGGCGATTCGTGGTGTTCCCAGTGGTAACCAAAAAAATAACAAGAAAGCATGGCCCACAAATGGTTACGTTTTTGGGTGCGTGAGTTGTGTGGGTTCATTTTGGAAGTAAATGGCCGTCGATGAGGCAAATATGTCCCAAAGAAAAAGAGTTGCAAAGTACCCAAAATTGCAGGCGCAACCCAAAATGATAACAATTGTGCTTCAGAAAACCAAATCAATAAAACATTGAAAGTGACAGCCATTAACACTAATTGCCACCAGGTTGTGTAGTTTTTCATGAAAGTAAACCACCAAACAAAAAAGTTGTTGCTGTGGGGCGAAAAATCGGGATCTTTTTCAGTGGCCGGAAAACGGTGATGCAGGTAATGTTTTTTTGAAAGTACTTTGAACGACAAAAAAGCAAATAATGTGGTTGCCAAATGACCGATAAAATTATTCAACCCTCGATTTTTAGCAACAACACCGTGCATTGCATCGTGACCGGTAATAAAAAGACCTGTATAAAAATAGGTTTGCAGTAAAATGTGAAGGTAGAAAACCGGGTTAAGAAAGTTGAATTCAACAAAAAAAAGGGTATAAACAAGATGCCCTGCCCAAAAAACTATAATTATGATTGCAATAAATATTCCCACAATAAATTGTTTTTGGGAAATTTAAATATTTCTGAGTTATGAAAAAACTTTAGAAGCTTAAAACTTCTTTTAGGTTTTTATATCCGGTTTTACTCACTTTCAATTTTGTTTTATCATGAAGGATTACGATGTACGATTCTTTTTCGTATTGCTGTATTTCGTTGATTTGCGAAACTTTAACAATGTATGAACGATGAATCCGCACAAATTCCTTTGTATCAAGAGAGGCCTCGAAATAGTGCATAGTTTTTTGTTTCATGTGCCTTCCCTCTGAAGTGTAGATCATTACATAATCGTCCATTGATTCGATATAGCGGATTTGATCGACAGGAATAATATGTATTTTATGCCGGTCTTTTACCACCACCCTGTCTAAAAAACCTTCCTTCGGAAAATTTTCTATTTTTTCGGAAACATCAGAAACTACGCCCTCTTTTTGTATGCGGTCAACAACTTTATCCACTGCTTCAAGCAGGCGGTCTTTTGAATAGGGTTTTAAAAGATAATCTGCCGCATTAAATTCAAAAGCCTTTATTGCATACTGATCATAGGCAGTTGCGAAAATAATCTGAGGCTTGTGTTCAAGCAGTTCAAGCAATTCGAAACCGGTAATTTTTGGCATTTGGATATCCAGAAAAACCAAATCAGGTTTCAATTCATTAATCATTTTTACGCCTTCGAAACCATTTTCGCACTCGGCAATAATTTCAATTTTATCATTTCCTTTAAGAAAAGATTTCATCAGGTTACGCGCTAATTCTTCGTCTTCGACAATTATGGTACGCAGTTTTTCGAACATTTTATTTTGTTTTTTGTGGAATAGTCAAAGTTACTGTAAATTCTTTTTTGTTGTCAGCTAATTTTAGCAAATATGGGTTTCCATATATAATCTGTAACCTGTCGCGAATATTGTGCAAACCAATTCCTTCACCTTTTTTCGATTGTACATTTGCATCGTAAGGATTACTGATTATTATTTGCAAAAATTCTTCGTTGCACGTACAAACTGTTTTGATTTCAACTGGTTCAGTCGCTTCATATACACCATATTTTATGGCATTTTCATAAAGTGGTTGTAAAATCATATTTGGTATTTCGGCTTTCAAACAATTGTTGTCAATCTCAAAGATTGGTACTAATTTACTTCCGAACCTTACTTTTTCGATTTGTAAATACAGTTTATTATTCTCCAATTCCTGCTTGAAAGTTACTTTTTCTTTTTGATCGTGTTTTAAGGAATAGCGCATCAATTGCGAAAGATTGATTACCATTTCCTGCGCCCGTGCCGGATCTGACATGGTTAACGAAGAAATACTGTTTAAACTGTTGAATAAAAAATGGGGATTTATTTGTGATTTTAAGGCATGGAGTTCTGCCTCTTTTACCAACGAAAGCAATTTACCTTCATTAAGAACTTTTTCCTTAAAACTCTGATAATAGTTGACTGCGTAAAAGAACACTACAAAAATGAAATACATCATATAACCGCCAAAAACGCGGTTTACCAATCCACGTTTCATCCATGTTTCTGCTTCAGGATGCAACAATTTAATTATAACAACACCAAAATACATCCATATAAAAACAATAATTGTTGCTGCTATTAAATGCGCAAAAATTATGCGGTATGCACTGTTGTTTTCAAGGGTTGTGTATTTGATTACATACCAAATTGAAGCACCAACCAGCGCATAAATTATAATGAATGAAAAGACCTCAACTATTGCGATCTGAAAATCGATGCCATTGGCGAAAACAGAAACCAGTACCATAAAAATTGAAGCCACGAGCCAAAATAAGCCGTAGAAAATGGTAAGCCGTGGATTTGTAATAAATGGGTGGCGAAGTTCCATGTTTTAGAAATGTTTGATTTCAACTCCACCAAAGGCAGAAAACCCTCTGATTATTAAAGTTTTTGAGGGATTGGAAATAATCTGCCCAAATGTAGAACCGCGTTTGTCGGTAAATGCCCCGAAAATAGCTGTAACCTCATTTTTAATAGTCCAGTCGGGTGGAACTTTAAAACTACACCCTCCAAAAACACAGACACATTCAATCAAAGCTCCATTTTCAGAAAGTTGTGACTGACGCAAGTCGTATTCTGTACCACCAAACATCGAAGTTGTTTTTCCACCAACAAAGTTTAGCGAGTTGATAAAAATTTCGCGCCCGCCAAAAATTACAAAATCATCAAAATAGTCCATGCCTTGTTTGCTTTTTTCGGTATTAAAATACGGTTCTCCCTTTTTGCGTCCGTGCGTAATCAGCATTATCACACCAATACCTATAATTATAACCGGCCATCCTATCTGCCTGATTGCTCTTGGTATTTCATAAACTTCGTCAATCAGAAAAAAACCACCTACCAGGATTAATACAGTACCCGTAGTTTTATTTCCACCTATAATCGAAAAAACGCCAATGCCAATTAATAGCATTTGCCAGGAGATGAAAATATCCTCCCAGGCATCAGGAATAAAATCCAATCTTTCAAGGATCCACAGCCCCCCAATCGCAATAAGAAAAATTCCTAAATAAACCCTTTTATTTTCTGATACCCGGTTGTCCATAATTTCTTTATTAATATGATTTAATGTGTCTATTTAAATTTTGCGAGCGATTAAGGCAATTCCTAAACCTACCAGCAAGACCGGAAAAAACATTGAAAATGTGAGCCCCGGTAAAAAAAAGATTTTCGGAAGTAAAAAGATTCCACCAATTACAATCAGTACAACTCCCGCTGAACGTTTGCCTGCCATCAGCACTAAGCCCACAATTATTAAAATCATTTGCCATGAAAAAATAAAGTGGGTCAAATCATGAAACATGTTTTTAAAAGGGAAAAATAAGTTTTGCATAAAAAACTGAGGTAACTCAAAATGTAAACCTATTTTTCGCAAAAGCCAAATTGAACCAATTCCGATTAAAACAAAGGCTAAAACTATTCTTGAATTGCTATTTTCAGGTTTGTTTTCCATAACGTTTTATTGACAGTTTTGAGATTCAAATATATCAAATCATTACAAACCTAGTTACTTAACATTCGGTTAACATAGGATTTGAATCGGTGAAAAGAGTTTTTGGGGTTAGAAAGGGTAAAATTGCTCATTTTGTAAACCAATATTGAACAATTGAAAACGTTGAATATTAGTTGAAACGACTAAATAAAATTTCCAAAAGACCAATTTAATATTGCAAACAAATCACAAAATTACAAAACTCAAAATCTGAAGTTAACAATCAGAATTTTGAGTTTTGAATTTTTATAATCGAAAATTACTTGTTTTTTGACTTTTGGCCTTTAATTTTTATTCTGTTCCCTTGCCCATGAATCCCTTAACTGCACGGTAAGATTGAAAACGGGTTTTTCTTTGGTTGAATCCAAATCGAGATTAAAATATCCCAACCTTTCAAATTGAAAATGATCGAGTGGTTTGGCATTTTTAACAAATGGCTCTATATAACAATCGGTTATTACATTCAATGAATCTGGGTTCATAAACTCCTTGAAATCAATGTCTTTATGTCCGTCCGGATTTTCATCCCTGAATAAACGGTCATACATGCGAACTTCTGATTTCACAGCATGTTTGGCTGAAACCCAATGCAAAGTGGATTTCACTTTTCGTCCGTCAGGAGAATTACCACCCTTTGATGCCGGATCATAAGTACAGAGCAACTCAGTAACATTCCCATTTTCATCTTTTACAACTTCGTTGCAAGTAATAAAATAGGCATATCGCAATCTAACTTCAGTGCCGGGTGATAATCGGTAAAACTTTTTTGGTGGATTTTCCATGAAATCATCTCGTTCAATAAAAAGTTCTTTCGAAAATGGAACATTTCTCATTCCCATTTCTTCATCTTCCGGATTATTTATGGCATCAAGTTCTTCGTAACCGTTTTCAGGATAATTTGTGATTATTACTTTTAAGGGGTTCAAAACACCCATTACACGCTGCGCGGTTTTGTTCAAATGTTCGCGTACACTGTATTCAAGCAACGAAACATCAATCATCCCGTCAACTTTTGTTACGCCAATCCTGTCCGAAAAATTACGGATTGACTCAGGGGTGTAACCTCTTCTGCGCAAGCCCGAAATGGTTGGCATCCGGGGATCGTCCCACCCACTTACGTGTTTGTCTTTTACCAATTCAAGTAATTTCCGTTTGCTCATTACTGTGTATGTGAGGTTCAAACGTGCAAATTCTATTTGACGCGGGCGGTAATCAGTTTCCTGCAACTGGTCAACAAACCAGTTATATAACGGGCGGTGAACTTCGAATTCGAGGGTACAGATTGAATGTGTAATTCCTTCCCAGAAATCGCACTGACCATGCGCAAAATCGTACATAGGGTAAACACACCATTTATCTCCGGTACGGTGGTGGTGTGCTTTCATGATGCGATAAATTATCGGGTCGCGCATATGCATATTTGGCGAGTTCATATCAATTTTTGCCCTTAGTACACAAGCTCCTTCATCAAATTCCCCATTTGTCATCCTTCTGAATAAATCAAGATTTTCTTCTACAGACCGATTTCTAAATGGGCTTTCAATACCGGGTCGGGTAGGAGTTCCTTTTTGGCTGCTAATGGTTTCAGCATCCTGGTCGTCAACATATGCTTTACCGTCTTTAATGAGAAGAACAGCAAATTCATGCAATTTCTCAAAATAATCAGAAGCATAATACAAACGGTCAGCCCAGTCGAAGCCCAGCCAATGAACATCTTCCATAATCGACTCAACATATTCAGTTTCTTCCTTCGAAGGATTTGTATCATCGAAACGCAGATTGCATTTTCCATTGAATTTTTCAGCAATCCCAAAATTTAAACAGATTGATTTTGCGTGACCAATGTGTAAATATCCATTGGGCTCCGGAGGAAAACGCGTATGGACACGGTTATCGTTTTTCCCAACTTTTAAGTCATCTGTAATTTGAGAATGTATAAAGTTTACTTTTTTCTGAATATCAAGATTTTCGGGTGTGCTATTATCTGTCATTTGTCTGTTATATTTTATCGGAATAAACTGAGCGCAAAATTAAAAAATGATTTGTGAGAACGTTTAAACACAGCTAGTTTTATTACATTATCTCACTTATTTTTAATTTCGCTAAAAAAACCTATGGAAAGTATTGAAATCGAAGGGATGAAATTTTACGCATTTCATGGTCATTTTGAAGCGGAGCAAATCGTTGGGAATGAATTCAGCGTAGATTTAAAGTTAGAAACTGATTGCAACAGAGCAGCAATTTCTGATAGTTTGGGCGATGCATTAAATTACCAAATAGCTTATGAAATTGTAAAGCATGAAATGACCCAACCTTCGAAATTACTTGAAAATGTGGCAAAAAGAATTTTAGACAGTTTGTACGATCATTTTACAACGATAAGAAAAGCATCCGTCAAAATCTCAAAAATGAATCCGCCAATGGGTGGCGAAATTGAAAAGGTCAGCGTTACATTGTCGAGATAATATGTTTTATAATATATAAATTCATGATAAAAACCTGATTATCCTCAAATTTTTAAGGCAATTAATAAGTAATTTTGACAAAATAATTTTACAACTAATAAAACATGTTTTTATCAGAAAATATATTGAACGAAGGAAGGACATCCGTTAACAAGGCAAAAGTAATTACCCGGAGGCATTCAGAAGGGAAAAACCCAAAATCGGTGTTGTCAGAAACCAGGTTGCCTTCACTCAAATCGACAAAATCGCGTGCTTACGTAAATTCTAACTGGCAGAAACTACGCGGATAACTTCTTTTCACAATAACCTCTTGTTTGAATTGCAAAAATTCTTAGATTTGCAGACCAAAATAAAAAATGGTCTCTTGGCCGAGTGGCTAGGCAGCGGTCTGCAAAACCGTGTACGGCGGTTCGAATCCGCCAGAGACCTCTCACAAATTACAAAACCGATTGAATCAATTTAATATTCGATCGGTTTTTTTGTTGAAATAAATTTTGTTGAAAAACACCACTTCATAATCAGAATTTCAACTTTTTAGATTTTAGATAATTAATGACTTTCTTCTATAATTTTCTCAGGGAATATTTTCAAAGGTTTTTTTATTCGTAAGAGAAAATGAATCACCTTTTTGTGATATTTACAATATGAAAATTTTACGAATTATTTTTCAGTTTCCACTTGCATTTATCAGGTTGATATTTATTGTTTTTATGTCAGCTTATGTTGTTGCAGTTGGTTGGATTTGGATGAAAATTTTCGGTTTTAGTAAACGCTTGCAAAAGTGGGTGATGCAAACCTGGGGGAAAAGTATCCTCTTTTTTTGTGGAATCATGATTGAAAGAAATGAATTGCCGTCTATTGAAAATTTTATTTTAATGCCAAATCACCGAAGTTATATCGACATTTTTATTGTAGCTGCTTTAACTCCGGCCGCGATGGTTAGCAAAGCAGAAATAAGAAACTGGCCTTTGGGAAAATTAGGTATAAAGGTTACTAACTCTATATTGGTTGATCGATCGGAATTAAAAAGTTTGATTAAAACAATGAACAAAATAAAGGAATCGGTAAATAATGGGATACCGGTTGTGTTATTTCCTGAAGGTGGAACATATATCGGGCCTCTGACTAAGCCATTCAAAAATGGGAGTTTCCAAATTGCTGCAGATGCCAAAATACCTGTAATTCCAATGGCTATACATTATGCAGATATTGATGATGCTTGGGTTGGGGATGATAATTTTTTATCACATTTTTTCAGTCAAATGGGAAAACCAATTACCAAAGTTTTTCTAAAGTATGGCACTCCTGTTTCAGGCCCCGATTATAAACTTGTTCAAAACGAAACAAAGGAACAAATTGATTCAATGCTCACTGAAATTATCAACTCAAAAGTACCTTAACTTTTCCTTCTTTTAAATAAATAATAAACCGGAATTCCGGAAAGAGCTGTTATTATTGCAATCGAGGATTCAAGAGGACGCTCTAAAAAAGCCAATATCAAAATGGCCATACCTGAAATTATAAAAATAATATGTACTATCGGATAACCTGGAAGCTTTAAAACTGTTTCACCACTTCGCCTTATTTTAAAGACACCAATAACTGCTAAAATAGGAAATATACCTAAGGAAAACCCCATGTAAACAAGAATCTGTTCAAATGTTCCCGACAAAACAAGTATAATGGCTATTGAACTTTGTAATAAAATAGCACCAACAGGGACATTGTATTTTGGATGCACTTTGGATGCAAATGCAAAGAAATACCCCTCTTTTGTCATAGAATAATAAACACGAGGTCCTAAAATAATAAAGGCACTCAATGAAGAAATTAGTGCAAAAGAGATTAATAATGATATGACAGATTCGGCAATCGGCCCAAAAGCGTTTCCTGCAGCAAGTCCGGCAATTTCTGTCACTCCAGACATTTCAGCAGGAGAAATGGCAAAAACAAAAAACATATTAAATAAAAGATACAAAACCATTACAATTCCGGTTGATATCAATAATGACTTTGGGATAATTTTTATTGGTGATTTTATTTCAGACCCAATGTATGTTGCTGAATTCCAACCACTATAAGCAAACATAACAAACATTAACGACAAACCTATTGATTTCAAATCTGAGAATGAAAACTGGATTGAAAAATCGGTATGAAAATGTTGAAAACTTCCTTTGCCAACGGTAAAACCAGCAATAATTACCCCGGTAATTAGAGCTACTTTTAATAATGTCAATACATTTTGAACCCGTGTACCAAAAATTATCCCCCTCGAATGTATCAATGTAAATATCAGTATAATTAATATTGAAAAAAGTTTCTTGAACACAATGGGGTTCAAAAAATTGTTTGTGTGCAGAAATGTTTGTAAAGAAGGAATTGCTAAAGTAAAATATTCTGAAAAACCAATTGCTGAAGCAGCGATTGGTGCTGAAAAACCTACAATTAATGATAGCCATCCACTTAAAAATCCAAGAAGTGGATTAAATAGTTTCGTTATAAATATATATTCACCTCCTGCCTCGGGAAATGTTGCACCCAATTCTCCAAATGCTATAGCACCACAAAATGCAATTATTCCTCCGACAAACCATAGAGACAACATCAACACAGGATTACCAATTAAGTCCATTACAAAACCGGAAGTTGTGAATATTCCGGCTCCAATAATGTTTGCAATAACTATGTTGGTTACGGGGAATAATCCCAGTTTCCTGGACAGTTTGCTACTTGTTTTAGACAAGAAATCAATATTTAGTTAATTATTTGTAATGCGTTAAAAAACAAATATTTAAAAGTCCTTTAATTTGTAACTTATCGAAATACCTGACCTGCTTGACTTATCGATTTTGGTTTGATAGTTCTTTAAACTTTCAATGTAGTCTAAGAATTCACTGATTCCTGATGCCCTCATTGCTGTATTATGGGCTGTAAAACATCCACCAATTTCAAGTTTTGAATCCATCGCTATAAAATAATTTTTATACCAGTATTTATCAGCATCGCTGAAAACGAAATCATATTTTCCGGGCAAATCCGGAACAAGTTCATGCGCATCTGCCAAACGTGCGTCAATTATTTTGTCTACACCAGCTTTTTTAAAATTCGCTTTTGCCTGCAAATATCTTCTTTTATCAATCTCAATGGTGATTAATTTACCTCCTGTCTTGCTCAAAGCCCAAGCTATCCAAATAGCCGAATGACCTGTTGAAGTGCCAATTTCAACTGCTTTTTTAAAATTGTTTTTTATAATGATGTCATACAGAATTTTTCCATCATTAATAGGGATATTCATATCACCCCAATTTTCTGAATTATCCTTTAAAAATGCTTTTACTTTTTTATCAAGATCGTTTTCAACTTCTGGATATTGTGCCCAGCACTGCGAAAAACCAAGAAACAAAAGGAATGGAAGAATAAAATATTTGATAGCCATATTTGAGTCTATTTGTATATGTGCTAAAGTTAAAACAAATAAATTAAAGTTGTATTATTCTTGTTTTTTCGTATTGTAACGAAGGAAAATACTAATTCGTTTAAGTAAAATACATTTTATTGAAAACAATTAGAGACAAAATGTTTATCTATTTACAAATCAATAATTATCATTACTTCAAATAAAATTTGTTAAAAAGTATAAAATTTGTTCCTCCAAAATTTGTTTGTTACAAAATTAAATTACCTTTGTAAGGCATTTGGGATTCATCCCATATTGTGTGTTTGGGGGTTAACATTTAAGGAGGAGGCTATTGAGCTTCCTCCTTTCCGTTATAGCCATATTCAATTAAAAAAACTTTTCGGGGATCAATCGGGAAAAGGGATCTAGCGTTAAACCTGTGAGATAATAAAATCAAGCATATATTTTAGACAATCGGAAGAAGAAGAAACTTACATTTCTGACTCCTCTGAATGAATTACGGAATGCATTTATTTTAGCATTGAAAGATTCTGCTGAAGCATTTGTGCTTCGGTTTTCAAAGAAATTCAAGATGAGATTTCAAAAAAATTTAAAAGAAAAAAGAGGTAGAATTCTTTGGACGCTTTTGATTCAATTGATTAATTACAAACCCCTTCATAAAACCAATCATTAAAAGAAGAATTCTACCCCTTCGTATTTGGAGTATGCCAAAAATGAGACCAAAAATATAAGTATCTGAAAATCAGTAAAAATAAGTTAAGGGCTGATTAATTCTCATTCTTATTTTGGGACAATTTGTCCAAATTATTTCAAAATCAATGTTCACTAACTGCTGTTTCAAATTATTTTGAACAAACATTCCCAACTGTTTTTTGTTAATAAAAGACAATAAGATATTTATATATTGATTGGTATATCGAAATTTAATTGTTAATGAAAAATTTCAAAATATGGAAAAAAGTAAAATTATTGCAGTTGTTGGAGGTACAGGTGCACAGGGAAAAGGGCTTGTAAACGCCATTTTAAATGATAAAGATGGTGGATTTAAAGCACGGGTTATTACAAGAAATGCAAATTCAGATAAAGCAAAAGAACTTGCAAATTTGGGTGCCGAAGTGGTAGAAGCTGATGTTGAAGATAAAGCAAGTCTTGTAAATGCTTTCAAGGGTGCTTACGGCGCATATTGTGTTACTTTTTTTTGGGAGCATTTCTCACCTGAAAAGGAAAATCTTCATGCAAGAAACATGGCTGAAGCGGCCAGTGAAGCTGGAGTTAAACATGTTATTTGGTCAACTCTTGAAGATTCGCGAAAATTCATTCCGTTGATTGATGACAGAATGCCAACTTTACAGGGAAAATATAAGGTTCCCCATTTTGACGCAAAAGGAGAATCGAACATATATTTTGAAAAAAGCGGTATACCATATACTTTGCTGAAAACTTCGTTTTATTGGGAAAACTTCATATATTTTGGATTGGGACCGCAAAAAGGACCTGATGGTAAACTGGCAATTACATTTCCGATGGGAGATAAAAAACTGCCTGGAATTTCATCTGAAGACATTGGTAAATGTGCATATTCAATATTTAAATCAGGTGCTGAATTTCAAGGAAAAACAGTTAGTATAGCTGGCGAACATTTAACAGGCGCTCAAATGGCCGAAGCGTTTACAAAAAATTTGGGAACAGAAGTAAAATATAATGACGTTCCGGCTTCTGTTTATCGTAATTTCGGATTCCCCGGTGCTGATGATATGGCAAATATGTTTCAGTTTAAAGCTGATTTTGAAACTGAATATTGCGGTGCCCGTGATATAAATGCTACTAAAAAACTTAATCCCGAATTATTGAATTTTGATTCGTGGTTGGAAAAGAATAAAAAGGCGATCAGTATTTAATTTGTTATTAAATAATTCATTTAAGGTGGGTATCAATTATCCACCTTTTTTTATGTCGAAAAGCATATTGATTCTATTATAAATGAACTTGTTTAAAACAAAAAATTATTATCTTACCTGCAGTTTTAATTCTCTTAATCAGTAAATTAAACTTGGCTTAAAAATCTAATCGAAGTATAAATTATAATCTAAAACTAAATTATCATGAAAAAAGTTTTTTTGTTTTTTGCAGCAATCTTAGTCGTAGTTACAGTATCTGCACAGGTTGATCTTTCCGGTTCCTGGAAATTAAACAGTTCGAAAAGTAAGTTGGGCGAACAGTTTAGTATGGCTCCAAAGGAAATTATTATCGCACAAAAAGCTAATGATTTGAGCGTTGAAAGACATGCTGAATGGCAAGGTCAGGAATATACAACTAATGATAAATTTACACTCGACGGAAAAGAATGTGTAAACCCCGGGATGATGGACACACAAAAAAAATCGACTGCTGTTTGGGCAGCAGACAAAAAATCGTTAAAAATAACTTCAAAAATTCCGATGCAGGATGGAGGAGAAGTTTCCATTACAGAAGTTTACAAAATTGATGGTGGAAATATGGTGATTGAAATGAATTCCACTTCATCATGGGGCGATATGACTGAAACGCAGGTTTACGATAAAAAGTAAAAAGTATTTTTCAAAGAAAAAATAAGCAGAAATGTTTTGTTAAAAGGATGTCAGATAAAGTCTGACATCCTTTTTTATTTCTTTACATAAACCCATTTCACGATGTTTTTGATTTGATAATACCCATTTTCATATCATTTATTGTCACGGAAACCCGGGTTTTTTTTTGACTTTTTGTCAACGAAATATGTTGATATATAATGTTCTGTTTAATTGAGGAATCTCCAAAGTAAATCAGACTTCAAATCTCACAAAACGATATGAACTAAATCCTTTTGTCATTTATTCAGCTCAAACGGATTTTTTCCATTCCATTTTCCACCTCCCGAAAGAATGGTGTAAAGCGCATCATAATGCATCGTTTCAAAAATGGTGAACTCGTTGAAATTGATGATTGCCCTATCGTCAACATACTGGCGCTCTTTTGGCAATTCGCCCATTGCAGGAATTACTTTCGCATTGCTTCGCCGTCCAACAACTCCGGGTCCAAATGCAGTAATTCCGGGTTTCGAGCCCCATCCCAAACTTTCAGTATAAGCGCTTTCGCGATCGTGAATATTATATACCTGATGAAATCCAAGCCCGGTGATATAGCTAATTCCTAATGGATTGAGTCCTGTCTTGTAATCCATCAGTTCTGACGCAGCATCAAAATATTTTTGTTCTTTTGAAAGTTGCCATTGCAGCAAAGGCAAAGCAGCATATTGTGGTTGTCGTACATTGTGCCCCCAACCACCTTGTGCCGGATTGTTGCCCACCGGAAAAGCATGATTTCTCAATTCATCGATATCAGCATCTGCTGCATTTTTAATGGCTTTCTTAAAATATGCTACAATAACAGGGTCAGTTGGAACATCCTTTGCCAAAATATAAGACAGAATATATGCCGGATTATCAAATCGTTTGTCGTTCAATGAATAACCGGGAGTGATTGTCAGATTCACTTTCATAGAGTCGGCAATTGTATATAACGCTTTTATTTTCTGATGATCAGCTTCATTTTTTGTTAAAAGGTAATGTTGAATGTAGTAATACAGTTGCTCAGGCTCAGCCATTTTATCGGAACTGATTTGCATTGCTTTTTCACCTCTTTTAATTAATTCAGCTGCTTTTTCGGGTTTGTAAGGCTGAATAATTCTTGCCAGGTGCAAAAACAATCCTGCTCCGGTGCAAGTAGCGCGGTCATCCACTTTTACGGTTCCGTATTTCTTTTTATCCAAATCGAGTGGGGCAGCAAACGGGTCAGGATAACCACGGGTTTCTGTGCCAAACTGAATACTTCCATCTTCGTTTTGCAGATATTCCCATGCAAGTGTTCCCCATTCAGCTTCATCAATAATATCGGGGATTTTGTTCGCATAATTCAGAATATTGTAGTTTTCATCAAAATCGCCTGGAATTTGAAATTGATTATCGGTAAAATATTCAGGAAAAATCTCATAAATCATCAGGTTTAAAACTGGATTGGCCATATGGTATGCTCTGCGGTCGGCATCACCGGCATCATGATATCCTCCATACATTTTAAAGGTAGGTTCGTTCCCAGCCACATCAATATTCGCTTCACCAATCGGACCATTAACACGATAAATTAAAGTATGACAGGCTTCTTTACGAATATCAGGATCATGAACCGGGCATCCGCAACGTTGTAAGTACTGGGCACGGAAAATGGTGTGTGCCAGCATTTTTGAGAATTCGCC
This sequence comes from Draconibacterium sp., assembly GCA_041739985.1. Taxonomy (GTDB): domain Bacteria; phylum Bacteroidota; class Bacteroidia; order Bacteroidales; family Prolixibacteraceae; genus Draconibacterium. The sequence continues at coordinate 1,132 of JBGSMW010000085.1, read as the reverse complement.
ACCAATACCAAACGCGTATGAACTTCCAAAACCTTTAACTGCAATTTTATACGGGCCACCCTCGGGAACAGAGGATAAATCAATGCGATACACAAAACCACCTGACGAAATATCTTCGCCATATTCCATCAATTTGCCGTTAAACACTGTTTTGCCCGTTGCAATTTCAAAAACTTCGAACCCCGGCAATTCTCCTTCAATTTTGCGGCTACCTCCTGTTCCCAGCCAAATGGCAAAATTTGCATACCGAACTTTTGATAAAGCGCTGTACCCAATTTGATTGGTTTTTATTGATTCACAAAATATTTCTCTTTCATCAAAAGCAAATTCTTTGGTTCCGAAAGGCGTTTCAACTTTGTACTTCCTGCCTTTTATAAGTTTTTCAGTTTCAAGATAAATGTGATGATTGCATTTATTTGCCTGCATTACATATTTATGAATGCTTTTTGCCGGCTGCCCGTTTATTTTCCAATCCGATAAAACAGTTGTTACAATTTCTTCGATATTAACCGTGTCGCTGGTAAAGAATGCAACAATTACATTCTCAGATGCTGTGCGAATTTCATCGAATTTTACTTTTGAATGGGCTTGATTTGCAATAAAGAATAGTCCGAGGAAAACAATTAAGAATACATTTTTTGTCATAACATCAGGTTTTTAGATTTTAGCTTTAGTTGTTTCGTTTCAAAACTAATTAAAAAAGTTTTTCCTTTTCATAAATTCTTAAATTGTATAGTTCTTCCATTTTTTCTGAACTTGCTTTCTTTTTTTGTGACTTGGGGCACATTTTAACAAAAATTCATTCATAAATATTCAGGTCAACTGTGTAAGATTTATTCTGAAAAAGCTAAAAACTTCTCTTACTTGGAAAAGAATTACATTTTCAGTTGAAAGACCCGTATTTACTGCTTTTGGAAGCACTGTGCCGGCGCTTGGAAGCAATTTGTGACCGTCGGAAACTGCTTCCAAGTGGTGTAAAATATCTTTTAAGTGTAAGCATTCGGTAAACCCCGTCTCGTTTTCATGTAAAATCAGCATACTTCTTTGAGAGTTTCTCTAAAATATTCGGAGAACTTTGAGAGGCTTAGGAGATAGTAATCCCGATTAATTATCGGGACTGTTTTGGTTTTGT
>JBGSMW010000081.1:0-4587 GCA_041739985.1 Draconibacterium sp. | reverse complement strand
TATTAAGAATCAGAAAGAACACCATAAGAAGGTAAGTTTTGACGAAGAATACCGTAAGTTTCTGATTGAAAACGGTATTGATATTGATGAACAATATTTTCTGAAAGAATTAATTTGTTCTGCCTTTCAGGCAGTTGGAGTGCGGGATTCAATGTCCTTAGGTCAACGACCTAAGGTTATGAAAATAAGACACCTTCGGTGTTAGGTCATAAAACGGATAATCATTTAGAATAACAACTACGGATTGCTTAAATACAGAAATCTAATTTTAAATTCACAAATTATGCTGTAACCAATTTTGGTTATCTTTAGCAGGTATAATTATGAATGAAATCAACAGGAAATATTATCCCACTGTTTTACAGGCGGTTCATCTGCTAATACTGTATATTTTTATACAGTCATTGGTCGATTTTCCATTGGCAATGATCGATTATTTTAAAGACACAGAATATTTATATCATCCCATAAAAAAAATAGGTCTTGGTGTTGGTTCAACTGTTTTTATATTGATTTATGGATTCAAAAAATCCAAAGCTCTGCTCTTTGATGTTTTTCCTGTTAAGTTTTTTAATCCATTGATTGTACTTCCAATCGTTACATTTCTTTGGGCTGCGCATAATTTGCTTGAAATCCCCAGTGCATTGCTCGATAAATATTTACCAGCGCCAGCTTGGTTTTGGGAGATGTTCAACAAAATATTTGAAGGCGATTTTGGTTGGTGGGGTGCATTCATGAAAGTTGCAGTAGTTGCCCCAATTGTTGAGGAATTAATTTTCAGGGGATTGATTTTGCAAGGATTTCGACGAAACTACAATGCGTTTACAGCTGTTGTTTTATCAGCATTGTTGTTTGCTTTGTTCCATTTAAACCCCTGGCAATTTCCTGCAACTTTTGTTTTAGGGTTGCTGTTGGGTTGGATAATGCTACGAACCAACAATATTTTTTTGGCAATATTAGGGCATTCAATAAATAATTTCCTTGTATTGCTTTCATTAACTTATTGGCAGGAAATCCGCTCTCATGCTTTTTATTTAATGGGAAAAGAAAAAGTATATTATACAAGTGCCCTTGTCGTTTTACTTTCAGTGATTCTTATTTTTTTATTCAGCTCAAAATTGATTAAAAATAAAAAAGCAACAATAAAATAATTTACATGGATTATGTATTAATTGGTTTTGGGATAATTTTAATGTTCATTGGAATAATTGGTTGTGTACTTCCGTTTTTACCGGGACCACCTTTGAATTACATTGGGTTGCTATTACTTCATTTTACTGGCAGATATCATTTTGCGACTGATTTTTTAGTCATTTGGGCAATAATTACAGCCGTTGTTTATGGATTGGATCTTATAATTCCGGTGTGGGGCACAAAGAAATTTGGTGGCAGCAAATTTGGCATTTGGGGAAGTGTATTTGGGTTATTGGCAGGATTTCTTTTTTTTCCGCCATTTGGAATTATAATAGGGCCTTTTGTTGGCGCAGTAATTGGCGAATTAATTGCGGGTAAAGATTCGGGAGCTGCACTAAAATCTGGATTTGGTTCGTTTGTTGGCTTTATTACGGGTACAGTTTTGAAACTTGTTGTTTCAGGAATGATGACCTGGTATTTTGTAAAAGAGCTAATTAACGGTTGAAGTAAACATATTCATGATTTTTAAAATGAATTGAATTAAAATCCGTTATATTGAAAATCGAAAGTTAAGAAATGAAGGCAGGCGGAACAGTTGAATGGACAGATTTTAAAAAGAAACCCGAAAAGCCAAAAAAGAAGGGTTCAAAAAGTAAAAAAAGTAATTTTTCTCTTGTAAAATTTATTGCAAAAATTGCAGGAGTTTTGTTTTTGCTTGGTGTATTGTTTTTTATACTTGTTTTTATTGGCGCCTTAGGTCCTGTTCCGTCAAATCAGCAATTACAAGTCATTAAAAATCCATCAGCTTCTGAGGTCTTATCTGCTGATGGGAAAGTTCTTGGCCGGTATTATATCGAAAACCGGAGCAGCGTAAAATTCAAGGAAATTTCACCAAATATAATAAACGCGCTTATTGCAACTGAAGATTCACGGTTTTATGAACATCGGGGTATCGATGAAATTGCATTGATGAGGGTTTTTGTGAAATCAATATTATTACAGGATCACAGTTCCGGAGGTGGTAGCACACTCAGCCAGCAATTGGCAAAAAACCTGTTTCCCCGTGTTAGTCTTGGCCCGATTTCAATGCCAGTAAATAAAATCCGTGAAGCGATAATTGCCTATCGAATGGAGCGGATTTATAGTAAAGAAGACATTCTTACCCTGTATTTGAACACAGTTCCGTTTGCTGAAAATATTTTTGGAATTGAAGTAGCGGCAGAACGATTTTTTTCAAAATCGCCAAATGAACTAAACGTGCCTGAAGCAGCAACCATAATTGGAATGTTGAAAGCAAACAATTATTACAATCCACATTCAAACCCCGACCGTGCCCGCGAAAGGCGCAATGTAGTTATTGATTTAATGGCAAAGCACGAATACATTTCTAATGCCGAAGCTGAGGAGTTTAAAGCCAGTCCACTGGTTCTTAAATACAGTCCAATATCTTATACACAAGGTCCTGCACCATATTTTGTTGAAAGATTGAAACCGCAATTGCTTAAATGGTGCAAAGAACACCAAAAGGAAGATGGCGAAAATTATAATTTATACACTGATGGCTTGGTGATTACCACCACTATTGAATATAATATGCAGATTTATGCACAGCAAAGTGTAAAAGACTACATGAAGAACCTGCAAAACGTTTTCGACAACCACTGGAAGGGAAAAGATGTTTTTAAGGATAATCCAGGAATCATTAAAAGTGCAGTAACCAGTAGTGAAATTAAGGGTAAAAATCTCGATGAAAAAATTCGAACCACATTATTTACTTGGAACGGTTTACGCGATACAACAATAACACGTCTCGATTCTGTTAAACATTACTTAAAATTTTTAAATACTGGTTTTATTGCCATCGAACCTCAAACCGGTGCTTTAAAAGCATGGGTGGGTGGCATCGATTTCAGGTATTACAAATTCGATCATATCACAGCTCCACGGCAAACAGGATCGGCCTTTAAGCCAATCGTTTATTTGTCAGCCCTTGAAACCGGTATTTTACCTGATAAATATTACCCGAATGTTCAAAAAATATATGACGAATATGATAATTGGTCGCCACAAAATTCACACAATGAATATGGTGGGTATTATACAATGAAAGGTGCTTTGGCAAAATCACTAAACACTGTTTCAGTTGAAGTATTGCTTGATGCAGGAATAGCAAATACCATTGACGTTGCCGAAAGACTTGGTATTAACGCAGAAATTCCCAATTATCCTTCAATCGCGCTGGGTGTTGCTTCTGTTTCACTCAAAGATATGGTTGAAGCTTATGCAGGGATTGTGAACGAAGGACGACCTGTTGAAACATATTATTTGGTTCAGATTGCTGACCACGAAGGCAAAGTACTTGAACAATTCAAATATCAGCAGAATGAAACACAGGCAGCTTCTTCTGAAAACTGCCGCACAGTTATAAATATGATGCAGGCGGTGGTAGATGAAGGAACCGGAAGTGCTATTCGTACTCGTTTTGGAATTGAAGGTGATTTTGCAGGAAAAACAGGGACAACTCAGGATAACTCAGATGGTTGGTTTATAGGTGTATCACCCAGGTTAGTAACAGGTTGCTGGGTTGGTGCCGATGATCCCCGGGTACATTTCAGAACAATTACTTATGGACAAGGTGCATACATGGCACTTCCAATTGTCGGAAGTTTTTATTCCAGGGTACAAAAAGATGGTAAAGTAAACAAATACATTGGTGGATCGTTTAATCAGCCTTCTCCTGAAATGTTGGCAATGCTCGATTTGCCGGATTATAAGGAAGTAATGGATCTTGAAGAAAATAAATTCAACCTGGCCGATATATTTAAAAGGAAAGAGAAAAAACAAGATTTGAAACCCGTTGCGGAGAAAGACCAGTCAAATGAAAAAGACGATCAATCTGAAGCCAAACCGATTTGGACTAAGATTAAAAACATTTTTAAAAAGAAAGAAAAGTAGAATATTTTCATGCAATTATGATTTAGGGATTTATAAAAAAGTATAATTTTGGAACACTTAAAATTCGGGGTGTAACGCAGTTGGCTGGTCCGTCAGCCGACGGATTCAGGACGTGGGGTTGGAAGTTCTGTTAAATGTAAAAAAGAGTTTTTTGAAATATTTTCGGGGTATAGCGCAGTTCGGTAGCGTGCGTCGTTCGGGACGACGAGGTCGTCGGTTCAAATCCGGCTACCCCGACAAAAATTGAAAGCTTGTATTTGTTTGAAATACAGGCTTTTTTTGACTTTTAATATCACCTTTTAAACTTTATTTTAATAAAAAAATTAAGGTTTATTTTTTTGTTTTTTTACATCATTTTTTTACTATATTCGCGGCATTGAAAAAATGAGTTTAACCACGTAAAAATCATCATATGTATTGGACACTTGAATTAGCATCAAAATTGGAAGATGCACCCTGGCCAGCAACAAAAGACGAGTTAATTGATTTTGCAATTCG
>JBGSMW010000008.1:0-33262 GCA_041739985.1 Draconibacterium sp. | reverse complement strand
AACAGCAGTATTTTGTCTTTGTGCTGGTTTTTATCTTAAAAATAAAAAACCAATTCGCTAAACAGGTAACCTATACAAAAAATGCCGCTTGAAAACAAAAAAAGAAGGCTGCCCTATTTTGAGATTTTGGACAGCCTCTTATTCGTTTTATAAATAATGAAATACTGATGAAATGAATATTAATAAATTGTTTTTGCTGTTAGCCTTGTTCACAATCAGCTTTTCAGTTACAGTTTACGGGCAAAAGAGTTATGTAATTACCGGAAAAGTGAGTGATGAAAAAACCGGTGAACCGCTTCCCGGCGCAGCTATCCAAATCGAAAAATCTGCCCTCGGTACAATAACCAATCAAAAAGGAGAATTCAGATTAAACAGCATTACTCAGTCTTCAGTTAATCTGAATGTCAGCTTTTTAGGTTATGAACAGCAAACAATTGTGTGCGAATTCAACAATCAAAGCAGCATCGATTTAAATATAAAATTAAAACCGGGAATCGAAAATATTGAAGAAGTCAGGGTTCTTGGACAAGCCGACGGACAAACAAAAGCATTTCTTGATCAGAGGATTGCAGAGAATATTAAGAACGTGGTTTCTGCCGAACAGATTGCCAAATTCCCCGACATGAATGCTGCTGAAGCAATGCAGCGAATACCGGGAATCACCGTTCAGCGAGATCAGGGAGAAGGCCGCTATGTTCAGCTTCGGGGAACACCCCCTGAATTGACCAATTTCAATATCAACGGCGAACAAATACCTTCGCCCGAAGGAGATGTTAGATATGTTGGTCTCGATGTAATTGCGGCCGACCAGATTGAATTTATTGAAGTTACCAAAGTGCTTACTCCCGATATGGATGCCGATGGAATTGCAGGAAATGTGAATATTATCACAAAAATGGCAAAAAGTGATAAACCCAGTATTTCCGCATCAATGGCTGGTGGGTACAATAACCTGATGGGAACGTCCAATCAGCAATTGCAGTTTTCGTTTGGAGAGCGAATCAATAAATTTGGCTTTCAGATGAATGCCAGTTATTACAACAACAACCAGGGTTCGCATAACATGGAATACGATTATTCGCGCGGGCCAATTTTGTCGCAGGCACAGGGTGGCGACAGCACTGCCGGCGCCGATAATTTTTATATTCTGTACGAAGACATCGAAATGCGGCATTATACACTAAACCGCAAAAGAATTGGATTGAGCGCCAATTTCGACTATCAGTTAAACAAAAACAACTTTTTCTACCTGCGTGGAATGTATAACAAGTTTTCTGATTTTGAGGTCAGGCAAAGAATGACACATTCGCTCTCGGATGCAAACACCACAGTAGATTACCGCGAAACCAGCATCCATCGCGATGTACGGGAAAGATTGAAAAATCAGGAAATTTCAACTTTTAACCTGGGAGCCGAGCATACGCTGTTTTTAGGCAGTACCCTCGATTACGAATTTTCGTATTCAGTGGCCAGCGAAAAAATACCCAATTACATGTACACCGATTTTGACCAGGGTGGAATTGATGTTCATATTAACAAAACCGACCCTGTTTGGCCCAGGGTTGAATACATTGATGCACAGGATTCGCTTGACGCTGTAAATTATGGTTCTTACGAATTTAATGATCTGGCCTTGCAACAAAGTACAGTTACCGACGTGAATAAAACAGCAAAACTGAATTTCAAATTGCCTTATCTTTTAGGCGAAAAACAGGGTGGCTATATCAAATTTGGCGGTAAAGTCAGACTAAAGGAAAAAGACAGGGACAACGATGCCCATGTTTACAACAAGTATTTACCAAAGGTTAATATTTATTCGCAAATCGGTCCGCCGCTCAACCTAACCACCGTAACCGGCGATTTTGAAGAGAAAAACCTGCTTGGCCGCAACTACGAACTTACCAATATGGTTGACCCCAATAAAATGAAAGATTTTTACGAGGAACATCCGCAGAATTTTAAATACGATGAGAAGGAAACCTGGGAGGACACTTACCAGGAAGATTACACTGCCGACGAAGATATTTATTCGGCTTACCTGATGGTGAGGCACGACATCAGAAATCTTATGTTTTTGGGTGGTTTGCGTTACGAACAAACCAATTTAACCTACACTGCGCAGGATGCATGGACCGATTACACCGACGGAAAACTGAAAAAGAACATCAAAACTGATTCAAGAATAAAAAGTTTCTGGCTACCCCAGTTTCAAACAAAATACACTTTAAGCGACCAGATGAATTTGAGGGCAGCAGTAACCTATTCCTATTCGCGGCCCAATTTCGACGATATTATCCCGTACCGCAGGGTGAGCGACAACGGAGACGTTGACAAGGGAAATCCAAACCTTGAATACCCGACATCTTTAAACATCGATTTGCTTGCCGAAAAATACCTGACATCAAACGGAATTATTTCGGGTGGATTTTTTTACAAGAAAATTGACAACTTCATTTTTAAATATGTACGCCGGGCTCACGAAGGAGCAAACTTCAACCTTTACGGGCTAAAAGAAATTACAATGCCTGTAAACGGTATTGAAGCTTTTGTTTACGGCGCTGAAATTCAAACTCAAACCAAATTCAACAAGTTGCCAGGATTTTTGAAAAATTTCGGTGTTTTTATGACCTACACTTTTACCGAATCGGATGCTTACATTAGTAAAAGATATCCGCAAAATGAGAAAGACATCATTTTTGATTTGAGCGATTATGACTCCGACTTCTTTACCGGCAGCGGCGAAACCGAAGTTATTTCGTTGCCTGGACAGGCAAAACACACGGTCAACGGTGCGCTGTTTTACGAATCGCGTAAATTCTATATTAAACTTTCAGGCAATTATCACACGCCATTTCTCGTTGAGTTAGGCAATGACAGCGGGCTTGATGTGTATTACGATAAAAGCTTTCATCTCGATTTTACTGCCAATTACAACATCACCAAAAATTTAAATTTTTTTGTTGACATCATTAACATTACCGATGCTCCGCTAAGATATTATATGGGTACGACAGAATATTTCAAACAACATGAATATTATTCGTGGTGGGGAAGAATCGGGTTAAAACTGAATTTTTAATGCCTGTAAAATTGAATCATACCTGATAAATTCTATTTTTGAAAAACATCTTGTTCTTAAAAATTTAAAACTTATGATTATGAAATATCTTCTCTTGTTTTTTTTCGCCATTATTTTGGCTCCTCTTGAAAATCTGAATGCCCAAACTGTTCAAAATGAATACACCAATTTCGAACCCACTGTTTTCCCCGACCGGATAATGCTCTCGATTTCCGGAGATCCGGCAACATCGCGCGCTGTTTCGTGGAGAACCGTTTTTGAGGTTACAGAAAGTGTTGGCGAAATCGCAATCATCGATCCATCTCCAAGATTTGAGGATAAAGTAGTTGCAATTTCCGGAACACATTCGCCGTGGGAGGAAGGAAGCAAGAATTCGATGGGGCACAAAATTATTTTTGAAAATCTTCAGCCTGAAACAAAATATGCATATCGCGTGGGCGATGGCAAAAACTGGAGCGAATGGTTTCAGTTCGAAACTTCATCGTCAGGGCCTGAACCTTACTCGTTTATTTATCTTGGCGATTTTCAAAACGATATTAAATCATTAGGATCACGTGCAATCCGACAGGCCTATACCCACTTTCCCAATGCTGATTTTATGCTTTTTGCCGGTGATATTGTAAACCGAAGCAATGAGGAATACTGGCGCGAATTTTTTTATGCCGGAGATTGGATTTTCGGAATGATGCCCAGCATTGTTACGCCCGGTAATCATGAATTCGACAGTAATGAAGGAAATCCGCGCACATTCTCAAAACACTGGAACCAGATTTATCAAATGCCCGGCAACACACCTTCCGATAAATACAAAAACCGCAATTATTACATCGATTACCAGGGAACACGGTTTGTTTCGCTTGATTCGCCATCACTGGGCAATTATCCTGAAGATAGCACATTGGTATTGAACTGGCTGGAAAAAACTTTATCGGAAAATACCAACAGTTGGACTGTGGTTTTCACCCACTACCCCATTTATTCGTGCTCGCAGGGACGAAACAACGAGCGTTACCGAAACGCGGTTCAGCCAATTCTTGAAAAATATAATGTCGATTTGGTGCTTGCCGGTCACGACCATACTTACTGTCGTGGTTTTAATACCGAAAATATAATGGTTAAAGGTAAAAATGCACCGCTTTATGTGGTTTCGGTTGCCGGACCAAAAATGTATGGTTTGAATACAAGTTTCTGGAGCGACCGCGTGGCATCAATGACCCAGCTATACCAGCACATTTCAATCAGCAGTGATCAACTGGAATACAAATCGTTTACAGTTGCCGGTGATTTATACGACCATTTTACAATCAGTAAAAACAAAAAGGGAATGAACACTTTTAAAGAAGGTTCGGATGTGTCAAAAATCAACCAGAGAACCGAAATTCCTGAAGGTGCTGTAAAAAATTATAGTGAAGATGATCTCCAAAAATACAAGTCGAAATTTCCGGAAAAATAATTACTCATGAAAACAAATATGAGCTTTAGAGATTTATCATTTTATGTCTTTTTCATACTGCTTTTTGCCTTTTTGTTCGATTCATGCAACCGCCCAAGTGAAGGGTCTCGCAAAGCAGGAGAACACATAACAAACACAGTGGTTGCTGCAATTGAAACTCAACCAACTCCACAGGGTAAAAACGATGATTCAGCTGATGATCCGGCAATTTGGATACATCCCTCCAATCCCGAAAAATCTGTCATCATTGGAACCGACAAAAAAGGTGGGCTGGCCACTTACAATCTGAATGGCGAACAGTTGAATTATTATCCTTTTGGAGATATGAACAACTGCGATCTGAGAACCGGTTTCCCAATAAATGGCGATACAATCGATATTTTGGCAGCCAGTAACCGCACCATGCAATCAGTATCGCTTTTCAGAATAACTGAAAATAGTGGTTTAGACTCAATTCATAACCGGATTATTCATTCGAAAATGAGTGACGAAGTATATGGATTGTGTATGTATAAAAGTAAAAAAACCGGACTTTTTTATGTTTTTGTAAATGGTAAATCCGGTGAAGTGGAACAATACGAACTAATTGCGGCAGAAAATAAAATTGATGCAGAACTTGTCCGCACGTTTTCTTTGGGAACCCAAACCGAAGGAATGGTAGCCGACGATGAAACCGGAACTCTTTACATTGGTGAAGAAGTTGCCGGAGTTTGGAAATTCGATGCTGAACCGAATGGCTCAACGGATGGAATTTTCATAAAAAACAGTTCGGAAGAAAATCCAAATATAAAATACGATGTTGAAGGTCTGGCTATTTATGCAACCGACAGTGTAAATGGTTATTTAGTAGCCTCATCGCAGGGGAACTACTCGTATTCGATTTTCGAAAGACAGGGAGAGAACAAATATCTCGGTAGTTTCAGAATTACGGATGGTGAAATTGATGGCGTGGAAGAAACCGATGGGCTTGAGATTTCGAATGTTCCACTGCCCGGTTTTCCAAAAGGGATTCTGGTGGTGCAGGATGGATTTAATTACGATGGAAAGAAAAAGAAAAGTCAGAATTTTAAAATAATTTCGTGGGACGAGATGGAAATATTAATTTCAGATTTTTAGTTTATCCTGAATTTCATTCAACAAAAAATGAAAAAAACAATTGTTTTTTATTATTCCAAAACCGGAAGCAACAAGTTTCTTGCCTATAAAATCAAAAAGGAAATTAACTCCGAAATAGAAGAAATAAAACCCCGGATAAATGCACACATTTTATTAATGATGGGTTTAAGCCTGGGCATTAAGAAACTTAAGAATAATGTTTCAAATTTCGACAGGGTTATTTTATGCGGCCCGATTTGGATGGGTAAATTTATTGAGCCCTTAAAAGCATTTTCATTAAAATACAAAAATCAGATTAACGAACTCATTTTTGTCACCTGTTGTGGAAGCAGTTACGAAATAAAGGAAAAGAAATTTGGCCATGGCCGGGTTTTTAATAAAGTTGAAAGATTATTCGATGAAAAATGTATACACTGCGAAGCTTTGCCAATTGCGTTGCTCCTTCCCGACGACAAACAACAGGATGCCGATTTGGTAATGAATACCCGGCTTACAGAAAGTAATTTTAACGGTGAATTTTTGGAGCATTTCAATCGTTTTATTTCAAACATTTCAAGTTGAGATTCATTCAGTTTGGAGCAGCCTCCGCCTTCAATCAGGTTGTTCTACATTAAGTTGAAAAAACATGTAGAATTGAAATAATCAATAATTTATTTTTCTGGTTACTGAAAGGCATTTTTGTGGCGCAGGATGGATTTAACTGCGATGGAAAGAAAAATAAAAGCCAGACTTTCAAATACATTTTGTTGGAGGAAGTTGAGAAAGCAATCAACCTGAACTAATCAATTATTCCCGTGTTTCGCGTTTAATCACTTTTGCCTCTGTAAGAAATGAAATCCCCTGCTGGCCGTAAGTACCAATCATAATCGATTGAATCAGTAACTGATCGGAATAATTTGTTGCAGACCAATCAATAATAAAATTGGCACCTGCACCACCTGCTTTTTCGCCTTCTTCTACAACAAATTCAATTGACTCCATTGGCAAGAGTAAAAGTGTTGAATCCAAATAGGTACGCAATAATTTTCCAAATGAATCATGATAAGTGGCCGATTGCACATATGCCGAATCCACAAGAGAAGTATTTCTTATACTTATAGTTGCAGTTATCGGGAATCGTTTTGTGCCATCCTGATGGTAAATATCAGAATACACAGGAAGATAGTCGGTTTCAAAATATTTCAGCCTGACAGTATCGATATCCACGTAAGTATAAACATGGCTGGGGTGGCTGCGCTTTGTTTCCTTTTCCACTTTTTTGTCTTTTAACTGGCAACCTGCAAATAAAACAAAGATTAAAAGGACGATTGTGAATCTCATTTTTTTTTCTTAAAAATACAAAAATCCAAAGAATAATTGTACTTCCTTTTTTTCCAGTTTCATTTGTTTCTATCGCACACTCTCAATTGTAAAACAGAAAATCAGGATTCTGTAATCTTTTTTTAAACATCTGTTAATTAAAGATTAATCGGTTTTTGTATCCTGTAAAATTAAGTTGCTATATCTTTCGTTTATAAAAAATACAGCTATGAAATTACAAGCACGCTTAATTTACAAATCTCAATATACCTGTTTTCAGACGTCGTTACCGGTATATTTTTATGGATTATCAAACGGGAAAGTAGTTGTTCTGTTTGCCAGCAGTAAAACAGATTTTGCATACGACACCACAGTAAAATGGATAATGGCCGAGCATTTCGATTTTGTATATGATTTTGAAGCACAAGAAATATTGACCACCGCCGAAGATAAAATCAGCGTCGAAGAATTTACACTTTTTGCCGATAATCTGGAGCAAAGAATAAAAGTATCTGCAATTTTTGGAAATTTTTCAAACAATGCTGATGCACAGGAATATTTCAATCAGAACATGTTTAATATGCTTTTGTTACAAAACCAGGAAAAATATGCTGTGGAATATTTTTAATAGGTTTACTGCTTCAAAAACTCAATCAACCATTTCTGAAAATATTGCTTACAACGCTGAAAGTAAAGTCCACCCTTCAATCCAGTCACTTTCGCCAAAAGCGCCTTTAAAATTTACAACCTGAAACCATGAATCGGGATATTCCATCAAATCCCCCTGTACTTTGGGTTCCGGAATAAAGTTGCCATTTTTCCAGTCGATATTTGGATTCAAAATTACGTTTCCGGATTCGGTAAAATCGGCTGCCCATGCATTTTCCTGTTCGTTGTTGTAAACACCTTTGAGCGTAAAAACAGAAGCAGGTGTTGAAGCCGCTACTTTATAAAAAACATTGTTATCAACTGCGAGTTTACCTTGTAACCACTGGGCATAACTATCATTTCTTGAATCCGTTACTTCAAGTAATACGCCATGATTATCATTAACCAGGATGGAATTGGCCAATGTACCTCCGGCATAATTCATAAAGCGTACACACGAACCTTCTGCGTTGTTCCCGTTTCCAATAAGAGTTGCATTAAAAATATCGGGTAACGAGTTGGGAATTCCGATTACAGGGTTTGTTCCACCTCCGGCTTCGATGAGATTATCTCCAAGATTGTCCGATTGAAGACCAAGCCAAAACTGCCCGTTTCCATTCCAGCCAAGGTCATAATCAAAAGCATCGTCGCCACAACCCGAAACAACAATATGTTTCAGGTTAACCGTTCCGCCAAATATTTCAACACCGTCATCTTCATTCGAAATAATTTCAACATAATCGATTAAGGTTTGATTTCCCACGCCCCCCAAAGTTAAACCGTTAATTTCGTTACCATCGCCAATGTTGGTACCGCCGTGCCTGATTGATACATATTTCAAAACCCCTGAGTTGTCCTGTTCGTCGGGTCCACCATAAATACCACGCGGTTCGGCAAGCGGTATTCCGTCAATGGATGCTTCTCCACCCCTTATATTAATTGGTGCATTTCCAAGAATAATAAGACCACCCCACATTCCTCTTTCATTTACATCAACCGAAAGAATAATATCATCCGCTTCGGCGGTAAAAATAATGGGTTCGTTCTGTGTTCCTTCGGCAATTATTTTTCCACCCCGTGAAACAACAAGTGCGCTGGCATTTTCGCCTTGTCCGGCTTTAAACCGGATTACAGTTCCGGCTTCAATGGTTAGCGTTTGACCATCGTTTACAAAAACAAAACCTTCAAGAATATATTCCTTGTCTTTTGTCCAGGTAACAGTTCCGGTTCCTGCGCCATCATCTACAATTTCGTTATTACCCGTTTCAAGGTAATAATTGCTATTACGGCAACCTGCAAAAAGCATAACAATTGTGAAGAATATTAATATTCTGTAATCCATCTTCATTTTGTTATAATTTAACTTCAAGGTTGAAATAAATAAAACCTCCACCCACTTCGTTGGCAGCAAGTGGGTACCAGTCATGGTAATTCAGTGCCATTTTAATTTTACTGATGGGTTGAAACTGAATACCGGCAACTATTGCGGTTCCGTCATCGGCAAGATGCCACGGATTGATTTCTCCAGTGAGAATATTCGAAGTCAGTCTGTCATATCGGGCAAACAACTGGTATTTTTTTGTGACGTTGTATTTTCCGTAAACCGACAATCCGTACATATCGTGGTTTTCTTTCCACTTATCATTTTTTCTTAAAACAAACTCACCTGCAATATTCCATATTTTTCTGAAATCATACGAAGTGAAAAGCGACAAAGTTGTTTCTGAAATTTCATCAGTTGTAAATTCATAAAATGCTCTCGATGTAAAATTCTTTGGCCATTTAACCGTTGATCCGAATCCGTATTTAAAAATATCATCCATTTGAATGCTGCTGTAACCTTCTCCGTTCATTATGGTAAAATCGGCATCAATCCAGTCTGAAAAAACATAATTAAAATTAGCTCCAAGGTCGGCTGACTGACCCAACTGATATTCATCCGAAAAAGATTTCATCAGATAGCGCCTTTCCCAAACCGATTCCTGAAGTTTAAATTGTTTCAGATCAATCAATCCAAATTCAACATTGAATTTTTTTTGTGAATATCTCAGATATGCATTTTTGAAATATGCATATCTCCTGGCTTTTGAATATGGAGAGAGGTCGTTTGGGCTACCCACATCAACATTAATTTTTGCATAAAATTCGGGGCTGAAATTGTATTCGTAACCAATGTAACCGCGGGCCAGTTCAAATGCAGCCTCATCCTTTGCCGAACCGGTAATACCCTGATGAAAATTGGCAAAAATTGTGGCAAACGCTTTCCCGGAGGGAACAAACTCATTTTCCTGTGAATAAACAAACGATGGTGCAGCACATAAAAGCAAAAATAAAATTCGCAACTTCATTTCCTGGTTTTGATTCGGTTGAGGCGCAAATATAAATTAATAATATTTAATTATTTAGTAACCGTTATGTAACAACTTTAATATAATTATGCGCCGTTTATCAGTTTAAAACACATCTGTTATACAGCAATATCAACGGTTTTCGGAAGAATGGAAAAGACAGAATATGTTAACATTTTTTTAACAAATAATTGCACTGTTTTTACCTTAACTTTACAAACAAAACCAACCTTTGAAATATGGAAAAGAATCAGAAAATATTAATTGTTGACGACGAAAAAGACTTGTGCGAGATTCTTGAATTCAACCTTGAAAGTGAAGGATACACAATAGATGTGGCACATTCGGGTGAAGACGCACTAAAAAAACCACTCGAAGAATACGATTTAATTTTACTTGATGTAATGATGAGCGGTATTACCGGGTTTAAAGTTGCCAATGTAATCCGTAAAGAAAAAAAACTTGAAATGCCAATCATTTTTCTCACTGCCAAAACCGAGGAAAACGACATTCTCACAGGGTTTAATGTTGGCGCCGATGATTATATTTCGAAACCGTTTTCGATAAAAGAAATAATTGCACGAATAAAGGCCATTCTGAAAAGAGGTATTAAAACCGAAAAAGAAGATGACCAGATTGTATTTAAAGAACTGAAAATAAATACACGCAAAAAGGAAATTTCCATCAACAACGAAACCATAAATCTTACCCGCAAAGAATATGAAATACTTATATTGCTCATGAAAAACATGGGGCAATACATCAGTCGCGAAGAAATTCTGAAATACATCTGGAATTACGATGTTATTGTTACCGACCGAAATGTTGACGTTAATATTGCCCGTTTGCGTAAAAAAATTGGCCCGTACAGCGACAATATCAAAGGGAAATCGGGATATGGTTACTGCTTTACAAACAAAGATTAATACTTATAAAACTGCCCGACGTGATTCGTAATTCTTTCAGAGGTAAGATTTTTTTCTATTACAGCCTTGTTTTCTTTCTGTTTACATCCGCTATACTCACGTTTCAGTATCAGCGCGAAAAAAATTACCGCACCCGGCAGCTTGAAAATACTCTCGACAACATTACTGAAATTACCCATCGCTTTGAACTGAATAATAACCTGATTGCTAAAGATGAAACTTTTCGTATCAGCGAGATAAAAGCAGTAATTCCACAGCCGCACATTCGGATTACCCTGGTTTCTGAAGATGGCACAGTGCTTTATGACAGTTCGGTGAAAGAGTACAAATCGATGGAAAACCACCTGAACCGTCCGGAAATTCAAAAAGCAATTCAACACAACATCGGTTCAAACATTCGGAAATCGGATACAACACAGGAGGAATATTACTACTACGCCAAAAAATACGCCGGGTATTTTGTACGAACTGCTGTAGTTTATGATTTGCAAATTCAAAACTTCCTGAAAGCCGAAAGCTTTTTTATGATCTTTATTGTTACAGTTTTTGTTTCTATTGGGTTCATTTTATTTCTGATTACTTCAAGACTTGCCGATGCAATTACCAAACTGCGTGACTTCGCAATTAAAGCAGGTAACAACGAACTGATTGATCCAAATACCTCTTTCCCCGTAAATGAACTGGGAATTATCGGTACTCAAATTATTCACATTTACCACGATTTGAAAAAAACAAAAGACGCATTATCGAATGAAAGGGAAAAGCTGCTTAACCACTTAAATGCCTTAAACGAAGGGATTGCGTTTTTTTCACACGAAAAACATCAAACCCTTTCGAACAGGTTTTTTATTCAGCACATTAATATTATTTCAAACAATAAAATTGAATCAGCCGAAAGCATTTTTCAATTGGAAGAGTTTAATCAACTGAATAAATTCATCAAAAAGAATTTAAAAGAACACGTTACAATTACTTCCGAATTGTTGCCGCAACTCAATTACAAAATCTCGAAAGGCGAAAAATTCTTTCAAATTCAAAGTATCATTTTCCTCGATAAAAGTTTTGAGGTAATGATTACCGACATAACCCGGTTCGAAAAAAGAAGGCTGATGAAACAGCAACTTACATCGAACATAGCACACGAACTAAAAACCCCGCTTGCATCGATTAAAGGTTATCTTGAAACCATGCTCGAAAACTGGCCTCTGCCAGAAGAAAAACAGAAATATTTTCTCGAAAAAACATTCTTGCAGTCAGAACGGCTCACCGATTTAATCAACGACGTTTCGCTGCTCACAAATATTGAAGATGCCGGCGAACTTTTCAAATTCAAACCCATCGACTTAAACACATTGATCAGCGAGGTTTACGAAAATTTTGCCAACCGCATTAACGAAAAAAACATTGTATTTACCTGCGAAGTGAAACAGAATACAATCATCGAGGGTAACGAATCGCTGCTATTTTCAATTTTCCAGAACTTTGTCGAAAATTCAATCAATTATGGCGGAGCCGGCATAAATATCAATGTGAAGGTTTACCACGAAGACGAAAAATACTACTATTTCTCCTATTCCGACACTGGAGCCGGAATTCCGGAACACCATCTTCCACGTATTTTCGAAAGGTTCTACAGGGTTGACCACGGCCGTACCCGCGAAATGGGCGGCACCGGACTGGGGCTTGCCATTGTAAAAAATGCAGTTCAGCTCCACAAAGGTGAAATTTCAGTTCGTAACAGCTACAAAGGCGGAGTTGAGTTTTTGTTTTCGCTGGGGAAAAGGTAAACTGTTGGTATTGCAAGGTATTTATCCGGTGATTTAGGATTATTCAGAACACCTTGTCCATTCGCTAAAGTTTATAATATTCTTTCCTGCTTAGATTTTATTTTAGCTAAGGGCAATTATAATGCTTGTTATTAATTGCATGCCAGCAACAGGAGCCCAAATTCTTTCAATCTTGCTGGGAGTGATTGTATTCATCACTGTCGCAACAGCAAAAAATGCCACTACAACCCACATTGCAGGTTTCGAAAATGACATCATTTGTGTAAAAAGCAGGTTAGCCCTTGACAAACCAATTATCCCGATAAACAATAATATCAGAATATTTATTACTGCAACTGCTCTCATTTTAGGCGGATATTTACCTGGAAATTTTCCTCCCATTGATGCTGCTCCCCATGGCAAACCTGCGGCAAGGCATGCCTGGAAAATAATCACAACTCCAGTTAAAATTGCAAAAACTATTGCTGCCGTATTCACCATCATTTTAGTTGCTTTTATAAATAGGTTTTTGCTGTTTCAGGAAAGGCACAGATTAAACAGCCCCCTCCACAATTTTAATCTCTTCCTCCGTTAATCCATACAATGCATAAACCATCCGGTCAATTTCTCGGTCGGTTTTTTCGATTTCGGATTTCAGGGTTTGAGCTTTTTGTTTTTGCTCATTGAAATAGTTCATCCATTCGGCTTCTTCCGAAAGGCTGAGTTTTATTTTTGCTTTTTGGAGTTCTTTTAAGAATTCGCTAAATGATAACTCATTCCAATTTTGAAGCTTCTGATTTAGTTTTTCAAGATTGAATTTCACTTGAAGCAAATCATGAAACTGATTTTGCGTTTTTTGAAATTGATTTGTTTGATGAATTATTAAATCTACACATTCGGAAAACTCCTGCTGTTTTTTGTCATTAGCGAATTTAATTGGAATTTGACGAATATCACTTAAAGTTAACTGACCAAAATCATCTTTGGTTGCTGTAGTTGCTCCCCTAATTTTTAAAAACGAAATTAACTTTGAATTAATAATTGCTAAAAGGTATTTTATTTGATAATCATCATTTGTAACTTTTAAATTATAAAGGTCTTTTTTATTAACAAATTCGTCATCAGCATAATTTGCCATAATTTGAAACTGGCGATTTATCAACCTTCTTATCAGAATTCTTTCCCCTTGGAAAAAGCTGTAATCTTTTGGTTTTTCTTTTAAATGGTCTCCATAATTCACATATTGAAAATCTCGTTCAATTTTGTAACGATATAAGCCACCTGTGAAATAAAGTTTGTTTCCTGAAATATTTATTTCCGAAACATCATTTTCGCCAGGAAGGATTCCCCTGATAGAATCTGATATATCATTTAATGAAATGGTATTCTTAAATAATTTTGGAAGCAATTCATAATAAGAAGGATTTAAAACAATTTTTAGTGAATCCAATTCCGACCAATATTGACTTGGCAAATTTTTCAATCGAGTATCTGTTGATAAATCTCCCAATTGCTTAAATCTTATCGGAAACTCATAAACTAACGATTCATAATTAATTGAATTTATTGCTCTTACTACATATATTCCGGTATCGACATAGGCATTCTCAAAAACGTCATAGGGCAATTTTATTGCAATTTCAAGTTTGCCATTTTGTAATAAGAATTGTCTTAAAAGGATATAATTTTCACCGGTTTGCCAGGAGACTGGATTTATGAAACTCCAAAAACCGTTTCTTTTACAAATCTGAAAGGCAAGTTGAATGAAAGCACTGTAAATATCAAAATTGCCTTTAAAACATTGGTAATTTGAAGTAATGAACTGTTTACTTATATCGTCCAAAGTTGCACCATACGGCGGATTTCCAATCACCACATCAAAGCCGCCTTTATATTCGGAGCGGAAAGCGTGTTCGCGTGTACAGGTTATTCGTTTCGCGATTGCGGCAAGTTTACTGCCGGACGAGGAGAACCTGGAGGAAAGGTTATCGACCGGAGGAGTATTGACAAGGGAGCTTGCTCCCTTGTTCTGGTCCGGAGAGACGCTACCGATGAGGGAGCATGCTCCATCGTTTCCGTCCAGCCCATGTTTTATTCGGTTATTTTCGATATAGCGGATGGTGTTTTCGAGTTGTTCGGTAGAGGTTATTGGTGTATTGCCGAATTTTTGTGTCCAGAGGTGGAACTGTGTTTTTCCGCGTCCTTCCCGGGGAGCATGCTCCGTCGTTTCTGCTGCCGGTATCGTACGCCCCATCGCAATGTTGCAAGCCCTTGCCGACATCGATTTTATTTTCTGCACTATTTTAGGCAGTTCTTCTTCTTCACATACCAGCAGAATATGTGCGTGGTCGCCGCAAATGTTATAGGCAAGTATGTTCAGATTGTCTTTTTCTGCAATTTCTGCAATAGTTTCGCTAACGATTAATTCTTCTTTTTCAGAAAGCCATACAGGTTCTCCTAACTTCACAAAACTATCGAACATTCTCTGCGAGTACCTTGAATTATGTGTCGCGGTTGTTACATGCCATGCCTTTTTATTTTTCTTCTGAAAAATATTCGGGAATTCGTTTTGCCAGTTAAAGGCTTTTTCGCCTGCCACTTCGGGGTCGTCAATCAGCGAGTTTCCGCATTTTATGTTGTTATTGAGTTTATTCAGTTTCCGGCCTTTTTGTGCGGTGCGCAACCAAAGCGAGAGCTTGGCAATTTCAACCGATTCCTCGTTGATGTCAACACCGTAAATATTTTTTTCGAGAATGTCGGTTGTAATGTCCGAGAAAACCAGACCGCTTCCAAAAAGCTGGGCGCGCAAATCGTCAATCTTGCGATGTTCAGTAATTAAAAAGTCAAGTGCCTGATTTAAGAAAGCCCCCGAACCACAGGCAGGGTCGAGAATGGTTAAACTCAAAAGCCAGTTTCTGTATTCGGTCAGCTTTTTGTCGAGTGCTGTAATTGTATCCTTTTTACGGTTTTTGCGGCCTTTGGCATATTCTTCGTCAATAATTTCAAGCGCTGCGCGTTTTTCCTCACAAAGTTTTCCAACTGTATTTTCAACAATGTATTTGGTAATGTATTTCGGTGTGTAAAATATGCCGTCCCGTTTCCGCACGGAAGGAGTCGGTGTGGCAGACAAGTGAGCATGCTCGCTTGCTGCTGTTGCGGCTATTGCCGCAATGTCGCCCAGCGAGTGCTCGAAAATATGTCCGAGAATGTTTACATCCACATCGGTTTCGTAATTGTACTGGCTGAGTTTTAGCGTGTGTTCGAATAAAATAGTATCATCTATATTGAAGTTGTCCAATATTTCATCTTCACTAAACAATCCGCCGTTGTATGCAAATATTTCCTGCCGGTTGCCACTTTTTGGTCTTCCCACGTTCAGCACATGAAAGTATTTTTTGAACGTGTGGTAAAGTGGTTTGACATCGCCAAAATCAGAATCGTCTTTCCATTTTTCAATTATTTGTGAAATAGAATTTGGAGGAACCAGCAACCTGTCTTCGGCAAAAAAGATAAACAGGAAACGGTCGATTAATTTTTGGGTTTTCCTGAAAAGTAAAAGTTTATCAGTTTCAGGATTATTTAAAACAAGGTTGTTGTAAATCGCTTCACGGAATTTTGAATAGTCGGCATACAGTTTTTTGGTAATGTTTTCTTCCTGTAAAACCGAAGATTCCTTTATTTTCTGGGGCAATCCGTTGAGCAAATTGTCTTTTGCCAGGCAAAGCCACATTAACGAAAACTGCTCGCTGGAAAGGTTGAACAAATCAAAGTCGAGATGGTCAACAGCATTTTGAATGTAAAAACGGAGTTTCTCGAAATTTGAAGTAATCACATAAACACATTTCGGATGATGGTTTTTGTACCCGAATGCCTGGGCTTCAATTTTGTCTAAATCGGTTGTGTCGGTTCCCTTTAATTCAATAATGGCAATAGCAAAGGGTGTCGACAAGGGGTCATGACCCCTTGTAAGTATCGCTCCGTCGGCCTTTTTGCTGTTGGCAATGTTTTTTAATTCGGTAGTCAGGTTAAAATTGGGATGCGGATTGAGTGTATATCCAAAAATCGAAACAAAAAGTTCACGTAAAAATCCTTCCTGAAATTGTTCTTCTTTTGCATTTCTGATGTTTTCCTGAATCGCAGGATTGCCGAAATAATGCTGAAAATCCTTGTATTTCCTTTCAACAAGGGTCGTATCCAATTCGTTTAAATACTTTTTTTCTACCGATTTTTGAAATAAACTCATACAATTCAGGAATTCAATAAATTTCCTGCAAAATACAATTTTATCATCAGTTTCTTATTTGTCAGCGGATGTTTATCTCCGGGCGCGCCGACCCTATAATAACCGCCTTGCAAAAAGCAAGAGAACGACGGCAGCGCCGCCGGATGTTTATAGAAAAAACATTATATAACCAAGCAATGGAATAGCGGAATAGCGTGAAGTCTTGAAAATTAATGTTGTTCATTCTCTTTTACAATTCCCATAAACGAATAGCAACCTAAAATTATCAACATCAGAAGATCATATTCATTTATTGAATGGTCAACAATATTCAAAATTGGTTTAGGATTCTCCGTTGCGTCTAACTTGTAGTAGAGTATTTCTTTTTCTTTATTGTTGAAAAACGAAAGTTTAACTAAAGGAGTATTAGTGATTTTACAGGAATAAAGATTTTCATTTTTTAATTTTATAGTACCATTACTCCTCGGAAAATTTATTTTCATGATAACCATCTGCTCGCCGTACCTTTCAAGAATGATATGTGCATAACCAAAACCTTTGTTCTGAATGGTGTATTTTTTTCCGTCAAACATGAAGGAAGCCTTTGCGTTTTTTTCCTCTGTCAACTCAATGATAGTTTCGGCGTTGCTCTGAAGAATAGTTTGCTTCTTGTTAATTGTCCATGTCAGCGGTTGGTTGAGAAGATAGTTTAAGTTGTTCATCAGTTGGTTATTTACCAGCATAAGTGTTAAAAATAGAAATAATAATGGAATAAATGCCTATTAAAAGCAAGAGAACGACGGCAGATTCGTCGGATGTTTATAGAAAAACATACCACACCATAATATTCGACCCCCAGTCCGGGGTCGTACATTCACTTCACTTTAATATTTCTATAAACATGCCAACCCGCCGGGTTGGAAAATACCCGTTTAACCACCGGGTAAATCCAAATCACCTGCTTAACTGATAAATGAAAAATTGCGCCAACCCCAAAAGCATACTTTTTACCCTGCCGCAAGCTGCGGCAACCTGAAAAGGAAACTTTTTTGCCTGCCGCAAACCGCGGCGACATGAAAAGGAAACTTTTTTGCTTCCCGCTGACTGCGGCGACCCGAAAAGAATACTTTTTTGCTTCGCGCTGACTGCGGCGACCTGAAAAGGATACTTTTTGGGCTTCCGCTGAATGATTCTAAATAAGCAGACTGTTTAACACCTTCAAACCGTTAAATTCATCATGAATTTTTATTCAGGAAATTAATATCCGAATTATATAACCTCCTCATTTAAAGGAATAATTTTCTGAAAAAAAAATACAATAATACTTATGATAATAAAAATAAATGAATAATTTAGAACCGAATTTCTAAACTAAAGTTCTTTAAACCCAAATTTTTTTACAATGAATTACATTCTTGAACCTTTAACAATTTCGGCTTTGACGAATATGGAAGCCGGACAATTGATGATTCGCCATCAGAACGATTTGAACACCATTGATCCCGCTTTACGGACAGATGTTCCTTACAACAGTTACATGGAAAGAATCGGTATCAAAACTGAGTTGTACTTTGCCGCGCTTGCGCAGGTACAAAAAAACGAAGAAACCGAGAAAATCCTGTTGGCCGACAAGGCACGGGACAAGGCGGTAAGTTCTTTCAACCTTGCACTAAAACTTCATGCATCGGCTGACGACCCGGAAGAAGTGGAAGCCAGCCGCAGTCTGAAAATTTTGTTTGGCACGTTTAAAAACATTGCCAAATTAAACTACGAAGCCGAATCGCTGGCTATCGACAAACTTGTAAACGATTTAAACAGCGAAGCCTACAGCGAAAAAATCGCCTACCTGCACATGACCAAGTATGTTACCCGCTTATCGGAGACAAACGATATTTTTAAGAATTTGTTTGGCGGACGAATGGTGGGCACTGCAATGACCGAAAGCTACGACATGAAAACCGTCCGCAAAGAAATGCAGGTGCTTTATACCGATTTCGTAGAGTATGTATTTGCAATGGCCAAAGCAACCGAAAGCCAGCTTTTTACAACAGCCCTTAACCTGCTGAATGCCGCCCGTAAATACTACGCCGACCAGATGTTAAGTAAACCAGCTCCCAAGCCTGAACCTCCTGTAGATTAAAATGCCATATTAAAAGGTTTGTACATAAACCCGCCGGTGTTTTGCTTTAAAAACGATCGGCGGGTTTTATTTTTTTGACTTTGAGTCTCGGGGTAAACTTTTTTTATTCAGTATGCCGGACTTTAGCCACATTTATTTGAGCTGAAGCCCGGCTTTCTTTTAACCCGGTATCCAAAATTAAAAATTGAATATCTAAAATCGAAATAACCATAAACATCAAATGTCTATTTTTACCTAAACCTTATTCTAACTAAAAACATAGAAACTGATAGTATTTCTCCTGTGTTGTTTTACATTGCTTTTTTAACCGGTAGTTTTCAGTAAATTGCATTTGAAAACTAAAACTAAACTTATGAAACGACTTACTTTTTTTCTTTTACTTTTTGCCTCCCTCAGCGGTTTCAGCCAGTCATTTTCTAAAAGCTGGAAAGACATTAACTATGCAGGCGATTCAATGAATTATCATAACCTGGACATTTATTTGCCAGAGATAGTGAAGCAAAAATATCCGGTTGTGATTTCAATTTATGGAAGTGCATGGATGGCTAATAATGCAAAAGGAGCCGACCTTTCAACACTCGGAAAAGCTTTGCTTGAGGCTGGTTTTGCCGTTGTAACTCCAAACCATCGTTCGAGCTTTGATGCAAAATTCCCCGCACAGGTGAACGATATTAAAGCTGTCATCAGGTTTGTAAGGGCAAATGCTGAAAAATACCAGATTGATACTTCTTTTGTTGGTATTACAGGCAGTTCATCGGGCGGAAGTCTTGCGGCAATGGCCGGAACTTCGGGTAATGTAAAAAAGTTTACGCTCGGTACAGCCACTCTAGATATTGAAGGAACAACCGGTAACAATGCAGCATTCAGCAGTTCTGTTGATGCTGTGGTTGATTGGTTTGGGCCAACAAATATGCTTGTAATGGATTCATGTGGCGGAACCGATTTTATTCATAACGACGTAAAGTCCCCGGCATCACTGTACATTGGCGGGCCTATTCAGGAAAACAAAGAAAAAACGTTATTGGCCAGTCCAATAACCTTTATCGATGAGAATGACCCTCCGTTTCTGATTTTCCATGGCGATAAAGACAGGGTGGTTCCGCACTGCCAGAGTGTTATTTTTTACGAAGCGCTGAAGAACGCAAAAATTCTGTGTCAGTTTGTTTCAGTTCCCGGTGGCGGGCATGGACCGGGAGTTCAGGTTGAACAAAATCTGAAAATGATGACTGACTTTTTCACAAGGGAAATGAACAGGAAAAATAAGGTTTACCATACCGGCGCTTACAGGAATCTCTTTCTTGAAGCAGGTTACAGTCAAACCGAAATCGATAAAAAAGTGGAAAAGGCTTATACCGATTTATTCGAAGGCCCCAACCGCATTTATTTCGAAGTGGGTGATTCGATGGGCTATGTTTCCGACATAAAAAACAAAGACGCCCGCACCGAAGGTATGTCCTACGGTATGATGGTGGCAGTTCAATTCGATAAAAAGGAAGTTTTCGACCGCATCTGGCGCTTTTCGAAAAAATACCTGCAACACCAGTCGGGCCCGCGCGAAGCCTATTTTGCATGGAGTTTCAATCCTGAAACAATGAAACAAAATTCACCGGGGTCAGCTTCCGATGGCGAACTATACTATGTAACCAGTCTTTTGTTTGCCGCTAACCGCTGGGGAAACGAAACAGGAATTGATTATTATGCCGAATCCCGCAGAATTCTGGATGCCATGTGGAAAAAAGACGGAACTGGTAACATTTACAACCTTATCAATGTGGAGCACAAGCAAATCACCTTTGTTCCCGAGGGACGAAACTACAACTGGACCGACCCGTCGTATCATTTGCCGGCTTTTTACGAAATATGGGCCGAATATGCCAACGACGGTCACGAGCAGTTTTATCTTGATTGTGCCGACACTTCGCGCGTTTTCCTGCACCGTGCATGTCATCCGGTCACAGGGCTGAACTTCGATTATACCGAATTTAGTGGCGAACCACATTCCACACCCTGGATGCCTGCTGCTTTTCGTTACGACTCGTGGAGGGTTCCCATGAATATTACCCAGGACTATGTTTGGTATGGAAAAGATAAAAACTGGCAGGAAGATTATGCAAAGCGTCTTCAGGGATTTTTGCGCTCAAAGGGAATCGACACTTTCGAAGACCAGTTCAACCCGGATGGAACAACACCCGATTTTATTCTGGGGGCTGGCGGGTTTAAAAAACTCAGGCATTCGCTGGGATTGAAGTCAACTGCAGCAACTACTTCGCTAATCGGAAACGATAAAAACAGCCTCGATTTTGTACATGAACTCTGGAATGCAAAACTCGAACCCTATGAAGATGGTTATTTCGACCCATATTACGACGGGTTGCTTTACCTTTTCAGCCTCATGCATTTAAGCGGGAAATACCGGATTATCACACCACAAAATAATTAGTAGTTAAAACAAAAACAATCAGTAAAACAGCAATTATAATCTATAACGATATGAAACATTTACTTTTTATGCTTACAGCATTTTTGATCTTCGCAAACTTAACCTTTGCACAAACCACAATAACACCCGCTTCACCCGGTTTCGATGTTGTCCGAACCGATATTCCACACGGAAAAATCGATACTATAAGTTACAACTCCACAACTGTGGGAACAACACGAAAAGCTTTAATTTACACACCTCCAGGCTACTCTGCTGATAAAAAATACCCTGTACTTTATCTGTTGCACGGCATTGGCGGCGACGAAAAAGAGTGGCTCAACGGTGGTCATCCCGAAGTGATTCTCGATAATCTTTATGCCGAAAAGAAGGTGAAACCGATGATTATTGTGATGCCCAACGGCCGCGCAATGAAAGATGACCGTGCAACCGGTAATATTTTTGCACCTGACAAAGTGGAGGCATTCGCTACTTTTGAAAAAGATTTGCTCAACGACGTAATTCCGTATGTTGAAAAGAATTTTCCTGTGATTGCCAACCGCGAAAGCCGTGCCATTGCAGGTTTATCGATGGGTGGTGGCCAATCTTTGAATTTTGGTTTGGGAAATCTGGATGTATTTGCCTGGGTGGGAGGATTTTCGTCCGCTCCAAACACAAAAAGTCCGGAACAACTTATTCCCGACCCCGCAAAAACAAAGGAACAACTCAAATTGCTGTGGATTTCCTGCGGTGATAAAGACGGGCTGATTACTTTCAGTAAACGTACCCACGACTATCTGGTAACCAACAATGTTCCGCACATATATTACGTCGAACCGGGAGGAGCACATGATTTCATTGTCTGGAAAAGTGGCCTTTACCAGTTTTCGCAATTGATATTTAAATAGAAATCAAAAAGTGGAATGAAAAAAAACCTATTTCTATTGTCATGCCTTTCGCAAATACCGAATTTCGGGATAAGATCATCAAAGGGAAATTGGTTGCTGACCAGTACCAGACCTTACTGATTGTAAAAGCCCCCTTTAGGGGGTTTGGGGGTGAAATGAAGTACAATTATAAAAAAGGATTACATATTATTACAATTAAACAAACTGCTTTCAATGAAACATAAATCAAACCTTTTACTGACCTTTTCATTTGCACTGTTTTTCTTTACAGTTCAGATGTTCGCCGTGGCACAACCATTTCCCTATCAAAACGAGAAATTAACGCCTGATGAACGGACTGACGATTTGCTGAAACGGCTGACACTGGAAGAGAAAGCGTCGCTGATGCAGAACAATTCTCCCGCCATTGAACGGTTGGGAATCAAAGCCTACGAATGGTGGAACGAAGCTTTGCACGGCGTTGGCCGCTCAGGTCTTGCCACCGTTTTCCCACAGGCAATCGGCATGGCTGCTTCATTTAACGACGCTTTGTTGCTCGATGTTTTTACAGCAGTTTCTGATGAGGCACGGGCCAAATCATTCGATTACAGCAAACAGGGCGGATTGAAACGTTATCAGGGTTTAACTTTCTGGACGCCGAATATCAATATTTTTCGTGACCCGCGTTGGGGGCGTGGACAGGAAACTTATGGCGAAGACCCATACCTGACAAGTCGCATGGGTGTTGCAGTTGTAAAAGGTTTGCAGGGCCCGGATGATGCCGAATACGACAAACTCCACGCCTGCGCCAAACATTATGCGGTTCATTCTGGTCCCGAATGGAACCGCCACTCATTCAATGCCGAAAATATCGACCCGCGCGATTTGTGGGAAACCTACCTTCCCGCGTTTAAAGAACTGGTGCAAACTGCCAATGTAAAAGAAGTAATGTGTGCATACAACCGTTTCGAAGGCGAACCTTGCTGCGGTAGTAACCGTCTTTTAACTCAAATTCTGCGCGACGATTGGGGCTACGATGGTTTGGTGGTTTCCGACTGCTGGGCCATTGCAGATTTTTATCGCCAGAATGCACATGCCACACAACCCGACGCTACAAATGCCTCGGCCAATGCGGTGATTAACGGAACCGACCTGGAATGTGGCAGCGATTTCCGCAAGTTGCCCGAAGCAGTAACTGCCGGTTTGATTGCAGAAAGTCAGATTGATATTTCGCTGAAACGATTGCTGAAAGCGCGTTTTGAATTAGGCGAAATGAACGCAGCTCCAGCCTGGCAAATCCCGATTTCGGTGGTAAACAGCGAAAAACACCAGCAACTGGCTTTGCAAATCGCCGAAGAAAGTATCGTTCTGCTGCAAAACAACAACAATATTTTACCCTTAAAAAAGAATTCAAAAATTGCGCTGATGGGGCCAAATGCCAACGACTCGGTAATGCAATGGGGCAATTACAATGGGTTTCCGGCACACACGGTTACTTTACTCGAAGCCATGCAAAAAGTGGTTCCTGACGGTCAACTAATTTACGAACCGGGGTGCGACCGTACACAGGATATGGCTGTCAGCAGCCTTTTCCACGAGTGCAGTTTCGACGGGAAAAACGGTTTTGCAGCGCAGTATTGGAATACGCGCACTCCTGAAGGCGACCCGGTTGCAACCGATTTTCTTGCAACGCCATTCCGTTTAACCACAACCGGTGCAACTGCTTTTGCGGCTGGCGTGAATATCCGCGATTTCTCAGCCCGTTACAAAACGATTTTCCTCCCTTCCAAATCGGGTGAAGTGGCATTTCAGTTTCAAAACATGGGACGGGCAACTTTAACCATTAATGGCGAGCTTGTGGTCAGGAATATTTTTGCCGCCACGCCAAATATTGTGCACAAAATGGAAGTTGAAGCCGGTAAATCCTATGAAATTGAAATCAATTTTTCACAGGGAAATTTTGACGCTTCTCTGAATTTTGATTTTGGAACACTCGTTCCGTTTGATCTTTCTGCAAGCATTGAAAAAGTAAAGAATGCCGATATTGTAATATTTGCAGGTGGTATCGCTCCGTCGCTGGAAGGTGAAGAAATGCGGGTTACCATTCCCGGTTTCAAGGGCGGCGACCGCACCGATATTGAACTCCCGACCATTCAGCGCCGGATGTTACAGGCGTTGAAAGCTGCCGGAATAAAAGTGATTTTTGTGAATTTTTCGGGTTCAGCCATGGGATTTGTTCCTGAAACCCAATCGTGCGAAGCCATTTTGCAGGCGTGGTATCCCGGTCAGGCCGGTGGAACTGCCATTGCAAATGTTTTGTTTGGCGATTACATTCCGTCGGGCAAACTTCCGGTTACATTCTATAAAAACGTGGAACAGATTCCCGATTTTGAAAACTACTCCATGAAAGACCGTACTTACCGTTTTATGACCGAAAAACCGCTGTTCCCCTTTGGTTTCGGACTGAGCTATACAACTTTCACAATTGGGGAGGCCAAAGTTTACAACGATGAAATCAATAAAAACGAAAGTGTTGAACTCTCGATTCCTGTAACAAACTCCTGTAAAATGGACGGTACCGAACTGATACAGGTTTATGTGCACAAACTGAATGACACCGACGGACCTGTAAAAACTTTACGTGGATTTCAGAAAATAACCGTTGCCACAGGCAAAACAGAAAAGGCAAATATCAGTCTGCCCTGGAATTCGTTTGAATTCTTCGACAGAGAAATTGGGAAAATGGCTGTGATTCCGGGTGAGTACGAAATTTTTTACGGAACCAGTTCCGATGACAAAGATTTGAAAAAAGCAAAAATTGTGCTTCAATAGAGATGTATTTTGAACTTCAAAGAGATTTAAAAGAACGAAGTATGGTTGATAAAAGATTGAAAATGAAAGGTTACTAATTTTTCACTTAGGCAGTTTCGTCTTACGCCGTATCGTCCCTCTCTTCCCGTAGAGAGGGAGAAGAGGGTGAGTCTCTTACAAACAATAAAGAATAAATTGATTACTAAAAACTTACTATAAAACTAATATGATGAAACGAATTACTTTTATCCTGATGGCAACGCTGATTTGCGGTATCGCATCAGCACAATTTGCCGGTGTCCAGCGCGGACAACAACCGCAACCACTACCTGAAGGTTTTAAACCTGCTTCAACCAACACTTTCTTATCGCCATACCCGGCGGTAAATGCCCAAACCCGTCAGGTCATGTTCCGGGTTGTGGCAAAGACTGCACAGAATGTTCAGATTGATTTAAGCGGGAAAAAATACGATATGACAAAAGACACAGCCGGTGTGTGGACTTGCACATCCGACCCGCAGGTGGTTGGTTTTCACTACTATGCCGTACTGATTGACGGAGTTGCAGAGATGGACAGAAATACCGAAGCTTACTTTGGCAGCAACTGGGAATCATCGGGGATTGAAATCCCTGAAGGCCCCGAAGGCGTTTATTACAGATTCAACAAAAACATTCCTCACGGACAGGTGCGTTCTATTTATTATTGGTCAGAAATCAATGGGCTCGAACGTCATATCAACGTGTATGTTCCGGCTGAATATGAACAGAATCCTGATAAAAAATACCCGGTGCTGTATCTTGTTCATGGTTGGGGTGAAGATGAAAACGGCTGGTCGAACCAGGGCCAAATGGCCAATATTATGGACGGTTTGATTGCCGCCGGAAAAGCAGTGCCAATGATTGTGGTGATGCCCAGCGGCGACATCAAAACCAACTCCGATGTTCGTCAGTCTTCGGGTGATGTCACCAAAATTTATGCTGAAAACCTGATTCCGTATATCGACAAAACTTTCCGCACCAACACCGACAAAGAGCACCGCGCGATGGCCGGCTTGTCGAGAGGCGGTATGCAAACCACCATGACAGTTTTTGCCAACATGGACAAATTCGCGTGGATGGGCACTTTCAGCGGGTTTTTTGTTCGTGGCGACGATGTTGTAAATGCTTTTAACGGCGTATTTAAAGACCCGGCTGCATTCGACAAACAGATGAATCTGCTTTTCATCAGTACTGGTACCGAAGAACGCAATCCGAAGGACCAGGTTGAGAAGTTAAAAGCGCATGGAATCAAAAACATCGTGTTCCACGAATCGCAGGGAACAGCCCACGAATGGCTCACCTGGCGCAGGGCGCTCAACGAATTTGCACCAAGAATTTTTAAATAGTAAGCCGTTGACAAACAACAGACTAAACTGTTTGCGAAAGCCCCCTTTAGGGGGTTGGGGGTGAAACGAAGCACATGACATGAATAGTTAAAAAACTCAATTTTCATGAAAATTAAACAACAAAAAATATCAGTTTTAATTCTGCTTTCTCTTCTGCTGATTGCTTTTATGCCTGCCAGTGAGAAGGCAAAAAAACCGATTTACCTGAACACAGCGTATTCGTTCAGAGAGCGTGCTGCCGACCTTGTGTCTCGAATGACTCCCGAAGAAAAGCAAAGTCAGCTCGGAAATACCATGCCGCCCATCCCGCGTTTGGGAGTGAATCATTACGATGTTTGGGGTGAAGCGCTGCACGGAATTATGGGGCGAAACAACAACGCCGGCATGACGGCAACTTCCTTTCCAAACAGCGCGGCTGTTGGCGCAACCTGGGACCCGGAGCTGATTAAACGCGAAACAAAAGTGATTGCCGACGAGGCCCGTGGTTTTAATCACGAGGTTATTTTTACACTTACCTATTGGTCGCCGGTTATTGAACCCGCCCGCGACCCGCGCTGGGGGCGCACTGCCGAAACCTTTGGCGAGGACCCGTTCCTAGTTTCGCAAATCGGCAAAGGTTTTATTCAGGGTTTGATGGGCGATGACCCGACTTACCTGAAAACAGTTCCCTGCGGAAAGCATTATTTTGCCAACAATACCGAGTTTAACCGCCACTCGGGCAGCGCCAACATGGACGACCGCGATATGCGCGAGTTTTACCTGGCGCCATACAGAACCCTTATCAAGGAAGATAAACTTCCGGCAATTATGACGGCTTATGGCGCAGTGAACGGAGTTCCCATGTCGGCCAGCCGTTTTCTGGTGGATACCATCGCCCGCAAAACTTACGGAATGGATGGTTATGTAACCGGCGACTGTGGCGCAATCGACGATATTGTGAGAGGCCATCATTTTACCGATAGTTACGAAGTGGCGGCATCACTGGGAATCAAAGCCGGTGTTGACACGGATTGCGGCGGCGTTTACCAGTCAAACGCGCTGAAAGCCGTGCAGCAGGGAATTTTAACCGAAGGCGAAATCGACAAAGCGCTGGTAAATCTGTTTACCATCAGAATGAGAATGGGCGAGTTCGACCCGCGCGAAATTGTTCCGTACGCCGGTATCAAACCTTCCATTATCAACGACCCGTCGCACAATAACCTCGCGCTCGAAATTGCCACCAAAACTCCGGTTTTGTTGAAAAACAGCGTGATTACAAATACAGGCGAAAAAGCTTTGCCCATCAATTTAAAACAGGTAAAGAAAATTGCTGTTTTGGGGCCACAGGCCGACAAGGTTGAACTGGGCGATTATTCTGGTCAGGTTGAACCTCATTTAAATATTTCACATCTGGCCGGAATTCAGAACTACATCAAACAGCATAATCTGAATACCGAAATTGTCACCATGAACAGTGGCAACACCAACAAAAACACCGATTTCATCAATGTCAGCGGGTTTTCCACGGTTAGAAATGGTGAAGTTTTAAAAGAATACGATGCTACAAAATTTGTGGCTTCAGCACCCGGATTGATTGTGGCTGCTCGTTTTGGCCGCACTTCCATCAGCGGAATCAAAAACGGCGACTGGACAGCCTATGACGACGTGGATATTACCAATGTCGATTCAATCAGGTTTAATTTGAGTGCTTCTGCCGAAGGTGGCATTCTTGAAATTAGGGTTGGTTCGGTCACCGGAAATGTGCTGGCATCCGAGAAAGTCAGCAGTGGGCAGCAAAGTGGCGGCGGATTTTCGGGTTTTGCACGGCCAAAAGTTGTTCCTGTGAAAATAAATACACTTGGAATTACAGGTCCGCAAAAACTGGTGCTTGTGTATCGCGAAACCGAGAAAAAGATTGACGAAGAAACCCTGAATCTGGCTTCCTGTTCTGATGTAGTGCTGATTTTTGTGGGCACCGACCAATCCACCGGCAGAGAGGAATCCGACCGTTTTTCGATAACCCTGCCAGGCAATCAGAACGAACTGATAAAAGCAGTTGCCGCTGTCAATCCAAACACCATCGTGGTGATGCAAACCATGGGAATGGTGGAGGTGGAGCAATTTAAAAATCTGCCCAACATTTCGGGTATTATCTGGACGGGTTACAATGGACAGGCACAGGGAACGGCCATGGCGAAAATTTTGTTTGGCGACGTAAATCCCGGCGGAAAGCTCAATGTAACCTGGTTTAAATCGTTAAGCGACCTGCCCGATTTTAACGATTACACGTTGCGTGGAGACGGCACCAACGGCCGTACTTACTGGTATTTCAACAAAGATGTATCCTACGAATTCGGTTTTGGAATGTCCTACACCACGTTTGCCTACAGCAATTTTGCCATCAGCAAAACCAACATTACACCCAACGATAAAATCACAGTCAGTGTCGATGTTCAGAACACAGGAACAGTTGACGGCGACGAAATTGTGCAGGTTTATGTAAAAACGCCTGACAGTCCGGCTTCATTGCAAAGGCCTATAAAACGGTTGAAAGGTTTCAAAAGGGTGAGCATTCCGCGCGGCCAGGTAAAAACGGTTTCCATCGATATCGACTGCAAAGACCTTTGGTTCTGGGATGCAGAAAAAGACAAAATCACTTTCGACCTTGGGAAATATATTTTTGAGGTAGGAGCATCGTCAAAAGATAGTAAAGGACAACTCGAAGCAAAAATGACCGGCAGCTATAAACCCGTGCTAACCACGGTGGTGGCCGAAAGCGACAAAGTTGTGCTGCGCCCGGGTAATACCATTCAAACCAGTGTAACTGCGGCCATGTCCGACGATAGTTTTTATGATATTTCAAAAGCTCAGATTACTTACAAAAGTAACAACCCGAAAGTGGTTACCGTTGACGAAAAAGGTATAGTAACCGCCACGGGCGTGGGAGTGGCATCGGTTTTTGCTGTGGTTACCATTGACGGAACCACGGTTTCAAACAGCTCCCCGGTAAAGGTGATGCCCGATTTGAATCCAAAATCAGTGACGGTGAACGGAAAAAATATCCCTGGTTTTGACAAAGAGGTAAAAGCCTACAGTTATCTGCTGAAAAGCAATTCCAAAATGCCGGTTGTGAAAGCGGAAGCTTTGAGCACTGGTATTTCGGTTGAAATTGAACAGGCAAAAGCAATTCCGGGAACTACCACCGTTCAGTTTATCGACGATATCACACTTGAAAAGAATGTGTATTACCTCAATTTCGATGCAGAATCGGTGAGTGACGAATTTGACGGAGGCGCTGTAAATCCGCGCTGGCAGTGGAACCGCGAAAATAAATCGGCACAAAGTCTTTCCAAAAAAGCGGGCTCGCTCACCATAACCAGTGAAGCGGGAGCTGTTACAGAAGCCACAAACAATGCAAAAAATATGCTGCTGCAAAGTGCCAACAACGACTGGACCATCGAAACAAAATTGGTGGCATCAAGAGCACCGTCGCAACCCGAAAATGCAGGAATTATTGCATACCAGGACGACGACAATTTTGTACAGCTGATATTCAGGGCCGTGATAAAAACCACAAGACAAAGAGGCCCGCAACCCGGCACCATCGATTTGGTGATGGAAGAAAACGGCATTACAAAATCTTTCGCAACGTTTAACCTGAAAAATGAAATTGTAGGCGAAAATGCGCTCATCCTGAAACTGGAGAAAAAGGGAAGCACTTACACAGCTTATTACTCGGTTGACGGAATAACTTTCGAAAAGCTCGGAACTGCCGACATGTTGCTGAAAGATATCAATGCCGGATTGATTGTGTGCGACGGAATTGTAACGCAATACATGAAAAGTACTTTCTGGTTTGATTCAAGCACTACAAAACCGGAAACACCTTTTGATGTTTCGTTCGACTATTTCCACATAAAAAACAGTGGTTTGGAATAACTAATTAAATAAAAGATAACTTAAATGAAAAGACAAATTCAAAAACTTGTATTGGCAGTTTTGCTTACTGGAAGTGTTTGCACTGTGCAGTCACAATCGAGTGTTGTTGAAGATTTCAAGCCTTCTTCAGTAAATCAACCAGGGAAAGAATACCCGATGGTCAATTCCGAAGGACGGGTGCGTACCCAGATTTCTGCACCCGGGGCCAACAAAGTACAGCTCGATATTGGCGCAATAAAGTACGATTTGGTGAAAGATGAAAAAGGCGTGTGGACAGGCGAATCTGCTCCCCAGGATGTAGGTTTTCATTATTACCAACTGAATATCGACGGTGCGTCTGTACCCGATCCGGGAAGCCTTTATTTCTTTGGCGCTGGTCGCTGGGGAAGTGGAATTGAAATTCCATCTGACGATCAGGATTTCTTTGCCTTAAAAGATGTTCCTCATGGTGAGTTGCGTGAGGTACCATATTTCTCAAAAACTTCCAACAGTGTGCGTCGTGCTTACATTTACACTCCTCCCGGTTACGATAAAAACAATTCGAAACGCTACCCCGTGTTGTATCTGCAACATGGTATGGGCGAAAATGAAACCGGATGGGGAAACCAGGGACATACAAACCTGATTATGGATAATTTGATTGCAGAAGGGAAAGCAGTTCCTTTTATCATTGTAATGGAAAACAGCGGCGTCAATTTTGAAAGGCCTCGTAATCCAGGACCGGAAAATACTGCTAACACAGATTCAACAAGAAGAAGACCTGGAGGTCCGGGCGGTTTTGATTTTGCCGGAGAGTTTAAAAAAATCCTGCTCAACGACCTGATTCCTTATGTTGAAGCGAATTACCGTGTAGCCGGTGATATGAAAAACCGTGCTATGGCGGGTCTTTCAATGGGTGGTATGCAAACCCGCCTGATCACTCTGGCCAATCCCGATGTGTTCTCGCAAGTTGGTATGTTCAGTGGTGGCAGCATAAGTATGGATGATATTAAGAATACACCTGATTTTAAAAAGAACGTTAAACTTTTGTTTATCAGCTATGGTAGCCGCGAACTCGAAAACCCAAGAGGGGGAGGCTTTGGTGGCGATCCGAAAGTGAATACCCAATCATTAAAAGAAGCCGGAATGAACACTCATTTCTATGTCTCTCCGGGTACAGCTCACGAATGGCATTCATGGCGGCGAAGCCTTTATCAGTTTGCACAACTCGTATTCAAAAATTAAAAAAGTAGCCTTATGAAAAAGTATTTATTTGTTTCTGTTTTGTTTTTGTCGATGACTGGTTTTGTGGGTTTTGCCCAAACCAGCCAGACAGCAGTTGTTGAAGATTTTAAACCTTCAACAATCAACCAACCCGGCAAGGAATACCCGATGGTAAACTCCGAAGGACGGGTCCGTGTGCAGATAAAAGCACCTGGTGCAACAAAAGTTCAACTCGACATCAGCGCAGTAAAATACGACCTGAAAAAAGATACGGCTGGCGTGTGGACAGGCGAATCGGCTCCGCAGGATGAGGGTTTCCATTACTACCAGCTTTGGGTTGACGGTGCTGCAGTGCCCGACCCCGGCAGTTTGTACTACTTTGGCGCCAGTCGCTGGGGTAGTGGTATTGAAATTCCTGCGAAAGACCAGGATTTTTATGCCCTGAAAAATGTACCCCACGGACAGGTAATTGAAAAAATTTATTACTCAAAAGTAAACGATGCTATGCGCCGTTGTTTTATTTACACACCTCCGGGTTATAATGAGGATACTCAAAAGCGCTATCCTGTTTTGTATCTGCAACATGGCGGTGGCGAAGATGAAACAGGCTGGGCAAGCCAGGGGCACGCAAATCTTATTATGGACAACCTGATTGCAGAAGGAAAAGCAGTTCCGTTTATTATTGTGATGGATAACGGGAGCTGGCGGTTGCCGCAGAGACCGGCCAATGGCGAACGTCCTGCACAGTGGCCGCCCGAAGGTTGGGCCGATGGTTTCAAAAATACCTTACTGAATGACATTATACCGATGGTTGATGCCGGATACCGTACTTTGGCCGACCAGCAAAACCGCGCCATGGCCGGACTTTCGATGGGTGGTATGCAAACCCGTGCAATTACGTTGGCTAATTCTGATGTTTTCTCGCATGTCGGTATGTTCAGCGGAGGCAGTATCAGTCCGGAGGATGTGGAAAAATCTCCTGATTTCAAAAAGAATGTAAAACTGTTGTTTGTTGGATACGGCAGCCGCGAATTGGAGAATCCAAGAAGAGGAAACTCGGGTGACCCAAAGGAAAATACCGAAAAACTGAAAGCAGCCGGAATGAACACTCATTTCTATGTTTCTCCGCAAACAGCGCACGAGTGGCAAAGCTGGAGACGGAGTCTTTATCAGTTTGCACCACTTTTATTTAAAAAGTAGTATTAGAAAAGAGAAGAACAAAAGCACCCTTTCCCGAGTACTCGGGACTCAGGGTGACTGTCAGACTGAGCGTAGTCGAAGTCTGTTTTAGTGAAAACAATAAAGTTCCAACTTTAAAAAGAATTTTAAAATCATTCAATTATGAAAAACAAAATATTCATTTTACTGATTTCACTGGTTTTAACCGGAAGTCTTTGCTTTGCTCAAACCACCCCAACAGAAATCAAGGAAGATTTCAAACCTTCAACCTTTAATCAACCGGGTAAAGAATACCCAATGGTAAATTCGCAGGGTTATGCACGTTTCCGGGTTAAGACTCCCGAAGCAGAAAGCGTGGTTGTTAGCCTCGGACTTGGTGGCCGGGGTGGAACCAAACTTGTAAAAGGTGCAGATACGCTTTGGATAGGAACCACCGAAGGCCCGATGGATGAAGGTTTTCATTA